>CAMYMH010000018.1:0-67674 GCA_947259275.1 uncultured Acidimicrobiaceae bacterium | reverse complement strand
ACATCGAGCACGTCGTTGATGGCGTAGGTTCCCGATGCCGCCAGCGAGAACGCGAAAAATGCCACTACCGCCATCCGGACTTCGTCTGCTTCGAGAAGGTTCTGCGAGGTCACCAGCGGGATGAGCAGCAGCAGATTCTTGGACCACTGGTGGACCCGCATGAGCCGCACGAAGTCCCGCAGGCGTGGCGGATCTTGTGGGTAGGTCTTGGTCTCGCCGGCGTTGGGGAGCTGGTTGCGAATCCGATCCGAGCGCGGACCGGCCACCCCTGCCATCTGCGCAGCCTCGAGTATCGGAACGTCGGTTGAGTGGTTCCCGACGTATCCGTACGATCTGCCCTCGGCGTGGCGCTCGATGGCGGCCAGCTTTTCCCGACCGCGCAGGTTCTTGTCGTCATCGCTGGACAGCACCGAATCGAATATGTCGAGGTGCCCGGCCACCCCGGTCGCGATGTCCCGGTGGGCCGCGGTGGCAAGGACCAGCTCGACACCATCGGCTCGCCAATCGCGCAGGTCGGCCACGAGGTCTTGTCGATAAGGCAACGCCGCGGCCTCGACGGCGGCATTCTGGGCCACCCGGGCCTTGAAATTTGCCTTGCCCCGTGCCATCCAGGCAGGGACTTGAAACAGTTTCCACGGCCGGGTTCTGGCCAGCGCCACCAGGTTCTCGACCAGGGAATCAGACGTGATGAGCGTCCCGTCGAGGTCGACGTACACGACCTGGACGGGTGTCGGTGTGTTTTCGGTTGATTCGGCCACCAACTGCCTCCGGCGGATGTTCGTGTCTCAACCGGCGATGTGCCGGCCAGCCATCATACGGCGGATCTGCGCCGGCCAGCTTCCAGTTGAAACGCCGGCGTCGCAAAATGCAGACGCGGCGAACGAACCGAACGGAATTTGAGCCGACTGCCTGCTCCGTGGATTCGACGGTCCGGGGGCGGCTTACACTGCGGTGGCAATCGAAAGGGGTTGGGTCATGAAGAAACTGTTGAAGCTGGCGCTGCTCGTGGGCGGCATCGCGGCCGTATCCAAACTCGTGACGGCCAAGAAGGCCGAGTGGCATGGCCTAACCGAGTCCGAGGTACGCGACAAACTCGACTCACGGCTGCCGAGCAAGATGCCAGACGAGAAGCGGGCGATGGTGGCCGACCAGATCGTCTCCAAGATGCAGGAGCGTGGCGTGTTGCACGAGCAAGAACAGGCTGCGCCGATGAGCGGCGAAACTGGCGAGAACGGCGGCAGTTCCGTCTGAATTCCCGCAGCTGGTACATGGGTGGGCGCCTAGAACGCGAATCAGCGGCCCGGGTGGGCCGCTGATTCCTGAGCAAGTTCGGGTGGGACGCTAGTTCTTCAGGTACTCGGCCAGGTCTTCGGCGGTGGGGTCGCCGCCGGCGATGAAGTTGTCGATGAGGTCCGGGGAGACGTCATCGCGGTACTGGATGGGAGGGCTCTTCATCAGGTAGGCCGACGGAGCCAGTGCTGGACCGCCCAGCTTGCGGTCGAGCGCCAGCTTGCAGAAGCGGACCGCGTCGATGACTACTCCGGCCGAGTTCGGGGAATCCCACACCTCCAGCTTGAGCTCGGCATTGAGAGGAACGTCCCCGAAGGCACGGCCTTCCACCCGGATGTACGCCCATTTGCGGTCGGTGAGCCAGGCCACGTGATCGGATGGCCCGATGTGCACGTCTTCCTCGCCGATCGAACGCCCGACGATCTGGGAGGTGACTGCCTGGGTCTTGGAGATCTTCTTGGACTCGAGCCGGGAGCGCTCGAGCATGTTCTTGAAGTCCATGTTTCCGCCGACGTTGAGCTGGCTGGTGCGTTCGACGATGACACCGCGCTTCTCGAAGAGAGTGGCCAACTGGCGATGCACGATGGTGGCGCCGACCTGTGACTTGATGTCGTCGCCGATGATGGGAAGCCCTGCCTCCCAGAACCGTCGGGCCCAGGCCGGGTCCGAGGCGATGAACACCGGGATGGCGTTGACGAAACCGACTCCGGCCTCGAGCGCGCATTCGGCGTAGAACCGGGTGGCCTCCTCCGAGCCGACCGGCAGGTAGCTGACCAGCACGTCGGCACCCGCGTCCCGCAGCGCCTGCACCACGTCCACCGGTTCGGCGGCCGATTCCTCGATCATCTCCTTGTAGTAGTGGCCGAGGCCATCGTGAGTCGGGCCTCGCAACACCTCGATCTCGAGCTCGCCGACATCGGCGAATCTGATGGTGTTGTTGTGGCCGGCCCACATGGCCTTGCCAAGGTCCTGGCCCACCTTGGTGGCGTCCACGTCAAATGCGGCAACGAATTCGATATCGCGCACGTGGTAGCCGCCCAGGTCGACGTTCATCAGCCCGGGCACGAACTGGTCCGGATCGGCATCCTTGTAGTACTCAACGCCCTGGATCAAGGAGTTGGCACAGTTGCCTACCCCCGCGATCGCTACGCGTACTTTGGTCATTACGGTTTCCCTTCCTTGCTCAGATCTCAGTCGCTTCGGGCGCCGGTCCCCGTACCCGGCGTGGCTTGCGCTTCGGCCGGGCGGCCCGCTCGTTCTCGATCAATTCGTCCAACCAGGCGATGTCGGCTTCAGTGCTGCTCATGCTTCGGTTCATGAGTGCGAGCGTGTAGGCGTCCATCCGTCGCTTGGTGCGGTTGGCCGAGTCCTTCATCGACTTGCGTGACTCGGCCAGCCGGCTGGTGAGATGTGCTCGCCGCCGTTCCAGGACCCCGATCCGCGATTCCGGGTCGAGGTAGCGGAAAAAAGACAGCTTCAAGGTGAAGGCCCGGTCCTCTTCGGCCGCGCCGGGAGTCTCGAGCAGCTCCTGGAAATAGGCCTTGCCTTCGGCGGTCAGCTGGTAGACCTTGCGGCGCGGTCCGCCGTCGGTGCCGACGTTCACAAAGCCCTTCTTCTCGAGGCGTCGGAGGGCTGGATACAGCGATCCGAACGAGACGGTCCAGAAGCCGTGCTCGGAGTCGGCCAGGACGCGCTTCAGCTCATAGCCGTGCAGCGGGCCGTCTGTCAGAATTCCGAGGATGGCAAAGTCGAGCATGATTCGCTTGTCCAGGTTGTCCACAGCCTAGTGGATCGATATAACGAATCGATATATTGGTTCGCTATATCCGATTCGTCAAGTCGAGGACGCGAAAAGACTGGCTTCCTGGGGGTTCAAGACCGCTCGTACGCCCGCCGATAAGCACTGTATGAGGTTGGTCTATGACTGACGCCATGGCGCGTCGCGATATCGACGAACTGGCCGCGCTCATGCGGTTTCACGACCGGATCAGCGGCCGGCTGCATACCGACGAGCCCATTGAGGTCCTACGCCACATCGCCGAAGGGGCGGAGGAGGTTCTGGCCGCGGATCAGGCGATGGTGGTCATCCTCAATCCAGAGAGTGGCGAAATCGTTGCCACCGGGGGCGAAAACGACACTCAAGAGGTCCTCAGCTATGAAGACCTGATGGCCGGGGTCACCGGCCGAGTGCTGGAGAGCGGTGAGACGGTCTTGACCGACCGCGCCGAGCTCGATGACGGCTCCTTCGGGGCCGTTGCCCGTTTCCTGCCCGGGGCCGAATCAGTCATTGCCACACCGCTGCGTTTTCACGAGAAGCTGGTCGGGACGCTCACCATCGCCAATCGCGACCGCGTCCTCGACGACCAGGACGCACGCGTTCTCCAGGCGATGGCCAGCGAGGCCGGAATGGTCATCGGCTACTCGATGCGCCTTCAATCCGAGCAACGGCAGCGCCGGCTGGCCGATACCTTGCGCGATGTCACGGCCGGCATGACCAGCACGCTCGACCTGCGCGGCGTGCTGGCGGGCGTTCTCGCCGGTCTCGACCAGGTACTTCCTTCTGACACCGCCACGCTCATGCTCCGGATCGACGACTCCATGCGGGTCATGGCGAGCCGGGGCTTCGATGATGCCGAAACGCTGCGCCAGTCCGCCATCTCCATAACGGACGATCCGATCATCGCCCAACTCGTGGAGGGCACCGCCCCGGTCATCATCTCCGATGGCGACGCGCCGGCCACCGGCATCTACGTTGGTGATGCCTCCATGAGATCGTTCATCGGAGTCCCGCTGATGGCGCGCAATCGGGTGATCGGGTTGCTCACGGTTGCCAGCGAGGGAGCCGCCTACAGCCTCGAAGAGGCCATGATCGTCGGCGCCTTTGGCGACCACGCGGCGGTGGCGATTCAGAACGCCCGTCTGTTCCAGCGCACCCAGGCCACCCTCGCCAAGACCGAGACGCTGTACCAAGTCGCCCAGAACCTCATCGAGGGCTCGTCGCTCGAACAGACCCTCCAGTCGGTGGTGGACGGTGTCGCCGAGGCGATTCCGGCCACCGGGGTGTCTCTGGTCACCATGAACCCGCGAGCCAAGAAACTGGTTCACTTCGTGCGAGGGGGGGAAGGGCGAGATCGCATCGTGGCCGTCACCTTCGACGAGCTGTGGGATGGCCTGGCCGGATACGTCATGCGCGAGCACAAGGGGATCATCTCTCCGGCTCACCGGCCGGACGAACGCGAAGGCCCCCAGGCGAGGGCGCGACGAGAAGCCACCGGAGCGGGAGCGGTGATGGTTGCCCCGCTCAGCTACGCCGGCAAGGCCTTTGGTGTGCTGACCGCGCTCAACCAGGTCGGGGAGGCGGAGTTCGGTCGCCACGATCTGGTGCTGCTGGAGGCCATGGCCAATCAGGCAGCGATCGCCATCGAGAACGCCCGGCTGTTTGAGGAAGTCCAGCGGCTGGCGGTCACCGACGAGCTCACCGGGCTCCACAACCGACGCGGCTTCTTCGAAATCGCCCGCCGCGAGCTGGAGCGCGCCGAGCGGACCGGTCGCCCGCTTTCGGCCTTGATGCTCGATATCGACGGGTTCAAGCGGGTCAACGACACCTACGGCCATGCCATCGGGGACGAAGTGCTTCGGCACCTGGCCGAACGGTGCCGCCACGCGGTCCGGGACATCGACCTGGTTGGTCGGTACGGCGGTGAAGAATTTGCCGTCCTCTTGCCCGAGACCGACCTCAAGACGGCCCTCGACGTGGCCGAGCGAGTCCGCGGCTCCATCGGGGACACCCCCTTCGACACCGAGGTCGGCCCGCTGCCGATTCGGGTCAGCATCGGCCTCGCGCTCTTGGCGGACAATTCAGATCAGACCGTCGAGATTCTGTTGGACCGTGCCGACACCGCCATGTATCTCGTCAAGCAGGCAGGCGGCGACGGAGTCCGTTCGGCCGAGACCGACCTCTAGCTGTCTTCCTTCAAACCTCTCCCCCCGGAGGGGGGCAACCCTTCGGGTTGCTATGCAGTTGCTCCGCAACTGCCAAGGAAGGTGAAGCCTTCCCGGAGTCCCAGCGAAGCTGGGGAGGGGGGCAACCCTTCTGGTTGCTATGCAGTTGCTCCGCAACTGCCAAGGAAGGCGAAGCCTTCCCGGCCACCTCCCCCTCCGGGGGAGGAGAACCCGCAAGCTGGTGCTCAGTACGCCCCTGCCAGTTTGCGGTGATCCCAGCTCACGACCGATTCCGGTTCGACGACTACACCGGTGTTCTTGGATGCGAAGCGCCCGAAGGCAGCCTCGAGTGCCGCTCCCTCCAGCGGCACGACTTCGGTCCCGGCCATGGGATACCGGCGGCTCAACTCCCCGTACATTCGCAGCACGTCGGCCGGGTCGCGGATGAGGGTGGCGGTTCCCTTGATCATGACCCCGCGCAGCTCCTGGTAGGTCTTCCCGTCCTCGAGGAGCACAGTCAGCTTCGGGTCCCGCGCCAGGTTGACCATCTTCTGCGACCTGGTGAATGACCGGAACGCCACCCGTTCCCCATCCATGAAGTACCACATCGGCGCGACGTGCGGCCACCCGTCGGTTCCGATGGTGGTGACGATGAGGGTATGCCCCTGGCCGAGGAAGGCCTGCTGCTCGTCGTGGGTCATGCTGATGTCTTTGCGTGCCATGGCGGGAGCCTAAGGGTGGCTAGTCAAAACAGACGAGGCCGCGCCTGCCGTCGGTGTAGATGAGGTCGATGCCGGTTCCGGGCCAGGGTGGGTAGCGGCCGACCGCGCATTGGGTTGCCTCAATGGTGTCGACGTTCCACGTCACCAGGACCCCTCGATCCTGGAAGTGCTTCTCGTAGAGGCGACAGGTCCACTCGTCGGTCCAGGCGCAACGAATCTCGGTGAGGTCCTCGGCGGCCAGGACGTTGTCGAGGCGGGGTGTCTGACCGATGAACGTGCCCTCGTATTCAACGATGCGCGACCCGTCGGTCACCCCCCGATAGAGATTGAACCCGAGCACGCTATTCCAGGCGAGCAGCCCGATCAGCAGGATCTTGACGATGGGCCGCGACCACACCGACGACAACCAGATCCCGGCCGGTAGGAACAGGGAGGCGAAGGTGGCGTTGCGAAAGAACGGCGAAGTGACGTCACTGAAGCGGGGCAGGAGCTCGGCCACCAGCAGGAACATCGCCGGATATCCCAGCAGCAGCCCGCTCCAGCGGTCCCGGTCGTCGTCGGTGCGGGCAACCAGACGGCGGCCTGCCTCGACCAGTGCCCACAATGCCAGGCCGACCAGCACCAGGGCCGCCCAGTCGGGGAGGAAGAACAACTCACCGGTGACGTCGCGGGCGAACCGGGTAAACGGAAGCGTCTCGTTGCGGCCGCTGGCACCCTCGCTGAACAGTTCGTCGAGCACCGGCAGATACATGAGGAAGGCGAGGAAAACGAACATCGATGAGTAGATGGCGGCGGCTCCCCACCGGCGCCGAACCGCCCACAGCGCGGTGAGGACCGGTGCCCCAAATGCGAAAGTCGGCACCGTCCAGGCGGCCAGGGCCATGACGATGGCCGCGACCGCAGGCGTCCAGGAATCATCGGGGTAGCGCGATACCACCAGCAGGCTCACCGCAACCAGCAAGGCACCGAGTTGATAGCCGCGCGCCACCGGGAAGAAGATGATCGACCAGGGACCGGCCAGGACGAGCGCTACTGCCAGGGGGACGCTGCTCCAACGACGTCGCACCTCGGCGGTGAGCACCACCAGCAGCCCGGCCGAGATGAAGATGTTGGGGATGCGAAGCACCAGCGGTTCGGCGTCCACCAGCGAGCGGGGGATCGTGGCCTGCAAGAGACTGAAGAGGATGTGGTTGTTGGGGTACGTGTAGTTGTCGACCGTGAACCGAAAACCCCGCTGCCCAAAGAAGAAATAGTTGAAGCCCTCGTCGTAGTTGTGCGGCCAGCTGAGCGACATCTGCCAGGTGATGAGAAGACCGACGGAGGCCACCGCCGCCATCCAAGCGATCTGCGTACGGCTGGTCCGGCCGACAACGGCGATGCGTTCCATAGCCCCCAATATTGGCAGGACCCGAATGCCACGCCCGGAGCGTCTCATCCACCAAGATGTCGTCTGTGAGGGTCACCAAGTGATTGTGAGACGGTACGGCGCCGTGATCCTGGCTTTGGCGATCGTCGGGGCCGCATGTGCCGACGAGGATGCCGTTACGACCGGCCAACCGGCCGCCACCTCAACGTCGACTTCGCGGCCGCCCACGACTGCCACCACCAGCCCAGCCACCACTACCACGGAAGCCCCCACCACCGGGACCTCACTTGCCGTCGGTGTGGATGCTGCGCTGACGGTTGCCAACGACGACGGGGCCTTCCTGGTGGAGGGCGATTTCGTCTTCCAGCTGGTTGACGGTCCGGTGGAGCTGGCGATTGCCGATGGGTCCGGCGGCCTGGTATTTCAACGCTCGTCGGACGCCGGGCTCCGGGACCCGAACGCCACCATCATCTCCTATCTCCCGTCCGATTCGTTCGAGCCCCACGACCTCCTCGTCCCGACCGGTGACCAATACCTCAAGCTCCGGGATGTCGGAGACGGGTTCGTCTGGTACACGAGAACCGAGGGCGACAACCCCGACAACGCTCGGGAGACCCTCCGCAGCTACGGCCTCGAAAACCGCACAGTCGACGAGTTCGCGGTGACTGGCGGATGGGAGTCGGGCTCGATCGAGGTTTCGGCCGGTGGGCCAAATGTCGTCGCCTATTGGCATGCTGAGGCCACCAGCGGCTTCACGTACTACGCGGAGTCGGGCACACGGGTCGGCTTCGAGGGAGACCCGTATGGAGCGGATGGGTTCTGTGCCGATGGCCAGTTGTACGACGAGGCGACGAATCGCCTCGTGGGTCAGTCTTGCTACCAGTACGCCGAGTTGAGTGACGACGGACGACTCGCCTATCACCAGCTGGAGCTCGACGGTGCCGAGTTTCGATTCATCGTGGTCGTGGTCGATCTCGACACGGGCGCGGAGCTGTTTCGGCGGGAGTTCGAGCGGCCCGACCAGGGGTGGGTTGGGAAGGGGATGGACCTGAGCGGAGACCAGCTGATCGTGAATCGCACCGCAACCGGCGCCTACCAGGCCCCCTACATCGACGCCTTCCTCATCAACCTCTCCACCGGCGAGGTATCCGAAATCGGCTTCGACGGCCAGGCCCGCTTTCTCGGAGGCCCGATGGGCATCGACTAGCAGGGCAGGGGGTGGAGGCCCCTAAGTAGGCTCCTGACATGACCGTGCGCCTCGTCCTGGCCGAGGACAGTTTTCTGATGCGCGAGGGCATCGGGAACCTCCTGGCGCTCGATGACGACCTCGAGCTTGTGGCCAGTTGCGAGACCTATGACGAGCTGCTGGCCGCGGTCGAGGAACATCGGCCCCAGGTTGTGCTCACCGACATCCGCATGCCTCCCACCCAGACCGACGAGGGGATCAGAGCTGCCAATGTGATCAGAGCCGAATACCCGGAGATCGGCGTCGTGGTACTGAGTCATTACATCGAACCCGAGTATGCGATGCACCTTTTCGAGGGCGGTTCCGACGGCCGGGCCTACCTGCTGAAAGAGCGGGTGGCGAATCTTGAGGAGCTCGGTGCCGCCATCAGGCGGGTGGCCGACGGTGGCTCGGTCATCGATCCGCGGGTGGTTGAGACCCTCATCGAGGCACAGGCCGGAGACAAGGACTCGGTGCTGGACCGACTCACCGACCGGGAACGAGAGGTACTCGCCGAGATGGCCAAGGGCGGCACCAACGCCGCCATCGGGGAGGCGCTGTTCATTTCGGCTCGGTCGGTTGAAAAGCACATCAACTCCATCTTCACGAAACTGGATCTGTCACAGACCGAAGACATCCATCGCCGGGTGCGGGCGGTTCTTCTCTATTTCGGGCTGGGTCCGGAGTGATCCGTGCCAGCACCACCCCGCGAGTCGGGTCTTCCCGGTGGTCAGGCCAGCCAACCGTATGGATGATGGTTCCATGAGTGAGATCCAGGTGTTGATAGTCGACGATCAGCCGCCCTTTCGCGAGGCGTCCCGCATGGTGGTCGAGATGACCGACGGGTTCGCGGTGGCGGGGGAGGCCGAGAACGGGGAGCAAGCAGTGGAGATGGCCGCCGCCCTCGAGCCGGATCTGGTTCTCATGGACGTCCAGATGCCCGGCATCGACGGTCTGGAGGCCACCCGTCGAATCATGAGTCTCGACCATCCACCCCCGGTGGTGGTCATGTCCACCCACGAGTCCGGCGATTACCGGCACACCGCCCTGGATGCCGGGGCGTTTGCGTTCATTCCCAAGTCCGAGTTCGGCATGGACGCGCTCGAGGAGCTGTGGCGGCAAGTCGGAAGCTAGGCGCCGACCAGGTCGCCGACCGGCACCTTCCCCCGGACGGTCGTGCCCCTTCCAGGTGCCGATTCCATGTTCAAACTGCCCCCGGCGGCGTCGAGCCGGTCTGACATGTTGGCCAGCCCGGACCCGGCTACCACGGTCGCCGGGTCAAAACCGGCCCCGTCGTCGGTCACCTCGAAGCTGAGCTCGCCGTCTGCTTCCTGCAGGCGCACCGACACCGTCGAGGCGTTCGCATACTTGGCGATGTTCTGGAGTGCTTCGAGGATGGTGAAGTACACCGCCGCCTCGATCTCCCGTGGGTATCGGCCGAGGCCGTCCGCCTCGACCGCGACGGGAAGCGCAGATTTCTGGGTATGTTGAGCAATCGTGGCTGCCAGGCCCTCGGCCTCCAGCAGCGGTGGATACACCCCGCCGGAGAATTCCCTGACCGTCCGAATCGCCTGGCCGGCGTCGGCTTCGAGTTGCGCCAGGAGCTCGGCGGTCTTGGTGGCGTCGGCTTGGGCGGCCTGCTTGCGGGTCGGTCCCAGCATGACTTTCAATGCCACCAACTGCTGCTGCGGTCCGCTGTCGAGGTCCCGCTCCAGACTCCGGCGGGCGTCGTCGGCGGCCGCCAGGATTCGCTCCCGCGAAGCCTCCAGCTCGGCCACCTGGCCTCGAAGCTGAGCCGTGAGCCCGGCGTTGCGCAGTGCCATGCCGATCCCCGACGCCAGGTTCGCCACCAGAGTCTCTTCGGCGGGCGGCATCGCCTCGCCCCGGGCATTGACCAGCGAGAGGCCCCCCAGAAGCTCACCGTCGTGGAAGACGGGCAACGAGTAGTCGGCGTTGGGATCGTCGAACGAGTCGGCTGGAGGCATTTCTGATCGATCTGCGCCCTCCGGCCAGGTGGCTGCCGGCCGGAACCCGTCGTCGGATCGCACCCACAGCGCCGCCTCGACGGCTCCGGTGCCGTCGACTATGAGCCTGGGTATCCGGGCCAGCAGCTCGTCGTCGGCTGTGTCCGCCGCTCGGTGCGAGAACCGGGCCAGCACTTCATAGGGAGTAGCCCGCTCGCCGTAAACAACTCGGTTGGCCCATCGCTGGGCCCGACGGCGGACGGGCCCGAACGCCAGGGCTACTACCACGGTGGCCGCTACCTGCACCCCGACCTCGGCGCCGCTGCCCAGCAGCGACCCCAGCCCGACCACGACCCCGACATAGAGGGCGGCGATGACCACGCCCAATGCCGTCACCATCACGGTCTTGTTGATGACGATGTCGATATCGAAGAGCCGGTACTTGCCGACTGCGATCCCATAGGAAGCGAGGAAGATGGTCCCCGCCACCACGACCAGAAGCGCGAGCAGGTTGTCGGTGGATTCGGTTTCGCCCCCGAGAGCGAAGGCGATCACGTTGGCGGGTACGAAGATCGAGGTACCCCACACCACCCACTTGAACTGCTGTCGGGTGGCTCCTGTGCTGCGCCGAAATCGGCCGATGAGGGCCACCAGAGACATGATGACGGCGGGCCCGACGAGCACGAACCCGGCGCTGAGGAGTAGAGACTCCTCGGCGGGCTCAGTGTTCCCAGGGTGATAACCCCAGGCCCAACCCACGGTCCCAACGATGATGCTGACGCCGGCCAGCACACCCACCCAACGCCACCGGGGCGACGGCAGCGTGCCGTCGGGGAACAGCAGCAGACCAAAGGTCAACAGCGGGAACAAAGCCAACAGAAAGCCTGGCTGAGTGAACATCAGGATCCAGGCTGCTGACGTGGGGATATCGGAGGCGATTATTGACTGGGAGGCGGCCAAGAACCCGTCCGGATCGTCGACGACCAATACGGCGCCGGCGACGCCGACGATGAAGAGGCCGAAAAAGAAGGCGGAGGCCACCATGGTCCACACCACCCCGTTGCGGGGCTGTTGAGGAGCCACCAGCCACCCGAACACGCCGAAGAATACCGAAAACAGCGCGAAGAACGCGAAAGCATCCGACCACCAGGATCCGGCATGTCCGTCGACGATGAGTATCGCCGATCCCATCACAGCGAGGGCGCCGCCGATGACAACCGCTACCCGCAGAAATCGAATCAGTGTGCGAGCGGTCACGGTGGTATCGGTCACCGTCTCGGCGGTAGCTGAACGTGTCATGCCGGCTCCAATACCCGGCCCCTGACCGGGAGTTCCAGTTCGAGCGTGGTCCCTTCGGCGGTGGGGGCGGTGGTGACAGTTCCGCCGAAGGCATCAACCCGATCGGTGACGGCGGTCAAGTCGCCGCGGTCGGCCGAGTCGTAGGTCACGGTGGCGGCCAGTGAGGCATCGGTTCCTCGCAGATCCACCTGCAGGGATGTCGCGCCCGCCATCTTGGCCCGGTTCATGGCAGCCAGCAGGCAGAAGTAGACGGTTTCTTCGACTTCCTTCGAGTAGCGGGGAAGCGCCTCCAGGTCGAACTGCACGGGCAGGTCGACAGAGCGGTTGGCTGCCCCCAGCGCAGGTCCCAGCCCCTCGGCCTCGAGCAACGGCGGATAGATGCCACGAGCCACCGCCCGCATTGCATCCACCGCCTGCTGGGTACCGTCAGCCAAGTCCGCCACTTTCACGGCCACATCGTGGGCGCCTTCCCGCTCGGCGATGGTTTGGGCGAGGCCGAGCCTGACCTTGAGTGCTACTACTTCCTGTTGGGCGCCGTCGTGGAGGTCTCGCTCCAAGCGGTGACGGGCGGCATCTTGAGCGGCGATCAGACGACGCCTCGATGCCTGCAGCTCGGTCGCCCGGTCGGCCAGCTCCGCATTGAGTCGCAGGTTGCGCAGCAGGAGGCCGGCACCGGCCGCAACGTCGGCCAGCAGATCTTCATCGGCAGGCGTGACCGGGTGCGAACGGGGTTTGCTGATGCCAAGCGCTCCCAGCAACTCGCCCCCATGGTGTACCGGCACCGATAGCTCCAACTCTGAGGTGGGTAGATCCTCTTCGGAGGCAAGATCCAAAACGCTCAGCCGGGCGTCCTCCGGTGAGGCGGCTTCAACCCGCAACCGATCTCCGACCCGAAGCCACACCACCGCACTATCGGCTGCTGTGCCTTCGCGCAGGAGGTGAGCGAGTCCCACCAAGCCCGCGCCGGCCGAGGTGTCGGAGAGTTGCGCCGTCAGCTGGGAAAGGATCTCATGTGGCGCAGCCCGTTTGCCGTACACGATGCGGTCGGCCCACCGCTGCAGCCTTATCCGGAGCGGCTCGAACACAATCGCCACCAATACGGTGGCCGGCAGAACCAAGCCCAGGTCACTTCCCCCCTCATCGGGGTCGCCGAAGAGGAAGATGAGGCTGAGAACGGCGGCCCCGTACAGGGCCGCGATCACGGTTGCCAGCGCGACGTAGGCGACCGTCCGCGAGATGACCACGTCGACGTCGTACAGCCGGTACTTGCCGACCGCGATGCCGTAGGAACCCACAAAAACCGGCAGTGTTGCCATGAACACAGGGAAAACGACATCCTCGTAGGAGGTGTCAACGAAGAACATGACGGCGATTTGGGCCGGTATGTAGAGAGAGGCACCCCACACGATCCACTTGAACTGCTGTCGGGTCGCTCCGCGGCTGCGCCGGAAACGGCCGACGAGAGCTGCCAAGGACAGGACGGAGGCGATTAAGAAGGCAGTAGCTCCGATGTCGCTCAGGATTCCTGCGTCCAGTTCCGTGCTCCCCCGGCGATAACTCCAACCCGTGCCCACAGCCCCGACCAGAATCCCGAAACCGGCGAGCGCGCCGACCCAACGCCAGCGGGGCGAGGGCAATCTCCCGTCCGGGAACAGGAGCAGGCCGAAGGTCATGAATGTGAAGATTGCTGCGGTCACCAGTCCCTCAACGACCATGAGAGTCCACGAAGCGGGCAGCGAGAGATCGGTCGGTATGGTCGAGGCGCCTAGAACCAGGTCCAGGTCGTCGACGACCAGCAGCCCGACCCAGGCCCAGCCGGCTACGTACACGCCGCCGAACAAGCCCATCGTGGCCATGGCCCACACAACCGTGTTCCGCGGCTGATGGGGGATCACCAGCCAAACGAAGCCGGCGAAGAAGACCGAGAACAGCGTGATGTACGCCATGAAGTCCGACCACCAGGAGCTGGCATGGCCGGTGGCGAAGAACATCACCGATCCGATCACGGCGAGGGCGGCGCCGACGGCCATCATCGCGCGCAGGGCCCGAACCAGGGTCCGGTCGCTTATCCAGGAGGTATTGCCGGCAGCTGATCTCGTCATGACTCTCTCCTCGGGAAGCGATAGGCGACGACCTGGGCTTCCCGGCCTTTGACATGGGCGGGTTCCAACTCGTCGACCTCGACCGGGCTGGTACAGGCCTCCCAGGTAGCTTTCGTCATTACCGTCTCGCCGGGTTCGGCCCACTGCTGCACCCGCTGGGTGAGGTTGACGGTGTCTCCGATCACAGTCCATTCCAGGCGCTCATCGGATCCCAGGAGGGCGGCAGCCACTTCGCCGGTCGACAGCCCGATCCCGAGCCCAAATGGCTCTCGGGCCTCGGCCTCCCATACGGCGTTGAGAGCCGCCTGTGCTTCATGCATGGCGCCGGCGGTCGTGACGGCTCGATCGGCGTGGTCGTCCTGGGGGAGTGGGGCACCAAACACGGCCACCACGGCGTCGCCGACGAACTGCATGATGGTGCCGCCGCCCTCGAGGATGGCGTGGTTCATGGCGGCCCGGTGCTCATTGAGCTGAGCGGCCAGGACGCTGGGGTCGGTGCGCTCGGCGATGGTGGTGTAGCCGCGGATGTCGCCCATCAGGACGGTGACGGTGAGCTTCTCCGTCTCGCCGATCCGCTTCCCCTCGCGGCGCAGCTTCTCGGCGATTCCGCCGGGAAGCAAGCGTGCCATCGACTCCCCCAGTTCTTCACGGTCGACGATGGCCTGGCGGAGCCGCTTCAGGCGGTTGAGGCTGTCGCTCCGGCCCGAGGCGAGGCCCTCGGCCAGCTTCAAGAACAGCGCCTCGATGGCGGCGTTGGCGTCGGCCGGAGTGGTCTTGCGCTGGAGGGCGATGGCGTTGACCGTCTTTCCCTCCGCCAGCTGTTGGAGGAGATCCTCCTCGGCCGGGGACAGCGAGGAGTCCGCCCGCACCGGCGTGGTCAGCCCTTCGACGATGGTGGGGTCGAGGACCGAACCACCGGCGGCAACCTCGCGAACGGCCCTTGCCAGTTGGTCTCCTTCACCGACGCGGTCCTTGAGGAGGTAGGCATAGCCGGATGCACCCTCCGAGAGGAGTGAGACGGCGTAGTCCGGGTCGTCGAACTGGGAGAGGATCACGACGCCGGTGCCGGGGTGGCGTTTGCGTACCTCTTTGGCGGCGTCGATACCTTCCCGGGAGAAGTCGGGGGGCATGCGAATGTCGGTCACGATCACCTGGGGGTGAGCGGCTTCGGCGCCTTCGACCAGCTCGTCGTAGTCGGCGCCCTGGCCCACCACCTCGAAATCCTCTTCGAGGTCGAGCAGTGCCTTGACGCCTTCCCGCACAATGAGGTTGTCGTCAGCGAGGAATACCGAGATTGCCATCGGAACCTCCTCTAGGGGCGATTGTACGCCCCACCAGTGTGGCGTGACCGGGGGTCGGTGACGAGCGTGCAAGCCCGCCTCTTTGGGTGGGGTTGGCCCGCAGGGGGATGGGTGTCGCCGCGCTCAATGACTCGGCGAGTGCCCGAGACCTACACGAAATTTCGAGTGAAATCAAGATTCTACGGGTCTTAGGTCTAGTTAACGTCACAGGCACCTGATATAATCGAACATATGTTCGACAAGGCAGAGAACCAAGTCATTCCCGATCTCGACCAGGTGGCGCCGGGTCCGGAGCTGGCCGCAGCCCTGGCGACGATCAATGTTTCATCACTGTCTGGCTATGACCAGGTGGTGGTGCTGCGGGCCCACCAGCGGATGGCATCGCACTACGCCGCTCACACCTATGCGGACATGGCCGCCATCTCGGCCACCATTCACCAATCAGAGGACGACTATCAAATCGCGCATGAGGCGACGGCGGCCGAGATCCGAGTTGCCTTGTGCCTGACCCGTCGGGCTGCCGACACCGAACTGAACTTGGCGTTAGATCTACAGCACCGGGTCCCCGATCTGTGGGACTTGCTGGCCGGCGGCAACATTGATCGACGCCGAGCCCACACCATCGTCACCGGTACGAGTCATCTGACCCGGGCTGGTGCCCGCCAGGTGGTCGACCAGGTGCTCGCCGATGCCCCGAGCTTGACCACCGGGCAACTCGCCGCTCGGTTGCGCCGGCTGGGCATCGAGACCGACCCCGATGAGGCCACCGAGCGGTACCGGAAGGCAGTGTCGGACCGGCGGGTGGTATCAGAACCCACTCCGGACGGAACGGCCCAGCTCTCCGGGTTGAATTTGCCGCCCCACCGGGTAGCTGTCATCACCCGCCGGATCAATCGTATCGCCCTGTCCTTGCGTCGCAGCGGTGATGAACGCAGCATGGATCAACTCCGGGCCGACATCTTCATCGACCTTCTCCAGGGTGCGGCCAAGGCCGAATCGGGTCGGGGTCGGGGAGGGGTCGACATCCAGGTTGATCTCGAGACCCTCACCCGGTTAGCCGATCACCCCGGGGAGCTGGCCGGGTACGGGCCGGTGATTGCCGATATCGCACGTCAGTTGACCGATGAGAGTCCAGGCGCGGAGTGGCGTTACACGATCACCGACCTCGACGGTGGGGTGCTCGCCAATGGGATCACCCGTCGCCGTCCCACCACCAGCCAGCGCAGAGAGGTCAACGCTCGGGATCGGGCCTGCGTCTTTCCCGGCTGTCGCATGCCGGCTACCGACTGCGACCTCGACCATCGCATCCCGTACGCCGAGGGGGGTCCAACCATCACTCCCAACCTGGCTCCGCTGTGCCGCCACGACCACCGCATCCGCACCACCGCCGGTTGGACCCAAACCCCACTACCCGGCGGCGGTCACCGATGGAGAACCAAGCTGGGTCACACCTACACCACCAGTGGCGCGCCCCCGTAGGACTGTTCCCGGCAACGTTCGCTTAACAAACACGCCACCCACCTGTAACCAGGCGGTTACGGCCACGAAATCGGCGTCCCTTACGGTGCTCCCTAGTACGAAACCAGGAGGAAGAATCGTGAAACGTCTGATGCTCGTCACCGTGATGGCGGGGGTTGCGTTGGTGGGGCCGCTCGCCCTTGCCGCCAGCGCCCAGACCAACCTCACCGATGTTGCGACCGCCCTCGACGAGGTGTGGGTGGTCATCGCCGGCATGCTGGTGATGTTCATGCAGGCGGGCTTCGCCCTCGTCGAGTCCGGGTTCACCCGGGCCAAGAACGCCGGCAACATCATCATGAAGAACTTCATGGACTTCTCGGTGGGCGCCCTCGCCTACTGGGCGATGGGCTTCGCCCTTGCCTACGGCGGGTCCTCGGTTGGAGGCTTCTTCTCGACCGGCAACTGGTTCTTCTCCGACCAGGCACGAGCCTCGGAGTGGTTCTTCCAGGCGGTGTTTGCCGCCACCGCCGCCACCATCATCTCCGGAGCGGTGGCCGAACGCGTCAAGTTCACCGCCTACCTGCTGTACACGCCGTTCATCACCGCCATCATCTATCCGATTGTGTCGCATTGGGTGTGGAACGGCGAAGGCTGGCTGGCCGAGCGGGGCTTCGTAGACTTCGCCGGTTCGGGCGTCGTGCACCTGACCGGTGCGGTGGCGGCACTGGCTGCGGTGCTGGTGGTCGGCCCCCGGATGGGCAAGTACGGGCCAGGCGGGGAAATCCGGACCATTCCCGGGCACTCGCTGACCCTCGGCGCCCTCGGCGTGTTCATCCTGTGGTTCGGCTGGTACGGCTTCAACGGCGGGTCCACGCTGGCGGCAGTCGGAGTGGACTTCGCCTCGGTGGTGGTCACCACCACCCTGGCCCCGGCCGCCGGAGCCACCGCAGCCATGTTCGTGTCGTGGAAGGTCACTGGAAAGCCAGACGTCGGGCTCACGCTGAATGGCGCCCTCGGCGGACTGGTCGGCATCACCGCCGGCGCCGCCAGCATTCCTTTCGGGGCGTCGATCCTGGTGGGCGGAATCGCCGGAACCCTCGTAGTTATCTCGATCATCGGCATTGAACGTGCCAGGATCGACGATCCGGTGGGGGCGATCTCGGTGCACGGGACGGCTGGGATTTGGGGCGTGCTGGCGGTGGCAATATGGGGCGGGGGCGACCTCATCACGCAGCTCACCGGCATCGCCGCCATCGTTGGGTGGGTGTTCGTCACCTCGCTGGTGGTGTTCAAGGCCATCGATCTGGTTCATGGCATGCGGGTGGGACCGGACGAGGAGAGGCTGGGTCTCGACCGCAGCGAACACGGAGGTGAGGCCTACCCCGAGTTCACCTTCCAGGAGACGATCGCTCCCCCCGAGCTGCTCGACCCGGTCGGCTCCAACGGCCACTAGTCGGGAGGGGGGCGCGTTACCACGGAGTCTTCTGTTCCTTCCCCTTGAGGGGAAGGTGGCGCCGGCCCGCAGGGTCGGTGGCGGATGGGGGGAGGCAATGAGCCTCCCGATACAGTCAATGGCTGGGTTCGGGGCCTCCCCCACCCCGGCTCCGCCTCCGGCGGAGCCACCCCGCCCTCAGGGCGGGGATGACAACAACCGGCCAACCAGGTAGCGCGCGGGATCGCACCGTCACAAAGCAACACCGTCCCTCCGGGGAAGGCTTCCGACCCGGCGAGCGTGCGTACCCGACCACTATGGTCGCGGTATGGGTGCCACGTCCCGGGTACGCCGGATATGGGAGTACTTCCTATCCCTCGGTTCGTACCCGGAGGAGTCTCGTTCTCGGCGGGGGAGCAGGCGCATCATCGTGGGCGTCTTTGTGCTCTCTGTACCACCCAACGTGGTGGGCGGGTTCTCCGAGCTCGGGTCGGGTCGGCCGTGGATGTCGGCGATTTCCTTCGGGACGGTCGCATACCTCGTTGGGGCGCTCATCGTGCTCCGGCTCAGACCCCGATGGTTCACCGCGATCCTGCATGTTGCCTTCCTCTTCGTGCTGGCGGAGACGCTGGCGACCACCGTCGTCCTGGGTGGGCTCCAACCATCCTCCGGCGAGATCCTGTTCGGGCTTCTGGCAGTGCTGGGTGCGCTAGTTGCCCTCAGCCTCAGGGCAGCATTTGCCTGGTTCATCGGCTTCTTGATCGCCGTCGCGGCCGCCACCGTGCTCCCCAACTGGATCGAGCCCCGGTACATCGTCGAAGGGACTTCGGGCGAGTTTGCCTTCAACATCGCCGCGGTGACTGCCTTTGCCTTTGCCACCATGGCGTACTTCGTTCGACAACGGAACCGACTCCAGAAAGAGTCGGACGACTTGCTGCACAACATCCTCCCCGATGAGATTGCCAACCGGCTCAAGGAGGAGGAGGAGATGATCGCCGATCACTTTGACTCGGCTTCGGTGTTGTTTGCCGACGTGGTCGACTTCACCCCGATGTCGGCTGGGATGACTCCTTCCGAGCTGGTCGGTCTGCTCAACGACGTGTTCTCGACCTTCGACTCCTTTGTCGATGAGTTGGGCTTGGAGAAGATCAAGACGGTGGGTGACGAGTACATGGTGGCGTCGGGAGTGCCGGTGGCTCGACCGGATCACGCCTACGCGGTGGCCGAACTAGCATTGCGAATTCGTGACCATGTTGCCGCCAACGATTTCGATGGCCGCAAGATTGCGCTCCGGATTGGCATCAACTCCGGGCCGGTGGTCGCCGGGATCATCGGGACCAGCAAGTTCTCTTACGACCTGTGGGGTGACGCCGTCAATACCGCCAGTCGAATGGAGTCGGCGGGCCTAGCGGGATCGGTCCAGGTGAGCGCGGCGACACACGAACTGATCCAGGACCGGTTCGTCTGCGAGCCCCGCGGCGTGGTCCCGGTGAGGGGTAAAGGGGACATGAAGACCTATATGCTCGTATCGAGACGTGCCAACGCCCCTGCAACCAGCTGAGTGTGGTGCCGCCGACAACCGTCATCGAAGAGGAATCGGCGGGCGTGGGCATCCGTCCACTATGGTCGCCATATGACTGCCATGGCCCGGGCACGTCGGATGTGGGAGCGCTTCCTCTCGATCGGCTCGTTCCCAGGGGAGTCTGATGACCAGCGGGGCAGGCGGCGGATCATTGTGGGTGTGTCGATCCTCTTTGTAGCACTCAACGTTGTGGGAGGGCTCGACGGTCTTGGATCTGGTCGAGCATGGTTGGCGGCGACGTCCCTCTGGACGGCTCTGCACATCTCGGGGTCACTGATTGCGCTGCGCCTCAAGCCGCATTGGTTCGCAGGGATATTCAACGTCCTTCTTCTTTTCGTAATGTTGGTAATCCTGGTGGAAACGATCCTCCTGGGAGGGATCCAGCCATCCTCGGGTGCGATCCTCTGGGGGCTCATGAATGTTCTCGGCGCCCTCTTTGCACTCGGCCTCAGAGCGGGATTCTGGTGGTTCGTCGGCTTCGTAGTCATAGTCGTGGCTGCGGTTGCGCTCCCTGAGTGGATAGAGCCTCACTACATCGTCGAGGGAACTTCCGGGGAACTTGCCTTCAATTTCATCGGTGTGACTGCGGTTGCCTTTGCCACTATGGCGTACTTCGTCCGGCAGCGGGACCGGTTCCAGAGGCAATCGGACGACCTGCTGCACAACATTCTCCCCGACGAAATCGCCGGCCGCCTCAAGGCGGACCACACGATGATCGCCGATCACTTTGACTCGGCTTCGGTGTTGTTTGCCGACGTGGTCGACTTCACCCCGATGTCGGCCGGGATGACTCCTTCCGAGCTGGTCGGTCTGCTCAACGACGTGTTCTCGACCTTCGACTCCTTTGTCGATGAGCTGGGCTTGGAGAAGATCAAGACGGTCGGTGACGAGTACATGGTGGCGTCGGGAGTGCCGGTGGCTCGACCGGATCACGCCTACGCGGTGGCCGAACTGGCATTGCGAATTCGTGACCATGTTGCCGCCAACGATTTCGATGGCCGCAAGATCGCGCTCCGGATCGGCATCAACTCCGGGCCGGTCGTCGCCGGGATCATCGGAACTCACAAGTTCTCCTACGACCTGTGGGGTGACGCCGTCAATACCGCCAGTCGTATGGAGTCGGGAGGGGTGGCGGGATCGGTTCAATTGAGTGCCGCCACCTATGAGCTGATCCGGGACCAGTACCTGTGTGAGCCCCGGGGCCTGGTGTCGGTCAAGGGCAAGGGAGACATGGAGACCTACCTACTCATTTCGAGGCGTGCCGCCGTCCCCGCCATCAACTAGTTCAAGAGCAAGGCCGTACCCGCGTTTGGTAGGTTCGTGACATGAAGCGGTTGCCTGCTGCCTTGTCCGACCTCGAGAAGAGGACGGTGACGGTGGTCAACAATCCGGGCACCTCGGCGGAGAAACACCGCCAGGTCGAGGCCCACATCGATGCCTACCGGGGCCTGTTCCCGGTGAGCGCTCCCATCTCCCGCGGTGATGTTGTCGAGTACTCAGACGCCGCCGGGACCAGCACCCGCCTGGTGGCGGCGGATATCAAGGTCTACGACCTCGCGTCGCCCAGCCACACCGACGTCTTCTGGGAAGGAGCCCTGCCGCCCCGGTCGCACGAGGCCCCCAGCCTGGGTCTCCCGGACCTCCATGCCGAGGTGATTGCCGCCGCCGCCACTCTGTTCGGCGCCGGTTCCTATTCCGAGGCAGTGCTGCAGGGATTGCTGGCGCTCGAGCATCGAGTGAGCCGCCAGAGCGGGATCGAGGCCTCGGGGAGCGAGTTGATGGCTCAGGCCCTGTCGGGAGAACCGCCGCCGATCGCCCTCGCTGTCCAGGATGGGAAGGCGGGCGAGACCGAGCAGGAGGGCCTGCGGCTGCTGTTCATGGGGGTGGTGGAGGGGATCGAGAGCCCCAAGCGCCATGAGCTGCTGCATCGTGACAGCCCCGAGCGAGCTCTCGAGCAGTTGGCGATGGTGAGTGCTCTGTTCCACCTCCTCGACCACGCCTATCACCGGCAGGCGGAGTAGGCGACGGCCAGACCAGCCTTTCTTCACCGCCTCCCTACACTGCTTCGCCATGGCACACGTATCCGGAATCCACGTCGCCGAGGCCGGCTGGCCCGAGCCCGTCCGGGGAGTCGACGAGGTCGAGGCGATCGCCGGCCAGGGCCTGGTGGGGGATCGCAAGTTCGGGTCGCGCCGCCAGATCACCATCGTGAGTGACGAGGAGCTCGGCGAGGTAGCCGCCAAATGGGGCAGCGAGATCCCTTCGGGCTCGACCCGTCGTCAGATAACGATTTCGGAGGGCCGGTTCAATCGGGAACCGGGAGCCACTATCCGGCTTGGGGAGGTGGTGGTTTCGGTGATCGGTGACTGCTGCGCTGGTGGAACTCGCCGGCGTGACTGGCACCATCGTCGAAGGCGGCATCATTCGGGTGGGCGACCCGGTCGAACTCGACTGAACCGGCATGCCGGACCTAATCGCCGCACTGCCGAAGGTAGAGCTGCACCTGCACCTCGAGGGCTCGCTGCGACCGGCCACCATGTTGGACTTGGCCAAACGTCACGACGTCGATCTCGGAGTGGGCTCGGCCGAGGAGCTAACGACGCAATACCGCTTCGAGAGCTTCGACGACTTCTTGCGGCTCTTCATCCAGGGCCTCGAGGTGCTCAACGATGGCGAGGATTTCGTGACGGCAACCACCACCCTTGCTGAGGAACTGGCTGCGCAGAACGTGCGGTACGTCGAGGTCACCACCACCCCCTTCAACCACCACCGGCGCGGCCTGGAGATGGCCGAGTATGTGGACGGGCTCAACGAAGGGCGCCGGCGGGCTCGCCTGGATCACGGCGTCGAGCTGTCCTGGATCTGCGACATCCCCCGCGAGCTCGAAGATCCCGACCTCGGCTTCACTGCCGACCTGATCACGGGACCGTCTGCGCCCGATGGTGTTGTGGCGCTGGGTTTGGGGGGACCCGAAGTCGGTTATCCCGCCGAATGGTTCGCGGCCTCGTTCGAGAAGGCGAAGGCGGCCGGTCTCGGCTCGGTTCCCCATGCCGGAGAAACGGTTGGGGCCGAGAGTGTGTGGGGAGCCATCCGCGCCTTGGGAGCCGATCGCATCGGCCATGGCGTCCGCTCGATTGAAGACCCCGCCCTGGTCGACTATTTGGCCGAGCACGGCATCCCGCTCGAGGTGTCGATGACGTCGAACGTGCTGCTAAGGGTGGCACCGAGCGTCGAAGCTCACCCGATCCGTCGGCTGATCAACGCCGGCGTCACCGTGACCATCAACACCGACGACCCCGCCTACTTCAGCACCGATCTCACCAGCGAGCTTTGGCTGGCCCATGACGTGCACAGGTTGAGCGTCGACGAACTACGACAGCTCCAGCACAATGCCCTGGATGGCTCATTCGCCCCTGACCTGCTCAAATCCTCGGTGCGAAAGGAGTTGCAGGTCCCCGGCTAACCCCAGCTGTTAGCGGTTCGTGAGGCTGTCAACCCACACTGTTCGGCATGGTGGCAGACGCACCGTCCAGCTCTACCCAACCGGGTTTCGATAGGGTGGTGACCGTTGTGGACCTGCGAATGCTCGGGTCGCTCGAGCTGGTGGACACATCGGGAGAGGTACTCGCGTTGCCGGGCGCCAAACCCCGTGGCCTCCTGGCTCTGCTGGCGATCCGGGCTCCGAACATGGTTCCGATCGACGCGATCGTGGACGCCCTCTGGGGGGACCAGGAGCTAACTCGGCCCGAGGCCGCTCTGCACACGGCCGTCAACCGTCTGCGGGACGCCGTGGGAGAAGATCTCATCGTCACCGAGTCGGGCGGCTACCGGCTCGAGATTCCAGCCGCCAACACCGATCTGAACCGGTTCCGGGTCCAGTCGCGGAGGGCTCGTCAGCTCCACACGCTCGGCCACGCCAGCCAGGCCTGCGAGAGCTATCGCCAGGCCCTGGCCCAGTGGCGCGGTCCGGCTCTTTCTGATCTGCGGGAGTTCGAGTTCGCCGAGCAAGCAGCCCGCCAGCTCGAAGAAGAACGCCTACAAGCCGTGGAGTCGTTGATGGACGCCACCCTGGCCGACGGCGGCCACGACCAGGTGGCCGGTGAATTGTTCGGCCTGGTCGAGTCCTTCCCATTCCGGGAGCGTTTATGGGAGCTCCTCATGCTCGCCCTCTATCGCTCCGGTCGCCAGGCCGAAGCGTTGGCCGCGTTCAAAGATCTGCGAGCCCGGCTGGGGGACGAGCTCGGCATCGAGCCGTGGCCCGAGCTGATTGACCTGGAAGAGCGCATCCTCCTGCACGATCCGGCGCTGAGCGAGTATGAGCCGGCCCCCACCGAGCTCGACGACGAGGTGCAGATTCTCAACTTTGGGCCGGGTGACATCATCGTGGAGCAAGGAACCCGGGCTTCGGCCATCTACTGGATAGAAGACGGGCGGGTCGAAGTCTTGAAGAACGGTCCCGCCGGCGAGCAAGTGCGGGTCGCCGAGTTGGGCCCGGGTCGGTACTTCGGTGAGCTCGCCTCCATTCTTGGAACGGTACGCAGCGCCACCGTGCGGGCGCTGACCCCGACAACGGTCAGCGTCTACGACACCAACACCTTCCGGGCCCGGGTGGGCCTCGACGAGGGCGACTCGGAGACCGAAGCCGACCTGCCGGACGATCTGCGTGATCTCATCCGCCGGGGCCACTACCTGCAGGCCTATGACTTCGCCGCCGGCCAGATTGAACGCGGGCGAGCCGCCCCGGTCACCCGCTATCTAGCGGTTCTGGCGCTGGCTCGGGCCGGTGCTACGTCTCAGGCCCGGCGGCGGTATGAGCAGTTCGGCCTCGACACACTCGACCCCGCGACGCTGGCTCCCCAGCTGGCCGAGGACCTCACCGTGCTCTTGGCGCGTCTGGACAAGGACGAGGCGTTGGCCCAGCCCGATCGTCGCCGGGAGTGGGCGGAACGGTCGGCCCGGGGGTACGAGACGGCTTTCCTTAACACCGATTCGGCCTATCACGCCGCCAACGCCGCCACCATGTGGTTGCTGGCCGGCGATACCGAGCGGGCCGCCAAGTTGGCCGACCAGGCCCTCGCCAGCGACAGCCTGCAGGGCCATGGCTACTGGGACGCCTCGACCGAAGCCGAAGCCGCGTTGATTCTGGACGACATGGACCGGGCCCGGGGGGCCCTCGTCACCGCCGCCGAGGCGGGAGAAGGCCTCCTTTCCCAACGGGCCACCACTCTCAAGCAGCTCACGCTGGTGTGTGAGCTGAAGGGGATCGACACAGAGATACTCGCTCCCATTCGCAACCCAACCGTTGTCCACTTCTGCGGCCACCGCATCCTTCCCGAGGGACAGAAGGGCCGCTTCCCGGCTGAGGAGGAGGAGCGAGTGCGGTCCGAACTGGACGCCAGCTTCGAAGAGTTGGGAGTCGGAATCGGGTTCGGGTCATTGGCGGCCGGGGCCGACATCCTGGCGGCGGAGGCTTTACTGGCACGGGGCGCCGAGCTCAACGTGGTGCTGCCGTTTCCCCAGGAGGAGTTTGTTCGGACCTCGGTGGTGACAGCGGGCGGTGACTGGGTCGAGCGTTTTGAGGAGTGCCTGGCGCAGGCCGAGTCGGTCGAGCTGGCGACGACGGGTGAATACCTCGACGACCCGGTGCTGTTCGACTACTGCGCCCGGGTGGCCATGGGTGATGCGCTCCTGCGGGCGCAGTTTCTGCAGACCGATGCTCATCAGGTAGCCGTCTGGGACGGAAACGAACCGGCTGCCACCGCCGGCACCGCCGTTGACGTGGCCCATTGGTCTCACACCGGAGCACCCTCCTCCATCATCTCAGTACCGGCCGGCGAGTCCGCGGGAGGCCCCACCCCACCGGCAGCCCATCAACGGCAGGTGCGGGCCATTGTCTTCGCCGACTTCGCCGGCTTTTCCAAGCTCTCCGACGCCCAACTCGTGGCGTTCCAAGAAGTCGTGATGAAGCAGCTGGCCGACCACATCCAGCCGTTCCGTGACCAGCTGCTGTCTGGCCGGACCTGGGGGGATGGCATCAGCCTGGTGTTCGACGATGTGGCCGCCGCCGCCGAGTGCGCCCTCGACCTGGTCGCCGCCGGCCAGGCTATCCACACAGAGAAGGCTGGGCTTTCGCAGCTACGCGGGTTGCGGGTGGCCGCCCACGCCGCCCCGGTGTTTGAGGGATGGGACCCGATTGCGGAGAGCGACCTGTTCTTCGGTGTCGGATTGACCGAGGCGGCCCGAATTGAGCCCCGTACCCCCGAGGGCGAGATCTACACCACCCATGCCTTCGCGGCCTTGGCGATGCTCTCCGAAATCGACAGTTTCGAGTGCCAGTACGTCGGACATATGCCAACCGCCAAGCAATTCGGGGATATGCCGCTCTATGTGCTGCGCCGCCGCGCTGGCGGCGATTTACAGGCCGTAAGCGAAGTGTGAGGCCGACATGCCAAGTTTCCAGTAGGTTCGCGTAAGGACGAGGAAGCGATTATGTATGGGGAATGTCCGCAGTCCGTTGCCAGTTCATCGGTTATCCAAGGCTCCGGCCTTGCCCTTAATTGGGTACTGGCCACGAGTGGCTGATGGATATTGCTGAGCGCGGCACGGTTGAGCTTCAGGTTCCGACGACCTATGACGGGTTCATTTCCTACAGTCACGCCGCCGATGACTTGTTGGCTCCCCGATTGCAGGCCGGGTTGCAGCGGTTCGCCAAACCATGGTGGAAACGGCGAGCGGTGCGGATCTTCCGAGACGAGTCCTCGCTGGCGGCCAACCCGCATTTGTGGAGTTCGATTGCCGAGGCCCTGGACGACTCGGGTTGGTTTGTGTTGCTCCTGTCTCCCGATGCGGCTTCTTCGGAGTGGGTGGGTAAGGAGATCGAGCATTGGGTTGCTAACAAGGATTCCGGCCGGATCCTGCCCGTCGTTACCGATGGGGAATTCACTTGGAATGATGGTGACGTAGCAGGATCATCAGTGCCCCCGGCTCTGCACGGTGTTTTTGATGGAGAACCCCGCTGGGTGGACCTGCGGTTTGCCCGGGGTGACGAGAACCTAGATCTCAAGAATCCGGAGTTCTCCTCTGCGCTTGCTGATGTGGCCTCCGCGATTAGGGGAGTGCCGAAGGACGAGCTCGCGTCGGAGGAGGTGCGCCAACACCGGCGCACGGTGCGCACCGCCTGGGCCGCCGGTATCGCGGTTACGGTCCTGGCGATCGCAGCGATTGTCGCCGGAGTGTTTGCTATCGGCCAGCGCAACGACGCTAGGGAGAACGCCGATACCGCTAAGACCGAAGCCGAACGTGCCAACCAGGAAGCTGAACGGGCCAATGATGAGGCTGGTCGAGCGGACCTGAACGCGCAGCTGGCGACTGCGCGCGAGTTCGCTGCGTCCGCAGTGGCAGCGCTCGACAAGGATCCGGAACTCGCGACGCTCCTCGCTCTTCACTCAATCGATAGTTCGCCCACCGACGAGGATCCTCCTCTTGAGGTGCTCAATGCCCTATGGCGGGCTGGCGATGCCAACCGTCTGGTCGACGAGTGGGATTATGGAGGCTTCTGGCACTCCGATCTGTCACCAGACGCCACCCGCTTTGCCTATTTCGACGGGCCGCGGGAACTGGTGCTGATGGACGCGACCAACGGTGAACCGATCTGGACATATGTGGAAGAGGACACGGTTGATTTCTTTGACTTCCCAGCGATAGGTCCCGACGGTCGCGTGGCGCTGCTGATTGTTGACAGCACATCCTTCCTCAATCCGTTCCAGACCGAGGAGGCGGACGATCTCTTCGCCCGAGTCGTCATCCTCCACGCCGACACTGGCGAAGCCCTGCACACGATCCCCTACGACGAATGCTCCACGATCTGGCATCCGGAATGGTCACCCGACGGAAGGTTCCTGGTCGTATCGAGCGGCGGTGGGTGTGACCGCGGCAGTGGAAATACGTGGATTGATGTCTTCGAGACGGCCACTTGGGCCCGGGTCGCGACGCTGGACGTGCCGGAAGCCACTGTTGCTCTGCGCCCCCGCTTCGATGACACAGGCGCCCTTCATGTCACCTCCTTTCAGGGGGTGATTTACACGTTCGAAGCTGAGACATTCGAACCACGTTCTCGATCTGGGGCGACGGGGTTTGGGGATGTCTACCCGACCGGTGACAGATACCTGCTCGGACACTCGACGACCGCCACCGGCGGCACCGCGTTCAGCGCTTGGATCGTAGACGCAGCTAGCGGAGACACGATGGACGTTCTCTATAACGGGACAGACGCCCCCAGGATGCCCGCGGTCACAGTCACGAGAGACGGGCGGCTCGGCGTGGTCGGAACCGACGCGCGCTACAGCTTCGTCTACGACCTGGCGACCAACCGGCTGCTCCATCGGCTCCCGACAGGCCCCCTCATCTCCTCCTCCTACAACCCTGAGACGCAACTGCTCTATACGACCGGTGACGAGCCGGGTGTGAAGATCTGGGACATGAGCGAGGCTCCGGTTGGTGTGGACATCTCCGGAGATTTGCGCGGGTTCACATTCGCCGATGACGATTTCAGGACACTCAACAGCTTCGTGGTTGGACCCGAGCTCGTGGGCATGGTTACGACCAGCGATCCGAACTCGGAGTCGATTGCCTCTCAGTTCGTCGATCGTTCAACCGGCGAGCTGGTAGGCGAACCTGTGGAGGGTTTGGCCGTGGAGCACGGTCTCCCCAACGGCAAGTTTGTCTTGACCGACCTCGGCGCTGTCCTCGTTGGCAACTCTGCCACCCAGGGGCGGCTGTCAACGACTGGTGTCATATGGGATCCGTCAACGGGCGAGTCGGTCGTGTTGTTTGACTGTGAACGCGAGACCGACCCGAGCACTGGCAATCGATTTTGTGCCGAAGCCAGCGGGCCCCCGAACTACCGCGTACTCATTTCTCCCAATGGCGACAAGGTCCTTGCCTACGGGTTTGAACTTCAAGGCGCGTTGCCCCAATTCACAGGGCATTTCCGAGCCTTCGATGCCGAAACCGGGGACCTGGTGGCGTCGAGTGGTCCGGACGAGGAGCCAAGCGCCCAGGACCCATATCGCTCCTCCGAGCGCTTTGGGGGTAGATCGGTGAGCGGAGAGTCTTGGATCTTCGGCGGCTTCAATGACAGCGGCGTTGCCTATGACCTGCGCACCGGCGAGGTCCTCTACCGGCTCGACAGAATCGTGTCCGACATCGAAGTCTCGCCGGATCGTGGGAGTGTTGCCAGCGTTCGCAACTTTCTGTCGGTCGTCGTGACCGATACGGACACTTGGGAGGAAGTCGCCTCGATCACCACCGAAACCCGCGTTCTGAGCGTTGCCTTCAACAGTGACGGGTCGAAGCTGGCTATCGCCGACCTTGCAAGTCTGCGAGTCGTTGACGTCGCAACGGGAAGCGTCGTCCAGCAGATGGGTCTGCCCAACGTGGCCGACGTTCACTGGCTGGACGATCTGAACATAGTGGTCGGGACGACCTCGGGTGGCATAGGAACCATTTCTCTGTCGACCGAGGAGTTCCTGAGTGAGACCCGCGATCGACTGCGCCGGTCGTTCACAAGCCAAGAGTGCGAGACCTACCGCATCGATCCGTGCCCGACGCTTGATGAGATCCGGAGTCGGTAGTGGACGCTGCTGAGCGGACCGCTCCGGCTGCTGCCTCTCCGGTGACCTATGACGGGTTCATCTCCTACAGCCATGCAGCCGACGATTTGTTGGCCCCGCGGTTGCAGGCGGGGTTGCAGCGGTTCGCTAAGCCGTGGTGGAAACGCCGGGCGGTGCGGATCTTCCGGGACGAGTCATCGTTGGCAGCCAACCCCCATTTGTGGTCTTCGATCACCGAAGCTTTGGAGGATTCGGGCTGGTTTGTGCTGCTTCTTTCTCCCGATGCTGCGGGATCGGAGTGGGTGGGCAAGGAGATTGAACATTGGGTAGCCAACAAGCCAGCCGATCGGATGCTGCCGGTTGTTACAGATGGGGAGTTCGGTTGGGAGAACGGGGATGTCGCCGGATCCAGTGTTCCCCTTGCCTTGCGTGGGGTGTTCAGGGAGGAGCCGCGGTGGGTCGATCTGCGGTTCGCAAAGGGTGACGAGAACCTTGATCTAAAGAACCCGACGTTTTCAGCGGCCGTGGCCGACGTGGCCTCCGCGATTCGCGGTATCCCCAAAGATGAATTGGAGTCAGAAGAAGTCCGCCAACATCGCCGCACCGTCCGTACCGCCTGGGCAGCCGGCATCGGACTCGCAGTGCTTGCCATTGTCTCGGTAGTTGCCTCGGTCTTCGCGGTGGGGCAACGCAACGATGCGCGCGAAAACGCCGCTCTTGCAGAAGAGAACGCCAGGATCGCCCAGGAGAATGCCGACGCCGAGGCGGTCGCCCGCCAGGATGCTGACGCCAACGCCGAGGAAGCGACTCGCAACGCCCAGCTAGCTCAAGCTCGTGAGTTAGCTGGAGCGGCTATCAACACGCTTGACGTCGACCCCCAGTTGTCAATTCTCCTCGCCTTGGCCTCGCTTGCTGGTGAAGAAGATCCTCCAGTGGAGTCCCTCGTTGCTCTCCGGGAAGCCACTCATTCCACGAACCTGCTCAACACGATCCCAATACCGGGTGGTGAGCAGGTCGCTTACAGCGCTCTTTCACCCGATGGCGCCCGATTCGCTGTCCTGTCTGCGGAAACGGCGACGGTTCGGGTCTTCGACACATCAACTTGGGACGAAGTGTGGGTCTACAACGACGACGCGACGGTCGATTTCCCCTCTGAGTTGTTCTTCTCGGTGGACGGCGGCACCCTTGCGTTCAGTCTTGTCGACTCATCGTCGCCCGGGTTCCCAGCAGTGAATCGGCCCGATCAACCAGATGACAGGCCGGGTCGCTTGGTCGTCCTTGACGCACTCAGCGGTGAGCTGAAAACGGAAGTCGAGTTCGCACCCTGCCCGGGATTCATTCTCGGCCCGCAGTCCCCCGACGGTTCTGCCTGGCCGGTCGTCACCAGTGACGAGGCGAACTGCGAGGGGCCGGAAGGTCGATGGCGATTGGCTCTCCTCGATAGTGACACGTTCGAACCGTCGGCGAGCTTCCCCCTCTCCTCTATTTCTGTGGTTACTTCTTGGTCGGACGACTCACAGCGGGTGGTAACCAACCCCTTTAACGGCGGCGTGCTGGTCCATGATGTGACGACCGGCGAGGTGCTCGCTGAGCTTCCCGACCATTTTCATCCTGCGCTGAGCCCCGACGGTTCGCTCGTTGCGTCGCATGGTTTCTCACCGAGCGTTCAAATTCACGACCTGGCTACGGGTGAGCTGATGGATCGCCTCACCGGCCTTCCCGCCGCGCCCACGTCAATCCGGTTCTCTGATGATGGCAACTTGGTCATCGCTGGTTCCGCGGGGAATGCGACCATCATGTGGGACCTCACGACCGGTGAACCGGTGCAGACAATGCCGGCGACCGGCCAGGCCCCGTTCCTGGGCGGCATCGCTTACGACGATGAGTCGGAGATCCTGTATCACCTCGGATCAAACGCGATCAGTACATGGGATTTGTCCGGGGCATCGGTGGGTGAGTTCAATACTGTTCTGCACGGAGCTTGGGCGCAGGCAAACGCCATGGCCGCCAACGGGGTGCATGGTGCGCTTCTCACGGTCGACGACGAAAATGGTTGGTTGTTCCGGACGTTCGACGCACGAACCGGGATCCTGGGCGGTGCATCGTCGCCGACCTCGGTGGGCTCCCCGGCCGCCGTCCTCAACGACGGGCGGATTGTCACCCTTGAGCGAAGCGGGAATCAGTTCGAAGGCGATTTCGAAATGGGACCAGTCGTGGCGTGGAACCCGGCTGACGGTTCTGTTGAAGAAATCGTTGGGTGCCGGGCGAACTTCGCCGACCTGATGCTGGTTGCGACTGCCCAATTTGTGGGACCGTGTAGCGATCGAGAAGGCGATTGGTTTGCGCTCGAACGCTTCTTCCTAAACCCGCTTGGTGACCGGTTGCTGGTTACCTCGGCTTTCGGCGAGTTGCTTCTGTACGATCCCGAAACCCTCGATCCGATCAGCGAGTACCAGCTTGATCCAGCGCACGGTGGTGTCGAGGCCTTTGGGGGCGACTGGGTGGTTGTCTCCAACCTCCGGACACCGGTCACGAGTAGTCAAAACATCGAAGAGCTGACGGTGCTCGACATTGAATCGCACGAGGTCCTCGGTTCGTTCACAGGGTTCAAGGTTGAGCTGACTCACGACGGTGCGGCCCTCGCCGTCTCGGACCGGCCTGGAAATGTATCTGTCTATGACACGGAGAGCTGGACCGTTACGCGATCGGTTGGTACCGGTGATGCGACAATCCGCGGCCTATCGTTTTCGCCAGACGATTCGATGCTCATGACCAGTGGGACGGATGGTTTTGTCAGAGTCTGGGACCTCGCGACCGGGATCGAGCTTCACCGGGTTCCTCTGGAAGGGGCGTCGGATGGGCACTGGCTCGACGATCAACACATTGCCGTGGCGACGTCCGGAGGCCTGTGGACAACGCTGACTCTCGACATCGACGAGCTGATCGATCTCGCGATGAGTCGCCTGAAACGAGACCTGACAACGGACGAGTGTGAGGTTTACCGCATTGATCCGTGCCCGGCTGAGGCTGACGAGAACTGATGGATACCGCCGAGCGCACCACGTTCGATACAGCTCCGGCGACCTATGACGGGTTCATCTCCTACAGCCATGCAGCCGATGACTTGCTGGCTCCCCGGTTGCAGGCGGGGTTGCAGCGGTTCGCCAAGCCGTGGTGGAAACGCCGGGCAGTCCGCATCTTCCGAGACGAGTCGTCGTTGGCGGCCAATCCTCATCTGTGGTCCTCGATAACGGAGGCGTTGAACGATTCCGGTTGGTTTGTGCTCCTGCTTTCCCAAGATGCCGCCTCCTCTGAATGGGTGGGCAAAGAGATCGAACATTGGGTAGCCAATAAACCCGCTGATCGGATCCTCCCTGTGGTTACCGATGGTGAGTTTGGGTGGGAGAACGGTGATGTTGCTGGCTCATCCGTGCCACCAGCGTTGAGTGGTGTGTTCAGTGAGGAGCCCCGGTGGGTCGATCTCCGGTTCGCTCGGGGTGAGGAGCATCTGGACCTAAAGAACCCGACCTTCTCGGCCGCGGTGGCCGATGTGGCATCTGCGATTCGAGGGATCCCCAAGGATGAACTGGAGTCCGAGGAAGTCCGCCAACACCGTCGCACCGTCCGAACGGCCTGGGGCGCTGGGATAGCTGTCACCGTCCTTGCGGTTGCCGCGGTAGTAGCCGGGATCTTCGCCATCGGCCAACGCAACGACGCGAGAGATAACGCGGCCGCCGAGAAGCTGGCCCGCAGCGAGGCCGACGCCAACGCCGATCTCGCCGAACAGAACGCGGCGCAGGCCCAAGCCAACGCCGAAGAAGCCACCCGCAGCGCCGCTCTGGCGAGGGCTCGGGAACTCGGCGCCTCAGCGGTCAATGTGCTCGATGAGGATCCGGAGCTGTCGATTCTGCTCGCGCTCGAGGCGATCGAAGAGACGCCCGTCGGAGAGGAGCAACCGGCGGAGCTCATCGATGCCCTCTGGCGGGCCATTCAGCAAGATCGGCTGGTGCGTGTCATCGACACGGGTCACGACGGGAACACGAGCCTCGCGGTGTCACCCGATGGTTCGACTCTGGTTGTGACAGATGACGGAGTTGCATCGGTGCAAGCGCGTTCCGCCCCCGAGGGAGAGCTTCTCTGGGAATACCAGGGCTCCGACACGGACCGGTTTACGACCGTCGCCTACCGCCCAGATGGGACAACGATCGCCGTGGGAGCCTCGAGGGCGTCTGAGACAGGGGAAGGCACTCGGGAGGGGCGAGTGATCATCCTCGATACCGCCGACGGCACCGAGGACCGCACGATCGACTACCCCGAGTGCGCATCTCAGATGGGAGCAAGCTGGTCACCAAGCGGCAGTCACCTGGTAGTGAACCCTGTGCTGGGACTGTGCGAACGCGTCGGTACCACGGCAGGCACCTGGGCGGAGGTGCTCGACGGTCGGACCTTCGAACAGGTGGCACTCGTCGACGCGCCTGCCGCACTCTCAGAGTTCGAGGATCATCGAGGTCTCATCAGTCGATTTGACGCATCGGAGCGTCTGTATCTGTTCGCAAGCATCGAGAACGAAGTTACGGTTCATGGCCTCCCCGGCTACTCATCCGCGCAGGCCATCGACGGCGTTCGAGGGTATGGAGATATCACGGCTGATGGATCCACCGTCGTCACGTTCAACCCGGAGGACGGCCTGGTGGCGTACGACTCCGTGACCGGAGCTGTGCTCGATCACCTCACACCTCTGCCGGTGTTTCCCAACGACCTCGGCCTGAAATTCTCGGGCCCCACCGGTGTGTTCCTTTCCCCAACACAAGGCGAGGCGACTGTCGTTTGGGACATCGCCAGCGGCGACCAGCTTTTCGAAGTCCGCAGTGAACCGACGTGGGATACGGCGATGAGCTTTGACGGACGCTGGCTCTATACCGGGCACGCCGGTGGGGTTGTCAGGGTGTGGGATTTGAGCCCGACCGTCGGCTTCGACCAGGTCGGTGATCTGGGCACGTATGGATGGGTCAACGCCGACAGTTTCGTTGTCGGGTCGAGTCTCGGCGCATTCTGGGGCATCGATCTAGAGACCGGCGAGTCGAGGACCTTCTTCTTCGACACGGTGACCGGGACCCTCGTCGACTCGGTCGCCGGCTTTCCCTGGGGTTCGCCCCTGGCTGAAGGGCGTTTCCTCACGAACGATCAGACAGGCGAGTGGTCGGTTGTCGATCCAGAGACGGGGGAGAAGTCGTTCGTCGCCGGATGCGTCGTTGACCTTACGAACGGGCTGTGCATGGATTCCGGTGAACCGTTGGCCCCCGACCTGTGGGTGGCTACTTCGATCGATGGGTCGGAACTCATGGCTCGGGAGAACGGCGTGTTCACGCTTATCGACGCGGTCACCCTGGCCACAGTCGGCGAATACAACCCGGAGAGCCGGTTCAACTTCATCGATGGCTTCTCGGACACGTGGGTCGTTGGGAACCTGGACCAAGGGGATCTGATTGTCGAGGATCGCGCGACCGGCGAGGAGCTGGCCCGCGTCGAGCAAGGAACCGACTTTCCCAGGGGCGACTCGGACGGATCCACCCTCGTGATATGGAATGGATTGGCGCTCTTCGTTACCGACACGTCGACCTGGGAGACGCGAGAACACTCCTTGGATGTCGGCCGGGTGCGGGGATTAGGTGTGGAATACGACCTGCGTCGCGTCGCATTGGGGGATGAGAACGGTCTCCACGTGTTTGACCTCGATAGCGGTGACCCTCTGGTTTCGATTCCGATGCCGAGCGTTTCGGACATCCACTGGATCGACGAGCACACGGTGTTGGTCGGTGGGAAGATCGGCATTTGGGCGACCGTGTCACTTCGGACAGAGGACCTCATTGCCTCGGCAGCGGCAGGCGCGACTCGTGGCTTCACGACCGGGGAATGCGACACCTACCGCATCGACCCCTGCCCAACCCTCGAAGAGATCAGGAGCCGCTAATGGAAACAACCAAGGGGACAAGCGCTACTGACGTGGAGAAGGTCACCTATGACGGGTTCATCTCCTACTCCCACGCGGCCGACGATTTGTTGGCGCCCCGGTTGCAGGCGGGGTTGCAGAAGTTCGCCAAGCCGTGGTGGAAGCGGCGGGCGGTGCGGATCTTCCGGGACGAGTCGTCGTTGGCGGCCAACCCGCATCTGTGGTCTTCGATCACCGAGGCTCTCGACGATTCGGGCTGGTTTGTTCTCATGTTGTCCCCGGATGCTGCTTCGTCGGAGTGGGTGGGCAAAGAGATTGAACATTGGGTAGCCAACAAACCGGCTGATCGAATCCTCCCGGTGGTGACCGACGGCGACTTCGGCTGGGAGAACGGTGATGTAACGGGTTCGTCGGTCCCGGCTGCCCTCGGCGGGGTGTTCTCGGAGGAGCCCCGCTGGGTCGACCTTCGCTTCGCCAAGGGTGACGAGAACCTCGATCTGAAGAACCCGGCGTTTCTGGCGGCGGTCGCTGATGTGGCATCTGCAATTCGGGGGATTCCCAAGGATGAGCTCGAATCGGAGGAGGTCCGCCAACACCGCCGCACGGTCCGCACCGCCTGGGCAGCTGGCATTGGGCTGGCCGTCCTCGCCACCGCCGCGGTAGTGGCCGGCGTCTTCGCCATCGGGCAACGAAACGACGCCCGCGACAGTCAGGCCCTGGCCGAAGCCAACGCCGTCGCCGAAGCAGAAGCGCGGGTAGAGGCAGACGACAATGCTGCCTTGGCGGAGCGGAACGCCGCCGCCGAAGCCGATGCTCGCCAACAGGCCGACGCCAGCGCCGCCTTGGCGGTGGCCCGCGAGCTGGCAGCCTCGGCCATCAACCTTCTCGACGAAGACCCCGAGCTCTCGATCCTCCTCACCCTGGAGGCAATCGATGCCTCGCCTGCGGGGCAGGATCAGCCGCAAGAGGTGATCGACGCGTTGTGGCAGGCCGTGCAGGAAGACCGCTTGGAAGCCGTGGTCGAAACCGGCTACACCGACGGGACATTTGTCGCCCTCTCGCCGGATGACTCCACACTGTTCGTTGTCAACGGATTTCCGGTCGGGGGGTTCCCGCAAGCCCTCGTCGTGCAGGCCTATTCGACGTCGGATCTCGAGAAGTTGTGGGAGTACGAGGGGGTGGTCGCGAATATCTTCGACCCCGACAGTGAGGGCGACTATCTCTTCCTCCACCTAACGGTCAGTCCCGATGGCGAGCGGCTCTCTTTGGGTCTCTTTGGCTCCCTCAGCCGGTTCCTGATAATCGACGCCTCCGATGGTTCCATCGTGAACACGATTGCGTCCGAGTGCGGCAATGTCGTGACACCGACCGGTTGGTCACCCGACGGGTCGTCGTTCGTTGTGCTCGATGGATGCGAATCGCCGGTCGAGGTGCTCGATGGCGAGACCTTCGAGCTCATCGGGGGCGTTGGTCAACCGGAGGCCTATGAGGCGTCGTTCGACAGCACGGGCCGGCTCTTTGCCTTCTCTCCTCTGGGAGACGTGGCCATCTATGAACCGCCGGACTACTCGGAGCCCACATTCTTGGAGGGCGTCCAGGGCCTCGGGGACGTGTCGCCAGACGGCTCCACCGTCATCACGTTCAACACTCCAAACGACCCCTGTCTCCTGTTCTCGCCTATCCCCCGACCGGCGGACTGCGGCACCCTGGCCGCCTATGACACGTCGACCGGCAAACCAATCGACATGTTCACGCCGCTCCCGGCGATACCCTCCGACAACACCATGAGCTTCGGTTTCTCAGGGTCCGATCGTCTCTATGCAGTACCGACCCAGGGCGCGGAGACGCCGGTTTGGGACATCGAGACCGGCCAGCAGGTGTTCAGCCTGCCAAGCGGCCCTGCCGTCAACGCGGCGATCACCTCGGACGGCCGCCGTTTGTTCACCGGCCACCAGAACGGGCAGTTCAAGGTCTGGGATCTCAGTCCCAACGTCGGCCTCGACCCGGTTGGCGAGGTTGGCACCTACGCGCTCATAAGCGCCAACTCGAACATCCCGGGTCAGACGATCGGGGCATTCGTCGCGACCGATCCCGGGACCTTCGAGTCGCAGGTCTTCTTCTTCGATCTCAACTCGGGGGCGCTGGTGGGCCAGCCGGTTGCCGGACAACAGCCCATAACCCCGCTTGCCGACGATCGGTTCCTGATCACTGAGTCTTACAGCGGTGGCGCCTCCGCACCTTCGGCCTGGTTCACCTATGACCCGATGACGGGAGAGCAGGCTCGCCTGGCCGGTTGCGATGTCGATCCGGTAACCGGGTTGTGTGATGATGGTGCGTTCCCGATTCCGTACTTCTGGGCTCCCAAACAAGACGGCTCCCAGCTCGTCAGGTTTGGAGACGGCACCTTGACACTGATCGATCCGAAGGATGGCACCCCGATGGGTGAGCTGAGTCCGGCATCCCCATTCGAATTCGTGGGCGGATTCTCGGATGAGTGGATCGGTGGCTCGTCACAAGGTCAGGTGCTGTTTGAGGACCTGGTCACGGGCGAAGAGCTGGCCCGCATTCCAGACGGCGGCGATCGGTTCGAAGCCGATTGGGGAACGAGTGTGTTCTACAGAGTCGAATCGATCGGTTTGGTGGACATGACGACCTGGGACATCTGGTTCTTCCCGATCGAGCTCGGTCGTGTCCAGGCTATAGCGGTCGAGTCTGACCTTCGACGACTGGCCCTCGGTGATGAGAACGGTGTGCATGTCTACGACCTCGACACCGGTGACAAGCTGAACTCGATCCCTGTGCCGGGTGTGGCCGACATCCATTGGAGGGACGAGAACCATGTACTTGTAGGGACACAGACCGGAACCTGGGCGACGGTCTCGCTTCTCACCGAGGATTTGATCGCGTCGGCACGAGCAGGGGTCACTCGGGGGTTTACCGAGGATCAGTGCGAGACCTATCGGATTGACCCGTGCGCCACCTTCGAAGACATTACGAGTCGTTAATGGGGGCTTGATCTTCGGCTGGGCTCGCCGACTGTTTCCTTTGAGAGTCCAACAGCTCCGTGTCACACCCAACGTGCCGCTGGTCTGCAGTGGTCTGTCCGATTGTTAGTGACTCGTTAGGCGCACCCCGCAACTGTGAGTAAGTGGTGAGCAGCGCCCCGTACCTTGGTCTCAGGCGAAAGGGGAGGAAGATGTTCGCCAACTACAACGCAGTCAAAGCGATCGAAGAGCATCGGTACCAGGCAGCACGCACCATCTCACGCCGGAAGAAACGGAAGCCACAGCCGACTCGCCGGACTGTCCGGGTGCCGCGGACTCGCCAAAGTCCGCCCGCTGTCGCGGTCGAGGCGGCCTCAGCAGCCGGCCAGATCTAATAGAGGAAAGGGTGACGCCTGATGGGTGGTTAATCCTTGCATTGCGTAGAACCGTACGAGGGGTCATCGTCGCTGTCGATGAAGTCTTGGATCTCAGCACTCGAGGTGATCCAGCTCGACTCTCCTTCTTGACCGGTGGCGAACACGATGCCAATCAGTCGATTCTCATCGTCGTAGGCGCCGGCTCCCGAGTCTCCGTCCACAGTCTCGGCCGCCAACTCGTAGCCCAGTCGGCTGTGACGATCGGTGCCAAGCACCTCCTCAATCGTCAAGCTGACCACCTGTTTGACCTCGAACGGAACGGTTCCCGAGGCGGCGCCCCCGACGATCAGCCCCTCCGCACCAACGCCGACTGAAGCCATCTCGACGTCCGGTATCCCATTGGGGGGTAGGCGCAGGGTGGCCAGGTCCCGCTCCAGGTCGACGGCGGTGACCACGGCGTTCTCAGAGCCGGCATCACCCACCGACGCCACAATTCCGTCCGCCCGGGCCACCAGGTGGGCCACCGTAACCACCACACCGTCACCGACGGCGACTCCGGATCCGGTCCGGCCCGAGGCGAATCCGCAGCCTTCGGTTTCGAGGCGGACGGCTCGCTTGGCCGGATCAAACCCCGGCGCGATGGTCTCGCCCGAGTGCGCACCAGAGCCACAGCCGGCCGCCACCATGAGCAGCATCGCGGCGATGGCTGAGAATGTTCGCCCGCCGCCGATCGACGCTCTCTCCCCGCTCATGCTCCGCAGAACCATTTGTTGTAACGTGCGGACGTTAACTCATGACAGAGTTGGGAGGAGTCGAGTGAGCTGGCGCGTTGGTGGAAAACCAGACGCCACCTCGGCAGCTGAAGAGCTGCTGGAAGATCTCACCGCGGCGCGTGAGGAAGCCGAGCCGCTCGAGATCCCCGGCGGGATCGCAGGCCTGCTGTACCGGATGCGGGTCGTCATTGAAGCGGTGACCACCTTCTCCGGAAGAGTGTCATGGATCCTGGTGTGGGTGGTCTTCATCCTCGGCCTTTTCAATGTCGTCACCCGCTATGTGGCCCGGTACATCGAAACCGACATCATCATCGGCGAGATTTTCGATCTTCAGTGGATGGTGTTCGGCGCCCTCTTTCTGCTGGCTCTGAACTATGGCGTTCGGGAAGGCGTGAACCCTCGCATCGACTTCTGGTGGGCCGACTTCTCGAACAAGCGCAAGGCCAAGATCGACTTGACCATCCACCTCTTTCTCTTTCTGCCCTTCCTGTACATGTCGATCCAAGTCCTCTGGGGTTGGGCGATGACCGGCATGGGACGTTCCTTTGATGGATCGTGGGAGACGTGGAAGGTGTGGGAGATCTGGGAGCAGTCGACCGATGCAGGCGGGCTTCCTCGAGGACCGATCAAGCTGCTGATTCTCATCGGATTCATCCTCATGGCGACCCAGATTGTCGCCGAAATCATCAAGCAGATACTGGTCTTGATGGATCGCGAGGATTTGGCCGGCGTGGCCATCCACGAAGCACCTCTGCGGGTCGAGTAGATGGACCTCGGCGTCGTCCTGTCGATGGTCATGTTTGCCGTCTTCTTAACGATGATCCTCACTGGATACAACGTGGCGTTTTCTTTTGCGGCTACCGCCCTGCTCTTTTCGTTCGTCGGCGACCTCACCGGGCAATTCGATCCCGCCACCCTCAACAACTTGCCGTCACGATGGTTTGGCGCCGTTTCGGACTCCACTCTGCTGGCAGTGCCGTTCTTCGTCTTGATGGGAGCGATCCTCGAGCGTTCCGGGCTGGCCGAACGGCTACTCAGTGCCATTGGGATGGTGCTGGGGCCGATCAAGGGCGGGGTGGCCGCGGCGGTTGTGCTGGTGGGGACCCTGCTGGCGGCCGCCACTGGTGTGGTTGCCGCCACGGTGATCGTGATGGGGCTTCTGTCACTACCCACCATGGTTCGTCTCGGGTACGACCACAAGCTGGCCACCGGGGTGATCATCGCCTCAGGTACGCTGGCTCAGCTACTGCCGCCGAGCCTGGTCTTGATTCTCCTTGCCCAACAGATGGGTGTCGGCATCATTGGCTTGTTCGCCGGTGCTCTCGTCCCCGGGCTCATTCTCAGCGGGCTCTACGCGTCCTACGCAATCGGGGTTTCCTACGCGCGCCCCGGGCTGGGTCCGGCCATGCCGCTCGAGGAACGAACCCTGCGCGGGAAGGTTTTGGCACTCGAAGTGCTCTTTTCCGTCGTGCCCATCATCCTGTTGATCTTCGCCGTCCTCGCGGCCATCTTCCAGGGAATAGCCACGCCCTCAGAATCCGGCGCGGTGGGTGTCTTTGGTGCCTTGCTGCTCGCTCTGCTTGCCTACTACTTCGACAAGGTTCTCATCCGAGCCGGTGCCACTCACATCACCCCACGGTGGCGGCTCACGCCCAAAGCGTTGCGAGAAGCTGCCAAATCAACCGCCAACATCAGCATCCTGGTGATGACCCTTCTCTTCGCCTCGTCGTTCTTCTCGCTCATGTTCCTGCAACTTGGTGGCTCTGATGCCACCGCCGACTTCTTGGCGAGCATTGGTGGCGGCAAGACCGGCTTTGTGATCGTGGCGATGATTGCCGTGTTCTTGCTCGGCATCAATCTGGAGTTCCTCGAAATCACATTCATCGTGGTCCCCATCTTCATACCGGCCATGGAGGCGCTCGGTTTCAGCCAGCAGGAAAAGATCTGGTTCACGGTGATGATGGCGGTGAACCTGAACATGGCGTTTATCTCGCCGCCGGTCGGCTTCTCCCTGTTCTACTTACAGAGCGTGGCGCCCCCCGAAGTCAAGACTGCCGACATCCACAAAGGGGCCATCCCCTTCATGGTGCTGCAGGGAGCTGCGCTGGTGATCCTGGGGTTCTTTCCCGCGATCGTCGAATTCTCCTACGACCTGTTTGTGCAAACCCCAACGTCCTAGGTTCGCAACTGACGACATCGGCCGTCGACAGGTGCTAGAAATGACCAACCCCTACGAGGAGGATGGCTGAGTGAACGAGTCCAATCTTTCCACCGAAGAGAGTCCGACGGGCGCGGAACCGAGGGATACCGCACTCAGTCGGCGTAACTTCATCAAGACCGGTGTGGGGGCGGCCGGCTTCCTTGCCGCCGGGTCGCTGTTGGCGGCCTGCTCTTCGGATGACGACGCCGCCACCACCGTGCCGGGCGCCACCACGGTGGCGGGTGCCACGACGGTTCCCGGCGATACGACGCCAACCACCGTCGACCTGACGCAATCCGATTTGCCGGAGATCGAGTGGCAGATGCCGACCAGCTGGCCCGGTTCGCTCATCGGCACGATCGGCGCAGGAGCACAGATCTTCGCCGACGAGCTGGCCAGGATGACGGGCAACAAGTTCAGGGTTACTCCCCGAGTTGGCGGCGAGCTCGTCCCCGGTCTCGAAGTACTGACCGCGGTGCGCGACGGTGGTGCCGATGCCGGGCACTCGGCCTCCTACTACTACGTCGGCCAAAGCCCGGTCATGCAGTTCGGTACTGCGGTTCCCTTCGGCCTCACGTCGCGTCAGCAGAATGCGTGGCTGTACGAGGGTGGCGGCCTCGAAATGTTGCGGGAGTTCTACGCCGAGGAGTTCGGGCTCATCCAGTTCCCGGCCGGCAACACCGGCGTTCAGATGGGTGGTTGGTTCACCAAGGAGATCAACTCGGTCGCCGACCTGCAGGGCCTCAAGATGAGGATTCCCGGCCTGGCCGGGCGGACCTTCAACAACCTCGGCGCCGAACAGGTGACGGTCGCCGGAGGCGACATCGTTTCGTCGATCGAAACCGGGGCAATCGATGCCGCCGAGTGGGTGGGACCCTACGACGACCTGATCCTCGGATTGGGTCAGCTCGGCAGCCGGGTCTTCAACTATCACCCCGGCTGGTGGGAGCCCGGCTCGTCCCTCGAGGTTGTGGTGCCGCTCACGGCGTGGAACGAGCTGCCTGAGGAGTACCAAGCCGCGGTGGAGAATGCAGCCAAAGCAGCCAATATCGGCACGATGGCCAAATACGATGTGCTCAATTCGGATGCTCTGGCGGACGTCCAGGCGGTCGCAGAAATCAGGGAATTCCCCGAGGACGTTTTGACGGCATTCAAAACCGACTTCGAGTCTGTGCTCGACGACGTGGCTGCCGGTGACGGCCGCTTCGCCGAGATCCTTGCTCCGTGGCGCGAGTTCCGCGACAAGGTGCAGGAGTGGCATTCGCTGGCCGAGTCGTCAATGCTTCGAGCCTTCGCTCTGTAGGCAATCCGATTGGAAGTGGGGTGGGCTGCAGGCCTACCCCACTTCTGGTTTTGATGCCGTGGTTGCCGGCACCCGGCGTTTACGAGTTGGCTGATCCGGCCGCCGCCATCCGGTTCATGGCCTGCTCGGAGCTGCGTGCCACCGTGTAGCGACGATCTCCTACCTGCCAATCGGCGGCCAGGATGGTTCCGCCCACTTGCACCAGTTGAGCGTCCGGGGGCAGCGTTTCCACGAACCCGGTGGCGACCTGGCGAATCTTGCTGGCCCTGAGCAACACAATCCCGTCACCGGTCTGAGCCACCACCCGGTAGTCGGTGGCTGCCAAGACGGCGACGCTGGCGACGGCGAGTCCGATGACGACCCGGGTTGGCCAGTCTTCGATACCGACCACCGGCGCCAGCAGAACCGCGGCTGCGAGAACCAGCGCGCCGAACGGCATCGCCCATCGATGGCGAGTCCACATGTAGGCGGCGTCGTGCACGACGGTGTCGGTCCTCATAACCCGGATCACGCTGCGCAAGAGGACGGCGCGGCGCACGTCAGCCGCCGTCGAACTTGTCGAGGATCACCGGGCCGTCCACCCGAGATCCATCGTCAGGGTGGCCCCGGTGATGGCGCTCGCCTCGTCCCGACACAAGAACTCAGCGAAGGCGGCGACCTCGTGCGGCTCGATGAGGCGTTTGACGGCGGCCGGCTCCAGCATCACGTCGGAGATGACGCGGTCGGCCGAGATGCCGCGGGCGGCGGCCTGGTCCTCGACCTGGTTTTCTACCAGCGGCGTCCTCACATAGGCGGGGCAAATGGCATTGGCGGTGATGCCGTCTTCGCCGCCTTCGAGGGCGGCCGTGCGGGTGAGGCCGATCATGCCGTGCTTGGCGGAGATGTACCCGGCCTTGTGGGGGGAGGCAACCAGACCGTGGATGGACGAGATATTGATGACCCGGCCCCACTGGGCAGCGACCATGCTGGGCCAGGCGAAGCGGGTGAGCAGGAAGGGTGCGGTCAGCATCACGGCGAGCATCCGCTGCCAGGTGTCCTCGGGGAACTCGTGGATGGGTGCCACGTGCTGGAAGCCGGCGTTGTTGACCAGAATGTGCACCGCCTGGTGGCGCTCCAGCGTCGTGCCGATGAGGGCCCGACAGGCGCTCGGCTCGGCCAGGTCACCGTGCACGAAGTCGGCGTCGATGTCTGCCGCCACCTCGGCGGCCTCTTCGGTGAGGTCGCCGATCACGACCCTGGCTCCGGCCGAGCCGAGTCGCTCGGCGATCGCGAGCCCAATCCCGCTGCCGCCTCCGGTGACAACTGCGACCCGGCCTGCGAGAAGTGAGTGTCCCGTCATCGGTGAGTCCTGTCAGGCTCGGGTTGTGGCGCCAGCAGCCTATTCCCCGACCGGCCCGGCCGGCAACCGTTCACTGGATGGGCGGGACGGGCTCCGGTCATGCCCGTAGGCTCCTCCGCCGAAGTAATCTGAGGGAGGCACGGGCGACCTTCGGGCGGCCGAGGCCGAACGGACACAGACAAGAGAGACCGCGACGTCCCCCAACCACTGCGGTGGGGAGATAGGAGCACCGTGGAAATCGCAACTCCCCGCAAGAAGGTGACCGCGCCTTTGATCCTCGCCCGCAAGGGTGGCCCCCGGATCAGAATGATCACCGCCTACGACTACCCCACGGCCACCATCGCCGATCGGGCCGGAGCCGACATCATTCTGGTTGGCGACTCGCTGGCAAACGTTGTTCTCGGCTTCGACGACACCCTGTCGGTCGACCTCGACGTCATGATCCACCACACGGCAGCTGTAGCCCGCGCCCACCCGGCCCCCCTGGTTGTGGGCGACATGCCGTGGCTCAGCTACCACGGCTCGACCGCCGATGCGGTGGCCAACGCCGGCCGCATGGTCAGAGAGGGCGGAGCAGAAGCCGTCAAGGTCGAGGGCGGGCGCAAGCGCCTCAGCGTGATCGAGGGCATCCTGGATGCTGAGATCCCGGTGATGGGTCACCTCGGCCTCACTCCGCAATCGGTGCACGCCCAAGGCGGATACAAGGTGCAGGGGAAGGCGACCGAAGCCGCCCGCGACCTCATTCGTGACGCGGATGCCCTGGCCGAGGCGGGTGTCTTCGCCATCGTGTTGGAAGGGGTTCCTACCGTGGTCGCCGAGATCATTACCAAGGAGGTTTCGGTTCCTACCGTCGGCATCGGCGCCGGGCCACACACCGACGGCCAGGTGCTCGTGTTCCACGACGTGCTCGGCCTCCACGACGGGCACCTGGCCAAGTTCGTGCGCCAGTACGCCCGCCTGCAGGACGACGCGATCGAGGCACTTGCGGATTTCTTTTCCGACGTCGAGAAGGGAACCTTCCCCTCGGACGACGAGTCCTACTCAATGAGTGAGGAAGCTGCCCGCGCTTTGCTGCGCGATGAGCCCCGGGGGGACGCGTTCGACGCTTTCTAACCCGGCGGCCCGGGGCTGGGCTGGTGCTTGTCGCCGTGCTTGCCCTGGCGGCCTGTTCGGACGACCCGGGTGCCGACGGCACCACCGGTAGCTCGCCCACACCGGGCACGTCGACCCCGGATAGAACCATCACCACCCTGCCGCCGACCACCACGACCACTACCCGGCCGCTGGTAGGGGTGTCTGCCGACTTCGGCCGCGCCATAATCGAGCTGAACGGCGAAGCCCTCACCGTGGCGGTGGCCGACACCCACGAGCAACGCGTCCAAGGGCTGATGGGGGTGGAGGATCTGAGCCCGCTCGACGGGATGCTCTTCATCTTCGACAACCAGGCCGAGCGCACCTTCTGGATGAAGGACACGATTATTCCGCTGGACATAGCCTTCTTTGACTCCGACGGATTCCTGGTGACAAACACCTCCATGTCGCCGTGCCTGGTCGAGGACTGCCCCAGGTACTCGTCGAACGGGGCCGCCCAGTACGCCCTCGAAGCTCCGCTCGGATCGCTCGACGACCTGGCCGTCGACGCCCGGCTGGTACTCATCGGCGCCCTCCGCGGGAGCGGGAAAGAAATCTAGGCGTCCCCCTGGCTTCCAACCCGGTGGGCGGGTTACAATCTCGGCCTTCCCCATATTCCTGCCCCATGCGGGGCCGTCCGAACCCGGACGTCCAGAGGAGGTAAACAAGGATGCGCAGCTACGAGCTGATGACCATCCACCGGCCGGACCTGGCCGAAACCGAGGTCCGGACGGCGGTGAGTCAAATAGAGACAGCCCTGAAGACTCAGGGCGTCGAGGTGGGAGAGACCGAATTCTGGGGCAAGCGACGCTTCGCCTACGAAATCGACCACATGCGTGAAGGGTTCTATTCAGTGTTCTATCTGGAGGCCGAGCCCGGCGCACTCGACGAGGTCGACCGGACACTTTCCCTGACGGATGCGGTGGTAAGGCACAAATTCATTCGCACCGACAACCGGAAGCCCGAAACTGTCACACCTGCGTGATAGATAGAGAACAACCGAGAACGAAGAGAGAGCATCAATGGCAGGAAATTCAGTAACCCTCGTCGGCAACCTGGTTGAGGATCCCGAGCTCCGGTTCACACCGTCGGGCATTGCCATGGCCAAGATTCGCGTGGCCGTCAACCGGCGCTGGCGTGATCAGCAGGACCAATGGCAGGAGGAGACGAGCTTCTTTGGCGGCACGCTGTGGCGCGAAGCGGCCGAGAACGCCGCCGAATCCCTCCAAAAGGGGATGCGGGTGATCATCACCGGCAGCCTCGAGCAGCGGTCGTGGGAGACCCAGGAGGGCGACAAGCGCTCCATTGTCGAGGTCCGTATCGACGAGCTCGGCCCCTCCATCCGCTGGGCGACGGCGTCGGTGACCAAGACACCACGCTCGGACAACTTTGGTGGTGGCCAGCCGGCGACGGTTCCCGCCGCTCCGGTCGCCCGCGACGACTTCGGGCCGGACGAGGCACCGTTCTAATGGCACGCAAAGCAACTTCCTCCAGTTCGAGCAAGGGCCGCCGGCGCCGGGAGCGCCCGGACCGGCGACCTCGCAAGCTCGTCTGTTACTTCTGCACCGAGAAGGTCGACTACATCGACTACAAGGACACCGCCATGCTGCGGCGATTCATGTCCGACCGGGCCAAGATCCGGGCGCGCCGGGTTACCGGCACCTGCGGTCGCCACCAGCGAGAGCTGGCGGTGGCGATCAAGAACGGGCGGGAGCTGGCGCTGCTTCCCTACACCGGCTTGCAGGGCGACGGTCGATGAAGCTGATTCTCACCAAGGACGTCGACGAGCTCGGCAGGAAGGGCGATGTGGTCGACGTAGCCGACGGCTATGCCCGCAACTACTTGATGCCGCGCGCGCTCGGCGTCAAGGCATCCGACGGGAATCTCCGTCAGGCCGAAGCCATGCGGGAGGCTCGCATCGAGGCCGAACAGAGAGCCCGCGAAGTGGCCGACCAAATCAAGGATGCCCTGTCCGGGATCCGGGTGGTCATCGCAGCCCGGGCCGGTGACGAGGGCAAGCTGTTCGGCTCCATCGGACCCGGTGACGTTGCCCAGGCGATCAAGACCTTCGCGGGTCTCGACGTCGAGCGGAGCGCGATTGTGGTGCAGCCTCCCATCCGGGCGATTGGTTTGCACGAGGTCACGGTCCGCACCCACCCCGAGGTGGAATTCCAGGTCGCGCTCGACGTCGTTCCGGCATAGGAGGCCGCGCTGATGGCGATCGACTACCAGGAGCAACGGTCCCAGCTCCGGGTACCGCCCTCCAACCTCGACGCCGAAGAGTCGGTGCTGGGGGCATCCATGATCTCTTCCGAGGCGGTCAACACGGTGATGGACCACCTGGATCCTGCCGATTTCTACAAGCCGGCCCACCAGCTCATATTTGAGGCCATCGTCGAGCTGTTCGACGCCAACCAGCCGGTGGATGCCATCACCGTCTCCGACGCCTTGAGTCGTCGGGAGCAGTTGGATCGGATGGGGGGCATTGCGTATCTGACCGGTCTCATCGACAAGGTGCCGACCGCCAGCAACGTCGATTACTACGCCACCATTGTCGAGGAGAACTCGCAGCGCCGGAGGTTGCTGGAAGCCAGTTCCGCGATCGGAGGACTTGCCTTCGAGGACGCCGACATCGCAGAGGTGATGGATCAGGCGGAGCAGGCGATCTTCCAGGTAGCCGAGAAGCGCATGGGCGACGGTTTGGTGCCGGTCAGCCCGTTGATCAACAGCACGCTCGAGCAGATCGAAGAACTCGGCAGCCGGGGGTCGGAGGTCACCGGTCTTCCCACCGGATTCAAGGACCTCGACCGCAAACTGGCCGGCCTCCACCCCGCCAACCTCGTGGTGATCGCGGCGCGGCCGAGCATGGGAAAGTCGACGCTGTCAGCGAACATTGCTCTCAACGTGGCCCGGGCCGGTCACACGGTCGCCATCTTCACGTTGGAGATGAGCCGGGACGAGGTGGTGCAGCGGCTGTTGTGCTCACTCGGCCGGGTGGACTCGCAGAAGCTGCGAACCGGTCAGCTCGGGGAAGGCCAGTGGCAAAAGGTGGCCGCCGCCGCCGGCCAGCTGTACGAAGCTCCCCTCTACGTCGACGACTCAGCGTCGCTCACCGTCACGGAGATCCGCGCCAAATGCCGGCGACTCAAACGTCAACGGGGCCTTGAGCTGGTGGTGGTCGACTACATCCAGCTCATGACCGGTGGCAATCGCCGGACCGAAAACCGTCAGCAGGAGATTGCAGAGATAAGTCGCAACCTCAAGAATCTGGCCCGGGAGCTGCACGTGCCGATCATCGCCGTGTCCCAGCTGAACCGAGCCCTCGAGCAACGCCAGGACAAGCGGCCCATGCTCGGCGATCTGCGCGAGTCGGGAGCAATCGAGCAGGACTCGGACGTAGTGATGTTCATCTACCGGGACGAGTACTACCACCCCGAGAACCCCGAAAACAAGGGAGTAGCCGAGGTGAACGTCGCCAAGCACCGCGCCGGGGCCACCGGACGAGTCGACATGACGTTCCTCGGCGAGTTCACGCTGTTCAGCGACCTCGGTCGCGACGTGGCTGTCTAGTGGCCAAACCGGATTCGGTCGTGAGTCTGGCCGGCAAGCTGGACCAGATCGACGAGCATTGGGCTCCCCGCATCGTTGGGCAAATGAACGATCTGGACATCAAGATCGTCAAGGTCCAGGGGGAGTTCGTCTGGCACGAGCACGACGACACCGATGAGTTCTTTCTTGTTCTGACCGGGTCGTTGACGATTCAATTGGACGGGCTGGATGACGCGGTGCTTGGCCCGGGTGAGTTCTTCGTGGTGCCGCGGGGGGTTAGCCACCGGCCCGTGGCCGAGAAGGAATGCGAGGTGGTTCTTCTCGAACCTGCCGGAACCGTAAACACCGGCAATGCCACGGATTCGCAGCTCACCGCATCCGACGAATGGATTTGAGCTAGGAGTCTCCTTCTGGCACGGGAACGCCTAGCGCTTCCAAATACTCGCGCTCGGCTCGCAGGTGTTCGGTCAGGGCGTCGGAGGTGGGGGCATTCTCGGCTCGGTCCCGCCAGAACGATTCCAGCACCGCATCGATGGCGTCGCCGTCCACGGCGTCCGGCAGGTCACGTCGGTACTCGAGGTAGGCAACGATGGCGGCGGCCTCCTCACGAGTGAAAACCGAGTTTCGGTAGCGGACATAGTCGCCAACCGTCATGGCCCCATAGCCCCCGCGGGGTCCGAAGAGCTGCGATGGCCCAATTCGGTTCTCGAACACCTTGTCTCCCACCGGGACCTCGATGACGTCATCGAACAGGACGCCAAGGTGAAATGAAGGGTCGGCGCTATCGAGCTGTTGGTTGAGATCCGCAATCAGATATGCCGGCATGAAGAAGCGAAACCCGCCTTCGGACATGAAGCCGAGGGCGTCGTAGTTTGTGTCAAGAACTGCGGGATCCATCGCCTGCCAATCCGCTGCCGATCGGAACAGGTCGGCTGCCTCGAGGTCTCCGTCGTATCCCAGGGGGAACGGGCTGTGCGGGCGGGGAACCTGCGAGAACGCCACCCGGATCAGCTCGATTATCGCCGTCTTGTCCATCCGGCCTTCCTTACGGTCCTGCTCATCGGTCCGGGCCCAAAATACACCTCGTCGGATCTTCCAGGCCGGCTCGCTCTTCTCCGCCCCCTCCGACCCTACGGGCCACCTCTCCGGGGGAGGATGAGAAGGGAGGGAGAGACTTGTGGTACCCGCGGCCACGTAGGGTGGCGTTCTCGAAAAATCCTCTGGATTTCGCGCTCTGACTCCAGATAGGCTGAGGCGCAGCCGACATTGATTGGTGATGACCCGCACGCTCCTACCCCAAAGCACGATCGCCCTCATGTGGGACTTCGACCGAACGCTGATTCCCGGCTACATGCAGTTGCCTTTGTTCCGCCACTTCGACGTCGACCCGCTCGAGTTTTGGCGAGAGGTTGACGCCCTCCCCGATTTCTACCGTCGGCGTGGAGCGGACCTCATCGGTCCCGACACCCTGTACCTCCATCACATCCTGACCTACGTCAAAGCAGGCAAGTTCGAAGGCCTCAACAACCGGATGCTGCGAGAACTGGGTGCCGACATACAGTTCTACGCTGGGCTGCCCGACTTCTTCGACCAGATCCGCAAGCGGCTCGAAGCCTCGTCCGATTACGGCGAGCATGGCATCGAAGTCGAGCATTACATCGTGTCGAGCGGCCTCCGCCAGATGATTCTCGGTAGCGCCATCGCCCCTTACGTCGAGCAGGTGTGGGCCTGCGAGTTTGCCGAGGCCGACGCCCAGCCGGGGTACCTGGACGATCGCACTCAGACGAAGCTCTTCGACCAAGATCGGGTTCTGTCCCATGTCATCTACAGCGTCGACAACACCACCAAGACCCGGGCGGTGTTCGAGGTCAACAAAGGAACCAACAAGAACCCCAACGTCGACGTCAATGCCAAGGTCGCCCATGAGGATCGCCGGGTTCCATTCCAGAACATGATCTACATTGCCGACGGCCCGAGCGACGTTCCGGTCTTCTCGGTCGTCAAGAGCAATGGCGGCAAGACCCTGGCGGTGTACAAGCCCGAGTCGGAAGCCGAGTTCGAGCAGGTGAACCGGCTGCAACAACAGGGCAGGGTCGACTCCTTCGGCGAGGCGAACTACGAGGAAGGCTCTCAGACCTTCATGTGGATCACCCACGCGGTCGACAGCATTGCCCGCCGCATCGTCGACGACCGGCAAGCCGCGCTCCACTCCCGCCTCGGCAAACCCCCCGGCCACATCGACGAGTAACCAGCTGCCTGCTGCCCGCGACCCGCTGCCCCCCCTCCGGCCCTGATCCGGTAGCGTCGCGCTATGGCAGGTGTGGTGAGCGTCGGTGGTGACAACCTCGTCGTCGAGCTGGGAGGGTGGGACATAGTGCTCTCGCTCAACCGCCGCGTGGCGGCGGAGATATCAGCCCTGGGCGGCTAGGTGGCGTACTCGGACTATCCCAAGCCAATCGTGCTGGTTGGGCTGATGGGGTCGGGCAAGACCACCCTTGGACGCGCCCTCGCCGACCGGCTCGGGTACCGTTTCATCGACAACGACGCGGGGATCGAGGCCGAGTACGATGCCACCGGTCGGGAGCTCGCCGAGCGCCTCGGCGTCGAGGAGTTCCACGCGATCGAAGCGGCGCAGCTGGCCAACGCGCTGGCGTCATTCGGGTCGGAAGCAGTGATTATCGCGGCTGCGGCCAGTGTGGTGGAGGATGAGGAAAGTCGGGCGCTCCTGGCACCCCATACGGTCGTGTGGCTCCAGGCCGAGCCCGGCTACCTCGCCGAGCGGGTGCGGGCAGGAACTCACCGCCGCAGCCTCGGGCTGGAACCAACCGAGCTGCTGGCCGCCCAGGCGAAGCACCGCCATTCGCATTTCGGTGCCGTTTCGGACATCGCAGTTCAGGTGCAAGGCCGGTCCGTGCATGACATCGTCGATGAGCTTCTTCGCCGGCTGGCTCCGCTCCCGCGCATATATACCGACCTGGCCGGCTGGTTCCATCTCCTAACGGCTCCCGCCGAATACGAGGAGGAAGCGGCCTTCTACCTTGCCGAGATTCAGAAAGCGGCTACCGGGCCGGTCGAAACCATCCTCGAGCTTGGAAGCGGCGGCGGCAACAACGCATCTCACATGAAGCACCACGCCGCGCTGACACTGGTCGACCTCTCCCCCGCCATGCTGGCGTTGAGCCAAACCATCAACCCCGAATGTGAACACGTAGTCGGCGACATGCGAAGGGTGCGCCTGGAGCGACGATTCGACGCGGTCTTCGTCCACGACGCGGTCGACTACCTGACAACTGAGGAGGATCTACGCGCGGCCATCGAAACTGCCGCCGTGCATTGCCGGCGGGGGGGAGCCGTCCTCTTCGCCCCCGACGAGGTAGTGGAGACGTTTCGACCGGTAACCGGCTCGGGAGGCCACCAGGACGAAACCCGCGCCCTTCGCTACGAATCGCGGACCCGGGACCCCGACCCCGGTGACTCGACCTACCTGATGGAAATGACCTATTGGTTCGAGGAGAACGGCAAGACCGAGGTACTCGAGGAAGTCCACGAGCTCGGCTTATTCCCCCGCGCAACCTGGTTGGAGGCGATGCGCTCCGCCGGCCTCACCCCGTCGGTAGTGCCGTCCCAGCACAGCGAACAAGACCATGTGATCGACATCTTCGTCGGGCGTGCCGGCTGATGGCCGGCCCGGTAGGGTCGGTCAGCCAGGAGGTGCCATGACCAATCCGACATTCATTCCGTATCGCCCCGGCCGCGTCCCTCAACCAGAGGTCATTGAACGCGCCCAATGGTTCTTTGACTTGATGGAAGGGCGTCGGAGCGTACGGATGTTCAGCGCCGACCCGGTTCCCCGTGAGGCGATCGAACAGGCGATTGCCACGGCCTCAACCGCCCCTTCCGGTGCTCATCGCCAACCGTGGACCTTCGTGCTCATCGGCGACCATGACCTCAAACGCCAGATCCGAGAGGCAGCCGAGGAAGAGGAACGCACCAACTATCAGGGTGGGCGGCTGCCGGACGACTGGCTGGAGGCGCTCCGTCCGCTCGGCACCGACTGGCACAAGGAGTTCCTCGAGACCGTTCCCTGGATCGTGGTGCTCTTCGAGCAACGGTATGGGGTCGATCCCGCCGGTAACCGCCTCAAGCACTTCTACGTCAAGGAGAGCGTTGGCATCGCCTGTGGGATGTTCATTGCCGCCATCCACCAAATGGGCCTTGCCACCCTGACTCACACACCGAGTCCGATGGCGTTTCTAACCAAGCTGCTCGGCCGTCCCGAGAACGAGCGGCCGTTTGCCATGCTGCCCATCGGCTACCCGGCAGACGATTGCCTGGTCCCCGACATCACCCGCAAACCGCTCGACGATGTGGTGATCCGTTTCTTAGGGACCTGAACGAGGTCAGAAGAAGGAGGATTACGACCAGAAGTCGTCGAACTGGCTCTGGTCCTCCGGGAAGGCCCAGAACTCGGTCATCTTCCCGTCGCGCATATGGAAGATGTGGACTGCCCGGGCCTCGAGCGACTTACCGCCGCGGGTGGCGGTGGCGGTAACGAGGGCGACGCCGTGTTCGTCGTTGGCGAGCATGTCGTGGATGTCGTTCTTGAAACTGCCGTCACTTTCCTGCATCAGCCGACCGAAGAAGTTGAAGACGGCCTCCTTGCCTTGGTAGTCACCGCTCAGGATGTTGTTTCCGCCGGAGTGCCACACGATGTCATCGGCGAAGAGTTCGTTCACGGTAGCCATGTCGCCGGCCGCGAACGCCTCGTATCCGGCGCGGGCACTTTCGAGATTCGGATGACTGGTCATGGTTGCACCTCCCGATGCGATGGTCTCTCCCCCCTGGAGGGAGTTCTTCCCCTCCGAGACTACGCATCGCGGCTCAACGACGAGCCGACGGCTTCGGGGCCAGCCCGCACCTCCCAGACGGCCAGTTGGCACTGCGATCGGAGGGAGTCGGGCACGGGGCAGGGCCGGAGAGTATGTTCCGAGAGGGACTGACTGCAGAGAGAGAGGAGCCGTCATGGCATGGGATCTGACAGTATTTCTGGCTGATCGGCCTGGCACGATCGCCGACCTGGGGGAAGCGCTGGGAAGCGCCGGCATCAACATCAAAGGTGGCTGTGGCTTCGCCTGCGAAGGCCGGGGCGTAATCCACCTCATGGTTGATGACCCCGATGCGGCAGCCGCCGCGGTCGGTGGCGCGGGGCTGGAGGCGGGACCGGTTCGCCCCGTGCTCACCTTCAAGGCCCACGACAAGCCGGGCGAGTTGGGCACGCTGGCGCGGCGAATGGCGGACCTGGGTGTCAACGTCGACCTGCTCTACATCACGATGGAAGGCGAGGTCGTGTTCGGCGTCGACGACATCGAAGCGGCCCGGAACTTCTAGCCCTTTCCACTTGTCGTGCTCCCTTCTGGGGTGCCGAGCTGATGGGATCAGCGGAGCAGGCTGAGCCCTGGACGGGTAGCCTTTTCCAATCCAATCAGGAGACAACGTGATTCTTTCGATGGCGCATGCGGAGGCCGGCGAGGCCGACAGGGACAATCTGTTCGGCGAGTGGTCGGACCTGGTGGTCGGAGAACAACCCGATGGACTCGTGTCTGCCTATCTGGTTGCCGATGGCGACTACGTACGCGTGGCAGCGATCTGGGACAGTACCGAGGCGCATGATCGAGCGCTCCACGACGAGCAGACCCACCCGGCGTTCAAGGTGTTCGAGGCCGCCGGCCTGGATCCGCAGCACACCGTTATGAAGGTGATGGGGTCTCTCGGCTGACGCCCTCGGCCGGCTGGAGCCTGGCACGGTGGGGTCAGGGGGCGTCGACTTGCTCAAAGAGAAGATCGACGGACACTCTGACCACCGGCTCCATTTTCAAGACCAGCAAGGTTGGTGGCTCGAGGCCCCACCATTGCACGTCCATCTGACCTTCGCCCACGAGGTTGATGACGCGGTCTGACGAGTCGGCGATGCCGATATCTCCTTCGAGTTCGACATCCTGGCCGATGAAGGTGACCACCCCTTTGACGGTTGCCTTAGGTCCTTCGATCGTTACCACCTCGCTCAGTTCGCCTCGAATGGTGGGATAACGCTTGGCGTTGAGCCGGCGTCGGGTCTCCCGATCGACCAGCGGATTGCCGGAGCGGAACTCGATGACGGCGATTTCGACCTGACCTCTGAGGTCGTTGTCGGCGATGAACTCGCCGTTCTCGATCCTCGCCTCCATCCAACCGTTCGGGGTTACGTTCACGGTGATCGGGTGCAGCGATGTTTCCCCGACGATGGTTACGGTCGACTGGGCGGACGAGATGCGGTAACGATTTAGGCCGGACATGCGAGGGACGTTACTGCGGGCGCGCATGATCCGGGAGAACGCCGGTCACACCTGGCTGATCTCGAAGAGGTGTCCGTCCGGATCACGAAAAAAGCAGCGGATCTCACCACTCCAGTCGTATGGCGGCGTGAGGAACTCGGCGCCCCGATCACGCAAAGTCCCGTAAGCCTGGCGGCAGTCCTCTACCCGGATGGTGAACGAATGATCGACCACTCCCCGGTCTGCGGGGACAGCGAACGAGATGTCGGGCTTGTCGGGAGTTGGGTCTCCGCCGGTGACGAGGAGCAACCAGGTCCCGTTGAACGTGAACACTGCCGACGACCCGCCGTACTCCCGGTACAGCTCGGCGCCGAGCACATCGCGGTACCAGGCGGTTGAGCGCTCCAGGTCGTCGACCACGAGGATATGGGTCAGGGCCATGTCGGGAGTTGGGAACTCGCTCACGATATGAACGCCCGTACCCGCTCGAGCTGATCGATGCCGAATTGGGCGTCGTCCCTGCGTTCCTCATCGGTCAGCTGGGCGCGGAAGGCGGCAATTGCCTCCCCGTAGAGGTCGGGTCCTGAGGGCTCGCCGTCGGCGATGCGGGCCAGGCCGAGATAACCGGCGCCGATGAGCACCGGGAACGGGGCCTGGGAGGAGATTTCATCGTGTTCGCCGGCCTCGCGAGCGGCCCGGCGGGCGTGCTCGAGGGATCGTTCCATGCCGTCGACGGCGCCGTCGGTGTGGCCGAGGCGCAACTGGTGATAGCCGAACGCCCACCAGCCGAGATGTTTGGAGCTGTCCGGCTTGCCGAGTTCCTCACGCAGTCCGACCGACTGCTCGGCGACCTCCATGCCAAGCTGGAAGTGTCTCTGATCGCGGGGCTCGTCGTCGCCCGGCCAGCAATCGGCAATGTCGGCGGCGAAGTTGAAGGTGAGTTCGGCGAGAACGGCCAGGTAGCTCTTGCGCTCCTCGGGCGTCACGGCCTCGGCCCGCTCACTCAGCCACTCGCGGCCTGCGTTTGTCACCGTCAGGTAGGCGTCGAGGCGGCCCTTGCCTTCCCATTCGTCGAGTACCAGGCCCTGGCGAGCAAACCGGAACAGGGCGGCCCGTTCTGCATCGGAGTCGCTGGCCAGGATGGTCGCGACCAGGCCGGCAGGCCCCGACTCTTCGAGGACCGTGCGCAGTTCGGGCCACCGTTGGGAGAAGTAGGCGCGTTCATCGGCGATCGAATCCATGGCGAGAGGCTAGTTGTTGCACCGGGTGCTTCGCACCTGGGATCCCAGCCACCAAACTTGCCGGAATGAGCACCGATTCGATTGCCGACACCGAGCGCTGGTTCCTGCGCCGGGGTGTCCCCCACCTCATCGCCAACTACAACGCCGCTGAGGATGTGTTCACCCGGGTGCTACCACTTCTGATTGTGATTTTCCTGTTCAGCATGATCGGGGCGCTCAGCGACGACTTCTCCATCGGCGAGAACATCGGCGTCGCCATCGGGGGCGTGGCGCTGCTGCTCGCCATCTGGGCAGGAGTCAACTGGCTTCGGGGGGTCCGACCGTTGCTCACCCGTCCCGAGCGAGTGGGCCGGCTGGAACTGGCGGTCTTCATCCTCGGCCCTGCCTTCGTCCCGATTGTTTTCGGTGGGCAGTTTTCCACCGCCGGGCTGACGATCATCTCCAACATCGTCATCCTGGGCGTCGTCTATCTTGCAGCCAGCTACGGCGTGGTGGCAATTCTGTCCTGGGCCATCCGGCGCCTCTTCAGCGATATCGGCGGTGCGGTCCGCATCGGAATGCGAGCCCTCCCGCTGCTGCTCCTCTTCAATGCTTTCCTGTTTATCAATGCCGAGGTTTGGCAAGTGACGTCGCGGATCGACGTCACTCTGCTGCTGGCAGGGCTGGGGTTGTTTGTTCTGCTTGGCGTGGTGTTTCTTCTTTCGCGGTTGCCCGGTGAGGTGAGTGAGCTGGCGACATTTCACTCGGTTCAAGCGGTGGCGACGTTGTGCCGCGGCACGCCGATGGAGGGGGTGGTGGGCACTTCGGACCTTCCCGACTACCCGCTGTCACGCCGCCAACGGGGAAACGTTGGCCTCGTGCTCGTGTTCAGTCAGGGGGTGCTGGTTCTGGCTGTGAGTGTCTTCATTGGGTTGTTCTTCGTGGTGTTCGGCCTGGTCATCATGAACACCGACACTCTGGTCCAGTGGACCGAGCAGCCACTCAACGAGCTGTACTCGGTGTCGTTCCGGGGTGATCGCATCGTGCTCACCGAGGAGTTGCTGCGAGCGGCGGGCTTCCTGGCCGCTTTTTCCGGTCTCTATTTCACGGTCAATGCCGCCACCGAGCCGACCTACCGTCGGGAGTTTTTCGACGGGCTTCTCCAGGAGGTTCGCCAGTCGATGGCGGTGCGAGAAACCTACCTCCAGGCACTCGAAGGACTCGAGACCGCCGAGAGCTGACGCGAAAGGGCCCCGCCTTGCGACGGGGCCCTCTCCAATCCGATCTACGAGCTGAGGAGGAGTCCAAGGAAGGGAGTTACTCCATAATTGGAGTATGGACTGTCGTTGATCGAATCACCGATGGTTTTCGGCACCGAAATCACCCGGCTTGAGGAACTTAATGGCCGGTAGGCTGCGGCGGTGTTCGACCGCCTCTGGCCCCCGATTGTACTGGTTGCCCTCGCCAGCTCCTGGGGAATCATCCCAGTGATCGTGCGGGAAGTTGGCTTGTCGAGCGGCCAGCTGGCGGCCAGCCGCATCTGGCTGGCGACCATCTTTCAATTTCTGTTGCTGACGGCCTGGGGTGGGGTTCGCATACCAGACACCTCCCGTCGTTCGATCGTCATCAGTGGCCTGTTGTTGCCGCTCCACTGGTTCACGTTCTTTGAGGCCATCCAGACCACCCGGGTTTTGGTGGCACTTGTGCTGGTGTTCGTGGCGGCACCCGCCATGTCGATCGCAGCCACCCGAGTGCTCGGCGAGCCCCTGGCCGTCGTGACCGGGCTCGCCGTGGTGGGAGGTTTTATCGGCGCCGCCGTCGCCGTCGACCCCTCCAACGGGGCTACTGCCGAGGGGGTTATGTGGGCGCTGGCCTCCGGGGGGCTGCTGGCAGCAATGCTGCTGAATGTGAAACCGGGCGCTGCCGACCTCGGCGCCCTCCGGTTCGGCGCCTGGCAGGGACTCGTTTCCTCGCTGGTCACGCTCCCGTGGGCGGTGACTGCGATACCCGACATGGACGGCGACTTGCCGCTGGTGCTGTTCCTCGGCATTGGACTGACCGGTATCTCCGGGCTCATCTACCTCGGTGCCATGTATCGCGTCCCGGTGTCGATGCTCAGCTCCACCATGTACGTCGAGCCGATGGCGGCAGTCGTGGCGGCCTGGCTAATTCTCGACGAGGACCCCGGGTCCCGCGGGTGGCTGGGGATTGCTCTCGTCGTCATTTTCGGCGTCATGGTCGGCTGGTCGAATGAACGCGCCGCCCGGATACCCGGCGAGTTGGGCGCCGGCGTATGACTCTTGGCACAGGCCGCTGATGGTCAGCTCGTCCTTTCGGCGCGGCCTCCGTGATGGAGCAGTCCTGTTCCTGGCGGTGGGCGCCTTCGGGACCGGCTTTGGAGTTCTGGCCGTGCAGGCGGGCCTGGCACCCTGGCTGGCGGTGCTGGCATCGGTCATCGTGGTGTCCGGTGCTGCCCAGTTCACGATGGTTGGTCTCCTTGCCTCCGGCGCGGCACCGGTGCTGGTCGCCACCACCGGCCTGGCGCTGCGCCATGTCCCCATGTCGGCCCGGCTCGCCCAGCTGTTGGGAGCCCGCCCGCTGGCCACCCGGGTGGCGATGGCCTGGGTTCTGGTGGACGAGACCTTCGGGATGGCACTCCACGCCGCCGACCTTGGCGAGGAAGACCTGGTGGCTTACAAGGGCGCCACCGATCTGGTGCTGTACGGCGGATGGGTGGCCGGTACCGTGCTGGGGGCGGCGATGGGCGAGGCCATCGACCCCGAACAATGGGGCATCGACGTCTTCTTCCCGCTGATCTTCCTGGGCCTGGCGGCGGCGCTGGTGCGCACCCGGCGAGATTGGATTGTGGTCGGGACCGCCATTGTCGCTGCGCTCCTGTCTACCTCTGCGCTCCCCGAGGCGTGGCGGATCACCGGAGCGGCGGCCGTCGCCGCCCTCGTGGGTTTGGCGGGGCCCGGGAGTCGGGCCGCTCGTGAGTGACCTGGCGCTGGTGGTTGCGATGGCCGGCATCACGTTCGCGAGCCGGGCGGTGTTCCTAGTGTGGCCGCGGCCGGTCCCGACGGGAAGGTGGGGAGGCTTTCTGGAGACCTTTCCGCTGGCGCTGTTCGTTGCTCTCGCCACACTCGGCCTGGCCGCGCCCGACGGGGGACCGGAAGCCGGCATCGGTCTGGTTGCTGCCACCGGTGGCGTGGTCGGGGCGGTGATCACCCGCCGCTCGCTGCCGGGGGTCCTGCTGGTAGGCGGAGCCTTCTACTGGGTCGCCCGCTGGCTCGGCTGAAGCTTGAGCCCACTGCCGTCGGCCACGAAGAACGGCTGGCCTCTGACCTCAGGGTGACCCCGGGTAGGAAATCGGGGTCTCTCCCGATAGATGAACCGGCCGTTTCGTTCGACGATGGAGGCATGAACAACCCACAAACCAAGAGCATCAACGTCAAAGAGCTCGTGGCCCGTACGCCTGCGACTCGCAATCGGTACATCGACCTGCTGCGGGTCTTCTCCATCTTCGTCGTGGTGGTCGGCCACTGGCTCATGGCCGTCATCACCATCGACGCCGACGGCGCCATCGAGGGCGACAACATCCTCGGCCTGGTGCCCTGGATGCAGTTCATCACCTGGGGTCTCCAGGTGATGCCGATCTTCTTCATCGTCGGCGGGTTCGCCAACTCGGCCTCATGGATCTCGGCCCGCGACAAGGGGGTCACGTATGGCGACTGGTTGCGGGGACGGATGGCCCGGCTGCTTCGGCCTACGCTCGCCTTCGCGGCTGTGTGGACGGTTCTCACCGTGGTGTTCGCCCATGTGATTCGGCTGAGCCCCGAGACTCTCCAGGTCGGCCTCACCCTGGTGGCGGTTCCGGTCTGGTTCCTGGGTGTCTACCTGCTGGTCATCCCCTTCGTACCGGTGATGCTGGGCCTCCATGATCGGTTTGGGCTGCTGGTTCCGGTGGCCTCGATCTCGCTTGCCGCCTTCGTCGACGTGCTGGTACGAGACCTCGGCCTCGGTGGCATCGGGTACGTCAACTATCTGTTGGTGTGGGTGGCCGTTCACCAGCTGGGATTCTTCTGGCGGGACGGCAGGGTGGCCGGCCGGGCCCGGGCCATCCTGATCGCCATGGCCGGGCTGGCCACGCTGGTCACTCTCTCCGGAGTTGGCCTCTACTCGCGTAGCCTGCTCGGCGTCCCCGGCGAGGAGTTCGGCAACACCCAGCCACCCACCATCATGCTCATGGCCGTCGGCCTGTTCCAGTTCGGAATCATCCTGCTGCTGGAGGCGCCGGCTCGGCGCTGGTTGCAGCGGGAGCGGGTATGGGGCTCGGTCATTGCCGCCAACGGCCTGGCGATGACCGTGTATCTGTGGCACCTCCCGGCGATGGCCTTTGGTGTCCTGTTCGCACAATTGTCCGGCTTCGGGCTGCGAGGGGACGCCCTCACCGGTGGCTGGTGGCTCACTCGCCCCGTGTGGGTGGCGGCGCTGGCGGTCCTGACTACACCGCTGGTGATGATCTTTTCCCGTCTGGAGCGATCAGGAGCGCGAGCGACAACGTCGGGTGGAGGTCCGTGGGCGGCGGTCTTCGGCTCGGTAGCCGCCGCCTTCGGCCTCGGCCTCCTTGCGCTCGGCGGCTTCTACCGCGCCGATGGGCTGCTGGCGTTGGCCGTGACGCCCCTCGTGCTGCTGGCGGCGGGGGCGCTGCTGCTGGGCCAGGTGAAGCTCCCGTGGGCTGCAGGTCGCTAGTTCGTCAGCCGGGGCGGGTCCTCCCGCTGCCAGGTCGTTAGTCCGTCGTCCTTGTCCAGGATGCGCTCGGCGGCTGAAAGATGGTCGCTGGCAGCCTGTTGCAGCCGGGCCTCGGCCTCGATCTCACGCATGCGTAGCTTGTGGCGCTCCTGCATGAGGAACCAGCTACCGCCTGCCACGGCGAGGGTGAGGATGGCGGCCCCAACGAGAACGGCCAGCGCGGTGGGCCCTTCTGAAAGAACGGCGATGATCGGGATGAGCAGTGCCAGGCTGGCCGGGATCAGCCACAACGGGTTGTCCTTGTTCCTCACCTGCCCGAGGCTACTTGCACCTGGCTCGACGCGCTACGGGTGAGGGCAGCGACCGGCGCTGGACGGCTGGGCAGTCGGAGGTAGGGGTAGGGGGACCCTGTCAGCCAGGAGTTGACTGCTTAGGAACCCAATTGACCTGTCAGCCAGGAGTTGCGAAGCAACTCCCGAGCTAGAGCGCCGAAGGCGCTCTAGCCGAAGTCCTCGTGGATCCGGCTGGGAGTTGGACCGCGCTGGCCCTGGTATTTGGATCCCGCTTCGGTACTGCCGTAGGGGTGATCGGCCGGTGTCGACAGCTCGTAGAAGGAAACCTGGCCGATCTTCATGCCGGGGTAGATGGCGATGGGGAGGGTGGCCACGTTCGATAGCTCGAGGGTGATGTGGCCGGAGAAGCCGGGGTCGATGAACCCGGCGGTGGAGTGGATCAGCAGGCCCAGCCGTCCGAGGCTGGACTTGCCTTCCAGCCGGGCCACCACGTCGTCGGCCAATGAAACGACCTCCAACGTCGAGCCGAGGACGAATTCGCCGGGGTGAAGCATGAACGGGTTTTCCCCGTCGGCTTCTACCTGGGTGGTGAGATCGGGCTGCGGTGTGCGGGGGTCGATGAACGGGTAGCGGTGATTCTCGAACGTTCGGAAGTACGAATCGACCCGCACGTCGATGCTCGACGGCTGGATGTTGGCCTCGACCAGTGGATCGACCTGGATCCGCTTCTCGGCGAGGGCTTCTTTCATGGTGCGATCGGAAAAGATCACGACTACTCCGCTGCGGTCAGAGCGGGTGAGGGGAATCGGACCCCCGTCCCGAGCTTGGGAAGCTCGTGTTCTACCATTGAACTACACCCGCAAGGGCGCCAGTTTAGCGTCGGGCCGCAACCGGCTAACCCCTGGGGGCGGTTGCCTTCTCCCCCCGGAGGGGGTGCAACCGCTTGGGTTGCCAAGGAAGGCGAAGCCTTCCCGGAGTCCTACTCATCCTTCCCCTCGAGGGGAAGGTGTCGCCGAACCGCAGGGTCGGCGACGGATGGGGGGAGAGCGGGAACGCTGCGCGTTCCTTGGCAGTTGCTTCGCAACTGCTCTCGCGCGCTGGAGTTACGTAGTAACTCCCTAGCAACGCCGGAGGCGTTGCCCCCCGCCCCGCCTCCGCCATCGTCGAATCCGGGAACGCTGCGCGTTCCTTGGCAGTTGCTTCGCAACTGCTCTCGCGCGCTGGAGTTACGTAGTCACTCCTTAGCAACGCCGGAGGCGTTGCCCCCCGCCCCGCCTCCGCCATCGTCGAATCCGGGAACGCTCCGCGTTCCTTGGCAGTTGCTTCGCAACTGCTCTCGCGCGCTGCAGTTACGTAGTAACTCCCTAGCAACGCCGGAGGCGTTGCCGCCCACCCCGGCTCCGCCATCGTCGAATCCGGGAACGCTGCGCGTTCCTTGGCAGTTGCTTCGCAACTGCTCTCGCGCGATGGAGTTACGTAGTAACTCCCTGGCAACGCCGGAGGCGTTGCCCCCCACCCCGCCTCCGCCATCGTCGAATCCGGGAACGCTCCGCGTTCCTGTGGAGTTGCTTCGCAACTCCTAAGCCGGGCGAAGCCCGGCCGCCCTCAAGGGCGGGGAACAAGAACCAGAAAACGCCTATGGACGGGACAACCGTGGATAGAAGTCCGGGGGAGGAAGAACGGGACCCCTGTCAGCTGGGCCTCTCGCTACACCCACCGGCTGCGGCCGCGGAACTCCCGGCGGGCTTCCTTGAAGTTCTTCCGAAGCCGCCGGAGCTGTCGCTCGAGCGGGTCGCCGCCTTCCATCACGTCGGGGCTCGAGACGCTGTCGAGGGCGCGTCGGAGTGCGTCCTTAACCCGGCTGAGCCACACCTTGACGCCCATGATGATGGCGCCGCCCCCGAGCAGGAACCCGCCGGCGGCAGCCGGGATGGCGATCTCGGGAACACCCGCCGCCGCGCCGTAAGCGGCACCCGCCGCGGCCACCGCTCCCAATCCGGCGACGGCGGCCGCTCCCACCGTCTTGAGGGTGTGGGTCTCGGCTTCGAGGGCGAGCGCTTGTTCCTCATCTCGAATCGCCTGGACGCGATGAGTGACCTTGCGGGAGTTCCGCAGCACGCGGGAACCACGACCCATCCGCAGGCCCATGCGAATGCGGGTCAGGACGTGGGAATCGCGCTCCCACACACCGCCATCGGCTAGCTTCCGCCGCAAGCGGAGCCCCTCCTGGCGGGACATCCAATCACCGAGGCGGGATTCGACCGTCTCCCGGTCGGCGTACACGATGGCACTCTCGGTGATCGAACCGGGGGCAAACAACCGATCGAAGACGCCCGGGTCGGTTCGCTCCAGCGAGGTGCGAGCCTCGGCGATGGCGCGCCGCAGATGGCCGGGCTCGATACCAAGCTCGTCGGCTACGCGATGCAGGGCCTTCTCGTCGAGAGTTGGAAGTGCCAGGTCGTCGTCTACCTGCAGCTCAACCGCCCGGCGGATGATGCTCTCGACCGCGTCGACACTGAGCGGTTCGGTGGGCGGCAAGTCGACGGTGCCTTCATAAGCCTGACGCCGACGCGGTTGTTCGAACTCCTGGGTCACTTCCTTATTGTTGCACGACCGCGCCCCCGGGAAGCGAGACCGGGTGGTTTGCTATTGGGGGGGATCCGGAGGCAGCATCAGGATCGCCGGTGGGGTCTCGATCTGGGCCGCCGCCAAGCGGCGTCGCCGCAGGCTTTCCATCGCTGAGAGGACCCGCCTACTCGACCAGGTCATGGGTTCCGGCTCGCCCCGGTGGCGCGTCCATCCCCACGCATCCCCCAGCCACACCCCGGCTGCGTCCGCAAGCGATCGGAGCGCCACGAACAGCACCACCGAGGCGACGACGAACCAGCCGAGGCTCGACATGAGAGGGACCAGCATGGCGAAGATGAGCGATGCCGCGATACCAACGGCCAGGTGCCCCGTCACTCTGGCCCGGCGCACTCGATCGCGCTCGTCATGGCGAGCGCGATCCTTGGCGCTGCGTAATGTTGGGTGGACCGACATGGTCAACCGGCGACTGCCCAACCATGGGGCCGGCTCGTCGGTTCCTTCGAGACGCCATCGTGGACCTTGCGGTCCCTCGAGCCGGCGGATCATGTATCCGGCGCTTTCATAGCCTTCCGGATTCCGCTGCCATTCGAGGGTGTCCATATGGACCTCCACGGTCGTCATGGTGGAGAACGGTTGTGTCCTCGTCGGTATTCCGCTTGCTAGCGGTCCATCACGAGCACAGCTGTGCCTCTGGTTGTGCCATTCTTCAATTCCTCCAGGGCGGCGTTGGCCCGCTCCAGTGGATACTCCTGAACTGTGGTCTCGATTCCCATGTCTGTAGCAAGGGCGAGAAATTCCGAAGCATCGCGGCGTGTGTAGTTGGCAACACTGCGGATCTGGCGTTCCCACCAAAGCAGGTCGTAATCGAATTGCGGGACGCGGTCGAGATGGATGGCGTTGACGGCGACCACCCCGCCCCGATCGAGGCTGCGCAGTGCGGAAACCACCACATTGCCGCTGGGGGCGAACGTCACCGCGGCATCGAGGCCTCCGGTGGGAACGTCCTCGTATCCGCCTGCCCACGATGCCCCCATCCGGCGCGCTCTCTCCTGCTCGGGCCGGGAGCGGGTGGCCACCAGAATCTCGCATTCCCAGTGCCTCGCCACCTGAATGGCGATTCGGGCCGATGCGCCAAATCCGAATAACCCCAGTCGGCCTCCCGGCTCGATTCCCGACACCTTGAGCGCCCGGTAGCCGATGACACCACCGCACAACAGCGGCGCCAATTGAACGTCCCCCGGTCGATCCGGCAAACGGAGCGCGAAATCCGAACGAACCACCATCCGGTCGGCGAAGCCGCCGTCGCGATCCCACCCGGTGAATTCTGCCGATTCGCACAGGTTCTCCCTCCCGGCCCGACAGTGGCGGCAGATGCCACAAGTGCCGGCCAGCCAGGCCACGCCGACCCGGTCCCCGATGGACCAGTCGGATACGCCATCGCCGAGGGCAGCCACCCGGCCCACCACCTGGTGCCCCGGCACGATGGGTAGGGAACGAGACTCCAGATCCCCTTCGGCGAGCTGGAGATCCGTCCGGCACACCCCGCAAGCCGCCACCTCAACCACCAACTCATCCGCCCCCGGCTCTGGGCCGCGAATGTCAACACTCGCGAGAGGTTCCGTCTCTATCAGTGCCGGTTTCTCCAACCGCTGAGCCCGCATACCGTCGAGGGTAGATGGCAACCTCTCGATGTGTTGAGGCCAGCGACGGCAGGGGTCTGGGGACGGGGATCGGCGACGGGGACGTGTCTACCCTCTCTGCTGTGGATCTGTTCGACATCAACGCTCTCTTTCCTCAGCTGGTGCTGGCGCTGGGAGCCGCCCTGGTGGGTGGAAACGGCCTGGCGCTGTGGCACGATCGCCGGGGCAAGCGACCCGAGGGCCTCGGTGAGCTGCGGGTCGGGCGGGCGCGGTGGCTCATCGTCGTTGGGCTCGTCATGGCCGGTTGGGGCCTGGCCACCGTCCTCTCCTGAGTCATGAGAAACACCCTCACCATTGTCGGCCTGCTCGCACTGGTGCTCACCGCCTGCCGGGCCGAGTCGGTTACCCGGCTGCGGATCGCTCCCGAAGGCACCGCCTCGGTCATCAGCGAGTTTGCCTTCGACGAGGAGGCACTCGAGCTCATCGGAGGTATCGACGACGCCCCCGAGGACGTGCTGCGGGCCCTGTCGGAGTTCCTCGATGCCTCGGAGCTGCCGGTGCCGGTTGAGGGCGTTGAGCCCGAGCAGTTCTCCCGCGGCGACCTGCAGGGCATCCGAGTGACCATTCCCGGCCTCGACCCCGGCGAGATTGCCGCTCAGCTTTCGGCGGGAGACAGCATCATCGAAGACATCAACCTGTCACTCGACGACGGGACGCTTTCGATGGCCGGCCGTACCCGGGACATTCCCGAGTTCGAACAGGCGCGGTTGCTCTCGCTGGTACCCGGTGATCTGTCTGAGATTCTGATGGTCACCCTCCAGATCGAGGTGCCGGGCTCGGTCGTCGATCACAATGCCGACCGGGTGCTCGGTCCGGGCCTGCTCGAATGGGATCTGCTGCCGGCCATCACCGAGGGCGACGACGTTGTGGTCTTGGTCGAGGCGACCGTCGATCCCGACTTTCAATTCGTGGATCTCGAAGGACAGCCTTTCAGCCCCCCGGCCGAAGAGGAGCCGGAAGGTCCTACCACGGCGTGGTGGGTGGCGCTGCTCCCGTTTCTCCTGGCGGCCGTCTTGTCGTGGTTCATCATCCGTTGGCTGAGCCGCAGGCGGCGGCTGCCGGAAATCGAGGGGTTCACGCCCAAAGGGGGTGATGACGCATGAACAGCAGTGAGAACCTCACCGTCGAGCGCCCAACATTCGTCACCAATCTCGAATGCAGCGCCACCGGAGCCAGGTATGAGCCCAATCGCCGTTACGGGCTGTCCGATGCCGGCAAGCCGCTGCTGGTCCGTTACGACCTGGGGGCTATCTCGGCTGCACTCGACAAGGAGACGCTGGCAGCCCGGCCTCCCGACCTGTGGCGCTACCGCGAGTTCCTTCCGGTCCGCTCGGCGGACAACATTGTCTCGCTCGGCGAGGTCATGACCCCGTTGGTTTCGCTGCCGGACACCGAGGCTCGCGCCGGCGCCGCCTCGGTGCTGGTAAAGGACGAATCGCGGCTGCCGACCGGGTCTTTCAAGGCGCGCGGCCTGGCCCTGGCCGTCTCGATGGCCAACGAGCTTGGCGTGAAGCGAGTCGCCATGGCCACCAACGGAAACGCCGGAGCTGCCCTCGCCGCCTATGGGAGCCGGGCCGGAATGGAAGTGTATGTGTTCTGTCCGGCCGACACGCCCGAGGTGAACGTCCGAGAGATCGCTCTCCAGGGTGGGCGGGTATGGCGGGTAAACGGGCTCATCAACGACTGCGGCAAGATCGTAGAGGAGGGCGCGGCCTCAACCGGCTGGTTCGACTATTCGACGCTGAAAGAGCCATACCGGATCGAAGGCAAGAAGACGATGGGCCTGGAACTGGCGGAGCAGCTCGCCTGGGACCTGCCCGATGTCATCCTCTACCCGACCGGGGGAGGGACCGGCATCATCGGGATGTGGAAGGCATTTGTCGAGCTCGAGGCCATGGGCTGGATTTCG
>CAMYMH010000017.1 GCA_947259275.1 uncultured Acidimicrobiaceae bacterium | reverse complement strand
TCAGGCCAAATCCCCAGAGACCACCCGACCGTAACCGCCCACCCGCCGGCACCGATGGACCCTCCGATCAGGCCCCCACATCATCACCCTGCCGGTTATCGAGTGGTCGGTCTTGGCACGGGGAACTAGCCCCTCCGCGAAGTGGAGGCTTCATTCATCGGCGCAAGCGCGCTGCTCCCTCTTCGTGACGACGCGATCTCGCTGACACTTTCCAGACCCCGGTCCGACCTGCTGCCCAGCGGCCGGCAGGCAGTATTCGTTTACCCTGTTCTGTAGGAACTGCAGAGGAGATCCGGCGTGTGGCAGCGGACGGCGATGGGTATAACGATCATTCTTGCGCTGGCCGCATGCAGCGACTCGAACAGTGCCACTACCTTCGCCGATGCTGACGACTACACGCAGAGATTCGTTTCGCAGGCCCTTGAACTGAACCTGACCACCGACGAGGCCAAGTGCTTCGGCACGGGCGTGATGGCCGCTCTCGGTGTCGAACGTATGGATGAATTGGATCAAGACCGGCGTGCCACGCGGGAGGGATCGGCTGTGGCCAGCAATATGACCGAGGCGGAACGGACCGAAGTTAACGGCATATTCCTGACCTGCATCGAAGACCCGTACGCGTGGATGGTCTCCATCTCACCCGTCTCAGAAGAGGTCGCTCGTTGCGAACTCGACCATGTGTTGGCTGCCGGATTCACTCTCGAGGACTTGCTGCTAGACGCCGACGAAGACCAACGCGTGGAAGAGGCCTTGAGCCAGGCTGTTGAGGCATGTGGAGGCCGCTCCGGCTAATCGTTCGAGCGATCCCGACGGTCGAAGTTCGAAAGAGTCATAAAGACGTAGCGTTTGGTTCTTGCGTCCAATGCGGTCTTCGGCTCTCCGAGGCCGTGATCCAAGTGACGCTGGACGAGTATCCGGGGGGCCACACCACAACCAACAAAGTGCCAGAACTAGTCGGCTATCTGAGAGCAGTAGCTGCGAAATAGGCCCAACATATCGGCACATCTTGAGCGGCCCGGATGGTGGCTCCCGTACGCTTCGTTTCATGATTGAGTTCACGGGACAGCTTGAGGTCGATGAGCCACCGGCCGCTGTGTTCGAACTTCTTGCCGACATGGCAGATCTTCACGAGTGGAACCCCAACGTGCGAAGTTCCCGACGAATCAGTGGTGACCGGTTTGAAGCAGGTTCCCGGTATGAGTCGACCATCGCCCGAGGTCCCGTCCGCATGACCGCCCGATCGAAGCTCGTAACGGTGGACCGAGGGCGACGGGTCCAATACGAAGGCTCGATTGCTGGGTTCTGGTCGGTGGACTCATTGACCTTCGAGCCGCGTGGTGATGGCACGCTTATCACGTTCCACAACGAGACGCGAGGGCCGGGCTGGCTCCGCCCGTTCATTCCGCTGCTGAACGCTGCCTTTCAACGTCAAGCCCGGCGGGCGGTCAATGGCGCCGACCGGTATCTCACAGACAACTCTCCCAAGTAGCAGTATGAGCACATGTCGGCAAGAAGGGTCTCAGGCTCAATCGACGAGGATGTGGGTCTTTGTGGGAGCGTGTAAGGCGCCCAAACCCACGATTACCCGCCGCCGTTCCCTTCCAACTCCCGCCCGGAGCGGTCAGTTACAGCACATAACACCTACACCGGATACCCTGAAACCTCAATGAGTACGGGAGTTAGCACAGCGCACACGCCGTCCGGTCTAGGAAACCGGTGCTCTATCCCCTGAGCTACGAGGGCAATGACCGGAAGGGTAATTGGTGGGACCGCTGCCCGTTACCCGTTGCCCGTGGACCGCTACAGTCCGCGTCGTGAGACGCGTCATCGATTGGCTCTTCACGATTCCCTTCCTCATCTTGCTCATACTGGCGCTCGTCGTTTGCGATCCAATCTTCCGCCTCGCTCGGCTGTTCGGCATCAAATCCGTCGGCTACGTTGCGAGTACCTTCATGTGGGGCCTGCTCCGGTTGGTCTTTCCCGTCAACGGCACCCGTACGAACATCGAGAAGTCAACCGCGTTGGCGGCCCGGACTCCGTACATCATCATCTCCAACCACCAGAGCCTCTACGAGTTCCCACTCTTCGGCGCCGGCCTGTTCAGCAACATCCCCGGTTTCATCTCAAAGGTTGAGAACGGGAAGTGGTACCCGACGGTTTCGTTCTACCTCCGCAACGGGCCGAACGCGCTCATCGATCGCAAGGATCGGCCGGGCTCGATCAGGGCTATCGCAGATCTTGGACGTCAGGCGCAGGAGGTAGGGCACTCGGTGCTCATCTACCCGGAAGGAACCCGGGCACGGGACGGAGAATTGCAGGGATACAAGAAGGCGGGCACGCTCGCCCTACTGGAGGCCGCTCCCGACCTGGCGGTGGTCCCGGTGGCGGTGGAGGGGGGGTGGATTGCTATGCGCCACAACTTTTTGCCGGTCCCATTTGGGACCCGGTTGCGGATGCGGGTCGGCGATCCTATCTCGAGACGACCAGACGAGGACCGGGAAGCAATCATCGAAACGGCCCACGCCTTTGCCGACAGGGCCTTGACGGAATGGCGCCGCGTTGAGGTGTGAAAGAGCAGAGGGGGCGGGAGCCGGTTAAGAGGTTGCCTTCGCCTTGGCCCGACGGCGTCCTGGCTTGGCGGCTTGGGTCTTACGATGGGCGTGATTTACGACGATGGATCGGCCTCCGACTTCTTCCTGGTCGAGGGCCTGGATTGCGCGTTTGCACTCTTCCTCGGTACCCATGACGACGAAGCCGAATCCACGCGACCGCCCGGTGTGGCGGTCGAGTACAACCTCGGCGGAAACCACGGTGCCGTGCTCCGCGAAGAGCTTCTCCAGGTCCGCATCCATTTGCGACCAGGGGATGTTGCCGACGTACAGCTTGGTTGGCATGGGTTCCCGTTTGGCGTCCGCGGATGATTGTAAGCGCGCAACGAGGGGCGATGGCAACTTCTCCCCAATATGGATTTCGCGCGGTGCAGTTCCTTTGAGTCCTCGTTCGACCAGGCTTTGTTTTGCCTGGTGGCGGCCGTCGGATTCGAACCTGCTGCCGCCGGACGGCGAGATTGGGGAAGGCCGGCGCGCCTAGGCGCCAGGCCCAGGGAAGCCACGATGACGGGTAAGCCTTTCCGCGGGCAGCGGGCAGCGGGCAGCGGGCAGGCGCGAATGTCGATCCCAACTCGTAGGCTCGCAGGATGCACGTCGGCGCACTCGACCAGGGCACAACCAGCACCCGCTTCATGGTCTTCGACCATGCGGGTCGAATCGTCGCTATGGCGCAGGAGGAGCACCAGCAGATCTTCCCGCAGCCGGGATGGGTGGAACACGACCCGCAGGAGATCTGGATCCGGGCCGAGTCGGTGATCGAGCACGGTCTGAACCAGGCCGGCATCGGGGCCTCTGAGCTGGCGGCGATCGGGATCACCAACCAGCGGGAAACCACCGTCCTGTGGGATCGAACGACGGGCGAGGCCGTCCACAACGCCATCGTGTGGCAGGACACCCGCACGGCCGATCTCATCACTGAACTGTCGGCCGACGGCGGGCAGGACCGCTTCCGGGAGAAGACGGGCCTCCCGCTGGCTACCTATTTCGCCGGGCCGAAGGCCCGCTGGATGCTCGATCGGGTCGAGGGGCTGGCCGCTCGGGCCGACTCGGGAGACATTCTGTTCGGGACCATGGATTGCTTTGTTCTGTGGCACCTGACCGGAGGGCCGGCCGGAGGAGTGCACGTCACCGACGTCACCAATGCCAGCCGGACTCTGCTCATGGATCTCGCCACCCTCGACTGGGATGACGATCTGCTCGGGGCCATCGGCGTTCCCCGGGCGATGCTGCCGGAGATCCACTCGTCGTCGGAGGTGTATGGGGAAGGAGTCGGGCCGGCATTGGGCGTCCCGGTCGCCGGCATCCTCGGCGACCAGCAGGCCGCCCTGTTCGGACAAGCGTGTTACGACGTCGGTGAGGCCAAGAACACCTACGGCACGGGCTGCTTCATGCTCCTGAACACCGGCGAGGAGCTGGTTCCGTCTGTCAGTGGTTTGCTCACCACGGTTGGTTACCGGCTGGGCGATGCGCCCGCCGTGTATGCCCTCGAGGGCTCGATCGCCATCGCCGGCGCCCTCGTGCAATGGCTGCGTGACAATCTCGGGCTGATCGAGTCGGCTCCCGACATCGAGGCGCTGGCCGCCTCCGTTGACGACAACGGCGGGGTCTACTTCGTTCCGGCCTTCTCGGGCCTGTTCGCTCCGTACTGGCGGAGCGACGCCCGAGGTGTCATCGCCGGGCTCACCCGGTATGCCAATAAGGGCCATATTGCCCGGGCGGTCCTGGAGGCGACCGCCTGGCAGACTCGGGAGGTGCTCGATGCCATGCGGGCTGACTCGGGCGTCGACCTCACCTCGCTCAAGGTCGACGGCGGAATGGTCCACAACCAGCTGCTCATGCAGTTCCAGGCCGATGTGCTTGGCGTCCCCGTCATCCGCCCGACCGTGAGCGAGACCACGGCGCTCGGGGCCGCCTATGCTGCCGGGCTCGCCACCGGGTTCTGGGACGGGCTCGACGACCTGCGTGGCAACTGGGGCGAAGCCACCCGCTGGGAGCCTGCCATGGACGAGACCGATCGGGATCGAGAATACGCCGCATGGAAGAAGGCAGTCACCCGAACCTTCGATTGGGTGTGAGCCGAGCTCGGGTGGCGGTAACTCTCCCTCCGGGCAAGCCGGGCGTCCGATCGCGGTTTGTGTGCGACGATCCGGGTCGCGAGTTTCTTCCTTCCCCTGCAAGGGAAGGTGGCTCCGGCCCAAAGGGGCCGGCGCCCGACGGGGGGCGGGAACGCTTCGCGTTCTCGGCAACCCACAGGTTTGCACCCCACCCGTGCCTCCGCCTCGATCCGCGGTTGTTGCTGTGGTCCTGCGTCCAGGCCTCGCCTAACAGCGCTTTCGCAGTGAATTCGCCCACGAAAAAGGTGAGCCACCCCGCTGCTTCCTTCCCCTCGAGGGGAAGGTGGCGCCGACCCGCAGGTCGGTGACGGATGGGGGGAGAGCCACATGCCAGCCACCTAGCTTGCCGGTTCTATCCCTCCCCTACCCCGCCTCCGCCTGCGGCGGAGGCGCCCCGCCCTCAAGGGCGGGTAGAAACCCCCCACCGTGTGCCGCCAGCCGCGCTCATGTCCGGCGGTGGGCAGTCGGCGGCGGGTGGTCTGCTTGGAGGCCGCGTTGCCGCCTTCCCTCTAACCTCTTCGTGTGAACCTTCCCATTGTTCTCACGCTTGGGCGCATCGCTGCGATTCCGCTGGTGATGGGGCTCATCCTGCTGGAAGACGACCTCGCCCATAACTTCGGGATCGCAGCCGCCGTCTTCACCGTGGCGGCCTTCAGCGATTACGTAGATGGATGGCTGGCCCGGCGCTGGAACCAGACATCCATCGTCGGGGCCTTCCTCGATCTCACTGCCGACAAGCTGCTCGTGACCGGGACCCTGGCGGCGCTGCTGGTTTCCGACCGGGTCAACATCTGGCTGGCCTTCATCATCATCGCCCGCGAGATCACGGTCATGGCGCTGCGGGGAGTGGCCGCCAACGCCGGCAAGATGGTCCCGGCCTCCAATTGGGGCAAATGGAAAGCGACGGTTCAGTTCGTGGCGATCGGGCTTGCGATTGTGCGCCTCGAGGACAAATGGGGCCCGCTCCACCTCGATGAGTGGGCCATGATCGGCGCGGTCGTCATCACCGTGATTTCGGCCGTCGACTACGTCGTCCGCTTCCGATCCGTTCTCTTCACCAGTGACTGAAGCCCTGTCCTTGGTGGTCGGCTACCTGGTTGGGAGCGTCGACTTCGCAGTCCTCGCGGCCCGCCTGAAGGGTGTCGATATCTATGCCGAGGGGAGTGGAAATCCCGGGGCGTCCAATGTGAGCCGGGTCATCGGCCGGAGCGCAGGTGCAATGGTCCTGGTCGGCGACCTCCTGAAGGGTGTGGGGGCGGCCGCCTTCGGCGAGTTGGTGGGGGGAAGCGAGCTCGTCGGCCTGGCGGCGGGTGGCATGGCGGTCGCCGGCCACTGCTTTCCGGTTTGGCATCATTTCCGCGGCGGCAAGGGCGTCGCCACCACCGTCGGGGTCCTGCTGTGGGTGATCCCGTGGCTCGGGCTCGGCCTGGCGCTCATCTGGACGGCCATCATCGGCGCAACCCGCGTCTCTTCCTTTGGGTCCCTCACCATCGTCACGCTTGCCATACCCGGGGTTTGGCTGTGGGCCGAGGAAGCCTGGTCGGCCGCCATCATGGCGGCCATCTCGCTGCTGGTGGTGATCCGTCACCAGGACAACATTCGCCGCATGCTCGGAGCAGGAGAGCAGACCCTCTAATAATGCCCGTCTAGCCGAGACCTCTAGGCTTGCGGCCGATGGCAGCGATAACGGTCCGAGGGCTCGCCAAGCATTACGGCGAGCTACGAGCAGTCGACGGTATCGACCTCACTGTTGAGGAGGGCGAGGTGTTTGCCCTGCTTGGACCAAACGGCGCTGGGAAAACGACCAGCGTCGAGATCATGGAGGGTCACCGGATTCGCACCCGCGGCCAGGTTGACGTCCTCGGGTTTGACCCGGCCACCGGCGGACGGCCGTACCGGGAGCGGATCGGCATCGTCCTGCAGCAAACCGCACTCGAACGCGAATTGAAGGTAGAAGAAGCGATTCATACCTACGCCGCCATCTATCCCCGCAGCCGTGACGTCGACGAAGTCATCGGCATCGTTGGGCTGGAGGAGAAGCGGACGGTCCGCATCAAGACGCTCTCGGGTGGCCAGCAGCGGCGGCTCGAGCTGGCGCTCGGCATCATCGGGGATCCCGATCTGATCTTTCTCGACGAGCCCACGACCGGATTCGACCCCTCCGCCCGCCGGCAGGCGTGGGGGCTCATCGACAACCTGCGGTCCTTGGGTAAGACGATTCTCCTCACCACGCATTACATGGACGAAGCCCAGCATCTGGCGGATCGGGTGGCGGTGATTGCACGCGGCCGAATCGTGGAGGAGGGGACACCACATTCGATCGGTGGACGACACGAGGGTGAGGCGACGGTGCGGTTCTCGCTGGGCAATACCGATCCGGAGGAGCTACCGGAGATGGCTCGGGCCGGGTTGGATCCCACGACCGAGGTCATCACGATTCTCACCCACACGCCGACGGCGCTACTCCGGACGCTCACGGCATGGGCGATCGATCGAGGGATCGAGCTAGACCACCTCCGGGTCGAGCGTCCCAGCCTGGAGGACGTCTACTTGCGTCTCACGAAGGATTCGGAAGATGGGTAGGGACCTCCGGCTCGTCTACCAACAGATCAAGTACCAGAACAAGATCTTCTGGCGCACCCCGGTTGCTGCTTTCTTCACCCTTATCTTTCCGCTCATGTTCCTCGTGCTGTTCGCCGCCTTGTTCGGCAACGACGAGATCGAGGCCCTCGGGGTGACGACTGCCCAGTTCTACGCTCCTGCCCTGGCCGTATTCGGCGCTGCTTCCGCCACCTACACCAACCTGTGCACCGCCACCTCCATCGCCCGAGACGAGGGGATCTTGAAACGGGTGCGCGGGACCCCGTTGCCGCCCTGGATATATATCGCCGGTCGTGTGGGGTCCGCCATATGGATGGCCACGCTGGCGGTGACCCTGATGATGAGCGTCGGTATTGCCTTCTACGGGGTGGAAATCGTCGGTCGCACCTTCGTCGCGGCCGTCGTCTCCTTTCTGGTCGGAGCGGCTGTGTTTGCCGCCCTCGGCCTGTTTGTCGCATCCTTGATTCCAAACGGAGATACAGCTCCGGCAGTCACGAATGCCACGCTGCTGCCGATCGCCTTCGTATCCGACGTCTTCATCCCGGTAGAGGATCCACCCGTATGGCTCGAGACGCTCGGCAACATCTTTCCGCTCAAGCATTTTGTGGCGGCGTTCGGTGATGCCTTCCATCCGGCCCTCACCGGCAGCGGCTGGAGTTGGAGCGGCGTCGAGTTCTCCGAACTCACCGGCACCGGCGAGTACGCGATTGGGCTCCACATTGCCGTCATGGCCGTGTGGGGCGTGGCGGCCGCCTTTCTGGCGACCCGGTACTTCAAATGGGAGCCGCAGGCCGACCGGAGAGCGGGGCGCCGTCGCAGGAAGACCCAAGCTCAGACCTCGGATAGTTAACGTAACGGCAGCCGCAGTACCAAGGTCTAAGGCGAAACAGGGAGGACCGGTGGCCACCGAAGAACATTACGAACTGCTCGACGCCGTCAACGATGATGTCCGCAAGCTCATGGATGAGCACAAGTCTCGCCGCGAGCACTGGTATGCGCACGAGATCGTTCCCTGGGAGCGGGGCCGCAATTACCGCCAAGATCCCTGGGATGAGTCACAGTGCACCATCTCGCCCGAAGCTCGCACCTCGCTGGTCCTCAACCTTCTGACCGAAGACAACCTCCCCTACTACCACTCGGAGATCGAATCCCACGTCGGCGACCACGCCGCTCTGAAAGAGTGGAACCACCTGTGGACGGCGGAGGAGGGCCAGCATGCCATTGCCCTCCGCAGCTATCTGCTCACTTCCCGCAACGCCGACCCGGTCGAGCTGGAGAACGACCGGCTGGCCACCATGACCGCCGGGTATCACTCCGGCGCTACCAGCCCGGTCAACGTGTTCGTGTACACGACCGCCCAGGAGCTGGCCACCCGGGTGAGCCACCGCAACGCCGGCAAACTCACCGACGATCCGGTCGCCTACGAGCTCATGTCCCGCATCTCTGCCGATGAGAACCACCACTTCATGTTCTATCGGGGGGTGGTCAAAGCGATGCTGGCCGAGGCACCCGAGATCACCCTGCAGGCCATCCTCGACGAACTCGAGCGCTTCCAAATGCCCGGGGTGGCGATGCCCAACTTCCTGCGTCGAGCCGTGGAGATGGCCAAGGCCGGCGTGTACAACCTGCGGATCCATCACGATCGGGTGGTGGTTCCGGTGCTGCGCGACTGGGGAATCGAGCGATTGGACGGGTTGTCGGTCAAGGCCCAGGAGATCCAGGAAAAACTGCTTGCCTTCCCCACCGAGCTCGCCCGCAAGGCGGAGATCTTCGAGCGCCGGGCGGGCCTGGCTACCCCCTAGTCGAGGTCGGTCGCTCTTGTTCCCCGCCCTGAGGACGGGGAAGGCTCCGCCTTGGCGGAGTCGGGGCGGGGGCCAACGCCTACGGCGTTGCTGGGCAGGTGCCGGCAATCCTGCAGATTGCTTCGCAACTGCTTTCTGGCAGAAGTGGAGTTGCGAAGCAACTCCTTAGGAACGCGTATCGTTCCCCTCTCCCCATCCGTCACCGACTCTTCGGGTCGGCGCCACCTTCCCCTCGAGGTGTTGCATGTCGCGATAGGTGCGAACCCTGCCCGCTAGCTAGTCGGCCGACGGTTGTGCTCCCCGCCCTGAGGGCGGGGTGGCTCCGCCGAAGGCGGAGGCGGGGTGGGGGAGGCCAGGAACCCTGCCAGTTCACTCTTTGAAGGCTCGAGGGCCTCCCCCCATCCGTCCTCGGAGCTTCGCTCCGAGTCCACCTTCCCCTCGAGGGGAAGGAAGCAAGAGCGCGACCCTGCGGGCCACCTCCCCCTCCGGGGGAGGATGAGAACCAAGTCGCTCAGTAAACTCCCGCCCTGGTGGAAACCGTCCTCATTTCCCTCGCAATATTCGTTGCCCGGCTGGCCGACCAGTCGATCGGGACGATGCGGATCATCTTCCTGATGCGAGGTCGGCGGGCCCTCTCCGGTCTCCTCGGGTTCTTCGAGTCGGCGATCTGGTTGCTGGCGGTTAGCCAGGTGGTCACCAACATCGACCAGCCCATCAAAGTGATCGCCTTCGCGGGCGGGTTCGGAGCCGGAACCGCATTGGGAGGGACCGTGGAGCGATGGCTTGCCATGGGCAAAGGGGTACTGCGAGTGGTGGCTGCCTTTGACTCGCCACAGGCGTCGGTAGCCCTCCGCCAGGCCGGTTTCGCGGTGACCGACGTCAATGCCGAGGGCCGGAACGGCCCGGTCCGGTTGGCCTTCTCGGTGGTCCCTCGCAAGCGGAAGCAAGAGGCGCTCGACATTGTCCGAACCGTGAACCCACAGGCGTTCGTCACGTTCGAGGAAGTCGAAACCCCTGCCTTGACCGCACGGCGGGGCTCCTGGGTCCGCAAATGACAGCACTCCACCACCTCCGGGCTAATGCCGTCATCCTTTCGGTTGCCGACGAGCAGCCTCGGGTGATGACCCTTCCCGGCACGTCGGCGCTGCCGGCGGGCGATCTCGTGGACGACCAGGATGCAACCCTCGAGCTGGCGCTGCGCCGTCTGGTCCGGGAGCAAGCCGGCATCGATCTCGGCTACGTCGAACAGCTCTACACCTTCGGCGACCAGGCCAGGAGTCCTACCGGCCGCACTATTTCCATCGCCTATCTGGCACTGGTCGACGCCGGTCTTGCCCCTGCCGGCAGGGAAGCCGCCTGGCTGGACTGCTATCAGCTGTTTCCGTGGGAAGATTGGCGATCGGGGAAACCCGAGATCATCGACCAGGAGCTGGTGCCGGCGCTCGAGCGGTGGGTGGGCGACAGTGCGCTTCGCCGGGAGCGAGTCGACATCACCTTCGGGCTGTCCGGGTCTCCCTGGGATGGTGCCAGGGTGCTGGATCGCTACGAGTTGCTGTACGAGGTCGGCCTCGTTGCCGAGAAGGGGGTTGACTCCGGCGAGACGGTGGCCGGACAGGTCGGCGTGGCCATGGTTTCGGACCATCGGCGCATGGTCGCCACCGGCCTCTCACGCATCCGGGGCAAGCTCTCCTACCGCCCGGTCATTTTCGAGCTCCTATCTGAGACGTTCACTCTCCACCAGCTGCAGCGGGTGGTGGAGGCACTCGCCGGTGTCCGGCTCCACAAGCCGAACTTCCGCAGGTTGGTGGAGCGGGGCGGGCTGGTCGAGGGAACCGGCGTCGCCGAGCAAAAGACCGGCGGCCGGCCTGCGGAGTTGTTCCGTTTCCGGCGTGAGGTCCTCCGGGAGCGACCGGCTCCCGGTGTGGGCCTGCCGAGCGCTAGATAGTCCCGAGCACCGGGATTGGCTTCGGGGAGTGGCCGGGAATACGCAGAGCCACCCGTCAGTTATTCTCTCTGTTAGTATTATTAATACTCACATCGAGTAATAGACAGAAAGACAGGCGGCTCATGACGATCGAACTGACCCCCCCCGAGACTCGCACTCGTACCGAGTCCACCCGGCTCAAGCTGGCGTCCGTGATCCCGGAGGTTGAATTCGAGTTGTTTGCTCCATATATCGCCTCCATCAACCAGCTCAAGGCGGAGCGGAACGCGATTGTGCTCGCCCACAACTACATGACTCCGGAGATCTACCACGGTGTAGCCGATCTGGTGGGGGACTCGCTTTCGCTTGCCGACATGGCCGCCGAGACCGACGCCGATGTCATCGTCATGGCCGGAGTCCACTTCATGGCAGAAACGGCCAAACTGGTCGCACCCGACAAGACGGTGCTGATTCCCGACCTGAAGGCCGGGTGCTCGCTGGCCGAATCGATCACTCCGGCCGACATCGCCCTGCTGCGACAGGCGTATCCGGGGGCGCCGGTGGTTACCTACGTCAACACCTCGGCCGAAGTGAAAGCCGCATCCGACATCTGCTGCACGTCGGGCAATGCGGTCGAGGTGGTTGAGTCGCTGGGTGCCGACCGCGTGATCTTCCTCCCCGACGAATACCTCGGGAAGTGGGTGGCTACCCAGACCGAGGTCGAGATCATTCTTTGGCAAGGCCACTGCGAAGTCCACGAGCGCTTCACCGGCGAAGAGCTGCGGTCCTACCGGGCGGCCGACCCCGAAGTCCGGATCATCGCTCATCCCGAGTGCCCTCCCGACGTGCTGGCCGAGGCCGACTACGTCGGTTCGACCAGCGGCATGCAGGCCTACGTCGAGAGCAACCAGCCCGCCAAGGTCGTCATGGTCACCGAGTGCTCGATGAGCGACAACCTGGCCGTCAACAACCCTGACGTCGACTTCGTGCGACCCTGCAACCTGTGTCCGCATATGAAGCGAATCACTCTCGAGAAGATCCTCACGTCGCTCCAGACCATGACCCATGCCGTCGAAATCGCTCCCGATGTCGCCGAGAAGGCCCGGGTGGCCGTTGAGCGGATGCTGGCAGTCAAGCGTGGGACGGGCCGATGACCGACCGGGTCGTCCACGCCGACGCCGTCATCATCGGCGGGGGAGTCGCCGGCCTATCGGCTGCCCTCTCGCTTGCCGGTGATGTCGTGCTGGTGTCCAAGGCGAAGTTCGGGACCGGCGGGTCAACCCCGAGCGCGCAAGGCGGAATCGCCGTTGCTCTCGCCGATGGTGACTCACCTGAGCTTCACGCTCGTGACACGCTGGCGGTCGGAGCCGGTATCAACGATCACGCCGCAGTGGACGTCCTCACCAACGAGGGTCCGGCTCGAGTGCGGCAGCTCATCATGCAAGGGGCGCAATTCGACCGGGATGCCGCCGGGCGACTGCAATTCGGACGGGAGGCCGGCCACGGACGCGATCGCATTCTGCACGCCAACGGAGATGCCACCGGGGCGGAGATCATGCGGGCCATGAGCGCCGCGGTATCCCAACGTGACAACGTGGCGGTTCACGATTCCACCTACGCCGTCGACCTGCTCCTCGATCGGGGACGGGTGGCAGGGCTGGTGGCGATTGGCCCCGGGGGAGAGACCATCCATTACGCAACTTCGGCCGTGGTGCTGGCAACCGGTGGCATCGGCCGGCTGTATTCACATACCACCAATTCACTGGAAGTCACCGGTGACGGCCTGGCCATGGCAGCTCGCGCCGGGGCTCGTCTCATCGACCTCGAGTTCGTTCAGTTCCACCCGACTGCACTCGTCTCAGAGCTCGACCCCATGCCGCTCATCACCGAAGCGCTGCGGGGAGCGGGCGCGATTCTCGTCGACCAGCAGGGGCACCGGTATATGGCAGCGATTCATCCGGATGCCGAACTGGCGCCCCGCGACGTGGTGGCCCGGGCCAACTGGGAGCTGCTCGAAGCAGGGGGTGCCGCCTATCTAGACGCGACCCAGGCAGTGGGCGATGCGTTTCCCGAGCGCTTCCCGACGGTGTTGGCGGCAGCCCGGCGTGCCGGCCTCGATCCCCGGACCCAGCCGCTGCCGGTTTCCCCTGCCGCCCACTACTTCATGGGTGGGGTAGACGTCGACGGGTTCGGACGGACCTCGATATCCGGTCTGTGGGCGATCGGTGAAGTCTCTGCTACCGGTGCGCACGGCGCCAACCGATTGGCGTCCAATTCGTTGCTCGAAGGCCTTGTCTTCGGCGCGCGCGCCGCCACTTCGGTCGGCTGCAGCCTGCTGCCACCGCCCGCCCTGGTCGCCGTCCCAACGGTTGAGCTCGTCTCCGCCCCGTCGGTGATCGCCGAGTTGCGATCCGTCATGTGGCAGCAAGTGGGCCTGATTCGCGATGCAGTCGGCCTCGCCTCCGCCGTCGTCCGGCTGGAAGATCTGGGACGCCAACTGGGAGATGGGTCCGGAGAGGCGGCCAATATGGCCCTCGCCGCCCGCCTGGTCGCCCTGGCCGCCCGTGACCGCACCGAGAGCCGGGGAGCCCACTACCGCTCCGACCACCCGGAAATGAAGGATGCCACCCGCCGGGCGTATTCTCAGCCCACCCTGGTCACCGTCGCATAGGCCTTCGAGGAGAGCGATGAAACCCGAGCCGCTCATCTACGAATCGCTACTGCGCCGGGCCCTGCGAGAGGACCTCGGCCGGGCCGGCGACCTCACCACCGCGGCCATCGTCCCCCCCGACCTCGCCGGCGTCGCCCGCATCGTCACCCGAGCGCCGGGAACGGTGGCTGGACTCCCGGTGGCGGCCCGGGCCTTTCACCTGGTCGACGAGCGCATCGACGTAGACCTGGCAGTGTCTGACGGCGATGGGGTTGTGCCCGGCGAGGCGCTGGCAACCGTTTCGGGCCCGGCTGCCGGCATCCTCACCGCCGAGCGGACCGCGCTCAACATTCTCGGCCGCCTCTCAGGCATCGCCACTGCCACCGCACGCATCGTCGAGTCGGTGAAGCCGCATAATGCCCGAGTGGCCGATACCCGCAAGACCACTCCGGGCCTCCGCTCCCTCGAGAAATATGCCGTCCGGATGGGAGGCGGCGTCAATCATCGCTTTGGGCTCGACGATGCGGTACTCATCAAGGACAACCACCTGGCGGTGGCGGGCTCCGTCAAGGAGGCCATCGCCCGGGTCCGAAGGTCGGTTGGGCACCTGGTGAAGGTCGAGCTCGAGGTGGACTCCATCGGCCAACTCGAGGAGGCCCTCGAGGCGGGGATCGATGCCGTGCTCCTGGACAACATGACGATCGACCAGTTGCGAACGGCCGTCGAGCTGGTGGGGGGGCGGGCGGTGACCGAAGCCTCCGGCGGGATCACCCCTGACACCGCGGCCGCGATCGCCGCCACCGGCGTCGACCTCCTCTCGGTCGGCTACCTGACCCACTCGGCTCCCAACCTCGACCTCGCACTCGACTTCTAGCCGGACCGGCTCCCCGCCTCAGCTTGGCTCGGGGCGGCGGCATTGGCAGGCTCCTAGCCTGCAACGGATCAAAGGAGCAGCCATGGACACCTTCGAGGCCCTGTACACCACCCGGGCGATGCGCCGGGTCAAGCCGGACCCGATTCCCGAGGACGTCGTCAAACGAATACTCGATGCGGCGATTCGCGCACCGTCACCCGGCAATGCCCAACAGTGGCGTTTTGTGGCCGTGATGGATCGCAACGTGGTCGGCGAGCTGGCAGCCCTCTACGCCGCATCCTGGGACCAGCTGCAAAAGACTCTGTATGCCGGCAAACGCGAACGCGCCGAAGCCAGTGGGGATGAGGTCACGCAGCGGGTGCTTTCGTCGGCAGACTGGCTGGCGGCCAATTTCAGCCAGGTTCCAATGGTGGTGCTCGCCTACGTCCGCAACGATCCCGACGGCTCGGGCATCTACCCGGCGGTTTGGAATCTCATGCTGGCCGCCCGCGCTCAGGGAGTCGGCACCACGCTTACCACCGTGCTACACCACTTCGCGGCTGATGAGGTGAACGAGCTGATCGGCGTGCCGACGGAAAGAGGATGGCGCAACGTGGCGGCGGTCACCTGCGGGTATCCGCTCGGCAACTGGGGAGTGGCCGGACGTCCCCCGGTCGAGCAGGTGGTCTACGTAGACCACTGGGGCGAGCCACCCGCCTGGTCGGTCCCCGAGCCCCTGTGGAGCTACTGAGAGGCGACCGACCGCCCACCGGGCTCGGCGCCTCGCTAACCGCCCACCGGGAGGCCGCTGCGCGCCCCACGGCTCTTGGAGAGGAGCGGTGGGCGGTAGGCGGTGGGCGGTGGGCTCCTATTCCTCCAGGTCGTCGCGGCCGCTGAATATCGACCGGATGGATCGCCAGGTCCGCTGTACCCAGCCCTCGATGCCCAGTTCCACCTCCTGCAGCTTCACCTCGACCTTGCGCTCCATTCGCTGCACCTGGCGGGAACGCAGTACCTCCGGCGCCAGCAATGACCACTCGACCGCGCGTAACGCGGCAAACATGAGGGCACCGGTGATGGAGGCCACCCCAACGGCCGACGTCAGCACGATCATCGGAGGGAAGTCGAGGGCGAAGAATTCGCGGCTGATGGGTAACAGGAACACGAGCGCCAGCACCAGTCCCATCGAGAGGATGAGTACGCGGCGGGCCGGATTGAATGGGCGCGAGATGATGGCCAGGATGAACAGGCCGACCAGAACCAGCGTCAGCGTTGCGGTCGTGCGCGCCTCGTCCAGGTTCACCTCCGGTTGCTCGCGCGCCAACCAGTAGGCCGCGAACGTAGCCGCCGCCGCCAGTAGGCCGGCCGGGGCCGAGAACCGCACCACTCGTCGCACGAACCCCGGCACCGCCCGCCGGGCCGACGGCGCCAGTGCCAGGAAGAACGACGGCGCCCCGATGGTGAGCGTTCCGATCAGAGTGAGATGGCGGGGTAGGAAGGGGAACTGCCAGCCGGCGACGCCGATCACGACCGCCAGCAGGAACGCATAGATGGTCTTGGTCAGGTAGAGGTTGGCGACGCGTTCGATGTTGGCGATGACGCGCCGTCCCTCCGCGACCACCTGGGGGACGGTTGCGAAGGACGAGTCGAGCAGGACCAGCTGAGCTACCGACCGCGAGGCGCCGCTGCCCGAACCCATGGCGATGCCGATGTCGGCGCTCTTCAAGGCGAGCACGTCATTGACCCCGTCGCCGGTCATTGCCACCACATGACCCCGCGACTTGAGGGCGTCGACCATTGCCTGTTTTTGATGGGGAGTGACCCGGCCGAACACATTGCGGGACTCCATCACGTCGGCCAGCGCTCCCGGGTCCTCGGGCAGGGAGCGAGCGTCGACCGGGCTGCCGCTTTCCGGGACCCCCACTTGCTCGGCGATCCGGCCGACGGTGCGCGGGTGGTCCCCGCTGATCACCTTTATCGCCACGTCCTGGGCGGCGAAGAAAGCGAGAATCTCCGGTGCCTCGGCTTTGATCTGGTCGGCGAGCAGCACAAACGCAATCGGCTCGAGCTCGCCGGGCAGCAGGTCTCCCGACAGCGGCTGCTGGCTGGCCGCCAGCAGGAGGACCCGGTTGCCCTCGAGTGCCAGCAGCTCAGCTCGGCGGGTCGTTTCGGAGTCAGCCCCTGCCAGCACCACTTCGGGTGCGCCGAGGACAAAGGTGCCATGACCTGCGAAGGTGGCGCCGCTCCATTTGCGGGACGAGGAGAAAGGGACGGCGGCAGTCGCGGCCCAATCACCAGGTGGCGCGAAGGCCGCCCCGACGGCAGCCAGGGTCGCATTCGGATTCGGATCGGCCGCGGCCAGCGCACCCAGCGGCGGTCCGTAATCCTCGCCGCTGATTACTTGAACGCCGTCGACCGCCAGCCTCCCCTGGGTCAGGGTGCCGGTCTTGTCTAGGCAAACGATGTCAACCCTCGCCAAGCCCTCGATGGCGGGAAGCTCCTGGACGAGTACCTGCTGACGGCCCAGGCGGACGACCCCCACCGCGAAAGCCACACTCGTAACCAGGACCAGGCCTTGGGGCACCATTGCCACCGTTCCGGCGACCGCTCCCCGCAGCGCCTCCTTGAGCGAGTCGTTGGCGTCGAGCTGACTCCAGACCAGCAAGCCGGCGGTCGGGATGATGAGCCACGACACCAGCTTGAGTATGAAGTCGATGCCGGAGCGCAGCTCGGAGCGGACGAGAGTGAACTGCTTGGCCTGGGCGGCCAGCTGTACCGCGTAGGCGTCCTTGCCCACCTTGGTCGCCATGAACCGTCCGCCGCCGGCACTGACGAATGATCCAGAGAGAACCTCGTCTCCGGGGCTCTTCTCAACCGCATCGGACTCACCGGTGAGCAGCGACTCGTCAATCTCCAGGTTGGCGGTGGTGAGCATCTTGCCGTCGACCACGATCTGGTCACCGGGCCCGACTTCGAGAACGTCCTGAAGCACCACGGACTTGACGGGGATGTCCTGAACCTTGCCGCCTCGAACGACCCGCGCCTTGGGGGCCGCCAGCAGCGCCAGGCGATCGAGCGTCCGTTTCGCCTTCAACTCCTGGTAGATGCCGATGATGGTGTTGACGATCATCACGCCGGCGAAGAGCGCATCTTGGAGCGGCGCCACCAGGACGATCACCACCAGCAAGGCGGTGATGAGGAGATTGAAGCGGGTGACGACGTTGGTGCGAACGATCTCCCGGACGGTCCGGCTTGGCCCCTCAGGGACATCATTCACCTGGCCCTGAGCCGCGCGGTCACGCACTTGACGTTTCGAGAGGCCGGTCTGGGCGTACTGCGCCGCCTCGGGTTTGGTCGTTGTCACGGCCCCAAATTACCCGCCCTGCCGCGTAGCGGTACCATCGGCTACGGTGCCCAGGTCGAGAACTGGCCGGGACCGACCAGTTCTGCCGGCGTATCTCGCCTGATGTCCTGCACCCAGATCCCTTGGCCGCGTCCCTCAATCGTGCCGGCAAAGGTGAACGAGCTGCCGTCCGGTGAGAGCAACGAAAGACTGTTGGCGTACTGGCCGAAGAACGGAAGGTATTGCTGGACGAAGGTCGTGGTTGGGAGATAGCGCTCGAACTCGATGGTCTCGGAGCCATCCCACACGTTCCAGCGCAACCCGAAATGCTCGCCGGTCGTGTCCGGTGTGAGATACAAGAGCCGCTCGCCGTCGGCGCTCCAGAAGAAGGCGGCTGCCAGCTCGGCAACCTCGGTGACGCCGGCGGGAGAGTTGACCACGAGAGGACCAAGCCCGAAGGTATTGGCGCCGGCCCCGATGTTGATATATGCCGCCCGCTCCTCGTCCGGGTTCAGGCCAAGGGCGATCGCCCGCCCGAAGTCGGTGGCGTCGCGGCGCGGGTTCCCGTCCTGGTCGAAGAGGCGCAGGATCTGCCTGCGCCCTTCCTGCACTGGAAACAGCTGCGTATCGCCGATCCACCCCGGCGCCGAGAAGCTTCCCGGCGTGGCTTCCAGCGCTTGCTTGGTCCCGTCGGGGGCTAGGTAGTAGAGCTCGCGATTGGCGGCGTGAATCAGCAGCCGGTCCGATGCCGGCGACCAGGCGAAGAAATACGGCTGTCCCGTGTCGATGCGATCCGCCGAGCCGGTGGCCAGGTCAAGCAGGCCGAAGCTCTGGCGTCCGGTGGACGCGTCTAGTCCAAGGAATGCCAGCTGGGTGCCGTCCGGTGACCAGTACATGTAGTACGGCACAAACGGTGTCGGGATGGTGGTCGTCTCTCCTCCGGCGGCGGCAACGATCCGGATGGAGCCGGTCGTCTGCGCCTGGGCTTGCAGGGCGACTCGGACCGGTGAGACCGAGGCTTGGATTCCGCTGACCGGAGCGCTCGAAGCGACGAAGGCGAGCTGGGACCCGTCGGGAGACCAGGTGGGTTGGGAGTACCGGCTTCCCGGCGTCGCATCGTCGGTGACGGTAGTGATGACCCCGGTTGCAGGGTCATAAGTGGAGATGTTGCCGTCGTCCCCCAGAAACGCGATGTACTTGGTGGGCTCGAGCGGCTCGGCCTCCGGCTTTCCATCACTGCCCGAGCAGGCGGCGAGGATCAGCGCCGTGGCGATCAAGAGCCGTTTCACCGGGTCAGCATGGCACGGGTGGGTTGCTACCTTGCGAGGAGCTCGTCGGCGCAGGCGCGGGCTTCGACCTCGTACCGGATGGCCGAGTACGCCTCGGCATGCGAGCGACCCTGCAGGCGTTCCCGGAGGTAGTCCCACCCGTAGCGCATGGCGAAGCGAATGTATCCCTCTTCCCGCCACTGGCTGACGTGCACGAGCTCATGAACGACGAGCCGGGTGAGCTCAGCTCGGGGCCGGTTGTAAGCGCCTGAGCGGACGTAGACCACGTATGGCAGAGCGATGGCGGCCGATCCGCGCAGAACCAATCGTTCGAACCACGGCCGGGCCTCGCGGATGAGGAGGCGTTCGGGGTCAACGCCCGGGGCGAGACGGGCGAGCGCGGCGGTATCGACGTTGCCTGCCTCGAGGGCCTCGACGGCCGGGAAGTTGTGGCGCATGTGAAGCGGCCGGCTCATAGGGGCGAAATGTAGCGGCCGGTAGGCTGACCGGCATGAAAGTACGCATCATCGATGAATCTGATATGGATGGCTTCATCGCCGTAATGGAGCACGCCTTTGGCTTCGAGTTGAAGGATGAGAACCGGCAGCACTTCATCGACGAGTTCGAACTCGACCGGCTGCTGGCCGCGTTCGACGGAGACCAACTCGTCGGAACCGGGGGAGCGTTTACCTTTGACCTCACCACTCCAGGGGGAGTGGTCGGGTGTGGAGGGACGACGGTGATTGCGGTGATGCCAACCCACCGGCGTCGGGGGGTGCTCACGGAGATGATGCGTTTCCACCTGGATGAGGTGGCAGAGCGGGGCGAGCCGGTCGCCGCCCTCTGGGCCTCCGAAGCCCCGATCTATGGACGATTCGGCTACGGCGTGGCCACCCGGTACTTCCGGACCAAGCTCAACCGCAACCGCGTTTCGTTTTCCCGCACCCCACTCGGGGATGGGAGCGTTCGGATCCTGGGCGCGGAGGGGGCGAGGGGGGTTCTGCCGGAGCTGTACGAGCGGATTCGCCCCGAGCGGCCCGGCTTCTTGACCCGGGGTGAGGCACGGTGGAACGAGGTCCACTTCCACGATCCGCCCGAGTGGCGGGATGGAGGCACCCCCAAGCGCTTTGCCCTCTACGAGGAAGACGGTGAGGCGCTCGGCTACGTGACTTACCGCCAGCACGAGAAGTGGGATGCCGGATTACCGGCCAATCGGGTGGCGGCCGGGCCCATGCACGCACTGACCCCGGCGGCCGAGGAGGCCCTGTGGCGGTATCTGGTTGGCATCGACCTGGTGGCGACCATCGAGTCGTGGAACACAGACCCGAATAGCGTGTTGCCGGGGACGGTGGCGGACTCGCGTCGCATCGAACAGACCATCTCAGACGGCATGTGGGTGAGGATCCTCGATGTGCCGGCCGCCCTGGCCGCCCGCCGGTATCAGATCGAGGGTCGCCTGGTCCTCGACGTGAGCGATCCATTTCGAGGGAGTGCGGCCGGGAGGTTCGCCCTGGAGGGTGGCCCCGAAGGCTCCACCTGTGAGCCGGTGTCCGACCAGCCGGATATCCGCCTGGACGTCCGAGAGCTGGGCTCGACTTACCTGGCCGGGTTCAGTTTCTCAGAGCTCGGGCGTGCCGGGCTGGTGGAGGGAACGCCCGAGGCCCTCAGAACCGCCGACCTCATGTTCGGGTGGCATCTGCAGCCGTGGTGTCCTGAGGTGTTCTAAGACCGCTGCCCCTGCCCGCTACCCGGTTCCCATCCGGGGGTCTGATGCTGGGCAGTGCCGCTCGAGGGAGAGCCTTCTGGCACCTCCCCCGTGGAGCTTGCGGAGCGGGGGAGGCTGGGAGGGGGTTGAGAGCGCGTTCCTGTGCTCTGGCTTTGCGACGGGGGACGGGCGACTGGGGACTTGGGTCTCCCTAGTACCAGACGATCGCCACCAGCCCCACCACGAAGCAGTAGAGGGCGAAGGGCCGCAGACCGAAACGGGTAAGCGCCTTGATGAGAACGGCGATGGCGAAATAGCCCGATATCGCCGCCACCGCCACCCCGACCAGCAGGTCCCATTCCAGGCCGCCTTCGCCCGCCAGGTCGAGCATCTGCTTGATTCCACCGCCGAGTATCACCGGGATCGCCAGCAGAAACGAGAAGCGGGCCGCCTCTTGCTTGGTGAATTGCCGCGCCAACGAGGCGGTGATCGTCATACCAGAGCGGGAGACACCGGGGACGAGGGCAATCGCCTGCGCGCTTCCCACCACGACTGCATCGGGCACCCCGGCGTCCTCCAGCTTGCGAGTCAAACGGTGGAACCAGCCGCTAGCCAACAACACGACTCCGGTGAAGATGAGCGCCAGACCCACCCGGGTCGGATTGTCGAACAGGTCGTCGAGCGTGGACTCCAGCAGGAGGCCGGCGACAACGGCCGGAATGGTGCCAAGTGCCAGGAGTTTGAGCACCTGGCGGGCGCGTGGGTCGCGATCGGGCCGGACCAGCCAGAGCGCGTCGCGACGGAAGTACCAGAGGACGGCCGCCAGGGTCCCCAGGTGGAGCACAGCGGTCGTCGCCAGGTCGGGCGCCTCCTTGTCGAGGAAGGCGGGAACCAGCACCAGGTGGCCACTCGAGGAGATCGGAAGGAACTCCGTGAGGCCCTGAACGAGGCCCCACAGGGCTGAATCGAGCACGAGAGTCAGAATACTTACAAAGGGGATGTCGGTTGGGCACTGTTCTTGCACCTGGGCGGCTGCCAGCCGCCAGCTTCCAGCCTCCAGGCAGTGTGGTCAGTCCGTTTCCTCGGGCCGGCGATGACCGCGACCCCCCCTTCCCACCAAGGGGCCGATCGCGTACGTTCTCGCTGTGTTCTGGTTCGGGCGGCCTTCGTATCTGCGGTGGGTGGTAGCTGCCATGCTCGTGATCGGCGCCGCCGTCATTGAGTTCTGGCCGACCGATGAGTTGCCATACCCGTTCGCGGCCGGGCCAATCCAACCGGGGGAGCCGTTGACGGTCGAGTGGCGAATGCTTCCGGCCGGCGCCTACCCGCGACCGACTCTGACGGGCGAGGTGGCCGCCCACGCCCTGGCCGAGGGAGAGCCGATCACCGAATCGGACCTCCAGCGCCCGGTCACCGTGCCGGAGGGGTGGTGGGCGCTCGCCCTCGAAGTGCCGGCTCGCCTCGCTCCCGGGACCGCCATCCGGCTCGTCCTGTCCGGAGATGACACGGCCGTACCAGGTGTAGTTGTCTCATCGGACGACCCGGATCGCTTCAGCGTCTCCGGCCCCACCGCCCTCGTTGCGGTGCCAGCGGAAGATGCGTGGCGGGTGGCGGCGGCAGTTGCCGGCGGCGGAATCGTGGTTCTGGTGGCGCCCTGAGATAGGTTCCCGACATGCCGCTGGTTGGGGGTGGCCGGTGATTGGTCAACCGGCGGCTTGCATCCCGGTGGCGCACTGGCACCGACGCGGCGTCTTGGCCGCTTCTGGAATCAGCCGGGCGAGGGCGTCTCGCAAAGTGCCGAGGGTGGCGTTGAATTTCTCGAGCACAGCCGCATGGGTCACCGGCTCGATCTCACCTTCGACGCCGGTGTCGTAGTCGGTGACCACGGCAATGTTGACATAGCAAAGCTCGAGCTCACGGATGAGCTGTGCCTCCGGCGCCTGGGTCATGTTGATGGTGTGCCAGCCGGCGCGAGCGAAGTCGGCACTCTCGGCTCGGGTGGAAAAGCGCGGACCTTGAATGACGATCACGGTGCCGCCGTCATGGGTCCCGGCTCCCGCCTCCCGGCATGCGGCCACGGCCAGCGGCCGCAGTTCTGAGCAATAGGGATCGGCGAACCCGAGGTGGCGGGTTTCGGGGCCGTCGAAGAAGGTGTTGTCCCGACCCCAGGTGCGATCGACCAGCTGGTCGGAAACGACGAGGTGCCCGGGTTCGATATGCAGCTGGAGGCTCCCGACGGCACACGGCCCGATAACGCGGTCGACCCCGAGTTCCTTCATGGCCCAGGCGTTGGCTCGAAACGGGACTCGATGGGCCGGGAATTGGTGGTCGGCGCCATGCCGGGGCAGGAATGCGACCTCGATGCCCTGGAAGGTGCCTACCGAAAACTCGGCCGATGGTGGGCCGTACGGGGTGTCGACGGCCACCCGTTTTGGATCGTCGAGGAAGTCGTAGAAACCCGAACCGCCGAATATGCCAATCAATTTTGTCCCTTCTTGACAGCGGGAAATGGTAGCCGTTGTAATGTGATCACAGGTGGTGGCTGGGCGCTGACCGATCACCACCGGATGCCAGCGGTGCAAAGGGGCCCGTACATGGACGTTGAAGTCGCGGTCATACCGGCCGCCGGTCGCGGCACGAGAATGCGGCCGGCTACCCGCGCCCTTCCCAAGGCCATGCTGCCGATCGTCGACCGGCCGGCCGTGCAATGGGTGGTTGAAGAAGCGGCCCGGGCCGGTGCCCGGGAGATCTTCGTGGTGGTCGACCCCGGAGTTGGGGTTCTCATCGAGCGTCACTTCAACTCCCAGGAGGAGGGTCCTCTCGCTGGCCTCGAGGAGGTCACGGTTTACCCCATCGTGCAGGATGTTCCCCGCGGCCTGGGGGACGCGGTGCGCACCGCGGCTGGTGCCGTCGGCAATCGAGGGTTCTACACCCTTCTCGTCGACAACCTCGTGTACCCGGACGGCGATGTGCTCCCGTCCATGGCGGTGGCCGCCCAGGCCGGGTCGGTGGTGTGCCTCCGAGAGCTCGGCACCGAGTTCCTGGCTCGCTACGGCTTCATCGTTCCCGGCGAGTGGCGCGACGAGCACATTGTCGAAGTGCTCGGAGCTATTGAGAAGCCCGGAGTGGAGGCGGCTCCGTCCAAGCTCGGCCTGATTGGACGATACCTATTCACCGCAGAGATCTTCGACGCACTCGACCACACACCGCCGGGGGTTGGAGGCGAACTCCAACTGACCGACGCCATCAACGTCGTCGGCGAGTCGGGATCGTGCCTGGGCTACGTTGCATGCGACGACTTGCTCGATGCCGGCACGCCGAGCGGCTACCTGGAGGCCTCCACCGTCCTCGGGGCGGCCCATGCTGACTTCGGTGCTCGCTATCGTGCCTTCGTAACGGAGTTCACCGAGGGCCTTTGATCTCCCTCGGTCCCAGGAGGACTGATGGGCCAACTTCCCCATCTGGATGCGGACGGGCATGCCCACATGATCGATGTGGCGGGGAAACGGGATTCGCCGCGACTGGCGGTCGCCGAGGCGAATCTGCGCATGAAGCCGGCGACCGCCGCCGCCCTCTTCGGCGGCGAGCTGCCGAAGGGAGACGCGCTGGCGGTGGCGCGCATTGCCGGCATCCAGGCGGCTAAACGCACCCCCGAACTCATTCCGCTGTGCCATCCGCTGGCCATAACCAGCGTGGAAGTCGACATCGAGCAGTCCGACGAGGGGGCTCGCATCATCACCCGGGTCGGGACTACCGGACCGACCGGTGTCGAGATGGAGGCATTGACGGCTGCGTCGGTAGCCGCGCTTTCTTTGTATGACATGGTCAAGGGGATCGAGCGAGGCGTGGAAATCAGCGCGGTGCGGTTGCTCGAGAAGTCGGGCGGGAGGTCGGGCGAATGGGCGAGATGAGAGCTTCAGTGCTCACCGTCAGCGACCGGGTGAGTCGTGGCGAGGCCGAAGATGTGTCCGGCCCAACGGCCATCGCCATCCTGGCCGGACTGGGCTTTGAGGTCGACTGGCGGGTAGTGGCCGACGAGATTGACGAGATCCAGGGAGCCCTGCGTGAATGGATCGAAGCGGGGACCAATCTCATCGTTACCACGGGAGGAACCGGGTTTGCCCCCCGCGATGTCACGCCAGAAGCTACTGCTGCGCTGATTGAGCGTCCGGCCGCGGGTTTGGTCGAGGCGGCCCGCGCCGCGGCCAAGCATCCGCACGCCATGCTTTCGAGGGGTGTCGCCGGGATCACTGGTTCGACTTTGATCGTTAATCTTCCCGGCTCAACCTCCGGTGTCGAGGAGTCTCTCGGCGTGATCAGGCCGGCCCTGGTGCACGCGGTATCTCTCCTCAGCGAGTCGGATACCCGCCACCACTAGCCGCCACTTCTGGTGGTCCAGGCCGGTGGGGCGTAGTTAGTTGTGGGCGACACTTTTCGCGGACTAAGGTGGCGACTGCGTTGGAGCAAGAGGAATCGGGCTTGGAATTAGTTGTTGTCTTGGTAGTTCTCGGGGGCCTGTGGGCCGCGCTGTTGCTGCCTTCGTTCATCGATTCTCGCCACGACGCGCCGCTGACATCCACCCGTTCGTTCGATCGGCGCCTTGCCAAACTCGCGTCGCTGCGGTCGGAATCCATCGATCCTCTCGAACTGAAGCGCCGGCGTTTGCTGGCTCGCCGCCGGCGCGTAATGGTTGCTCTCGTCGGCGCCGCTCTCGTCACGCTGCTGGCCGCCATCTTCAGCGGCTCGATACCTTTGCTGCTGCTCAGCCTTGCGTTCGACGGGATGTTCGTCGCTTACCTCGCGGCCCTCAACGCAGTGCGGGATCGGCCGCAGACCACCCGGATTCCCCCCACTCCCGAGCCGGTCGGCTACGGCGAGCTTCGTCTCGTCAACGATGACGACTTCCCGGAGGCGGCCAACCGGTAATCGCCGACCCACGTGACCAACGCCTCTATCGGCATTCGCCGATTTGTGAAACTGTTCACAACAATATTGTGCCCTCTCCGGGAGACGACATGACCAGAGCTGCCGCACCTGCCTGCACTGAAGCAGGCCTTCCCGACCCGGCGCGGATGACTGGGGAAACCATGGCTCGCGTCGCCAAGGCGCTTGGCCATCCCGCTCGGATTCGAATCCTCCAGCAACTCGATCGGTGCATCCCGTCCGTCGCGGGCCAAATCATGGATGACAGCGGCCTCGCTCAATCGACCGTGAGCGAGCATTTGCGAATCCTGCGTGAGGCCGACGTTCTCTTTGCCCGCAAGGATGGGCCGAGAACCTGGTACTGCGTGCGGCGTTCCGTGCTGCATGCGTTTGCCCGTGCACTCGAAGATCTCGCTCTCGAGCCGGTTCTACGACATCATCCCGGCTAGGGGAGCGGCCTCCTGGAGTCATCAGTAGGAATCCTGCCTGATCCAAGCGGATATCACTGAGTCCCACAGGGGCTAAAGGCCCTATCGACGTTTGCCGATATAGGAAATGATCATAGGACATTGTGAAAAGATTCACATGACCCAACCAGATAGTTTGTGACGAATTTCACAAATAGCTAGGAGAGGAAACAGAATGGTCAAGCGCCTAAGAACACTCGGCATAGTGCTTGTAGTGGTCGGCATGGTCTTCGTAGTCGCGGGCGGCGTCGCCTACGGCAAAGTGCAAGCGGGGTACGACTCCCTGCAAGCCTTCAGCGAATCCCAGAACGTGACGCTCAACTACAACGAGGACGGTCAGCTCATCGATCGTGGCACCACCGAGGGTGCCGATGCGATCCTCGAGCTGCTCACCGTCGCCTGGGACTACCCGGTCGTCGAGTCGGATCTGAACCCCGATGACCCGCTGGTGAACACGGCATCTGAGTACATGTACCAGATGGCCACCATCACCTATCACACGCTGCATGGGTCTCAGACCGTTACCTTGGCAGAGGGCGTCGAGTACAACGGCGAGTTCTTCGATGCCGGTACCTATACCGTCGAAGTCGACGGGAAGTACTGGACGGACTTCGACCGCAAGCATCCCCTCGAGGGCCCGGCTCGCGGACAGGCCTGGAGCGGCACCGCCCACGGTCTAATTGGTGAGCTCGGTGTTGGCACCGTCACCCACTCGACCCTGCAGCTTGGCCTCGGCGTTTCCGGCATCACGGCAGGCATCGGCATGTTCGCGTTGCTCGCCGGCTTCGGTCTCATCTGGGCGAGCAGGGCCACCGAAGGCGGGTTCAGCCTGGCTGGCGCCCCGGCTCCCCAGCAAGAGCGGATCACCGAAGACACCCTGACTCCGTAACCGACCCCAACTCTGGTAATTCGAGGCCCCGCTCCGGGGCCTCGAATTACGTTCAGCTCCTCGGCCGCCATTGACTCAGGTTCTTGTCAATCCCTCACCAACGCCGTCCGCAACGGGCGAACCAGATCCACCTCGGCTCCCTGAGCCGGCCGTCGATTGGTTCTTAGCCACCAGGAGCGTTCTATTCGCTACACTCGCAGTGGTGGCCGAGGCCGCCCAAGCCAGGGTCCGATACAAAGGAGGGTGTCATGGCGCTGAGGAAGAATGTTCGATGGCTGCTGGTAGCTGTCGTGGTGGCGATGGTGGCCGGGCTACCTGGACCGGCCGGAGCCGACCACAATGACGAGGATCGCGAGGCTGAGTTCACAGTCATGACTCGGAACCTCTACTTCGGGGCCGATCTGGAGCCGGTAGTCACGGCCACTAATCCGGACGAGTTCCAGCAAGCTTTGCTGGGAGCGTTCTTCCAAGCTTTGGGCGACGTACCCCTCGGTGGGGTCGACCCCGGCAGCAATCCGTGGGCTCGAATGGCGGCGGTGGCGGCCGAGATCGAAGAGAGTGGCGCCGACCTTGTCGGTCTACAAGAGGCTGCGGTATGGACCGTCAATGGCGTCGAGGTCGCCAACTTCGTGGACCTGATCATCGCCGAACTGGCCGATCGGGGCCTGCAATATGAGGCGGTGGTTTCGCAGACCGGCTTCCAGTTCGCGGCCGAGATTGACCTTCCATCTCCGCCGTTCCCGCCAAACACAGCCTTGAGCGCGGGCTTGGCCATCAGCGATGTGATTCTCGCTCGCACCGACCTGGGGTCCGGCCTGAAGCTCTCCAATCCACAATCGGGCAACTACGAGAACTTCTTCGTGTTCGACACGCCGTTTGGTGCCCTCCCTTTCCTCCGACAGTGGGTATCGATCGACGTCAAAGTACCGGAGGTTGGAAAGAAGTTCAGGTTCGTGTCGACTCACCTGGAAGCGGTGAGTCCACTTGTGCGAGCCCAACAAGCTACCGAGCTGGTCACCTCGCCGACCTCACCGCTCAACACCGGTCGGCGACAGGTGGTGCTCGTAGGTGACTTCAATGCCGAGGTGGGCGTCACGCCATTCGGGATCATCGATGCAGCCGACATCTTCCTGGGTAGCGGCTTTGCTGATGCGTGGCTGGAAGAAGGGGAGGGTCCGGGGTTCACCTTCGGGCACGACGCCAGCCTCGCTGACCCGACAGATGTCCTCGACGACTCCCGCATCGACTACGTGATGTGGCGGGGTGACGGCCTGGAGGCCGAGGAGGTAGCGGTGGTGGACACACTTCTCGACCCGGGGCCGCTCCCGCGCCCGCTATGGCCCTCCGACCACGGCGGGGTGGTGGCCGAATTCGAAATTGATGACGACTGACGTAAGTGCCCGGGGGATGTCCCACGCCAGTCGAGCGGAACCGGGCGGTGGCGTCGAATCTGACGCCACCGCCCACGCGACGCGGCAGATATCAAGGAATCCGAATAGGCTAGAGTTCGAATTCGCGAACACGTGCCGGGTGGGTGTCGACTACTCTGCGTGGTCCAAGGGAGGAGAGGGCTTATCGAAGCTCGCAGGAGAAATGTCAGGCAAATAGGGGCACTCGGTCTCATGTGGCTGGTTCTGGCAGCCGTGGCCGTTGTCTGGGGGGTCAACAGGTTCGAGACCGATATCGGGGAGCGGGTCGACGCGGCGCTGGTGGCCGGCGGCCTCGACGGTGTCGATATCAGCGTCGAAGGCCGGGACGTAACGGTTGGTGTGAGCGGTGCCGACCAGCTCGGTGAAGTAGTCGCCGCCATCGAGGATGTCGACGGAGTGCGGAATGTACGGGGAGACGTCGAGGTGTTGTCGGCGACCGTTACAACGAGTCCGCCAACCACAACGCCGACTACTACTACCACCACCACCACTCCGTCTTCAACCACGACAACGACGGTGGCGGCGCAGCCACGGGCCAGGCTGATCGCCACCCTCGAGCCGGGGCATTTCCGGCTGTCGGGAGTGGTGCCAGACCAGGAGACTGCTGAGCGCCTCCTGAACGCTGCCAACATTGCCTATGCCCCGTTCGTCGAATCCGACCTGGTTGTTTCGCCGGAGGTCGATTCGCCCGAGTGGCTGAACCGGGCGCCGACCGGCCTGAGCCTGCTGCCGATGATCACCGACGGCACCATCACCGTCGAAGGTGACCGCATCGAGCTCACCGGACATGCTCCCAACCCCGAGTTTCTCGGTCTCTTCGAATCAACAGTTGCCGGAGTGTTTGGACTAGACGACATTGTCAACACAGTCGAAATCACCAATCTGACCTCTCCCGACTTCAACGCCAGGGTGGCCGACGGCATCCTCCATCTCACCGGGACGATCCCGAACGAAGACGTGCGCCAGATCATTGTCGGAGGTGCAGCTGCCGCGTACGGAGCTGATGCGGTTGTGGACGAGCTTCAGGTGGAGGAAGGCCTCTACACCGCCTTCTGGGTCTACACCATGCCAGGCGTCTTCCAGCTTTTGGCCCCATTCCCCGAGTACGAGTTCCGGGTAGCGAACGGTGTGACTTCCGGTGCCATCCGGAGTGGAGCCTCGTTCGCATTCGGGAGTGCCGAGCTGACACCGGAGCTGGTCGGCGTACTCGAGATCGGGGCGGCGATTCTCACGCGTGACTTCTCGCTCGGAACGATCGTCGAGGGTCACACCGACTCGGTGGGCACTGCAGAGTTCAACCAGGGACTCAGTGAGGCACGGGCTGGCGCGGCGGTCGACTATCTGGTGTCGCGCGGTATCGCGCCGGAGAGGCTCAAGGCCGTCGGCTTCGGCGAGGCCCAACCCGCAGCTTCCAACTCCACCGTTGAGGGTCGCCGGGCCAATCGTCGAATCGAATTCGTATTTGGTCCGGTAGCCGAAGTCGTCGGCGGCCCTTGAGGTCTTAGCCCCCGGTATATTTGGACGGACGTTCTGAAACGGGAAGGCAACGGTGAGGACGCCGCGACCCGTGATGCTGCTGGTGGCGCTGGCAATGGTTGCCGCGGCCTGCGGCGGCGACGACACTTCGGTAGCTGAGGTCACACCAACACCGACAACGCAAGCCACCACCACCACCACCACCACCACCACCCAGGCCACGACCACGACGACATTGAGCGGAAATCTCTCCGACTGTGTCGGGTTCTATGTCGGTTTGTTCGACGGGGACGACGTCGGCCCGCTGGCGCTCGACATTGCCGATGACGGGTCGCTGTCGGGCGTGTTTGTCCGACCGGGCGTTCTGGGCATCGACCTATCTGATCTCACCTCCGGGTTCGGAATCCTCGAGACCATCGGCCTCGTCCCGGGAGAAGACTTCGAAGTTGGTCTGGCGGGTTTGGAGATTGCTCCCGGCGCCCTCGACGTCGTCCTCGGTGGGGTGCGGGTTGGCAACATCGAGCTCGAGTTCGCCCCAGTGGGATCGGTCGGCAAGGCGGGCGTTGTGCAGCCGGGGGCGGGGAACGGAGCCGATTTGACCGGCGAGTTCGAGTGGGCGACCTGCACGGGCTCGGGCGACTGGACAGATGGGAACGCTTCGGGACGGTGGCAGGTGGCAATGCCGGCGGTGGGCCTCGGGCTCGAGCTTGGCTCTTGCGACGGCGGCATCTACGTCGGTGGAGCGGTGGACGTAGGCGGTCTCGAAATCGATCTGGACGCCTTGTGCCTGTCCCTATTCGCCAGCGACGCGCCCAAGGAGCCGTTGAAACGCGGGATCGAGGTGGGGAGAAAGCAAGGGGTCGAGGTCTACACGGTGGAGGAGTTGGTGTTGTTCGAGTTCGGGTCGGCGACCCTGACGCCGGAAGCGGATGAAACCCTGGCGGCTGTGGCGCTAGCCATCGCCGAGGGGGGCGTCGCCAGTCCCACTATTGAGGTGATTGGGCATACCGATTCCATCGGCTCGAGCGAATCCAACCTCGAACTCTCCCTCCAACGGGCCGTGGCAGTGGTGGTGAACCTGGCTGACCGGCTCCCAGACTCAACCCTCTCCGCGGCGGGACTTGGTGAGACCAATCCGATTGCACCGAACACCAATGACGACGGCACCGACAATCCCGACGGCCGCCGCCAAAACCGCCGGGTCGAAATCATCGTCACCGGCTGATCCGAACGTCTATCCGACTTCCTCGAATTGGGCCGAAGTGAATCGAAACAAGGTGGCCCGTTGCGTTGTCCATGCGCCCTCAACGAGCCGATGCCACGTCAAGCGGGCACGGAAGTGGTCACTTTCGGGTGGGAATTCGAGGGCGATGATGGGCCAACTCTCCGGCCCCCGGCCTCGCATATCGAGGAGGAATTCACTAACTCCGAAGAAGGTGGCCTCGATCACCCGGTCATGCTTCTGGAGGCGGCCACCATAGTTGTAGTGGGCCAGCTCCATCTCGACGTGGAAGTTTCCTGTGGTCTCATGACCGATACTTCCATCCGCGTCGGCATGGAACTGATCGTGCGAAACGAGTGAGATGGTTCGAATGAAGCCGTCGTGGAAACCGTTGAAATAGTCCTCGACGGCCTTTGCGTCGCGAGCCGAGGAGATCTGAGTCGGTGGGCTACTCATTGAAGATTGCCGGCAGCCGGGGTGCGTAGAGGAGGCCGTCGTTCATCGTCATGTCTGGTCTCACCCTATTCCGGGGCGCCGGATCGCGGAGTAGCGCGGGTACTTCCAATGGACCGTGCGCCGGCAGCCGAGGGGCGATGTCTGCTGAGTCACTGCGATCCGGCGCTCCGTCTCGGCCACGACGGCTCAGCTTCTGGAAGTGATTCGCTCCCGTGCCGTCTCGGACTGCCGTGACGGTTCCGCGTTGAGCTGCCTGGGGTCGAGCGACGTCGAGTCCCCGCCGCGGCGGAGCCCGGAGTACATCAGCAACCCGCCGCCGATCAGCGAGATCAGCCCGGCCGTCAACGTGGTCCAGGCAATCGCATCGATATTCGAAGGCGCGGCTCCGAATGCCAGCTCGGCCGTCACCCCGGCAGAGGCGTCGGCGTTCATGATGACCGCCGACCAGTCCCCGGATTCGATCGTCCAATCCAGCGTTTGTAGCCCGGTGCCGGAAACCGATGTCACCCAGAACGTCTCGGTGCCCGGAGGACCCGGCGGGGCCGTCCCCCGGTGAGTTGTGTACTCGAGGTCGATTATGTCGGCGCGGTCGGCTTCCCAACCGGTGATTTCGTCGTGAGCTACCCCGGCGAGGTACTCATCGATGGCAGTGGTGCGAGCGATGCCCATGAAGAGCGCGGGTTCTGATGCGACCCCCTGCATCCGGACGTCAGCCGGGTCACCCACGAAAGCCAGGACTACCGAGCTCTCGACCACTGTCTCGTACCGTCCCCTCAGGATGTCGATGTCGCGGGCGACGATGGCGTGGGACGGCCGATCAACCGTGGAAGGGGCGCTCATGTAGTACCCGTCCGCATCGCGATGTTCCGTCAGGGGAGCAATCGCCCCAAATACCAGAAGCAGACCGGCGAGCGCCACGAGTGCACCCAGCACCATCACCATGGTCTTGGAGTTTCGACCTGTCATTGCGATCACCTCCTGCGATCCGGGCCGCGAGATGCCGCGGCCCTTCGACAAGCCATGCAGACATTGTCCGCCCGCAGCGCGCCTGAGTCCATCGGGGAAACCCCTGATCCTCAATTGGGGTATGCGCCCCAACCCTCGCTCGAGATGCCGCACCCGGGAGCCACGAAATCGCCTTGGGGACCGCCGGGATCGTGCCTTCGCCTTGTGGCTCATCGCGGGGTTCAAATCTGTGTGCAACGCCGGAGGCGTTGCCGTGGAGGTGACGGGATTTGAACCCGTGGCCCCTACGTTGCGAACGTAGTGCTCTGCCGGGCTGAGCTACACCCCCGAACGGATTGGCATCATAGGCCGCCACCGAGGCCGGCACACGCGATTCGTCAGGCCGGCGCGAGGGCAGGACCGATATCCGGCTATCTGAGCCAAGGGAGGAATCGGCGAAAGCGCAGCCACCAGTAGCGCTTCTGACCATCGACCGAAGATCGGGTCCGACTGATGCGAGCTCTCGCCATGCGAGCTCGCAACACGATCCGGTCCCGAATGCCTCCGGCGGTGTTCTGGCCGTGGATCCGTAGCCGGCGAGCTGAGGTTTGACGGTCCGTGAAGACGTTGCCGAGCCGACGCAGGGGACTGGTGAGGGCGAGGAAGAAGCCTCCAATCCTCGCACCGAGCGACGGCTTCGGCCCGGTGAACTGGACGGGCGGATCCGGTCGTCGCGTGGTCAGGCTTCCCCACCCATTCGAGGTCTTGTAAGCGAGCGAGCCGAAAGCGCGCCCGACAGCTGGGAGTCCCTGGGTGGCCAGGCGAATGATGCCGGTGGCGAGCACGATGGCAGCCAGCATGGCGCCGGCTCCCACGAAGGGGAGGGTCCACGGCGGAAGGCCGGCGAAGCCGGAGTCGGAAGGCCCAGCGGGGTCGTCGGGCGGATTCTCTGGTGGCACGAAACCGGTGGTGGTCGTGACGATGAGCGTGGTGGTGGTGGGTCGGGGCGGCCGGGTGGTGGTGGCACGAGGAATCGTCGTGGTGGTTGTCGTGGCCACCGTTGTGGTAGTCGGTGGAACGGTTGTGGTGGTGGTGGTTCGCCGCGTGGTCGTGGTGCGCCGGGTGGTGGTTGTGGTCGGCGCGACGGTGGTCGTGGTGGTTGGCGCGGCTGTCGTAGTGGTCGTGGGAGCGGTTGTACTGGTGGTGTCAACCTGGGCGAACGCTTCGGGTTGGGGGACAAACAGCCAGGGCACGGCCGCGAACGCCACCACCGAGATGGCGAGCATCAGCCGACGACGGCGAGTGGAAGAAGTCACTAAACCCCTCTGTAGACAGGTTTTCCCGCTCTGGGCATTTAGTCTAAGTGAGTGCCGGCGGATTGTCTCTAGAAACTATGGGTGGTTGAGAGCTTCGGTTCAGTCTGCCAAGACCTTTACCGGACCCTGCAGGAACCTCTCATTTGGCACTTCGTAGACCGCTCCGCCGTCGGCCTCGAGATGGGTGGCCGACAGGCCGACCGACAGTAGGCGGCCCTGTACGCCGTCGATGCTGAGCAACTGGCCGGGCCGGAATCGGTCCTGGACGTATCTGCCGGCTGCGACCTGGCGGGAGATCGCCAGCGATCCGAGACCAACCGCCAACCCGCCCGCCAGCGCCGTTCCGAACGCCAGCGCCGCCACCAGCAGCAGAATGATGTCTGTGCTCACACCGAGCTGATCGAGGGCGATGATGACGCCGATGCCCAGCAGCACGCTGGAAATGGCCAGGCTGACCCGACGAGCGAGTATCGGAGAGATGCTGCGCATTGCGCTCTCCACAAATAGGCCGATGATTTTGCCCCCGCTGCGGGTGAGAATGATGACGAGAACCGCAATCAGGGCTTTTGGGACAAAGCTGATGGTGGAGTCGAGCAGCCTGTCGGTCTGGTCGGGATCGAGGATCACCAGGATTCCGACCACCACCGCGGTCAGGATGACCACGGGCACCAGCTGGGCGATCAGCTCGCCCATCTGCTCGGGGGCGCGTTTGGTGAGAACCTTTTTGGCGATCAATGCCACGACAATGACAACGGCGACCGTGATGGCAGTGCCGATAGTGGTATCCAGATTCATTGGCTTTCCTCTCCCATGCCGTAGACGCGCAGCGCCTCTCCGATCCTCGCCAGAATGCCGCCGCCTTCTTTGATGACGGCGATCACGAACTCCTCGAGGCCAACGATCCGCATGACCGGCTCGCTCAAGTCGGTCTGAAGCTGGCCTTGCCACAGGTCGGCCAGGAACGCCTGGCACTCATCGCAGGTCATGACGTGCTCGTCGATGGATTCGTCGGAGCCTTCCGCGAAGTCGATGCGTTGCACGTCGGTGATGCTGCAGACCGTCATCGCCAATCCTCAAGTTGTGACTGGAGGGCCCGCCGGGCTCTGAAGATCCGGGTGCGGACCGTATTGAGTGGGAGGTCGAGCTCGTCGGCGATCGCTTCGTAGGACATGTGCTGGAGTTCCCGCAGCACGAGCGGTTGCTTCAGATCATCTGACAGCGACTCGATCGCCTGTCCCATCGCCCGGCCCAGATCGGTCATTTCGGCGGATCGTTCCGGACCGGCATCAGCGGTCGCCAGGATCTCGGGCATGATCTCAGTCGGGTATTCCCGGCGACGGGTTACCGCGTTGATCGCCAGATTGTGAGCTATCCGGTATAGCCACGACCGAACCTGGCTGTCACCTCGGAAATTCGGGAGCGCCCGGTAGGCCCTCAGGAAGCAATCCTGGGAGATGTCCTCAGCAAGGGTTGGATTCTTCACAACTCGTAGCACCGATCCATATACAAAATCCTGATGCCGACGGACGAGCTCGCCAAACGCTTCAAGCTCTCCGGCAGTAGCAGCCGCTACCAGCTGGAAGTCGTCTTGGTTCTGCACGCCGCGGCAGGCCTCCCTTAGACACGCGAACGCTAACCGTTATCGCGAAATTTCTCAGGGGATTTTGAGAACTTCGTCTCTGCTGCGGTGTCCAATCTGGTGAACGGGAAGGAGCCCACAGGGTTGGGAGCCGGACCATTTGAGATTTGAGGGAACGCCACCGGTGACTGCCCCCCTGTCACGATGCGCGGACCTTCAAGGGGGACCAATTTCGGTCCTCGGGTGTAGTGGAGCCAACAGGCCCCCCCAAACGGCGCCACTGCACCCAAATTGTGAGAAGGCCGGCGGTACCCCCGCCGGCCTTCTCTACTTGACGTATTCCTTTGGGCCGACCTGCTGTTTGCCGATGTTTCTGGCTAGTAGCTACGAGAATGCCCCGCTATGAAACGAAGCATCCTGGTGGGATGTGGGCTCGCCCTCGTCCTCGCCGCCTGCGCCGGCAGCCGGGAGGAGATCGTCGACGAGTTCCTTCCTCCCACCGACTCGACGACGACGACGTCCGGTGGAACCAGCGCCACCACTTCCACCACCGTCCGACTGCCGGGTAGCTTGGATGAGCAGATCACCGAGCTCGCCGAGCAAGTAAGGGACATTCGGGGGCTTCCCTTGACGGTGCCACCCGTTAGCTTCGTGTCGGCCGAGGAGCTGGAGGCCGGCTACCAATCACTGCATGGTCTGGCGGGTTCCGGCGACGAACGGGTCGATGTCGGATCATTGCGGGCGCTCGGCGTTCTCGACGACGGGGAGGCCATTTCGGACCTCGAGAGCTTCTGCTCCCTGCCGGGCTTCTATGACACCCGCCGCGGGATGCTGGTTCTGGAGGAAGGCTTGACCGATCTGACGCCGTTCGGTCGGCGTCATCTGGTCGACGAGCTCTTCAGCGTCGCCACCGATGAGGCGTATCGATGGTGGGACACCATGTCGGCCTTGCGCCAATCCGGTGACGTCGAAGCCGCCATGGGACTGTGGGCCCTCGTGCAAGGAGATGCGGCCTTTCACGCCGACCAGTACGTCGAGGACAACCTCGACTCGACCGAGCGATTTGCCATCCGCCTCGAAGAAATCTCGTGTCAGCAGGAAGGGACACCCCCACCTGAATTCGTCACGGCGCTCGAGGAGTACGGCCCGACCGTCGGTCGCGCGTTTGTGGAGACGCTGATCGGTGACGGCGGGGTGGCGACCCTGGACGCTGCTTACCTCAAGCCCCCGGTGAGCTCCGAGCAGATCTATCACCCGCCGCTGTATGGATCCGGCGAGTTGGCCATCGAGGTGGACCTGCCGCCGATTCCGGTGTCGGGCTTCACCGAGGTCGACCGCGGGGTCTTCGGTGAGCGAATGTTCCGAGCGGTCCTGTCCGACGGAGTCAGCCCGGCCCAGGCTCTGCAAGCGGCTACCGGGTGGGGAGGCGACGCGTTCCGGGTCCTACGGAAAGGATCCGACGTTGTGCTGGTGCTGCTGTTTGAAGGTGACGAGGCGCGCGACGCCCGGGAACTGGCCGAGACGCTCGGCGGCTGGGCCAGCGCCTCGCTCGGTGTCGGGGCGGGCCGTCCCGACAATCGCGGGCTGGCGTTCGAAGGCGAGGAGTACGCCTTCGTCGCCCACAGCGACACGACCATGCTGTTCGTTGTTTCCACCGACGCAGTTGCAGGCCGATCCGTTCGCGACGAGTTCTGGCCCAAGTGGTAGGCAGTCGCCAGTCGCCAGTCGCCAGTCGCCAGTCGCCGGTCGCCAACCGCGACCGTGTTACGTCATACGGCTTCCTGACTCGAGACCCTGGCCGTACGCTGCGCTAATGCTGGTGTTCCTGCAAGCGGGGGAGTGGTCATCGCCGCCCACGATGGTGGCGACCCGTTTCCTTGACCGTTGGCGCGGTCTTCGGCCGTACAGCCAATATCTAGCGTTGCTTCTGCGCGGCTCGTCCGCACACGGTGTCGGGATGCGGGAGTCGCTGTGGGTGATCGGCGTGGATCAGACTGGGACGGTCATCGGTATCCGCCTGCTGCGTCCAGGTCGCGTTGTCCGTGTATCAGGTGCCTCCTGGGTTCTTGAGTTCAGTGGCACCGCGAGACCACCGCCGATTGGTTCCGTCCTGCGAGGGCACCGGGTCGCGACCAGCGGAGAGCTGGCGGGGCCGGTGGCTGGATAGGCTGCCGCCATGCCCGGCACGCTCATACTGTGCGCCACTCCGATAGGTAACTTGTCCGACGCCTCTCCCCGGTTGCGCGAGGCACTCGAGTCGGCCGACATCGTCTACTGCGAAGACACCCGGCGCAGCGGGAAGCTCATGGCCGCGCTCGGCTTGAAGGTGCGGCTGCGCAGCTACTTCGTAGCCAACGAGGATGTCCGGTCGCTCGAGCTGGCCGGGCATCTCGAGCGGGGAGACACGGTTGCATTGGTAACCGATGCCGGAACACCGGCTGTCGCCGACCCGGGACTGAGTGCCGTGCGGGCCGCAGTGGAGGTGGGAGCCGTGATCACCGTGGTACCGGGGCCGAGTGCGGTGACGGCGGCGGTTGCGGTAGCGGGTCTGCCGTCTGAGCGGTTCGTGTTTGAGGGCTTCCTACCTCGCAAACAAGACCGGCGTGTCGCCCGATTGGATGAACTGGCCGGGGAGCCCCGCACGATGGTGTTTTTCGTCGCGGCCTCCCGGGCCTCCAAGGAGCTGGCCATTCTCGCCGACGCCCTCGGAGAGAACCGGGCGGCCGTGGTGGCGCGTGAGCTGACCAAGCTGCACGAGGAGATATGGCGGGGGACGCTGGCGGAGGCGGCGATCCACCTAGGAGCGAACCAGCCGAAAGGCGAGCTCACGGTAGTGGTGGCTGGAGCCCCCGAGGTGACGGGCGATCTGGGAGCGGCGGTGGCGCTGGTCTTGCGGCTGGTCGACGACGGGGTTCTGTTCAGTGAAGCCGTTAAACGCGCGGCAGACGCACACTCGGTGCGTCGCCGCTCGTTGTACGAGGCCGCCAGACGGCGCCTCGAATCCAATTCTGGTCCCTAGTGGCTGCCGTTCTGCAGCTCACCGCTGCAATTCGGGCAAATGCCTTTACCGTGGAATGCCCGAATGCTCTCTGTCGAACCGCAAAACGTACAGGTCGCTTCCAGCTTCCGCATGGTGATGTTCTCGCCGTCCACCCAAATGGTCAGCTGATCACCCTCGCGGATGTTGAATAGGCGACGCGTCTCGGCTGGAATAACAATCCTGCCGAGGTCGTCCATCTTGCGGACAATACCGGTGTCCATTCATACCTCTCTATGACGTCTGACCCCCACAGGTTGCCAGCATACACTCCTGTCAGCCGCCGAGCGCGGTCGCGTGATCTCGCCCCCGTGCTGGACGCGGTCCCCACTAGCCTCCCTACACCTCATGTATATCACGACTCCCATCTATTACGTCACCGACTCGCCCCATATCGGGCATGCCTACACGACCGTGGTGGGTGATGCCCTCATCCGTTTCTATCGGCTGGCGGGCGAAGATGCCTGGTATCTAACGGGCACCGATGAGCACGGCTTGCGGATCGCCCGCGCCGCCGAAGAACTGGGATTGACACCGCAACAGCTGGTCGATGACGTCAGCAGCCAATACCGGGACGTTTGGTCGTCTCTCGAGATCTCCAACGACGACTTCATCCGCACCACCGACGAGCGTCACAAGCGGGGGGCACAGGCCTTTCTGCAGACTCTGTACGACAACGGGGACATCTACGCCGCCCGCTACGAGGGGCTCTATTGCGTGCCTTGTGAGGACTACTACCGAGAGGAGGACCTGCTGGAAGGCGGGTTGTGCCCCATCCACAACCGTCCGGTGGAGCGTTTCAGTGAAGACAACTACTTCTTCCGACTCTCCAAGTACGGCGATGCGCTCCTTGCTCACATCGAGGCGAATCCCGACTTCGTGTTCCCACCCACCCGGCGCAACGAGGTGGTGGGCTTCATCAAGCAGGGCCTTGAAGACTTCTCCATCAGCCGGGCCTCGCTTGCCTGGGGCATCCCGATTCCCTGGGACGAGAAGCAGGTCACCTACGTGTGGGTCGAGGCCCTCATGAACTACGCAACTGCCATCGGATACGGCCAGGATGAGGGCCAGTTTCACAAGTGGTGGCCGGCCGTCCACTTGGTCGGAAAGGACATCCTGCGGTTCCACGCCGTCATCTGGCCGGCCATGCTGATGGCCGCCGGTGTCGAACCACCCCGCCAGATCGCGGCCCACGGCTGGCTGCTGGTGGGTGGCGAGAAGATGTCCAAGACGGCTCTCAATCAAATCGCGCCCCGCCAGCTGATGGAAACCTTCGGCGTCGACGGGTACCGCTATCACTTCTTGCGCGATGTCTCCTTCGGCCCGGACGGGAACTTCAGCTGGGAGGGCATGGTGGACCGCTACAACGCCGACCTGGCCAACGACCTCGGCAACCTCGCCAACCGCGTCTTGAATATGGTTGAGCGCTATCGAGCCGGTTCGGTTCCGGCGGTTGCCGGGAGCGAGGAGTCGGACCAGAAGCTGCGGGCCGCGGCCTCCGGCGCACTCGAGGCGCTCGGCGGGTTTCGGCGGTTTGCGTTCAACGATGCGTTGCTCGAGGTTTGGCGGCTGTTCGGCGCCGCCAACGCCTACGTGGAAGAGAACGCACCGTGGGCGCTGGCGAAGGATCCGGATCGGGCGGGTCGGCTCGATGAGGTCTTGAACGCGTTGCTCGAATCACTACGGGTCGGGGCGATCCTCATCTCGCCGGTCATGCCGAATGCGGCCGGCCGCTTGTGGGGCCAACTTGGGCTCGAGGGACGGCCCGACACCGCTCCGTACACCAAGACCGCGGTCTTCGGGGTGTTCCCGGAGCTGACGGTACGGCGCGGCGATCCTCTGTTTCCACGCATCGAAGAAGGCTGAGGGTTCCTCCGTGTGGGTCGACACCCACTGCCACCTCCAATTGGCGGAAGCCGAGCCGGGCGAGTCAATGGAACGGGCGGCCCAGGCGGGGATTGGCTGGGTGATGGTGCCGGGAGTTGACGCGGTGTCATCCGCGGCCGGTCGCAGGCTGGCGTCGAAAGATGCTCGAATCAAGTGGGCGGCGGGGTTGCACCCGCACGACGCCACCGAGTGGGCCGGCCAGGCCGCCCGCATCACTGCACTGGCAGAACAGGCAGACGCGGTGGGGGAGATCGGCCTCGACTTCTATCGCAGCCTCTCGCCCCGGGGCGTGCAGATCGACGTGTTCCGGGCCCAAATCGAGCTGGCCCAGGCCTATGACCTGCCGCTCATCGTGCACTGTCGCGATGCCTTTTCGGCGCTCTATGAGATCCTGGAGGCAACCGGCGTCGGCCCGCGGACCGTTTTGCACTGCTGGACGGCCGGTCCCCGGTGGACCAAACGGTTCCGCCAGCTCGATGCCACCTTCTCCTATGCCGGCCCGCTCGCCTTCAAGAACGGAGACACCATCCGGAGAGGAGCTGCCGAGGCGCCGCCGGAGCGGACGGTGGTCGAAACCGACACCCCGCTGCTCACCCCGCCCCCGTTCCGGGACGAGGAAAACCAGCCCGCCCGGGTGGTGCTGATCGGCGAGGCGCTTGCTGGAGTCTGGGGGGTCCAGATCGACGAGGTTGAGCGGCTGACGACCGCGGCCGCCGAACGGATCTTCGGTGTCTAGCGGAGCCCAGGGTCGAGCCGAGATCGTCGGTTTGCTCCGCCGACACGATGTGAGCCCTGCGAAACGACTCGGCCAGAACTTCCTGATCGATCCGAACATCATTGACAAGATCGTCGACCTGGCCGGGGTGGGTCCCGGTCACCAGGTGCTCGAGGTGGGAGCCGGGACCGGCACCCTCACCCGGGCGCTGGCCGCCACCGGCGCCCGCGTGCTTGCCTACGAAGTCGACCAGCGGTTGCGTCCGGTGTTGGGCGAGGTCCTGGGTGGACTCGACAATGTTGAGGTTCGTTTCGCAGATGCCGCGACCGCCCCACTGGCGGCCGGCTCGTGGACGGTGGTAGCGAACCTCCCCTATTACCTGTCGACCAGCCTGCTGCTGGATTGGCTGCAGGCCGGCTCCCAACCCGAGCGTTTCGTGGTCATGGTGCAGCGGGAGGTTGCCGAGCGGCTCACCGCCGGTCCCGGCTCGCGGGTGTACGGCATTCCCAGTGTGATCACTGGCCTGTATGGGAAGCCGCGACTTGCCTTCCGGGTTCCGCCCACCGTGTTCTACCCCCCACCCGAAGTCGACTCGGCCGTTGTCGAGATTGTCCGTCACCACCCGTCCGCTCATGCCGCCACCGCCGCCCGGCTGGCCGCCACCGCCTTCGGTCAGCGCCGCAAGATGCTGCGCCGCTCTCTCGGTACGACCCTGGCAGATGCCGAGCCGGTGTTGGCGGCAGCCGGGATCGACCCGCGCGCTCGGCCCGAAGACCTGCCCGTGGAGCAGTTCCTGGCGCTGGCGGAGGTGGTCGATGCCTGAGCAGGCGGCGGAGGCCTTTGCGAAAGTCAACCTCGGCCTGGTGGTTTCGAGCCGAGGCTCCGATGGGTACCACCCGCTGATCTCCCTGGCGCAGTCGGTGTCGTTGGCCGATCGCCTGGTACTCGGATTTTCGGACAATGATGAGTTCGAGGTCGACGGCATGGACGCCTCCGACGACAACCTGGCGTGGCGGGCGGCCGAAGCGGTGCGAGCCGAAGTCGGCTCCTCCCAGCCCATCGTGTTGCGCCTGGACAAGAACATTCCGGTGGCCGCCGGACTGGGCGGTGGGAGCGCCGACGCCGCCGCCGGACTGGCAATCGCCGCCGGGCTGTTCGGGCTGCCCGCCGACCGTCTTCCCGAGCTTGCGCTCGGACTCGGCGCCGATGTTCCATTCTGTCTCTCCGGTGGCTTGGCGGTTCTGGAAGGGCGCGGCGAACGGATCAGTCGCCGGCCGTTGGTAGGCACTTACGCCATCGCCATCGTGGTTCCCGACCTCGAGTTGTCCACCCCGGCGGTGTACGGAAGCTGGGATGAGCTGGGAGAGCCGGAGGGTGATCCGGTTCCAACCAGCCATCTCCCACCGGCCCTGCGCGACTACTCGCCGCTGCGTAACGACCTGCAACCGGCGGCCGAAGCGCTGGCACCGGAGGTTGCCGACTGGCGCGTCGAGCTGAGCGCCCGGTGGGGACGACCGGTGGTGATGAGCGGCAGCGGTCCCGCCCTGTATGGGTTCTTTCTCGACGAGGCCGAGGCCGGGGATGCGATCTCGGACCGGCCGGCCGGCGCTCGTGCCGTCGCGGTGGCCGTTCCGGTGCCGCGAGGGTGGCGGGAGGTGCCAGTTACACTGGCTGACCCCGAGTGATTTGGGGGGTGGTGTAACTGGCAGCACACGTGGTTTTGGTCCACGCAGTACGGGTTCGATTCCTGTCCCCCCAGCTAGATACCCAGGTTGAGAAGAGGAGGCACAAGGTGCAGCGCCCGACGGGACACGGCACGAAGTGAGTGTCCGAGTCATCGTGCTGGCTGCCGGGCAGGGCACGCGGATGCGCTCCACCCTGCCCAAGGTGTTGCATCCGGTGGCGGGTGCTCCGCTCGTGACCTGGGTGGTGAACGCCGCGCTCGGGGCCGAGCCCGACGAGACCCTGGTGGTGATCGGCCATGGCGCCGAGGATGTGGCCGCGGTGCTTCCCGAGGGAGTGGGAACCGTCGTCCAGGAGGCGCAGAACGGCACCGGCCACGCCGTGCTGGTGGCGCTCGAGGCCCTTGGCGATGTGGAGGGCGACACTGTGGTGGTGGTTCCCGGAGACACGCCACTGCTCACTTCCGGCACTCTGGCTCGGCTGGCGGCCGCCCACGCCGAGCTCGAGCCCGCGGTGACCTTGCTCACCACCCGAATGGCGGACGCGACCGGCTACGGACGGGTAGTCCGCGATGACGCCGGCGAGGTGGTGGGAATCGTCGAAGAGCGCGATACCGATGAGACACAGCGCCGCATCACCGAGGTCGCCGTCTCCACCTACGCCTTCGCCGGTGGGGAGCTGATGCGAGCGCTCAACGAGGTAGGGACCGCCAACGATCAGGGCGAGATGTATCTCACCGACGTTGTCGGGATCCTGGCCGCGGAAGGAGCACCGATCGCTTCAGTCGAAACCTCGGCCTTGGAGGTCTCGGGAGTGAACAGCCACGATCAACTCGCCGAAGTAGGCCGGGCGCTGCGTGCCCGCCTCAACCTCGAGTGGATGCGGGAAGGTGTCGCGATGATCGACCCCGATCGGGTCTACCTCGAGGCGACCGTCCAGTTGGAGGCCGGCGTGGTGCTGATGCCGGACGTTCACTTGCGGGGTGACACGTCGGTGGCGGCGGGAGCGCACCTCGGCCCTTCGGTGTATGCCGAGGACAGCCACGTCAAGGCAGGCGCCAGAGTGTGGTACTCGGTTCTCCGGGAGGCCGAAGTGGGGGAATCGGCCGAGGTTGGCCCGTTCGCCAGTCTCCGGCCGGGCACGATACTCGGCCCGGATACCAAGGCGGGCACCTTCGTCGAGACCAAGAACACCAGCCTCGGGCGGGGTAGCAAAGTGCCCCACCTCAGTTACCTGGGCGATGCCGAGGTGGGGGAGGATTCCAATATCGGGGCCGGATCCATCACCTGCAACTACGACGGTTTCGAAAAACACCCCACCACGATCGGCGATCGGGTACGGATCGGCTCGGACACCATGTTGGTGGCGCCGATAGTCATCGGAGACGATGCCTGGACCGGTGCCGGCTCCACCATCACCCGTGACGTGTCCGAGGGGGCGCTCGGGGTCGAACGTTCGGTCCAGAAGGAGATCCCCGGCTACTCTGCCATGCGAGAGGCAAAGAGGCGTTCGGACGAATGAAAATCGCGTCCAGCAAGAGGTTGATGATCTTCTCGGGCTCGGCCAATGTGCCGCTGGCCGAGGACGTCGCCGAGATCCTCGGTGTCACCCTTGGCGAGGTGGAGCTCTCGTCGTTTGCCAACGGTGAGATCTACGTCCGGTACAACGAGAGCGTGCGCGGCGCCGACTGTTTCGTCATCCAGAGCCACAGCAGCCCGGTGAATCACCACATCATGGAGCAGCTCATCATGATCGATGCGCTGCAGCGGGCGTCCGCCAAGCGCATCACGGCGGTAGTTCCCTTCTTCGGGTACGCCCGCCAGGACAAGAAGGTGCGTGCCCGCGAGCCGATCACTGCCCGATTACTCGCCGACATGTTTCTGGCGGCCGGTGCCGACCGGATCGTGTCCGTCGACCTCCACACCGGCCAGATCCAGGGGTTCACCTCAACCCCGTTTGACCATCTGACCGCCCTGCACGGATTCGCCGATTATCTGACCGGCACCATCAGCGGTCCCAGCGTCATCGTGTCGCCCGACTCGGGCCGGGTAAAGCTGGCCGAAAAGTATGCCAAGCACCTCGGTTCGGAGATGGCTCTCATCTACAAGCGCCGGCGCACCGATCTGCGCAACGAGGTCGAGGCGCTGTGGGTGGTCGGCGAGGTAGAGGAGCGGCACGCCATCATCGTCGACGACATGGTCGACACGGCCGGGACGCTCATCTCGGCCGCCAAGCTCCTCAAGGCCCGCGGCGCCCTAACCGTGCGAGCGGTGGCGACCCACGGTGTGCTCTCACACCCGGCGGTCGATCGGATCAAGAACTCAGTGCTCGAGGAGCTGGTCATCACCAATTCCCTGCCGCTGCCGCCGACCGCCGAGGGCCTCCCCAACCTGTCGGTCCTCTCGATAGCTCCCCAACTTGCTCAAGCCATCGACGCCATCTTCAACGACGCCTCGGTGAGCCGCCTATTCCGCGGCGAGAATTTCTAGAGCCACTGAGCCGAAGGCTCAGTGGCTCGTTACCCGTTTCCCGTTGCCCGTGGGGTCTGGTCCTCCTTCGTCCCCCCGCCGAAGGCGGCGGGACTGTACCGTCGCCGGAGCGAACAGCAGCGCGGGTAGGGGTTTTGCTTTCGACCGAACCGCATTCCCGGTTGCTCGAGCGGTGTTTACTCCCTCCCCCGGAGGGGGAGGTGGCCCGTAGGGTCGGAGGGGGCGTCTCTCGAGCCTCGGGGACGCCCCCTGAACGCCTGCGCCAGCCGCCAGTCGTGGGGTGCGGGCCGACTCTTACGGAGCCAGGTGCCAGAGGATCTTGGTTCCGTCTGCCGACATGGCGTGGATGCCGGGTCGAAGGGTCTCAGATCCTGCCGGTATGTAGCCTTCCGACACGACGATGTTGCCGACCACGTAATGCTCGCCTGAGCGCACCGAGAAGCCCATATCGTGGACCATCTCCACGTAGTCGGCCAGCTTGCCTTCGGCTACGAAGTACTTCAGGCTTCCGTTGTCGTGATACCCGCTCGGCATGTACAGCGCCGCGAGCGCCTCACCGTCCCCGGCGTTCCAGGCGACCAGGGCCTCGTCCACCGTCCAGCCATCCGAGCCAAAGGCTGCGCTTCCTCAGGATCAGGGTTTCCGTGTCGAACCTCTCGGCCGCGGGTTCGACTCGGTCCATGGTCTCCATGACTCCTCCGTTCTCGATTGAACCTCTCCGATCGATGACAGGATTGGGCTTGCGATTCAAGAGGCGTAAGACCTTTTGGTCGCGGGGCGGATCGGACACCAGCGCGCCCGACAGTCCAATCCGCTAGTCGAACGCCGGACCAAAGGCCTTGTGATAGGCGATCTTGAGGCTTCCGTTCTCCTCGACGATCTTGAGGGTCGAGACGGAATCCGTGCCCACCCCGTAGGGAGGCGTACTGTCGTGGTGACTCGCCACGGTAACCCACCACGGGCCGGTGCCGATCATTGTGTACTCGCTGATGGGCTCTACCCCGTTCCTTCCGGGTTCGAAGTTGATGGCTTGCTGTGGACCTGTGAAGGTTCCATATGCCGTCGACTCGATTGTGTAGTCATCTGTGAGCAGGGAAAGATAAGTCTCGCGGTCGGCTTCGCTCCACGCCGTGTTGTACTCGTTGAGCAGCTGCTCGATCTCGGCCGTAGGTGCAGTTTCTGCGCCGCCCGACGTGACCTCCGTGATCAGCCAGACCCCGAGGCCGACGACCGCCACAGCGAGCATTGCCGACAGCCAACCGAGCCACCGGTTCCTCTTCTTCAGTTTCAGCATCTCGCTGTCGAGCGGCGATCCCGCCGACTCGACCTTCTCAATGGTTTGCATGGTTCTTCCTCCTCGTGATCTCATGTTGCCGTTTCGTCTGCGCGCCGAGACGATCCCGGTGGCGAGCAGGCCGAGCCCGAACACCACAGGAATGAACAGCCAGGGGCTTGCCTGCTCGGTCGTCGGCACGACCCCGGTTCCACCGTTGCTACCTACGTCCGATACTCCGGCCCCGAACACCCGGTCCGCCACCAGGACGATCCCGAGCAAGGTCATCGCCAGCCCGAAGCCGATCGCACC
>CAMYMH010000016.1 GCA_947259275.1 uncultured Acidimicrobiaceae bacterium | reverse complement strand
GTCCATACACAAAGGGAGGGGTGCCAGAAGGCTCTCTCTCGGACGGCAGTGCCCAGCGTCAGGCCTCCAACCGGGAACGATTGGCTGGTAGCTGAGAACACGGGAAAGCGCTAGCAACCCTGCGGGTTGCCCACCTCCCGCAAGCGGGAGGGTCGATCGTGCTAGCTGAGGCGGAAGATCTCCAGCTGGGCTCCGCCCTTTTTGCCTTTGCGTCTTCCGAGGAGGTAGACGAGCAGGACCAGCAGGACGGCACCGATGGCCAGGCCGATTCCGGCGTTCTTGGCGGTGGAAGTGGTTTCGTCGACCGCGGTTTGCACCTGGCGGAACTTGGCTTCGAGATCGCTGCGTTCGATAGTCATGGTGCCAGGCTACTCCTCGGTGTCATCGTCGCGGGAGGGGAGGACGTCCTTGATACTGCCGGGGTCCTCATATCCGCGCTGGCCGAGCCAGATGATCAAACCGCCGATTGCGGCCAGCAGGAGCGCCGATATGACGTAGGCGAGTCCGCTCCAGGCCCGGCCCTCCGGCAGCAGTCGAATGATCCACCGGTTGGCGGCAATACCGGCCAGAAGAGCCGCCATCCCGAACAAGATGGCGGCGGCAAAGCCGAAACCGGCCGCCTTGCCGAGCCGCTTGGCCGGCTCGACGGTTTCCTGCTTCAGGTATTGCTTGGAGAGGTCGAGCGATTCGGTGATCAGCTCGGGTAGTTCACTCACGTTTGCCATCAGGACCCCATTCTCCCCAGTCCAAGCAGATGTCGCAAGATGCCGGTCTCGCCGGCCACGATGCGGAGCTCCTGTTCTAGTCGCAGCGTGGTGGTTTCGATCTCCATCAGCTCCTGGCGCTCGGGGTGGGAGATGGGCAGAAGTGTTGCCGCCTGGTAGGACGCGATGGTTGGATCGGCGTTGAGCGTTGAGGAGATGGAGGCGGGTTGACCGCTCTCGATCGCAGCCGCCGCAAAGCGCTGCACCCCTCGCTGCAGCTCGGCTCGCAGCCGTTCGACATCACCGGCTCCCAGGGTTTCGGGGAGCTCCTCGGCCACCACAGTGACATCCTCGGGGCGAGCGCCGGCTGGGATCCGGAGACGATCCCCACCGATCACCTCGATGTCGAGACGGTGGTGGGGGGCATCGCTGCGGGCGGTGATTCGAGCCAGTACCCCGACCGGGCTGAGGTTGGGACCGCCGGACGAAAAGACCGCGCAGAACTCGTCGGTCCCGGCCAGCCGAGCGCTCAAGCGAACATCATGGACTCTGAGACGCAGCCGCTGGGCAGGCAGCAACACCCGTCCACGGGGAAACAGCACAAATTCCGGCATCAGGGCAGCCTACGGGCAGATGCGGGCTAGGTGCTACGTCCCACGGCCCAAGACCCAAGACCCAAGACCGAGAGCGGCGCGCGCTTCTTGCTTGGGACTGGCGACTTGGGACTTGGGACTTTCTGGCTTGGGGCTTTCTGGCCTGGGGCTTGGAACTCGTTGTTAGCCTCCTGCGATGTCGACGAACCGCATGATCAGCACGTCGACGGGGACTCGGAGCGAGTCGTTTGGCGCCGCCGAGTGGGGGCTGGTGTCGTTCCTCGCCCTCACCTGGGGCGCCTCATTCTTGTTCATCGACATCGCCCTCGATTCCCTCTCCCCCGGTGTCATCACATGGCTGCGAGCCGCGCTCGGTGCCGCGGCTCTCTCGCTGGTGCCGGCAGCTCGTGGATCGGTCGACTCCCAATCGTGGCCCCAGATCGTCTTGCTCGGCTTCACGTGGATCGCCGTTCCCTTTACACTCTTCCCCCTCGCCCAGCAGTGGATCGATTCGTCACTGGCCGGGATCCTCAATGCCGCAATGCCGCTGTTCGCGGCCGCGATTGCCGCCCTCCTGCTGCGCCGGCTCCCCGCCCGCATCCACGTGGCCGGCCTGCTGATCGGTTTCGCCGGCGTCATCCTCGTGACACTGCCCTCATGGGGAGAGGGCGACAACGCCGTGCTCGGCATCGGGTTGGTGCTCCTGGCCACCTTGTTGTACGGATTCTCCGTCAACATCGCCGTGCCATTGCAGCAGGCACATGGTGCGCTGCCGGTGGTCCTGCGGGCGCAGGTGATCGCCGCCCTCGCCACCTTGCCCTTCGCTCTGTTCGGCCTCGGAGACTCGTCCTTCGAGTGGGCGGGCGCGGGCGCGGTGTTCGTCCTGGGGGTGTTCGGCACCGGAGTGGCGCTGGTGGTGATGGCGTCACTGGTCGGCAGAGTGGGCGCCTCCCGCGGCGGAGTAGCCATCTACTTCATCCCGATCGTGGCCGTCATCCTCGGCGTGGTGTTCCGCGACGAATCGATTGCCCCGCTCTCCATCCTCGGCATGGTGGTGGTGCTGGGTGGGGCCTATCTGGCCAGCAGGCGAGAGGAGCCCTAGAGGACCGCTCGCAAGGCGGCCTCCAGCGTCGGGTGCTGAAACTGGTAGCCGCTCCCGGCCAGGCGCACACCCACCACCCGCTGGCTGGCGAGCAGCAGGGAATCCACCAGCTCCCGGCCGTACACCGCCCTAACCGGAGCTAAAGGGGTGGGAAGCAGAGTGGGGCGGCCGAGAACGGTCCCGAGGGTTTTGGTGAACTCACGATTGGTGACCGGGTTGGGGGCGGTGAGATTGACCGGACCGGAAACATCGCTCTCCAGCAAGTGGAGCAGGGCCCCGATCTCGTCGGCGTAAGCGATCCAGCTCATCCATTGGCGACCGGAGCCGATGCGCCCACCAGCTCCGAGTTTGAAGGGAAGCAGCATCCGCCCGAGCGCCCCGCCGTCGGCGCTCAGCACGATCCCGCTCCGGACGTGCACCGTGCGAACACCGGCAGCCTCGGCGGGTTGCGTGGCGCCCTCCCATTGGACGCAGACGTCCGCCTGGAAGTCGGTCCCCGGCTCGCTGGCCTCGGTCAGCTCCTCGTCGCCCCGATCGCTGTAGTACCCGATGGCCGAAGCGCTGATCAACACCGACGGGCGTGGATCGGCGGCGGCGATCGCCTCACTGACAATCCGGGTGCCGGTGGTGCGACTCTCGAGGATGGCCCGCTTCTGAGCGTCGGTCCAGCGCTTCTCGCCGATGCCGACACCGGCCAGGTGAACCACCGCATCGATTCCGGAGAGGTCGTCGATCGTGCCGGTGCTGGGGTCCCAATGCAGATTGCCCGACGCTCTCCCGCTTCCCCGCTGCAGCCGGATCACCTCGTGACCGGCTCCCGCCAGGGCGGGCAAGAGGCCAGAGCCGACGAAACCCGACGATCCGGTGACCAGCACTCGCATGGCCCCACACTAGGCGGGGCCGGGATCACCAGGGCTGCAAACGATAGGCGGGCCGGGCCACGTCGGTGAGGGCACCGCCCAACCGCCGGCCCACCGCCTGCCGGCGCTGCTGGTAGGTCCAGGCAGCCGCCCCCACCCAGAGAAGCACCGCCACCAGTGAGCCAACCGTAACCGACGGCCCGACCCCGATGAACCCGCCGAGCAGCAGGAGCGGCCCCATCAGGGCGGCAGCCAGATGCACTCTCCACAGCCGATCCAAGCGCGCCGTCAACCGCACCGTCGTCCTGTCGTCGCCTTCACGGATCGAAACCGCCACCGCGGTGGTGGCGGTGAAGCGGTAAAGGTCGGGCCACCAGCCGGACTCCTGCTGCCAGACGGTCGGCCCATTCGGCCTCAATCCTCGCAGTCGGAAATACGAGCCGAGCGCCTCGTGAATCTCGGGAGCCGAGGCAGCGATCTCCGCCTCCGCCACCGCGTTGAGGGGCCCGGGCCGGCCGGCGAGCGCCTCGTCGATGGCCCGGGACATCGCCGACTCCGAGACCCCGAGCTCATCGGCCAGCCGCTGGAGGGCGGCCCGGTCAAACGTGGAGGCGGCGGGGGCGTCGAGCTCGAGTGCTCGCTCGAAGACCGCTTCTGCCTGGCTCCGGTCAAACGCCATGGTCCGAAATGTATCGGACTCAGGGAGCAAACGCGCCGGCCACCGGCTCCAGGTGGCGATTCCCAAACCGGAAGTCGAATTCGGCGAAACCGGTGGCGTTGATGTTGCTGATGTAGAAACGGGCTTCGTCCGGACGGTAGATGGCGACCGTGTCGGTGCCGTCGCCATTCCAGTCGGCGGCGATGACCTGATCCCCGGGATTCCCGAAAAAGAACTCCATGTGCGCAAAACCGGCCGAGAGGCTGTTGCGAAGGAACACATAGCCGGTGCTTTCCCGGTGCAGGCCAACCGTGTCGATACCGTCGTTGTCCCAGTCGCCGGCGAAGGGAGTATCAGAAGGCACCCCGTAGAAGAAGTTGAGGTCGGCAAAGCCGGTGTCATTGGAATTGCGAAGGTACACCCGGCCGTTGCGGTAGATGCCCATCGTGTCGCAGCCGTCGCCGTCCCAGTCGCCGACAAACGGGACATCGCCACCGATCCCGTACCAGAAGGTGACGTCGGCGGCACCGAAGTCGTTGCTGTTGCGCAGGTAGACGAAGCCGTTGCTAGGCCGGAACATGCCGACGGTGTCGTCGCCGTCGCAATCCCAGTCCCCGGCAATGGGAATGTCGCCCGGGATCCCATAAAAGAAGGTCGAGACCGCTCCGGTGTCGTCGGCCAGGGACCACAGACCGCTGGCGGGATCGAACACCCCGACGGGTACCGGCGGGGGTAGGAGCGCCTCGCTGCGCCGGTAGACGTCGACGGTTCCCGACGGCACCGCCTGGGTGGCGACCGCCAGGGCTTCACCGTCGATGGCTACGTCTCCGCCGTAGAGCAGATCACCGTCCAGGGTTATCGTCTCGAGCCAGTCGGGGCTCTCGAAGACGTAGGTCGCGCCTGCTCCCGGCGCCCCCACCACCAGCTGGGAACCATCGAACGACAGGGCGGCGCCGAACAGCCCGGCGGCGGCGGCGTCCGAGGCCACCAGCTTGGCTTGCTGAGACCAGATGTTGGCGGGACTGCGGGTGAAGACGTAGGCGCTGCCACTGCCCGAACCGGCATCGTCATTGGCTCGAGCGCCGATCACGGCGATGTCGGCCACCAGCTCGACCGCGTCGCCGAACAAGTCTCCGGCGGCTGCGTCCGAGGCGATGAGCTTGGCCTGCTGGGACCAGATGCCGTCTTCGGCCCGGACGAACGCATATACCGATCCGGACCCGTCTCCCGCCGCATCGTCGAGGCTGGCGCCCACCAGAATGGTGTCACCGGACAGGGCAACCGACGTGCCGGCCAGGTCGCCCGATTCGGCATCGGCAGGGACCAGCCGGGTGGTCTGGGACCAGACACCTTCGCCGTCGCGGTTGAAAACGTAGGCCGAGCCGGTGCCACCCGCGGGTGCTCCGACAACAATGGTGTTCCCCGCCAGGTCGACCGAGCTGCCGAAGTTGACGGCACCGGGAGCGTCGGCGGGCTCGAGCCTGGCCGATTGAGACCACAGCCCACCCGGGGTCCGGTCAAACACATACGCCGCCCCCTGGCCGTCATCTGCGAACGGAGCACCGGCGACCATGGTGTCGGCCTCGACGGCCACCGCCGCGCCGAACTGGTCGCCCGACACGGCATCGGAGCCATTCAGCTTCACCACCAGGTCCCAGGTGCCGTCCTCGCTTCGAGTGTGGATCCAAATTGCCCCGGCATTGGGCAGCAGCGTGTCGTCACTAGGTGCGCCGGTGACCAGGGTGGGATCGTCAAGGGCAACTGCCCGCCCGTAGGCGTCGGCCGGCTCGGCCGGGTCGAAGGTCGCCTCAGGGTCCCACGCAAAGTCGGCGCTCGCTGCCACGGTGGTGGCGACAACGGCCACCAATCCGGCCGCCAGCGCACGGCGGAACCGTCCAGCACTCATAGTGTCAGCCTACTTCCCCTCCCCGATCAGACCGGGGAACCCCTGCTGGCGAAGTGCCTCATACAGCGCAATGGCGACCGCGTTCGAGAGGTTGAGGCTGCGGCTGCGGGCCACCATCGGGATGCGAATCTGAGCCCAGATCTCGGGCCGCCCGAGCTCCTCGGCCGGTAAACCATCGGATTCGGGTCCAAACAGCAGGGCATCTCCGGGGGCAAAGGCGACTTCGGTGTGAGTTTGAGCCGCGCTGCGGGTGAAGGCAACCAGGCGGCTTGGAACCGCCTCCCGCAGGAAGTCGTCGAGAGTTTGGTGCTCGATGACGTCGGCCCACTCCCGATAATCGAGGCCCGCCCGGCGCAGTGACCGGTCATCGAGGGTGAATCCGAGCGGGTGGATGAGGTGAAGGCTGGTGGCCGTGTTGGCGCACAATCGCATGATGTTGCCGGTATTCGGGGGGATTTCCGGGTGATACAGGACCACATGGAACATCGTCTGAGCGTACTGCGAGACAGGCCTCCCAACCTGTTGTACGGTGAAAGAGCTAACACAGGTGGAGAACATGCCAAAGATCATTCTTACGATTGATCGAGACCTTCAAGTGGACCTCACGGACGCCGGCCTCGATATCGAGCAGATTTGCCGAACCGCACTGGAGGCTGAGGCCGTCCACGTGCGGGCCAAGCAGGCAGAAGCCGACGACAACGTCCTCTATCAGCGAGGCTTCGAGGCCGGGGCTATCTGGGCGACCACCCGGGCCACGACGGCCGAAGTCGGCGAGATCGCCGAGTGGTCGAAGATCCGCTGGAGCCAATTCTCATTGGTCCCGGTGCGCAACTCCTTCGTGTTCGCCTACTGCGAGGCAGTCCGCCAGGATTATCCACGTCGCCAGGAGCCGTTTTTCCTCTCGAACGATTCCTTCACGCGCGGAATGGTCGACGGCGCCGCCGCGGTGGTTTCCCAGGCCTAGCATCGCCGCCCAGGCCGAGGACCGACCACACCGCGTCGGGCTTCGAATCAGGCATTTCAGCCCTAGCCAGGGCTCCTGGCCGCGGCCAGACTGGTGGGTTGGAAGAGGGAGCGTCTATCCCGAGAGGGGGTGTGTGTGGATTACGCACTTGTGTTCAAGTGGGTAAGAGCCTTCCCGGGCCGTGAGGTCAAGGCTCTTGAGAACTTGGCGGATTTCCGCATGTTCTTCGAAAAGCTCGTCACCGAAGGCAAGGTGACCGAGCCGCTGCTGCTCATGCACGTCAACGACGGCATGATGATCGTCCGCGGAGAAATGAAGACGATCTTCGACATCGTCAACCGCGATGACTTCATCTTGCTGTGCGACAAGGCGATGCTGGTGTGCGAGGGCTTCGCCTTCCACACCTACTACGCCGGCGAGTTGATGGAGCACCGGCTGGAGCTCTACACGAAGGCCGGGAAGGAGCTGAACTACATCTAGACCAGCCCAGGTGTCCGGGGGCAACGCTCGTCGCGTCGCCCCCGCGCCGCGTTTCAAGGGTCCGGGTAGCGTGAGCGTTGACCTGGAGCCGACGAAGGCAGGCGGCATGTATCGCCGACATGCCCGGGCCCGCCTTCGCCGGATGATTGCCGCTCCGCGCTCCGATAAAGTGAGGCTGATCGGGAGGAGTTGTGACCACCTTCTTCGGTGCGCTGTTCTCCATTACCGGAATCCTGCTGCTCTGCAGTCTTCCCGTCCTCATCGTGGCCCGCCGGCAGAAGCGTCCCCAGGTTGCTCGCCGATTCCTGGTGGCGGCCGGCTCAATCGGTCTGTTTTTCGCGGCCAGTGCGGCCGCCTCCGAGCAACTGAAGGAGGACTGCGGCGCCTCGGGGAGCATCGCCTGTCTCGATGTGGGTTTCGTCGGTCTGCTGTACTTCGTTGCCGGCGGCTACATCATCGCCGCCCTGGTCGTCGCGATAGTGATCGGTCGCCAGTAGTTCGGGGCCGAAAGCCCCTTGGCAGGTTGACGCCCCGGGTGAACACTGGCCCTCGAGCCAACTCAAGGAGGCCTGGTGGCAAAGACGAAGATGCGGACCTCCGAGGAGCGGGCTCAGAGGCGGGCTGAGTATCTCTCCGGCCTGGTGTGGCATGCCGGGGCCTTCGTCATCATCAACGCGTTCCTCTGGATCCTGGACATGGCCGACGCGGGCGGAGTCGACTGGGCGTATTGGGTGACTGCCGGTTGGGGCTTTGCTTTGGCCTTTCATGCGCTGGCCTACTACGTGGACGGCAGGCAACTCGAGGAGCGCAAGGCTCAGGAGTACCTGGAAGAAGACCGGCGGCGCCGAGCCGATTTCGGATAGAGCCGCTGCGCGGAGCTGGTTGACATTTCCCTTGACAAGCTTACAGCGTATATAGTATCCTTACACCATAAGCTTACGGGATAAGGGACAGAGGATATGGAAGCTATCATCAACGAAATCGCCACCAGTGCCGGCCGGGTGATCTTGAACCCGTTTCTACTCGGCCTCGCAGTCATTGGGTTGCTTGCCCTCGTTACCGGCACGGCGGCCCGGGTCGCCATGGCGGTGGAGGAACTACCGGCCCGATGCCCCCGAGACAGTTGAGGAGAACCCAGTGAGAACAGCCCATGACCCGTCGAGTGCCCCCGACCCGTCGGAGGTCTGACATGCCAATGCCCAAGTGGTTCGGTCAGGTCAACAAACGAATCTTCAACAAACTCGAGCTCAAGCGGGGCGTCAGGCCGGTGCTCACCCACGTAGGGAGATCGTCGGGAAAGAAGTTCGAGACCCCGCTCGACGCCCACCGGGTGGAAGACGGCTTCATCTTCATCCTCATGTATGGCTCGGGCTCGGATTGGGTGAAGAACGTGCTGGCGGCGGGAACTGCCCATCTCCGCGTCGACGACGCTGAGTTCGACTTGGACTCCCCGAGGGTGGTGACGAAGGACGTCGCCTGGCAGCAATTGGGCCCGACGACCAAGGCGCCACCCGACTTCTTGAAGGTGACCGAGTACCTCCAGATGAACATCAGCCCCTAAGGGACCTACGTCCCTTGACCCGGCTGGCCGATTTCGCGACGGTTGGCGTGAGCGGATCTGCTCTACAGGACCACCACAGGAGAACATGATGAAGGCGATCGTGTACCAGGAGTACGGCTCGGCCGACGTTTTGGAGCTGGCTGACATCGATGAGCCGACCGTCGGAGACAACGAGGTGCTGGTGCGGGTGCGGGCGGCCTCCCTGAATCCATATGACTGGCACTTCATGACCGGCCTGCCGTACTTCGCCCGCATGATGTTCGGCCTGCGCGAGCCAAAGGCCAAACGTCTGGGTGCCGATCTGGCGGGAGAGGTTGAAGCGGTTGGCGGAAAGGTCACACAATTCCAGCCCGGCGATGAGGTGTTCGGCGAGGTGGTGGCCGGTGCGCTTGCCGAATACGTGTGCGTGTCCGAGGACTCGCTGGCACTGAAACCGTCCAATCTGACTTTCGAGCAAGCGGCCGCGGTACCAATGGGCGGGCTAACAGCCCTGCAAGGCCTGCGCGACAAGGGACACATGCAGCCAGGGCACCAGGTTCTCATCAATGGTGCGTCAGGGGGCGTCGGCACGTTCGCGGTGCAGATCGCCAAGTCGTTCGGCGCGAAAGTGACCGGCGTTTGTAGCACGACGAACGTGGCCATGGTGCGATCACTCGGCGCCGACCATGTCATCGACTACACCCAAACCGACTTCACGAGTGGCGACCGGCGCTACGACGTGATGCTCGACGGCATCGGGAACCACTCACCATCGAAGTGCCGGCGCGTGTTGAACCGCAACGGCGTCTATGTCGCCATCTTTGGACAACCGGAGCACCGCTGGCTCGGACCGCTCGCCCAGGTGCTCAGAATGCTCCTGTTGTCACCGTTCGTGAGCCAGAAGCTGGTCGTATTCAATGCCAAGACCATCCGGGAGGACTTGCAGACCCTGAAGGATCTGATCGAAGCCGGAGAAGTGACACCGGTCATCGACCGCACCTACCCGCTGGGCGACGCTCCCGAGGCGATGCGCTATCTCGAGGAGGGGCACGCGCGCGGCAAGGTTCTCATCGCCGTCTGACGGGATCGACACCCCCCTGTCATCGACCGGCGAGGGCGGCCTCGATCCGAGCGAAGGCCTCATCGAGAATCACCTTCGAAGTGCCGAAGTTGAGGCGCAGGAAACCATCGGCCGAGGGCCCAAAGGCGGCCCCGTTCGAGAGAGCGACCCCTCCCCGCTGGAGGAGAAAGCTGGCGGGGTCGGGGGTAAGGCCGAGTCGGCGCCAATCCGTCCATAGCAGGTAGCTTGCCGCCGGCACCGAGCTGACGAGAACCGGGTCGATGGCCGTCAGCCGGCTGATGGCGTGATCCCGCATCTCAACCAGGTGCCGGGTGAGCGATTCCAGCCAAGGCTCTCCCCCGGTATAGGCGGCAATCGTGGCCTCATAGCCGGGAAGGGAGGTCAGTTTGCGTTCCCGAATCGGGACCGAGCGGATGTGCTGGTGCAGGCTGTCGCTGCCAGCAATGGCATACCCGCAACGCAGGCCGGCAAAGTTGAAAGCCTTCGAGGCAGCCGATGCGGTGATAGTCCGCTTGGCGATGGTGGGCGTCACCGTGGCGAACGGGACGTGCTGCGACCCGTAGGCGAGGTCGGCGTGTACCTCATCAGAGACCACCAGGATGTCATGCAGCTCGGCGAGGTCGGCGATCGCCCGCTGTTCCTCGACGGTGAACACCGTGCCGGTCGGGTTGTGGGGGCTGCAGTGCAGGTAGAGCCTGACTTCGGGGCGGGCGAAGGCTGCCTCCAGCGCGTCGAGGTCGATCACCCATCGCCGTTCGGCCGCCACCATCGGAACCCAGTGCGGTACCCGACCGGCATCGTCGATCACCTCTCGAAAGGGGTAGTAAACGGGATCGGTCAAGACGATCGGGTCTCCCGGTTCGGTGAATCCGGCGATCGCGATTTCGAGGGCCCTCATGGTGTCGGGCATGATCGACACCATCTCCGGGTCGACCGGCCACCCGTGTCGTTTGTTCATCCATCCGGCCACCGCCTGGCGGAACTGGCTGGTGACCATGGCGGGCGGTTCCGGCGGGTACCCGAAGTCACCGAGCTCCACCAGGCCGGCCAGACGCTGGGTAATGACCGGCGCAAGCGCGAAATCCATCTCTGCCACCCACAGCGGGATCACCTCAGCCGGGTAGCGCCGCCACTTGAGGCTGCGTCGTTGTCGAGCAGTGGCGAGGTCGATGTCAAAAAGGTCGGGCAAGCCGCCAGCCTACCGGCGGTGTCCAACGTCCGAGAGTCGCGAGACTCGCGGATCGAGGCACCATTCCCGCGCAACGCCGTAGTCGGCAAGGTCATCTTTCGCTCCTAGGGTTACGTTCCGCGAGGTAGCCGCTCGGTTGCTTCCACCAAGAGGCCTCCTTCGGAGAGGCCCCGAACACGAGGAGTCGAGAGATGACCAGCAACCACATCACCGTGGTCTACAAGTGGACCGCACAGCCCGAGAAGCTTGACGAACTCGCGTCGATATACGCAGACGTGACCGACGCCATGAAGCAGAACGAACCGGGGGCCGAAGCGGTCCACATCTACGTATCCGAGCAGGAAAACGCTCTGTACGTCCGCGACGAGTTCGAAGACGCCGCCGCGATGGGCTTCCATCTCAGCACCACCGCCGCTGCTCACTTCCCACAGCTGCTCGCCATCGCGACTCCGGGACCGTTCTTCTTCTTCGGAGACGTGCCCCAGGAGCTGAAGCAGGCGACCGAGCAGATGCAGCTCGGCGCCGAATTCGCCATCCACACGGCCGGATTCGACCGCTAACGCCCCGGGCCTACGAGGCGAGGCTGGGGGGTCTCGGGAATTGACCGCACCAACCAACAACCTCCGCCCCCAAATTCGGGGTAGGGAGAACCAGCACGTAGAGTGGTGGCCGCCGATCGGCTCGGGTGGAGTGGACTCATGGACGATCAATTCATTAATCGGTGGTCGCGGCGGATCATCGCGGCGGCAGCCGTACTCGGGTTGGGTGTGGCCGCGGTCGCCTCCCTGGGCACAGATGACGTCTCGACGCCCACCGTGCTGGATGCCGAGGTCATGGCACTGATTCCGAAATTCCAATATCCCCCCTCAGAAGCCGATGAGCGCCCGTCCGTTCTCGACAACCAAGAGCCCACCACCACCAGAACAACTGCCCCTCCGGAAACAACTACGACCTCAGCCGCCGACGCTACGACGACATCGACCACCGCTCCGCCGGCTGTGAGAACTGGCGCTACTACCTCGAGTTCCATTCCGACGACAACCACGAGCCCGCCACCCTCCACCACGACCACTTCCCTGATACCTCCGACCACCACATCCCTGCCACCTACTACGACCACGACCCGAGTGTCGACGACAACGACAACACGCCCCTCCACAACCACCACGCTGCCCCCGACCACCACCACACTCCCACCCACCACCACCACCACCACACTCCCACCCACCACCACCACCACCACCACGCTCCCACCCACCACCACCACCACCACCACAACAACAACGACAATTCCTGGACTACCCGCCTAGGTCCTTCACGAGCGCGATGTGCGCTCCCCGAGCGGTTCCGATGGTGCTTGGAGGTGCACGGGTGTAGGGTCTGGCCACGCTACGGAGAGGATCCGGGGATGTCGCTCGAAGACAACAAGGCGGTGGTGCGCCGCCTGTTTGACGAGGTATCAAATGCCAAGAATCTGGATGTCGCCGACGAGATCATCTCGGACGCCTCAGTTGACCACGACGGCTTCCCGGGGATGCCGGTCACGGGACCCGAGGCCTATAAAGCCGTCTTCGGAGCGTCCCACGCGGCGTTTCCCGACTTCCACATGGCGATCGATGCGCTGATCGCCGAAGGCGACAATGTTGCCGTACGGGCAACCATAAGCGGCACCCACCGCGGCGACTTCATGGGCATGCCGCCCACCGGGAAAACGTTCAGCGTGGGGCACATTGAGATCTTCGAGGTGAAGAACGGCCAGATCACCGGCCGGTGGGGTGCGCCGGATCGAGCGACCCTGATGGAGCAGCTGGGACTCGCGCCTCAGATGTGACCGGATGACGGTCGGTTGAACTCCGAACCGGCCGCCAAGAATCGGGAGTGGCCCGCGCGTACGTGAGCCAACACCCGCCCCGAGAACCGTAGTTGAGGGCCCAGCGAGACTATCGGGCCGCGGCGCCGTCCATTCGGATCAAGCTGATCGCCGCCCACAGCGACCAGATGAGGAAACCCGGGGGAAACCCGATGACTCCGATGATCCCGAAGAAACCCTCCGAGTCTCCGGTGAATGGCCACAAGGTGCCGATCACCGCCACGAGGGCAACGAACAATCCGAGCCACCCGAGCCACTTGGACATCACGCCGCTCTGGAGTATCACCACCGAAGCGCCCAGGACAAACAGCGCCATGCCCCATGGAACGATGGCTGTGAAGATGACCGTGTCGAAATGGGCCAGGGTCTTCACCGTCTCATCCGATGCAGCCGCGAGCGTGTCTTCGAGGCCCAGGACCGCCCAGAAGGACAACGCGACGCCGCCCATGGAGACCATGAGGACTGCGCCCACGAACGAAACCCTTGACCACACGCCTTCGTTGTCCGCGTCCGCCGGCCCGAGGAGGCTACGCAGCCCGGACGCAAACACGACAACCAGCGCAAACGCCAGCGACAGGCCGAAGGTGACGACTGCGACCGACGTTTCGTTGTCTATGAACCATTGACGAAACTCGGCTGCCGATTCACTCAAGGACAGCGGCTGTTCGGTGCCGGCAAACAGCCCCAAAAAGATCACGACGTAGGCAATACCGGCCCAACCGGCCACCTTCTTCCAGGAAACGGTCATAAGAAATATCCTCCCTTGGGGCGAGTGAGGCTACTCGGTGGAGGGTGACCGTGCCCATGATTGGAGGTTCGTAGCCGCACATATCGGGTCGGCAAACTGGAGCGCGCTCGCTCAGAACCTGCCATTTGGCGGTGTCGGAGAACTGAGTTCGCGCTCATGCAACGCGTGGAGACTCCACGACTGGAGGCATGTTTCGGCGTCCCGGTGACGGACCTACCCTGCTAGTTGATGTCGAGAGAGGATTGACCGTGTCTGTGTGGTTTCAGGGCGAAGGCGAAATCGGCTCCAACCTTGAAGGGGTGAAGCGTGCCCTCGAGAAACACGGCGAGCTGTATGTCGGGATCGTCAGCCTCATGCCGGGTTTGACGAGCGTCGAGCTGGTGGAGCAAGGGGGCGACTCGGTAACCATCAGAACCAACGAAGGCCTCATGGAACGAACCAACATCTCCAAGAACATCGAGTCCGAACGTGTGGTCGTGGAGTTCGACGAGAAATACCAAGCCGGATCGAAGGTCACGGTGACCTCGCGCTTCTCCGACGAATTCACCCCGACCGACACCGGCGTGACCCATCGCCTCGTCATGAGCGACGTCGAGGCGCCCGGATTCTTGGGCTTCCTCTACCGGAGATTCGGCAGCTCCAAGACGGGGAACGCCACCCTGAAGGCATACAAGGCCTACTTCGAGAAGCAGAACGGATGAGCCCAAGCCAACACTCAACCTGAATCGAGAGCGCTCACCGCGAGTCGGAAAACTGATCTCGCGCCTTGGCAACGCGTGGAGACTGCACGAGTGGCCGTTGGTGTGTGTCAGGTTGGGTTCTTGATACGGCAGCCATTCACCTGACGAAACCCGCTAATCCGTCGACGCAATGCGCCACCCCGGAACCTGGAATCTTCTGGGCGTTCGTGGCGACAGTTGCGGCGATGGGTGGTGAAAGCGCTCACGAAGCGTCCCGGTGTGGCCGAGATCGGCGTGACAAACGCCACGGTCGCCGTCCACCTGCTGGTGTTCCGCCGAATGGCCAACCCGGAAAGCGCACCCTTCTCGTCGAGTACTGCGTGTTGGCTACCTCCACGAGGCGCCGACCAACGCAAGAAACCTTCTCCTCAGCTCGGCGATTCCGCCGGCACCGGCTCGAATGCCTTCGCTCGCCATTGGTGGTAGGCCGCCCACACAACCAGCATCGGTGGCACAACGGCGATGGCGACGACGAGGGCGAACAGGATGGTGATGCCGGTCACCAGCCCGAACTGGCGGAACGGGATCAGCGGGCTGAAGATCAGCACACCGAACCCCAGCGCGGTCGTCAATGCCTAGCCCACGAGCGCGGAGCCGGTGGTCGACAACGTGGCCGTCGTCGCCCTCTCCAGCGATCCAACCGCCTCCAGCTCCTCGGTGAAGCGGTGGATAATGTGAATCGTGTAGTCCACGCCGATCCCGATCGATAACGCAGTGATGAGTGCGGTCACCACGTTGTAGGGAATCCCGAGAATCGTCATCGTGCCCAGGACCCATAGCAGCACCAGCACGATGGGGAACACAGCGACACTCGATGAAGTAGGCCTCAAGCCGGCGGGAGAGAGGACTCGAACCTCCACGGGACTATGTCCCACTAGGCCCTCAACCTAGCGCGTCTACCAATTCCGCCACTCCGACGTGGACGAGTGAGTATATGCGACCGTCACTCGGCGGTAAGCCACAGGAGCGCGTAATCTCGGCTCGATCGTGTCACGCCGGCTCACCAACCTACTTCTGCTGCCGTTTCTGGTTTCGGCCTTCGTTACTGGCTGGATGGCATTCGCGACGGGAACCGGCTGGGTCCGACTACCCCTCATTATCCACGCCATTTCCGGCCTGGTCATCGTCGTGCTGATTCCGTGGAAATCGGTGATCGTGCGCCGCGGCCTGGCGCGCAATCGGGGCCAGGCCTCCACTTCGTCGATGCTAATGCTGATGGTCGGCATCGCCATACTCAGCGGCCTGCTGTTCAGCGTCGCCGGGATTCGCAGCTACGGGCCGCTCACCGCCATGCAGGTACACGTCGGCGCAGGCGTGCTGTCGCTCCCCTTGGCCGTGGCCCATGTCTGGCAACGTCCGGTTCGCCCGACGCGAGTGGACGTCGAGCGCCGAAACCTCCTCCGCATCGGTGGTGTGCTTGGCGTATCTGGGATCTCGTACCTGGCGCTCACCGGAGGCACTCGCCTCTTCCGGCTGCCCGGGCATGAGCGACGGGCGACCGGCTCGTATGCCCGGGGATCCGGCAACCCATCGGCCATGCCGGTCACCTCCTGGCTCGACGATTCCACGCCGAGGATCGACCCGAGTGAGTGGCGGTTGGTGGCGAGTCACGCCGATGACGTCACCACCTATCAGCTTGAGGATCTGGCGGTTTTCACAGACGAGGTCACCGCCATCCTCGACTGCACCGGCGGGTGGTTCTCCGAGCAGACGTGGGGCGGGGTGTGGCTGAACCGGCTCGTGGACATCGGCAATGGATCCAGTGTGCTCGTCACCTCGGCCACCGGTTACCGGCGGCGCTTCCCCATCGGCGACTCAGACCGCCTGCTCCTGGCGACCACCCTTGGAGGCGAGCCGCTCAGCCCGGGACATGGGTTTCCGGTGCGGCTGGTAGCTCCCGGGCGGCGCGGCTTCTGGTGGGTCAAGTGGGTGCAATCGATTGAGATCGACGATCGACCCTGGTGGTGGCAGTCGCCGTTTCCGCTGACTTGATCCTCTGGTGGCTTCCAGGCCTCCCCCACCCCGACCTCGCTCCGCTCGGCCACCCCGCCCTCAAGGGCGGGGAAGTCTCAGCGGATGATGGTCAGCCAGAGGGTGGTGATCCCGAACAGGATCGCCACGCCGATCGTGAGACGATCGAGGTTGCGCTCCATCACCGGCACCTGGCTCATCGGGCCCATGCCGCCGCCGAACATGTCGGACATCCCGCCGCCCTTGGCGGAGTGCAGCAGCACGAGGACGATGAGGCCGATGGAAACAACCATATGAATCGCAAGGAGCAAGCTCTCCACTGAGGTACCTTCTCGGGAATTCGAAGCGCCATGATAGCCGGGGCTGTCGGTTGGCCAAGGCAGCATGCCTTCCTTCCCCTGGAGGGGAAGGTGGCGCCGGCCCGCTGGGCCGGTGGCGGATGGGGGGAGGCGGGAAGAACGGGTCCGGTCCTGAAAGAGCTTCAAGGCCTCCCCCACCCCGACTCCGCCTCCGGCACAGCCACCCCGCCCTCAAGGGCGGGGAGAGGAGAGATCGTTCCTCAGGCGAGAGACCATCCCGACCTCGCCTTCGGCTCGGCCACCCTTCCCTGATTGAAGGGAAAAAGAACTCTTTACGCCGGTTGCTTATCCACCAGGTAGCAGGCGACCCAGTGGTTGGGGGCCTTCTCCTCGAGCGGGGGGTGGTCCTGCACACCGCAGATGTCCTCGCGGGCAATTGGGCAGCGGTCGTAGAACCGGCAGCGGGGCTCGGGGTTGATGGACTTGGAGATGCCACCCTTGATCTCGACCGGGGGCCGCTGGTACGAGGGATCGGGGACCGGGACTGCCGACAGGAGCGCCCTGGTGTACGGGTGCATCGGGTGGCCGAGCAGATCCTCGGTGTCCGCCAGTTCGACGATCTTGCCGAGATACATGACGGCGATCCGGTCGCACATGTAGCGGGCCACCGCCAGGTCGTGAGTGATGTACAGGTAGGAAACGTTGAGGCGGTCGGCCAGCTTCAGCATCAGGTCCATTACCGAGATGCGGATGCTGACGTCGAGCATTGAGGTCGGCTCATCGGCGACCACGAAGGTCGGGTCGACAATCAGCGCCCGGGCGATGGCAACCCGCTGGCGCTGTCCGCCGGACAGCTCGTGAGGGAACCGGAACATGAACGACTCCGCCGGCGTCAAGCCGACCAGGTTCAACAGCTCGGCCACCTTGGCTTCCCGGTCCGGGACGGTCCCGATGCGCTGGACGGTGAGTGGCTCGGCAATCGTGTCGTAGACGGTGCGGCGCGGGTTCATCGACTCGAACGGATCCTGGAAGATCATTTGCACGTCGGACCGGAAGCGCTTCAGGTCGTCCTTGTCGGTGATGTGCGAGATGTCGATGACCTCGCCGCTGTCCTGGAGCAGCACCTCGCCGCCGGTGACCTCGAGGAGTTTCACCAGCATCCGGCCGGTGGTGGTCTTGCCGCATCCGGATTCGCCGACCAGTCCGAGGCTCTCCCCCGGATCGATCCGGAAGTTGATGCCGTCCACGGCATGAATGAAGTCCTTGGCACTACGAAACACGCTCTTCTGCACCGGGTAGCGCTTCTCGAGGTCTTTGACTTCGACGCGAGCTTCGGTCATACGACACTCCCTGAGGTGATACCGACGGGCACCTGCTCGTAGTTCCAGCAGGCGACCTGGTGGTCATCGCCGATGTCTCGCAGAGGCGGTTCCTCGACCCGGCACTGATCGGTGGCAAACGGACAACGCGGGTTGAAGCGGCAGCCACTAGGGGGATCGAGCAGGTTGGGCGGCTCACCCTCCAGCGGCGCCAGCTTGCGGCGGGGGCCAACAATCGAGGGCGTCGACGAGAGGAGTAACCAGGCGTAAGGATGGCGAGGCGCAGAAAAGATGTCGCCGGTGTCGCCGAACTCGACCATTTTGCCGGCGTACATGACACCCGTGCGGTCGGTGACCTCGGCAATCACCGCAATGTCGTGTGAGATGTAGATGATCGACATGTTGAGGTCGGCCTGGATCTTCTTCAGCTCCTTGAGGATCTGATCCTGGACGATGACATCGAGGGCCGTGGTCGGCTCATCGGCGATGATCACCTGCGGATTACAGGACAACGCCATGGCGATGACGGCTCGTTGTCTCATCCCGCCGCTGAACTCGTGGGGGTAGCGGTCCTGGGCGTCGGAATCCAGGCCGACGAGGGCGAACAGGTCCCCGATTCGCTGGCGAGTTTCCGCCCGGTTGAGACGTTCCGGCCAGTGCAGGTCGAGGGCTTCCTTGATCTGGTCCCCCACCCGATAGACGGGGTTCCACGAGTTCATGGCGCCCTGGAACACCATTGAGACGTCATTCCAGCGGTGGCGGCGCATCTCGTCCTCGGAAATCGGAACCAGGTCCTTGCCTCCCAGCCGGATCTCACCACCGAGGATTTCGCCGTTGTCGGCTTGCAGTCGCAGCAACGAGAGCGCCACCGAGGTCTTGCCACAGCCCGACTCGCCGACCAGCCCGAGGGCCTCGCCCTTGTGAAGCACGAAGCTGACGTCCTCAACCGCCGACACGTACCCCTGCTTGGTCTTGTACCGCATGATGAGGTTGTCGACCTCGAGCAGGGTATCGCCGGTCTTCAGACCGCCGGTTGAGTCCTCTACGAGTGGGGTAGTCATACTCGGATGGGATCCCCTCTAGCGCTTCCGCAGCCGGGGGTTGACGACCTCGTCCATGGCCCGTCCCACCAGGAAGAAGGCGGCCGCCAGGAAGGTGACCGCCAGGCCGGCCGGGAACAGCAGCCACCACACGTCGAGGCCGCGCAGCAGGTAGCCCTCGGCCTGGGCGATGCTGATCATGAGACCCCAGCTCATCTCAACGTTGAGCAGACCGAAGAAGCTGAGGATCGCCTCCAGCGAGATGGCCTCGGTGACGCCGAACATCATGTAGAGGAAGCTGAGCGGGAGCACGTTGGGAATCACATGGCGGAAAATGAGGTGCCACCGGGACCCGCCGGCCACCCGGGCCGCGTCCACGAACGGCTTGACGCTGACGGCGAGCGCCTGGGATCTCAGCACGATGGCCACTCCCCCAAACCCGTTCAGAATGCCGATGATGACGCCCAGCTGCCATAGCTCAATCGTCCAGAACCCGCCGATCACGATCAGGATGGGAATGAGGGGCATCAGCAGAATCAGGTCGGCAACTCGCATCAGGAAGGCATCGACGAAACCTCGGAAGAAAGCGGCGATCGAACCGACCGTGGTGGCAATGAACACGGTCACCAGAGCGGCAACCATGCCGAGGAAGAAGGCCGCCCGGGTAGAGAACATGAGCTGGGAGAGGACGTCGCGACCGAGCGGATCGGTGCCGAGCAGGTGCCGCGAGGAAGGAGAGGCCGGCTGCTGCGGTTGCTCGATCACGTCGCCTACCTGGGCGTTGATGTTGGTGAAGCGGGCGTCGATCAGCTCGATCTCGCTGAGGGGGTCGGTGACCTCCTCCACCACGGTGAACTCCTTGACGACGGCGTCGTAGCCGATGACCGGATCGTAAATCTCGCGATTGTCGCCACCCCACGCCGTCGCCATCAGAATGGGATGGGCGATGGCCATGACCGCGAAGATGGCGATGACAAAGAGGCCGACGAGGCCGATCCTGTTCTCGGCGAAAAGTCCCCAGTTCTTCTTGAAACTGCGCCACAAGAGCCGCAGGCGAATGCGCCACAAAGGCTCGGTGATGGCGATGATGGGCTCGTCATCGCTGCCCTCGAGTCCGGTGATGGGTGGGCCGATCTCCAGATCAGGCGGCTTCTGTTCCAGCGCCATTCGAGCTCCTTCGCTTACTGGTACCTGATCCGAGGATCAAGGAAAACATACATCACGTCCACGATGATATGGGCGATCAGGGCGAGTGCCCCCACCATGGCCAGGGCTCCAATCGCCACCGGGATGTCCTGGGTGAGGACCGAGGCAAGCAGCAGCTCTCCCATCCCTGGCCACGAGAACACGGTCTCGGTGATGAGGCCGCCGCCGATGATGAAGGCGAGACCCAATACGAACGAGGTGGTGACCGGTAGCAGGGCGTTGCGAGCGGCATGACGGTCACGAATGGTCTTGGGTGCCAGGCCCTTGGCGCGGGCGGTCAGGATGTAGTCCTCTTTCAGGGTCTCGAGCATCGACCCGCGGGTGATCAGCATGACGCCGGCAAACGCCACCAGCGCCAGCGTGAAGATCGGAAGCAGGGCGTGATGGGCGATGTCGGTGGCATAGGTCCGTTGCTCGTGAGGCATCCAGAAGGCGAGAAACACGGCAACCGTCAGACCGACCCCGCCCCACTTGACGAGTCGACGCTGCGTCTCGTTGTCGGGTTTGCGCGACGCCCACAGCGCCAGGCCCAAGCCAATCGATAACAACAGCGTCGACCAGATGATCGAGGTGAACACCGAGTTGGCGCTGAACGGGGCGTCTCGCCATCGCAGCGGGGTGAGGAACTGGTTGACGGGCACCAAATCGAGGTAGGCGGCGAAGAACCAGATCATGACCAGGGCGAACCAGGGATAGAACACCGTGTAAAGGAGCACGCCACCGAGGGTGATGCTCATCTCCTGCGAACCGCCCCGACGCCAGGCGAGGACCTTCCCGAGCACGAAGCCGAGGTAATAGGAAAGCAGGGTGGCGAACGTGAACAGAAAGAACGTCCGGGGAAGCCGCTCGGTGATGACGCTGACGACGGTGCGGGGATAGCGTTGGAAGCTGACCCCGAAGTCACCTTGCAGGACGTTGCCCATATATGTCAGGTACTGCTTCCACAGTGGAGCGTCGAGGCCGAAGCGGGCCGCAATCAGGTCGCGATTTTCAGGTGGGATCCGGGGGTCGAGGAATTGAGTGCTGAAATCGCCCGGCTGGGCCTGGAGTAGGAAAAACAGCAGCGAGAGGAACACCAGAAACAGCAGGGACATCTGAATCAGGCGTACGCCAATGAATTTCAGCACGTAGCGTCTTCTTTCCGGGGCCTCCGAGTGGGTGCAGCATACCGGAGTTTTCGCGCAGCGTCACTCGACTCGCCCGTCACAACGCGAGAGAGGGAGGGCTTGAAAGCCCTCCCTCTCCGTGTTCAAAGGCGCAGTAGCGCCTGGTTGTCTGCTATTCGGTGACGAGCACCTGACCGGCCCATGCATTCGGGAATCCGTTGATTCCACCCAGCACGTCCTCGATCGGGAACACGACGTTCTGGCGCCAAGCATCGGTGATCGGCGTCGAGAACAGCACGATGTACGGCAGGTTCTCGGCGATGTTCTTCTCCATGTCGGCGCAGATCGAACGCGCGGTCGGGAGATCCGTCGAAGCGTCGAACGCATCGCTCAACGCCTCGAAGTCGGGGTCGTTGTAGCCGGGGGTGTTGAAGCCACCGCCGGTCACCGCGTCCTGATCGGCTCCGAAGAACGCCTGGTGCGAGGTGCACGGCAGTGACGGGTCTCCGCCACCCCAGCCGAGCATGTACAGGTCCCACTCCAGGACCGATTCCTCGGTCTGGGGCGGGAAGGTCGCATCGACGATCGTGTTGAAGTCCGTCGGGTTGACGTCCATCGGCACGCCGAGGCGCTCACCCCACTGGCCAATCCAGGTGGCGAACGTCGAACGGAGCGGGTCGTAGCCAGGACCAGGCGTCTGCAGCTCGATCTCGGGCACCCCACCGCCGCTTGGCATGGTCATGCCCTCGCCGTCGGTGAATACACCAGTGAACTCGCCGTCCTCGTCCTTGGCAGCTTCGGGCCTGACGGTCCAGTTGTAGCCCGCGTCATCGAGGACCTGCACGGCCGCTTCGAAGCGCTCACCCTCGGACATGCCGAAGCCCCACTTGTTCACCTCGTCGGTGTACCAAGAGCCATTCGCCTCGGGAACCAGCGAGTAGATCGGCAGCGCCGCTCCACCCAGCACGCTCTGGGTCACAAACTCCTTGTCGATGACATAGGCAAATGCCTGCCGGAACGCCGGGTCGCTCATCGGTGCCTTGCGCAGGTTGAAGGCGAGATAGCGGAAACCCTCAGACGGGTTGATCGCAAACTCGAGACCCTCGATTGCACGCAGCTCCTCGCGACGACCGGTCGGGATGCCAGACGGGTTCAGCACATAGTCGACCTCACCCTCTTGGAACGCCAGATAGGCGGCATCCTGGGAGCCGTACTCCGAGTAGATGATTTCACCAACAAACGGTCCGTCTTCGTATGACGACAGCACGGCACCCTGGCCGGGTGAACCGAAGTAGTCCTCATTGATATCGGCGGCGTTGCTCTGACTCCAGGCCAGATCCTCGAACGTGGTGTACACCGTGTTGCGGTAGTAGTAGTCCTCGTTCGCGGTAATCGAAGCGAACGCACCCTGCTCCCACCGGTTGAAGATGTTGGTTCCCGCTGAGGGCTCACCCACACCGCTCGAGGCATACAACGTGGCCTTCGGATCATCGCTGCTGCGCGCCGCATCGACGATGGGGGCCCAGAAGTGCTCGGGAAGGATCGACAGGAAGTTGATGCCGTTCTGGTAGATAGAAAGGCCAGGCTCCTCGGAGAAGTTGATCTTCACCGAGAAGTCACCGTTCGCCTCCACCGATGTCACCTGTTCGGGGGTGTTGGAAAGCCAGTTCGAACCAAGCTCGAACTCGCGCACCACGTCGAAGGTGAACACGAAGTCGTTGGCATCCACTTGCTCACCATCCGACCACTTCATGCCGTTGCGAAGTGGGATGGTGACGCTGAAGCCATCGCCGTCAGGCACCACAGCCGGGGCCGGCGCCACTTCGGCCAGTACGGGGATATTAAGAAAGTCGGGGATGCTGAGCGTGTACAGCGCCGGATGGCTCTGACCCAGGACGTAGCCATTGTGGACCGAGGACTCGGTGTCCAGGTATGCCCAGAAGTTGTCCGTCGTCAGGTCGGCAACCAGCGCAGTTTGAAATGTGCCGCCGATGCCGCCACCGCCGTCGCCGTCGCCGTCGCCGTCGCCATCCCCATCGCCATCGCCACTGGTTGTGGTGGTGGTTGCGGATGCCGCAGTCGTCGCCGTGGTTTCGCCGGTGTCGTCACTCGAGCAGGCCGCTGCTACCAGCGCCAGCGCGGCGAGCAGCGCGAGCCACCCACCTCTCTTGCGTAGTGATCTCACGTGTATTTCCTCCATTGAACTGACCCCTCAGAACTGAGGAGCCGGGATAGACGGAACATTACCCGCGAATCCTGGATAGAGGCAACAGGTTCCTTCCAATATTTGGATAGGTTGGTTGTCGCTCTAACCCGCGTCCCGTGCCGGAGGAGCGGTGCCCCGGTAGAGTGCCGCCATGACTCAAAAGCAGAAAGCCGAATCAGCCTTCGCGGCCATCGAACCAGAGCTGCAAGCCACGTCGAAGTGGCTGTATGAAAACCCGGAGCTTGGATATGAGGAGTTCGAGGCGTCGCATCGTCTGAGTGAATTCCTGCGAGGCAACGGCTTCGACGTCACTCACCCGACTCACGGGGTGGAGACGGCGTTCGAGGCAACCGTCGGCACGGAGGGACCGCGAGTGGTCATCTGCTGCGAGTACGACGCGCTTCCCAAGGTCGGGCACGCCTGCGGGCACAACATCATCGCCACCGCCGCGGTCGGGGCGGGAGTGGCGCTGGCCGGACTGGTCGACGACCTCGGCATCCGGGTGACCGTCCTCGGCACCCCCGCCGAGGAGGGCGGGGGCGGCAAGGTCGACCTCATCAACGCCGGAGCTTTCGAGGATGCGGCGGCCTCAATGATGGTGCACCCCGGGCCCGACAATCAGCTGGATCCGTCATTCCAGGCACGGGAGAGCTTCATCGTCGAGTACTTCGGAAAGGACTCTCACGCCGCCTTTGCACCCCAGGAAGGCATCAACGCGCTCGATGCCTTCGTGCAGGCATACACCAATGTGGCGACGCTCCGACAGGCGCTGCTTCCCGATGATCGCGTGCACTGCATCATCGACCACGGGGGTGAGGCGTCGAACATCATCCCCTCCTATACGAAGTCGACCTGGGGCGTGCGCTCCGCCACCGGAGAGCGGCTGGCGGAGCTGATCCCCAAGGTCAAGGCATGCTTCGAGGCCGCCGCCACCGCCACCGGCTGCCGGCTGGAGCTAAGCTCGCCCGGCCATCCTTACCTAACCATGGCGAATAACCCGGTCATGACTTCCCTCTTCGCCGCCAACGCCGCCGAGCTGGGCAGGCCGATGCCGACCGAGGCCGAAACGGGGTTCGACGGAGGATCCTCCGACATGGGCAACGTGAGCCAGGTGGTTCCATCCATCCATCCCATGCTGGGAATCGAGTGTGGTGAGGCGGTGAACCATCAGCCCGAGTTCGCCGACCATACGATCACCCCATCCGGTGACCAGGCCATCCGCGACGGTGCCCTCGGGATGGCCTACACCATTATCGACATGGCAGACCAGGCCGTCTGGGAGCGCTTGTAGATGGCAGACCGGCGCGGGTCATCCGAGTGGCTTCGCCGCCAGGATCGAAGCACCCAGCCCGCCCGCGTGGCAGCTGACCCAGTTCTCGAAGTAGCCGGACTCACCACCCGGTTCGACACGCTGGACGGCATGGTCCACGCCGTCAATCAGGTCAGTTTCACCGTCAACAAGGGCGAGTTCCTCGGCGTCGTCGGCGAGAGTGGTTCCGGCAAGAGCGTCACCATGATGTCAATCCTGCGGCTGATTCCGATGCCCCCGGGTGAAATCGTGGCCGGCGAGGCCATCTACGACGATCGCGACCTCCTCAAGATCGAGATCGACGAACTGCGCCATATCCGGGGCGCCAAGATCGGATTCATCTTCCAGGATCCCATGACATCTTTGAATCCGGTCCTGACGGTTGGATTCCAGATCGAGGAATCCCTCAAGATCCATCAGCAGCTCCCCACCGAGGATCGCCAGGCGCGCGCACTCGAGCTGCTGGAGCTGGTGGGCATCCCCTCCCCCGAACAGCGTCTCAAGTCCTACCCGCACGAGTTGTCGGGGGGCATGCGCCAACGCGTCATGATCGCGGTCGCCCTCGCCTGCTCGCCCCAGATCCTCATCGCCGACGAGCCGACCACTGCACTGGATGTGACCATCCAGGCGCAGATCATCGAACTGGTCAAAGACCTGCGGGAGAAGTTCGGCACCGCCGTGATTTGGATCACCCATGACCTGGGCGTGGTGGCCGGTCTGGCGGATCGCGTCGTCGTCATGTACGGGGGGCAGATCGTCGAGGAGGCTCTAGTCGGGGAGCTGTACGCCTCGCCCCAGCACCCGTACACGTCCGGGCTGCTGGGCTCGCTCCCCCGTCTCGATCAAAGAGGAACCGAGCTGGTGACCATCAAAGGGCAGCCGCCGAGCCTCTACCAGTTCCCCGACAGCTGCAGTTTCGCCCCGCGATGCCCGTACGCCTTCGAACGGTGCCATGCGGAGCGGCCTCCGCTGCTACCGATCTCGCCCACCAGGAAAGCCGCCTGCTGGTGGGACGTCGAAACCGGAAGCCCGCGCGATGGTGTCTGAGCGCATGGAAGATCAGCCGGCGGCGTCGACCGGTGCGGAGGTGCTGGTCGGGGTGCGAGACCTCAAGAAGCACTTCCCCATCACCGGCGGCTTATTGAAGCGACAGGTGGGCGCGGTGAAGGCGGTCGACGGTGTCAGCTTCGACATCTACCGGGGCCACACCCTCGGCTTGGTGGGAGAGAGCGGCTCGGGCAAGTCGACCATCGGCCGGGTCATCCTGCAGCTCGACCACGCCACCGAGGGCTCGGTGGTGTTCGACAACGTCGACCTGACCCAGACCACGGGAGAGAAACTGCGCAAGATCCGGCCGAGGATGCAGATGGTTTTCCAGGATCCGCATGCATCACTCAACCCCAGGATGACTGTGTCCTCCATTGTCGGCGAGCCGCTTAAGGAGCATCGGGCCGCCAAGCGGGCCGAAAAACTGGATCGGATCGACGAGCTGCTGAGCCTGGTCGGCCTCGAGCCGAGCCATGCCAACCGCTATCCGCATGAGTTCTCGGGAGGTCAGCGCCAGCGCATCGGCATCGCGCGGGCGATCGCCTTGAATCCCGAATTCATCATCTGTGACGAGCCGATTGCGGCGCTCGACGTATCGATTCAATCCCAGATCGTCAACCTGCTCGAGAACCTCCAGCACCACCTCGGTCTGACCTACCTGTTCATCTCGCACGACCTCAGCATGGTGCGCCACATCGCCGACCGGGTGGCCGTGCTCTACCTCGGCAAGGTCATGGAGCTGGCCGATGTCGACTCGATCTACACCGACCCGAAACACCCGTATACCCAGGCGCTGCTGTCGGCCGTCCCGGTTCCCGACCCGGAGGTCGAGTCGTCCCGCAAACGGATCATTCTCGAAGGTGACATTCCCAGTCCCGCCGATCCCCCACCCGGCTGCCCGTTCAACACCCGGTGCCCGATCGCCCAGCAACGGTGTGTCGACGAGGTGCCGGAATGGCGGGAGCTATCGGGTGGGCGCTGGGTCGCTTGTCACTTCGCCGAGTAGGAGGTCGAGCTCCTCAACCTGCCAGCTTTTTCCTTATTTCTTTGTTCCCAAACTGCCGGGCGCTGGTAGGGTTGCCGAACGCCGGACTTGATTCGGCGTCCCAATAGGAGGAATTGAATGTTGAAGAGATCGAAACTCCTGATCATCTTCGCAGTAATCGCGTTGGTCGCTGCGGCCTGCGGCGACGACACATCCGAAACCACCCCGACAACGAGCGGTGGTACTGCGACGACCCAGGGGACAACTGCAACCACCCAGCCCGACGTCGGTTCTGCGGCCGGCTCGGGCGGGAACATAACGCTGCTGCAATGGCAGGCCCCGACTGCGGTCAACCCGTACTTGTCGGGTGGTACCAAGGAGTTGCTGGCTTCGTCGATCGTGATTGAGCCGCTGGGCGAGTTCACGCCGGCCGGCGAGCTGGTTCCCAAGCTGGCAGCTGAGATCCCGACGATCGAGAACGGTGGCCTGGCGGCAGACCAGACCAGCATCACGTGGACGCTCAAGGACACGGTGTGGTCGGACGGCACGCCCCTGACCGCCGACGATGTCGTGTTCACCTACGAGTACTGCACGACCGAGGCGACGGGATGTACCCAGTCGAGCCTGTTTGCCGGCATTACCTCGGTGGAAGCAGTCGACCCGTTGAACGTGAAGATCACGTTCGAGGGGCCGACGCCGTACCCGTACAACGCCTTCGTGAGCTACCAGGCCCCGGTCATTCAGAAGGCTCAGTTCGAGCAGTGCATCGGGGCGGCGGCGGCGGGATGCACCGACGCCAACTTCGGCCCGATCGGCACCGGCCCGTATGTCGTCCGTGAGTTCCGTACCAACGACACGGCCCTGTACGACTTCAACCCGAACTACCGCGGCAACGCCGACGGTCAGCCGTTCTTTGGTGAGGTTCTCATCAAGGGCGGCGGTGACGCCGACGCCTCGGCGCGTTCGGTGTTGCAGTTGGGTGAGGCCGACTACGGCTGGAACCTGCAGGTTGACCCGACGGTCCTGGACAACCTGGAGGCCACCGGCATCGGAACGGTGTTCGCCGGTTTCGCTTCGAACGTCGAGCGGCTGATGATCAACCAGACCAATCCGGATCCCGCTTTGGGGGACCTGAGGTCGGTTTACGGCGACGGCAACAACCCGCACCCGTTCCTGACAAACCCCAACATCGTCAAGGCGCTGTCGATGGCGATCGATCGCCAGACACTCGTCGACGTTGGTTACAAATCGGGCGGGACGCCGACCTGCAACGTGTGGCCGGCACCCCCGGCGCAGTCGACCAACAACGACGATTGCCTGGTCCAGGACATCGAAGGGGCCAAGGCCCTGCTCGATGCCGAGGGCGCGGTTGACACCGACGGCGACGGGGTGCGTGAGTACAACGGAGCTCGGTTGAGCGTGCTCTACCAGACGTCGACCAATGCGGTCCGCCAGAGCAACCAGGACCTGATCAAGGCCTGGTGGGAGGAGATCGGTGTCGAGACCGAGTTGCGCAACATCGACGCGTCCGTGTTCTTCGGAGGCGATCCGGCCAGCCCGGACACCTACCAGAAGTTCTACGCCGACATCGAGATGTACACCAACGGGTCGGGTTCTGTCGACCCACAGGCGTACATGGGTAACTGGGTGCAAGCCGAGATGCCCACGCCCGCCAACAACTTTGGCGGCCAGAACATCCAGCGCTTCGCCAGCGACGAGTACGACGCTCTGTTCTCGGAGCTGACCACCGAGTCGGACCTGGCCAAGCGGGCGGAGCTCACGATCCAACTGAACGACATGCTGGTTCAGTCTGGTTCGATGGTTCCGATGATCTGGCGGGCGTCCGTTTCGGCATACTCGAATGAGATCCAGAACCAGGGCGACCTGAATGCCTGGGACTCCGAGTACTGGAATATCCATGAGTGGACCCGAGTCGTCGGCTAGATAGAGCCGACAGCTTGTCCATGTAAATACGTGGCAGAGGAGCCCTTCAGGAGACATCCTGAAGGGCTCCCTTGCCACCTGAGTAGTTAGGAGGAGGATGGGGCGTTACGCGATCCGGCGGATGCTGGGGGCGATCCCGACCCTGATCGTCATCAGTTTGGTGATCTTCACCATTCTCGAGCTCGCGCCCGGCGACCCGACCGGAACGCTTCCCCTCACCGTCCCGCCCGAGGTACGCGAGAACATCCGGGAAACCCTCGGACTCAATGACCCGTTCTTCCTGAGTTGGCTCAAGTGGATGCGGCAGATGTTCATATCCGAGCCGCTAAACGCGATCGAATCCGTCACCGGGCTTCAGATCGGCGACGGCGAGCGACTCCGGATCATCTCGTGGGCGTCGCGGGGCCCGGCGGTCGACACCATCGTCGAGCGGCTCCCCCAGACCCTGTGGGTGCTCGGCCTCGGCTTCATCTTCGGAATCATCATTGCCATCCCGGTCGGGGTCGTTTCCGCCTACAAGCAGTACTCGATCTTCGACAACGCCGGCACAGTCATCTCGATGATCGGCTACTCGGTCCCGGTGTTCTTCACCGGCCCCCTCGCCATCATCGTCTTCAGCGTGTGGCTCGGTTGGTTCCCGTCCTTTTATGACACGACTCACACGGTCTCGGATTGGAGCAGTCTCGTGTTCCAGATGAAGCAACTGGCGATGCCGGTGGCGGTCCTCTCGCTGTTCAACGCGGCCGCGCTCAGCCGCTTCACCAGATCATCGATGCTCGACAACCTCAACGAGGACTACGTGCGGACGGCCCGATCGAAGGGGCTCACCGAGAACCGGGTGGTGATGCGCCACGTGCTGCGCAACAGCCTGATCCCGGTCACCACGCTGATCGCGCTTCAGGTCCCCGGAATCTTCGCCGGCGCCATCGTCACCGAGCAGATCTTCCGAATCAATGGGCTGGGGCAGCTATTGATCAGCGCCATCAATGGTGCCGACTATCCGATGGTCCAGACGCTGACCTTCATTTTCGCGGTGCTGATTGTGCTGTTCAACCTGGTAGCCGACCTCATATATGGGATCCTCGATCCCCGAATCAGATACGAGTAGGGGAACTCCATGGCAGATACCCACGAGCGGGCCGAAGAGATCACCCAGGAGACCCTGGGAGATGGCGGGATCGCCGAAGTCGGCGAGCACCGCTCCCTCTGGGGCGACGTGTGGCGGCAGTTCCGGCGCCACAAGGGGGCTATGGCCGGCTTGGTCGTTGTCACCATCATCGTCCTGGGAGCCTTCGTCGGGCCGATTTTTTATCCACACGATCCGTTCGATATCGACGTCCCCAACGCCAATCAGGGGCCGACCCTGGAGCACCTCATGGGCACAGACACCATCGGACGCGACATCATGGCGAGGGTTCTAGTCGGAGGCAGGATCTCGCTTGCGGTCGGGTTCACGGCGGCCCTGCTCGGAATCTTCATCGGGACCGGCGTTGGTATCCTCGCCGGTTTCTTCCGGCGTCTGGACGCCCTACTGATGCGGCTGACAGACCTGTTCCTCGCCTTGCCGGTCTTGCCGCTGCTGCTGGTGATCATCCTGTTATTCCGTGACTCACTCCGGGAGCGGTTCGGGCCCGAGTTGGGAATCTTTCTGTTGGTGGTTTTCATCATTGGCATCACCAGCTGGATGCAGACGGCCCGCATCGTCCGGGGTGAGGTCCTGGCCATCAAACGTCAGGAGTTCGTACTGGCGGCGCAGAGCATCGGAACCCGAAGACGGAACATCATCATGCGCCACATCTTCCCCAACGTGCTGAGCCCGGTGATGGTGTCGGCGGCCCTCGGCGTCGGCATCGCCATCATTACCGAGTCGTTCCTCTCCTTCATCGGCCTCGGCTTCCCGTCCGACTTCCCCACCTGGGGTCGGCTGCTTTTCGACGCGGTGCCGTTCCTCGAAATCGCGCCGATGCGGGTGATCTGGCCCGGAGCGCTCATCTCCCTGACCGTCATCAGCGTCAACTTCATCGGTGACGGCCTGCGTGACGCGCTCGACCCGCGGCTGAGGAGCGGGTGACAACGCCTTCGGCGTTGTTTGGGAGTTGCTTCGCAACTCCAAAGCTGGCACCGACCCCGCTGCCTGCCGAGGAGCGTTGCTCGTTGCCCGTGAGGCCGGGAACGGCGCCGAGCCTCAGCCGCCTGAAGCCGGTTTGGCGACAGCTTCGCAATGTGTTCCTTCCCCTTGAGGGGAAGGTGGACTCGGAGCGAAGCTCCGAGGACGGATAGGGGGAGATATCGATGTCGACAATCCAGCAATGTGGCTGGCTCTTGGCCTCCCCCACCCCGACTCCGCCTCCGGCGGAGCCACCCCGCCCTCAGGGCGGGGAAGAAAGCACCCCACCATTACCCCCCACCTCCTTCCCCTTGAGGGGAAGGTGGACTCGGAGCTTTGCTCCGAGGACGGATGGGGGGAGATATCGATGTCGACAATCCAGAAATGTGGCTGGCTCTTGGCCTCCCCCACCCCGACTCCGCCTCCGGCGGAGCCACCCCGCCCTCAGGGCGGGGAAGATTTCCTATGGAGTCGCGTAGCAACTCCTCAGCAACCCGCAGGGTTGCCCCCCACCCCGACTCCGCCTCCGGCGGACCCACCCCGCCCTCAGGGCGGGGAGGAAAGCGCTCAACACTTACCCCCCGCTCGCCTGCTTCGCCACCGCCTCGGCCGCGGCCCGGGCGGCTTCGGGGTCACCCAGGTAGTAGCTGGTCAGCGACGCCAGGTCATCGTCCAACTCGTAAACCAGGGGGATGCCGGTGGGGATGTTCAACGACGGGATTTCCTCGTCGCTGATCCCATCGAGGTGCTTCACGAGCGCCCGCAGGCTGTTGCCGTGGGCGGCCACCAGGGGACGCTCGCCCCGCCGGAGCGCCGGCACGATGGCGTCGTGCCAGTACGGGATCATCCGCTCGACCACGTCTTTCAGGCACTCGGTGGCCGGCAAAATGTCCGGAGTAAGGAACGCATACCGGGGGTCGTGGCGCGGGTGGCGCTCGTCATCGGGTTCGAGTGCGGGCGGGGGAATGTCATAGCTGCGCCGCCAGACGTGGACCTGGTCGGCGCCATGCTGGTCCGCCGTCTCCTTCTTGTTCAGTCCCTGCAGTGCTCCATAGTGCCGCTCGTTGAGGCGCCATGATCGCTCAACCGACAGCCAGCTCAACTCCATCTCTTGGAGGGTGAGGTCGGCGGTGAAGATGGCTCGCTTCTGCAGCGAGGTGAACACGATGTCGAACGAGTAGCCCTCCTCGCTCAAGAGGCGCCCGGCCGACCGGGCCTCCTCCTCGCCCTGTTCGGTCAAGCCGACATCGGTCCATCCGGTGAACCGGTTCTCGAGGTTCCAGGTGGACTGGCCATGACGGAGAAGCACCAGTTTTGGAGGGGTCACGGCTCAGATCCTTTCTTTGGCCGCCGGGGACCGAAGGCGCCTTCGCGCAGCGAAGGCCCTCAAACCCAATACCTCACGATGGAGGCGAAGGTGTCCGGGTCGAGGGAGGCGCCTCCCACCAGGCCTCCATCGATGTGGCTCTTGGCCATGAGGGCGGCGATGTTGCCGGGATTCACCGAGCCGCCGTAGATGATGCGGACTCCCTCGGCAACCGAGCCCCCGAACTCGTCGCCGAACCGTCTCCGCAAGAACTCACATACCGCACCGGCGTCGTCGGGTTCGGCGGTGCGCCCGGTTCCGATCGCCCAGATCGGCTCGTACGCAATGATGACACCGCTCGCCTCCTCGGCGGACAGGCCGCTTAGCCCGGCACTCAGCTGACCGGCCACGCGCGCTTCGGTCTCCCCCGCCTCTCGTTCCTCGAGGGTCTCTCCCAGGCACATGATCGGGACCATGCCGGCGGCCAGCACCGCCTTCACCTTCCGGTTGACGGTGTCGTCGGTCTCGCCGAAAAGCTGTCGCCGCTCCGAATGGCCGACGATGACAGAGCCGACTCCCAGCTTGGCCAGCATCGGCGGAGCGATCTCACCCGTGAAGGCGCCGGCAACTTCCCAGTGGGCGTTCTGGGCGGCGAGCTGGATGGCGAGATGGTCGGCTTCGATGACGGTTTGAACCGAGCGAAGAGATGTGAAGGGCGGCGCCACCACAACATCGACCCGGTCGTAGTCGGCCAGCTCCAGCCGATAGCTGAGTTTCTGGACCATTTGGATGGCATCGAGGTGGGTGGCATTCATCTTCCAGTTGCCACAGATGAAGCTCTTACGGCTCATGGGTCCACCTCTCTAGTGCTACGAGACCCGGGAGCGAATCTCCTTCGAGGAATTCGAGGCCGGCACCACCGCCGGTGCTGACGTGTGAGATCTGGTCGTCGAGCCCAAGGGAGCGAAGCGCCGCCACCGAGTCGCCACCGCCGGCGACGGTGAATGCTTTTGCATCCGCCATGGCGCGAGCTATGACTTCGGTTCCGGAACGAAACGCCTCCCACTCGAAGACCCCCATCGGTCCGTTCCAGAAGACGGCGCCGGCTCCGCGGATGACCGAAGCAAACAGGGCGGCGGTATCGGGCCCGATATCCAGGCCGAAGCCGCGGGCGGGCATCCTGGTGGCCGGGACCACGCGAGACTCGGCATCCTCGGCGAATCGATCGGCGACCACGATGTCAGATGGGAGCGTCACTCGCGACCCCCATTTGGAACCGAGCAGATCCCGCACCTCGTCCACCATCTCCTCCTCGAGCAGCGAGTCGCCAACGTCGTATCCCTCAGCCGCCAGCAGGGTGAAGCACATGCCACCTCCAACCAGCATGGCGTCGACCCGGGGAAGCAGCGCTTGCATCACTCCGAGCTTGTCTGAGACCTTGGCCCCACCCAAGACCACCGCATAGGGTCGATCCGGCCGGTCGAGCAATGTATCGAGTGCCTCGACCTCGCCAGCCAGAAGCGGGCCCGCCACCGACTTCATGTGCCCGGCCACCCCGACCGTCGAGGCGTGGGCCCGATGGGCGGTGCCGAATGCGTCGAGCACGAAGAAGTCACCCAGCCTTCCGAGACGCTCGGCGAGCTGGGGATCGTTCTTGGTCTCCCCCGGCTCGTAGCGGGTGTTCTCGAGCAGCAGCACATCGCCGGCTGAAGCTGCCGCGATGGCCGCCTCCACCTCCTCGCCGACGACAGCCGGGAGCTGTATGACCGGGAACCCACCGAGGTCGCCAAGCCGCTCGGCGATCGGCGCCATCGACAGATCGGAGTCGCGCCCATCGGGCCGCCCGAGATGGCTGGCCACGGTGACCACGGCCCCGGCGTCTCGCAGGCGAACGATGGTGGGCAGACTCGACCGGATGCGGAAATCGTCCGCCACCCGGCCGCCGGCGAGCGGCACATTCAAGTCCGAACGCACCAGCACCCGGGCACCGGCAAGGTCGATATCGTCAAGTGTGAGAAAGGCGGACACAACCCTGGAACGTTATCACGGGCGCCGACCGGCCGGTTCCCAGCGGCGGTAGGCTGTCGGCCAGCCAATCTAGGAGAACCAATGGCGCGCGTAGGCCTGATGGGCTTCGGGCGGATCGGACGGAATGTCTTCCGGCTACTCGATGCCGCCGGGGAGGTAGAAGTAGCTGCGATCGCCGACATCGCCGATCCAGCCGCACTCACCTACTTGTTGAAATACGACTCCATCTACGGGCGCTTTCCCAAGCCGGTCGAGTTGGACGGGACCACGCTCAAGGTCGATGGGACCCCGATTCCGTTCATCGCAGGCGCTGAGCCGGGAGACGTTGACTGGGGCGAACTCGGGGTTGATGTCGTGATCCAGGCGACCGGCAAATACCGGACTGGCGAGTGGTGCGTCAAACACATCGAAGCGGGTGCCAAACGCGTGATTCTCGCCTCGACACCTGAGGAAGCCGGCGACGTACCGATTCTGCTACGCGGGATAAACGACGAGGTCCTGACCCCCGACCTGGAGGTCGTCTCGCTCGGGTCGAATACCTCCAATGCCCTCGCCCCAATCCTCCGGATCATTGACCAGAGTTGGGGATTGGACCGGGCGTTCTTCACCACGGTCCACGCGTTCACAAACCAGGCTCGCTTGGCCGACGTACCCACGTCGAGCTTCCGATCGAGCCGGGCGGCCGGGGAGAACATCATCCCGGCGAGCACCAACTCGCCCGAAATCCTGACCGCGGTCATGCCCGAGCTGGCCGGCAAGCTGTCGGCGATGGCACTCAACGTCCCGGTACCGGACGGCTCGACCGTCGATCTCGTCGCCTTCGTGCAAACGGCGACCAGCCGTGAGGAAGTCAACGAGACCGTCCGCAAGGAAGTGGCCGCCCACTATTCGGATGTGGTGGAGTACGTCGAAGACCCGATTGTTTCGTCGGACGTGATCGGATCCTCGCAATCGGCCAACTTCGACAGTCTGGCCACCCTGGTGGTCGACGGCAACATGGTCAAGTCAATCATCTGGTTCGACAACGGCTGGGGCTATTCGGTCCGGATCGTCGAGGTCCTCGCCAAAATGATCGAGCAACTGGAGGCAGCATGAGCGCACGGGTGGCAATCAACGGCTTCGGCCGCATCGGTCGGGCCGTCTTTCGGATTATCGCCGAGCGGCCCGACTCCGGCATCGAGGTGGTGGCGATCAACGACCTGGCGGACGACGACGTCCTCGCCTACCTGCTCAAGAACGACACCGTCATGGGCCAATTCGCGGGCGAGGTCAGCACGGCCGACGGGATCATGACGGCCGGTGGCCATACCGTGAAAATGCTGATGGAGCCCGACCCGGCCAAACTCCCGTGGGAGGAGCTGGGCGTCGACGTGGTGATCGAGGCCACCGGCATCTTTCGGACCCGGGAGAAGGCAGCGATGCACATTGAGGCGGGAGCCAAGAAAGTGATCTTGACGGTTCCGGCCAAAGACGAAGTCGACGCCACCGTGGTGCTGGGCGTGAATGGCGACTCTCTCGAAGCCGACGATCAGGTCATCTCCAACGCTTCCTGCACTACCAACTGCCTGGCGCCGGTGGCCAAGGTGATCAATGACAGCTTCGGGCTCAAGCGGGGCGTGATGACCACAGTTCATGCGTATACCAACGATCAGCGCCTCGCCGACGTACCGCACGCCGACTTGCGCCGGGCGCGGGCTGCCACCGAGAACATCATCCCGACCACCACCGGGGCGGCCCGGGCGGTTGGGCTGGTGCTCCCCGAGCTGGCCGGCAAGCTGGACGGGATGGCAATGCGGGTCCCGGTTCCGGACGGTTCCATCGTCGATCTCGTGATCGAGGTCGAAGCAGACGTCACCGTCGAACAGGTCAATGCCGCCATGAAGGCGGCTGCGGAAGGCGAGCTGGAAGGTGTGCTCCAATACTCGGAGGAGCCGCTGGTCTCGACCGACATCATCGGCAACCCCTACTCCTCGATCTTCGACGCCAACGCCACCCAGGTGATGGACGGCCGCTTCGTCAAGATCGTGTCCTGGTACGACAACGAATGGGGCTACTCGAACCGGGTGGTCGACTTGATCGAGCTGATAGGCAAGCAGCTGACGCCCGCCTAGAAGGCGGCTGCGCCTTCTACGCCGGTCGCCAGTCGCCGGCTACCAGTTTGCTCTCGGTCGCTGGCCCAGCCGGAGAGGGTTGCCGCTCGGTCGCGGCCGGGCCCGGAACCGAGAGCTGGCGACTGGAACTGGCGACTCATCTGACTGGCGACTCTTCGGCTCAGTCGCCCTTGTTCCACTCGTCCCATAGCTCTTTGAGGGCACGGCCGAGGCGCATCGGGTCATGCTGGGGCCAGTCGTGAGTTCGGTCGAGCAGGTCGCGAAACACCGGCTTGACGCCGAGCGCCAGAATCCGTTCCTCATCGGCGGCTACCGACTCGGCTTCCGGCGGGAAGGGCAACGTCCCCTGGTGCACCAGAGCAGTCAACGGCGTCTTGATACCCGCGAACTCGAGCAATGCGCGCAGGTGGTCGGCGGCACCCATTCCGAGAGATTCACCGTCCTGGGTGGTGAGATTGCACACGTAGACGACATCGGCCGACGATGCATTGACCGCTTCGGCCAACTCGGGTACCAGCAGAGCTGAGATCACCGAGGTGTAGACGCTGCCGGGCCCGAGGACGATCTGGTCGGCCGCCGCCACCACTTCCAAGGCCCGCGGGTTGGCGTTCTCACCCTTGGGGAGCAAGCGAAGCTCGGAGATGGTCCCGCGGGTAGTGGCGATGGCCGCTTGGCCGTCGACGAGCGCGCCGTCGATAATCGCTTGCAGATGGAGCGAGCGGCGGGCGGTGGGAATCACGCGTCCGACCGCACCGAGCGCCTCCTCGGCCACGCTGATGCCGGTTTCGAAGTCGCCGAACAGCTCCGACATGGCTGCGAGGATGAGATTGCCGAGCGAATGCCCGGCGACGTCGGTGGACTCGAAGCGGAACTCGAACATCTCGCTCCACAAACTCGGCTCGGGGCTCAGGGCCAGCAGGCACCGGCGCAGGTCGCCCGGAGGCAGGATGTCGAGCGCCGAAGTGAGCCGGCCCGACGAGCCTCCGTCATCGGCCACGGTGACAACCGCATCGATGCGGGAGGCATATAACTGGACACCGACCAGCGCTTGGGCAAGGCCGTGGCCGCCTCCAATCGCCACCACGTGCGGGCCGGTGGGATCGAGTCGGATGACGTCGAGCATCTCGGTTTCGAGTTCCAACGCGCTCATGACAAGCTCTCGTCCCCAGTCCCCGAGGTGGGGAACCTAAAGATCGGCATCACGGTGCCGTACGGTCACATCGTTGCCGGTAGCTCGCAGCCGGCGACCCAGCTCTTCGGCGATCGCCACCGACCGGTGCCGCCCGCCGGTGCAGCCGACTCCCACCCGCAAATAGGCCTTGCCCTCATCCACGAAATGGGGTACGAGGAAAGCGAGTAGTTCGTCGATGCGGGTGACGAACTCGACCGCAACCTCGTCCGATAGCACGTAATCGGCAACCGGGGCGTCGATGCCGGTGAGCGGACGCAGCTCAGGCACCCAGTGGGGATTGGGCAGGAACCGGACGTCGAACACGAGATCGAGGTCACGCGGGCTGCCGTGTTTGAACCCGAACGAGCTCACCGAGACCTTCATCTGGGGACGGGGAGATGGCGCCTCGAACGCGTCCTGCAGCCGCATTCGGAGGTCGTGAACGGACAGCTCGCTGGTATCGATGAGCACGTCGGCGTTTCCTCGCACATCCGCCAGCAGCTTGCGTTCGGTGGCAATTGACTCTTCGAGCGTCTCCGCCTTCACCGGATGAGGCCGGCGATTCTCCTGATAGCGGTGCACGAGCTCGGCATCGTCGGCATCGAGAAACACCGTGAGGGTTCGGACACCATCCCGCTCCAGCCGCAGAATCTCCTGTTCGAGCTCAGCAAAGGTGAGGACGCCCGAACGCGAGTCGACCGCTACCGCCAGCTTGGACCGTGCGAAGTCTGCCAGGTCCGCCAATTCGGCGGCCCGGCCGATGAGCTTGGGGGGCAGGTTGTCGATGACAAAGAATCCGAGATCCTCCAGCACCTTGGCCGCCGTCGATCGCCCGGCTCCGGCCAAGCCGGTGACCACCACCAGCAGCGGCTGCTCAGCCATCGGCGCCCTCCATTCGCAACATCTCGGCCCAGCCGGGGCCGACCGGCGACTCATAGCGAGCGGCCTGGCCGGCGGCCGGATCACGCTTCGTCATCTCGCCTCCTGGGGGACGTCCCTACCCCCGACAGCCCATGCAGGGCCTCGTATACGCTCTCGGCAACCTTACGCGGGACAACCTCTTCGATCTGGTCAATGGATGCCTCACGGAGACGCTTGAGAGATCCGAAGGTCCGCAACAGGGCCTGCTTGCGGGTTGCTCCCACCCCCGATACCTCGTCGAGGATGGAGTCGACCATGCGCTTACCGCGCAGTTTGCGGTGATAGGTAATGGCAAACCGATGGGCTTCGTCCCGCACCCGCTGCAGCAGATAGAGAGCCTCCTCGCCCCGGGGAATGCGCACCGTCTCGGCCCGACCGGGCAAATACACTTCCTCCATCCGTTTGGCGAGGCCGGCGACCGGGATGTCGAGATCGAGCTCGTGGAGCACCTGGATGGCCCGGCTCAGCTGACCGGCGCCGCCATCCACCAGGATGAGAGAGGGCGGATAGGCGAAGCGCCCCCGCTGGTCTGGCGGCAGGTCGCGCTCGACCAGGTAGGCGGTGAACCGTCTACGCAAGACCTCTTCCATTGAGGCCAAGTCATCCTGGCCCGTGACCTCCTTGACCCGGAAGTGCCGGTAGTCCGACGGCCTCGGCAATCCATCCTCGAGCACCACCATCGAGCCGACCGTGTTGGTTCCCTGCACGGTGGATATGTCGTAGCACTCGATCCGCAGCGGCGGGTCGGGGAGGTCGAGCATTGCCTGCAGGCTGCGCAATGCCTTGGCCCGAGCGTTGTGATCGGCGTTGCGGCGCAGCCGATGGCGGGCAAACTCCTCGGCGGAGTTGGCCCGGGCCGTCTCCAGCAGACGCCGCTTGGGGCCGCGCGCGGGCACCCGCAGCTCCACCTTGCTCCCCCGCCGGGCGCTCAGCCAATCCGCCATCAACTCGTGATCGTCCGGCAGCTCGGGCACCAGTATCAACCCGGGTGGCGATTCACCCCCGTACAGCTGCTCGAGCATGCGAGCGATCAACTCGGCGGTGGTGACGTCCTCAACCTTGTCGACGATGGACGAGACCCGCCCCACCACTCGCCCGCGCCTCACGGTCAGCAGTGCGAGCGAGGCCTCGAGCTCATCCTCGGTGATGGCGATCAGGTCGAAGTTCTCCGGGCGCTTGGTCACCATCTCCTGGCGGGCACTCGCCTTCTGAATGGCGCTCAGCTGGTCACGCAGACGGGCGGCATGCTCGTATTCCTGGCGCTCGGATGCCTCCATCATCTGCATGGTCAGACGGTCGACCACGTCGTCGTGATTGCCGGAAAGGAAGCCGGCCAGCCCCTCGACGTACTCCTGGTAGGCCTCAGGAGTGACCTCCCCGACACACGGGCCGGAGCAGCGCTCGATGTGAAACAGCAGGCAGGGCCGCCCCGAAGCGGCGTGCCGCTTGTACTTGGCGTCGGTGCAGGTGCGGACCGGGAAGGTGCGCAGCAGCAAATCGAGGGTCTGCCGGATGGCATAGGCATGTCCGTATGGCCCGAAGTACTGGGTGCCCCGCTTGCGTTTGCCGCGCATGACCATCGCCCGCGGCCAGTCGTCCTGGCGGGTGATCGCCAGGTAGGGGTAGGACTTGTCGTCTCGTAGGCGGATGTTGAAACGCGGCTTGTGTTTCTGGATGAGCGTGTATTCGAGCATGAGGGCTTCGACCTCGTTCTCGGTGACGATCCACTCGACGGTTTCGGACGCCTCGACCATGGCGGCGGTCCGGGCGGCCAGCCGCTTCGAGAAGTACCAGGAGACCCGCTTGCGAAGTGACTTCGCTTTTCCGGCGTACATGACCTCGCCGTGTCGATTCCGGAAGAGGTAGATGCCGGGCAGGTCGGGGATTTCGGACGGAAGCGGGCGTTTCACCATGCCAGGCGAGTTTACGGAGGTGCCGCGTTCTGGAACCGGAGACCGATGAGGCGGGGGATGTTGCGTTGTGCCGCCAGTAGCGGGTCCCGTTCGGCCGCGGCATCACCCGGTCCCCGCTCGACCAGCGCCTCCAGCATCCAGCCGGCCTGACCGGCCGCGGTCAGAAGTGTGCCCAGGGGTCGGTGATACATCATGAGATTGAACGATCCGGCCGGCTCGACGCTGGTGCCCGGTGCCAGGTAGGCGCCCCATCGCCAGGTCACCTCACCGTCACCCGGGTCGATGAGGGGGCCGGCCCCGGGAGCAGTGAAGGCAGGATGGTTGGCAATGATGACTAGCACTCCCCCCGCCACGACCGTCCGGGCCGCCTCGACCAGCAGTCGCTCGAAATCGTCGATGTGCTCGAGCACGAGCACCGCGTAGGCGCCGTCGACTGCCTCCTCGCCCAGCCAACCCAACTCGGGCAGATGGCACTGGACGACCGGCCCATCAAGGCGCGCTTGGTCGAGCAACACCCGGTCTTGATCGCACCCGATGGCGCGAGCTCCCGCCGCCCTCACTGCTCGCATCCCTTGCCCCTCACCACAACCGAGGTCCAGGTAGAGGTCCTCAGGGACCGGACGCAGCATGTCGATGAGTAATGGGATCACATCCTCGCGGTAGTTAGGGTCGGTCGCGACCTGCGAAAGCCACCAGTGAGCATCCCAATCCACAGCCATAAGCCCCAACGCTAGAGCCCAGGAGAGTCTGAATGCGCCCAGCACGCACCGATCCCTCCCCGGGCTGGTGGTTTGTCCTCTCCGCCGCCACCGCCCTCTTCGTCGCCCTGGCGATCGCATCTGCCAACGGAGGCCTGAGCGGGCTCCTCACAGTTGGAGAGGACTTCCCGATCCGTGACTACGTGGTGGCCGATCTGGGTGACATCGATCTGGCGAGTGGGGACGGCCACGACGGCCAGCAATACTACGGCATTGCCAGGGACCCCTTCGGAACCAGCCAAGTCCCCGACCTGCTCGACAACCCGAGCTATCGATACCTCCACATCCTGTACCCGGCATTGAGCGGTGGCCTGGGGTGGTTCTCGCCCGACCTGACCGTGACCATGATGCTGGTCCTGGCAGTAATCGGATTCGGATTGGCGGGTTCGTGCTCGCTGGTGCTCAACCGCCACCTGGGAGGCAACTCGACGGTCGCCCAGCTGGCGGTCGTGAATGTCGGGCTCCTGTTGGCGGTCCGGTTCCTGCTGCCGGATGCCCTGGCTCTCGGCCTCGCCATGCTCGGAGTCGTGTTGGCCATCGACGGACGGGACCGTCCGGCCGCCGTCGCCTTGTCGCTGGCCGTCTTGGCCAAGACCACTTACCTGGTGGTTCCGGTGGCGCTCGGCTTGTGGGTATGGCCTTCGGCTCGCCGCCGGGCGGCATGGCTCACGGCGGTGCCTGCGGTACCCGCCGCGCTCTGGGCCATGTTCGTGTTTGCCCGCTTCGGCGCATCAACCGCCGGCAACCTAAGTGCGCCCTTCACCGGATTCGCCAAGGCCGTTGACCTGTGGGGTAACGTCTCGACCGGTGAGGTCGGCATGGCCGTTGGTGCTGCCGCTCTGGTCGGTGCCGGCACCGGCCTCGCCATCATGACCTCGGACCGTCTCCTGCGGTGGCTACTGCTCGCCTGGGTGGGAGTAGCCCTCATCAGCAGCCAGTTCGTGTGGGAGTTCGGCAACAACACCTTGCGGGTGCTGGCCCCGCTGTGGAGCGTGGCCGCCGTGGCGGCTGCCGTCTACGTGTCGAGCAGCAGGTCGCGCAGGAACTTGCCGGTATAGCTGGCCGGTACGGTGGCGACCTGCTCGGGAGTTCCTTCGGCCACGATCCGTCCGCCTTCGTCTCCACCCTCGGGCCCGAGGTCGATGATCCAATCGACCGTCTTGATGACATCCAGATTGTGCTCGATGACTATGACCGTGTTGCCGCTATCGACCAGCCGCTGGAGCACGGTGAGCAGCTTGCGCACGTCCTCGAAGTGCAGTCCGGTGGTCGGCTCGTCGAGCACATACACCGTCCGGCCGGTGGCGCGCTTGCCGAGCTCCGACGAGAGCTTGACCCGCTGCGCCTCACCACCCGACAGGGTGGTGGCCGGCTGGCCGAGCCGGACATACCCGAGCCCGACGTCGTAAATGGTCTGAAGGATGCGGGCGATGCGAGGCTGGTTCTCGAAGAAGCCGAGCGCCTCCTCCACAGACATGTCGAGCACATCGGCAATGGAATGACCCTTCCAGAGGATCTGCAGCGTGTCGCGGTTGTAACGCTTTCCCTTGCACACCTCACACGGCACATACACGTCCGGAAGGAAGTGCATCTCGATCTTGATGGTGCCGTCACCCTTGCAGGCCTCGCACCGACCACCCTTGACGTTGAAACTGAACCGTCCCGCCTTGTAGCCACGCAGCTTGGCGTCCGGCGTTGAGGCGAACAGCTCCCGGATGCGATCGAACACCTTCGTGTAAGTCGCCGGATTCGAGCGCGGGGTCCGTCCGATCGGTGACTGGTCGATGTTGATGATCTTGTCGACCTCTTCCATCCCCTCGATGCGCTTGTGGCGGCCCGGCAGTTCCCGGGCCCGGTTGAGGCTGGCGGCCAGCCCCTTGGACAGCACGTCTTGCACCAGTGACGACTTGCCACTCCCCGAGACACCGGTGACCGCAACGAGCCGGCCGAGCGGAAAGCGGGCCGTCACCTTCTGGAGATTGTGCTGGGTGGCTTCCACCACGGTGAGAGAGCGCTCGTCCAGCTGGCGCCGGTCGGTGGGGACCGGGATGGTGCGGCGCCCGGCGAGATAGTCGCCGGTGATGGATGCCTTCTCTTCGAGAATGGCCTCGAGGGGGCCTTCCGCCACGATCCGGCCACCGTGCTCGCCGGCACCCGGCCCGATGTCGACGATGTGATCGGCCACCCGGATCGTGTCTTCGTCGTGTTCGACCACGATGACCGTGTTGCCGAGATCTCGTAGCCGGATCAGCGTCTCAATCAGACGCTGGTTGTCTCGCTGATGAAGGCCGATCGAGGGTTCGTCGAGGATGTAGAGCACACCGACCAGGCCTGATCCAATCTGGGTGGCCAGCCGGATGCGCTGGGCTTCGCCTCCGGCCAGGGTGGCGGCAGTCCGGGACAGAGTGAGGTAGTCCAATCCAACGTCGAGTAGGAACCGGAGCCGGGAGCTGACCTCCCGCAGCACCAGGTCGGCGATCTTGGCGTCCCGGTCGCTCAGCTCGAGTGCGTCGATCGCTTCCGAGGCCCGCCGCAACGACAGGGCACCGAGCTCGGGCAGCGTCATGTCGCCGACGGTCACGGCCCGTGAGAACGGATTGAGCCGGGCCCCGCGGCAGGCATCGCACGGCACCTCCCGCATGAACTGCTGGTAGTAGGCGCGGGCGGCGTCCGAGTCGGTGTCCTGGTAGCGGCGGTTGATGAACGGGAACGCTCCCTCAAAGGTTGTCATGTACCGTCGCTTGCGTCCCCACCGGTTCACATAGGAAACGTCGATCGGTTCGTCTCCGGAGCCTTCCATAAGGATGGTCCGGTGTTGCTTGGTGAGCTTGGCAAATGGCTTGTCCATCGGAATGTCGAAGCGCTCCGCCACCGCGGTGAGAACCCGCTGGTGGTATTTGTCGCGGTGGCCGGACCAGATCACGATGCCCCCCTTCTCGAGTGAGAGGTCGGGGTCGGGCACGATCAGTTCCATGTCGACCTGGTACCGGGTCCCGATTCCCGAGCACTCGGTGCAGGCCCCGTATGGGCTGTTGAAAGAGAAGTTGCGGGGCTGGAGCTCCTCGAAGCTGAGCCCGTCGAATTCACAAGCCAGATGCTGACTGAAGGTGAGGGTGGCGCCGTCGATGATGTCGACCATGGCAACCCCCTCCGCCAGCCGAAGCGCGGTCTCGAGTGAGTCCGTCAGCCGGCGCTCGATGCCCTGCTTGGCGACGAGCCGGTCCACGATGATCTCGATGGTGTGCTGGTAATAGCGGTCGAGGCGGATGTCTTCGGTGAGATCCCGCACCTCACCGTCCACTCGCGCCCGGGCGAAACCCTCCCGGGCCAGTTCCTTGAGCATGGCCTCGAACTCGCCCTTGCGTCCCCGCACCACCGGCGCCAGCACCTGGAACTTGGTGCCCGCCTCCAGCTCGAGGACCTGATCGACGATCTGCTGGGGCGTCTGGCGCGATACCACTCGCCCGCACTCGGGACAGTGCGGCACTCCAATGCGGGCGTACAAGAGCCGCAGGTAGTCGTGAATCTCGGTGACCGTCCCCACCGTCGAGCGCGGGTTGCGGCTGGCCGACTTCTGATCGATTGAGATGGCGGGCGACAAGCCTTCGATGAACTCGACGTCGGGCTTCTCCATCTGGCCCAGGAATTGCCGGGCGTAGGCAGAGAGACTCTCAACGTAGCGGCGCTGACCCTCGGCGTAGATGGTGTCGAAGGCCAGGCTCGACTTCCCCGAGCCAGAAATCCCGGTGAAGACGATGAGTTGGTCTCGCGGCAGCTCGAGGGACAGGTCCTTCAGATTGTGCTCACGAGCCCCTCGGATAACGATGCGATCCAGCGACACAGTGCCTCGAGAGGTCGGGAGCCGCGATTGTAGCGATCCCCAGTGACACGAAATGGATGCGCCTGGTTGGGTTTCGCGTTCGGGTCAGGTCATTGGTTTCACCTCCACCCTCTGTCACCATCGACCGAAGATGAACCCGATGATTGTTCGCGCCCACGCCCGCCTGAGCACGGCGCCGGCCTACCAGACGTTCCTGGTCGTGTTCCTGCCGGTGTTGGCTCTGTATTTGCTCACGATGCAGCAGGCCAACGTCGAGTCGAACTTCGATGCCGTTGCCAGTGCGTTGCCGGCCTGGCGGATGGCGCAGTTCGGGGACCTCGACCTGGCACAGTTCGAACAGCTCCCGTTTATCTTCGATGTTGGAGGAACGGTTGTGTCCAATCGCCCTCCCGGCATCTCGTTCCTCAGCACTCCCCTCTACTGGCTGTTCGGTTCCGACACCTTCGCGGGTGCAGTCCCGAGCCTGCTGCCGGCGACCGCCACGGCCGCGCTCGCCAGTGCCGGCGCGGTCGGTGTGCTGCATCTCGTCCTGCGGCGACTGGCAGCGCCCGTGGTCGCCATCGGCGCTGCCCTGATCTTCGCGATCGGGACCTCGACCTGGTCAATCTCCGCCAACGAGCTATGGCCGCACGGCCCGGCGCAGCTATTCCTGGCGTTGGCCGTGCTCGGGATGGCGAGTGAGCGCTTCTTCGCCGGCGGACTCGCCTACGGGGCCTCCCTGCTGATCCGTCCGGTGACTGCCATCATTCCTGCAGTCACCGGGCTGGTGCACGGGTGGAGAACCCGCGCCTGGCAACCGATACTGCTGGTCGGACTCGGATCATTCATCGGCGTCGCGGTTCTGCTGGCGTACAACCAGGCGGTGCTCGACACCTGGTCGCCTGCCCCACCCAGCTACGGCGAAGCCTTCGTCGACCGGGCCGGAAGGCAGAGCATTGCCGGATACGTCGGCGACGTGCTCGGATTCCTCTTCCACCCCAAATACAGCGTGTTCGTGTTCTCACCCTTCCTGTTGTTCACCGTGCCCGGGCTGCGTACGGCATGGCGAACGGCTCCGGCGTGGACGAAGTCGAGCGCGGTCGGGGGACTCGCATATATCCTCATCCACCTTCGCCTCAACCGCTTCTGGGGGGGTCTGGCGTTCAACTACCGCTATGCGCTCGAGCTTCTGATCGTGCTGTCGCCGCTGCTATTCCTGTCCTGGCAGGCCTGGTACGACGGGGCGGGCGCAGTTGGGCGGCGCCTCTTCTGGTATTCGGTGGCGGCCTCGACCGGCATCCAGGTGATCGCCATCAGCATCGGATTCACTAACGGCTATCTGGTCTAGCCGGGTCGAGGCCTGCCAGCAGCACCAGGCCGGTCACCAGCGGGAGGAGGGCCCGGGTGATGTCCCAGATGTCGAACCAGACGACCCCGCTCAAGAACGGGATTATGAGTGCGAACCCTGCCACCGCCCATCCGATGAGGTGCCGGGTGGAACGGGCCAGCTGGAGAACCCGGACCCCCAGCACCAGGTAGAGACCGGCCACCGCCGCCCGCACCGGATCCGACTGGTCGATCCACTCGCGGGCCGCGTCCAGCAGACCCACGAACGGGGCCGCCAGCTCACGGGACTCGGTCGCCCACACCGGCTCGCCGAGCCGAACCCGCACATAGAGGCCCCAGGCGAGCGCCACGCCGATCGGCAGCGCCGCCAGCCAGGCGGCCCGGCGCCGATCCGACCGCCAGGTGGCAGCAGCCAGCCCGATCGCAACCAGCAGCATCGCTTCCCGGCTCAGCGCCGCGGCAGTGAGGAAGGCGACCGACCAGGTCGGCCGGCCCCGCAGCAGCGCCAGGATGGCGGCCGACGCCAGGGCCCATGCCAGCGCCCCCGACCCCCCGGCGTTCAGCTCCGCCCAGATACCGGGATTGGCTGCGAACGCCAGACCCAGCCAGGGCGACAGTCCGAGATGCTCGGCGATCCGGGCGGTCACAAACGTGCCGGCGCCGATGGACACGAGGTTGATGATCAGCATCCACCACACCAGCGGCCAATCACCGAGGAGCAGCGCCGGTGCCGCCACCGCCGGAAGCAAGACCCGCTGCGCCCGATAGACCGGGCGTTCAACCAGCTCGTGGAACTGGTCGGCGTCCAGGAGCAGCGGGTCATGAGCCGCGATATAGAACAGCCGGCCATCGTGTCCGAGATTGGGCTTCACGTAGACATCGCCGAGCCTGGCCCGGCCATACTCGAGGGTCTCAAGGCTTTCCTCGCCAAAACTGAGATAGAGCGAGGCATCGGTGTCGAGCGCCACCATCTGCGCCACGACGATCAGCGAAGCGCTGGCCATGGCCGCCAGGGCAATACGAAGCGAAAGAGTCATGTGCGCCGCTAACTCGGAAAACAAGGTCGTGAAGCCACCGGGCCTCTACGGTAGGCCCACTCGCCATACGATTGTTGCTTTGCGCCGCTACACCGGGAGGTCACACCGGCCGATGAGTTGTCGATGGAAGCCCTGCTAACCCGAGCCGACCAACGTCTGGCGAAGACCCCGGCCTGGAAGACCTTTCTGGTCGTGTTCGTCCCGCTGCTGGCCGTGTACCTCCTGACCATGGACCGGGCCAACCTCGAGCAAGGCGTGGATGCGGTGGCGGCGGCGCTGCCGGCGTGGCGGCTCACCCAGTTCGGTGACCTCGACCTCTCGCAATTCGCCGACCTTCCGTGGGTGATTGACGTCGATGGCCGGTTCCTCAGCAATCGGCCCCCGGGCGTGTCCTGGGTGGCAACGCCGCTCTACTGGTTGTTCGGGCGCCAGTCATTTGCCGGGTCGGTCCCCAGCATGCTCCCCGCCACCGCCACCGCCGCCGCTCTGAGTGCGGGCGCGGTCGGCATCCTTCATCTGGCGTTGCGGCGGGTTGCCGCCCCCGGCCCAGCCGTCGCCGCCGCCGTCGTGTTCGGGCTCGGGACCTCAACCTGGTCGGTATCGGCCAACGAGCTATGGTCTCACGGGCCCGCCCAACTCTTCCTGGCCCTCGGGCTGCTCGCCCTGGCCGGCAATCGGTTCTTGGCGGCGGGTGTGGCCCATGGTGCAGCCTTGCTGATCCGGCCGATCACGGCCGTCATCGCGGCGGTGACCGGCGTGGTGTACGGCTGGCTGACCCGATCCTGGCGGCCCGTCATCCTGGGCGGGCTTGGGGCCGTCGCCGGGTTGGCGGTGCTCATGACGTACAACCGGCTGGTGCTCAATACATGGTCGCCGGTCCCGGCCAGTTATGGCGAGACGTTCGTCGAGCGAGCCCGGAATCAGAGCGTGCTCGGCTACCTCGGCGACATCTTCGGCATGTTCCTCCACCCCCGCTACAGCGTGTTCGTGTTCTCACCCTTCCTGTTGTTCACCGTGCCCGGGCTGCGAGCGGGTTGGAGGAGGGCGCCAATGTGGGTGAAGGCAAGCGCTCTCGGAGGGATCGTCTACATGCTCATCCATCTGCGCCTCAATCGATTCTGGGGCGGGGCCGAATTCAACTACCGCTACCCGCTCGAAATGCTGACCGTCCTCGCGCCACTGCTCTACCTCTCATGGCGGGCATGGTTCGACCGGGCATCGTCCGGGTGGCGGCGGGCGTTCGCCTACTCGGTAGTGATCTCGGTCGTCGTCCAGTTCGTGGCCATTTGGATCGAATTCACAAACCCGACGGTGACGTGAGGTCGGGTCTTGCGGCTCGTCGGAGCCGTCGAAACTCGGCCACCGGGATCAACCCGAGGCGGGTCGTACCCAGCCAATAGGCCGCGACACCCACAACGATGACGACCAATTCCGCCACCAGCGGGGCGTCCCAGGCCACGGCCGGCCACGCCGCCGCCACCGGAAGGCCCAACAGTATTGTTCGACGCAGCGGGAGCCACATACCGGTGCGGACCACGAGACCGAAATAGGCTCCGAGGAAGAAGAGTCCCGCAGAGCCGACGTATACCCAGGCAAGGTCGGAAGCAATCGACGCTCCTTCGTTGGCCAGCACCAGGGCGATGCCGACCATTGTGGCGACTGCGAACAGCACCGCGTTAGCGGATCCAACTCCTGCGAACCCGCTCACGTACAAGAGATTGTTGAGGGAAACAGCTCCGCTCAGGACCACGACTGCCGCCATCATGATCGTCCCGCTCTCGTGGACGGGCGCGAACGCGGCAGGGAGCAGCCTGAGCACCTCGTCACCGAGCAAAGCCCAAACCAAAGCCGCACTCACGCCAATGCCGGTCCCCCAACGCATCATCACGCTGCCCCATTCACGAAGTCGATTCACCTGTCCGGACGCGTCCAGCTCGGCCATGATCGGAGTCAGAGACGCCCATGGGGAGATGATCAGGCTCTGAGCCATCACGTATACCTGCACCGTCAGACCAACGACCGCAGCCTGCTCGAGGGAGACCCAGTTTGCGACGGCGTACACGGCGAAATGTGCCTGGATGATCCAGGCGACAACCCCCACCAGCGTCAGGGCCCCGAACCCAATGGTGGGTTTCAACGCCGACCACCGGAAACGACGAATCGAGAAGGGCGCCACAGCCCGCAATGTCACAATCGCCGCGACCAGCAGGAAGCCGAGCACAATGGCCAGCCAAACAAAGACCGCCGTGAGACCGAAGACCGAGTAAGTCGTCACGACCACGACCAGGGTCCCCGCCGCACGCGCGACCTCGAACAACACCAGCCTCCCAACCAGGCCAAGCGATAGAAAGAGCTGACGGGTCGCCTCAAGCGCCGAACGGATCGTGATCACGAGAGCAGCTGCTACAACGAGCACCGAGACGGGCCCGAGGGTCGACGAAAACGACATCCAGCCAAGCCCGATCAGACCTACCCCGACTGAAAACCCGAGCCGGGCCGTCCAGATGGACGACCCGAGCGTCACCGCCGGGTCACGATCAGGCCGTCTCCAGGCGGGGGCCAGGAAACGGATCTCAGCCAGATGAAGACCCCCCGACGAAACAACTTCCAAGATCGCCACGAGCGACATGATCGCCGCGTATCGCCCGAACGCCTCCAGTTCCAGAACACTGGGGACAACCAGGGCGGACACGACCAGGATTGCCTGCACCGCAACTCTCCCGAGCGTCATCTTCGACAAGCTGCGGACGGCCCGGTCTATGGTATCGTCGCCGGCCGAACGGTCAATCATCAGCTTGCTCCGTCATCGCGGGAATGAGTGCCGCCGGTAATGTGTGAGAACACCTCTTGTTCCCAACGGGCAACCACCGATTCGAGTTGGAGGTGTTGTACAGACGCTCGGGAAGCTGCGGCCATGGCCGATCTCGATTCCTCATCGGCGATCATCTGGTCGATGGCCTTGGCGAGCGCGCGTGTGTTCTCAGCCTCGACCAACCAACCGTTGTGTCCGTGCTCAACGATCTCGGACGGTCCGGATCGGCAGTCAAAGCTAACGACCGGCACCCCACAGGCAAGTGCCTCGACAAGGGCATTTCCGAAACCCTCCCGACGCGACGACAGCACAAAGAATGCGCTGCGGACGAGTATGTCGAACGGGTCGGCGAGGGATCCGGTCAGCGTGACCCGGCCGCTCAGGCCCAAGTCCCGTACTTGTCGCTCCAACGCCGGACGCTCGCCGCCCTCACCGATGATCACCAGCTTCCATTCGGAATGGGTGGCCGCTATCAGATCGAATGCTTCCAATAGCAAGTCGAACCCCTTCTCGCGGTCGAGCCTGCCCATGGCGCATAGGAACGGATCGCCTGCCACCGGCGAGCCGGCTCCAGCCCGGTCCACGGGGATTTCGGCCGGCAGCGGGTTGTAGATGACCCGTCGCAGTTCCGGCGCCACCCAAGAGAACGCCTCATCGACACCGTCGCTGACGCTCACGAGGCAGGCCGCTCGTGGATAGAGCAACCGGCGGAGGACCCGCCAGATCCCGCCGAGGCGCCGGCGACGGGGGTCCGTGTGCTCGGTCACTACGACCGGCCTCTTCCGGCCGAAGATGGCAAGGGCCAGGACGTTCAAGTGCTCCATGAATGCGATCACTACGTCGGGATCATCCTCGTCCACCACCGACCGCAGCCGCCTGAGTGACCCCGGCAGACGAAATGCCGTCCGAGCGACGTTTCTCCATCCAAGGCCGTGCCCCGCTCGTGCTCCTGTCAGGTCGAGCCGAACACGGGTGATTCCCGGAGCGAGGTCGTAGAAATCGGGCCGCGACGTGGTCGTGATGAGGGTGACCTCGTGACCGGCGGCGAGGAAGCCCTCACCGAGGGACCCAGCTACACGCTCGGCTCCCCCGCCGGTGAGGGACGGGACGAGCAAGACCAGCCTCATTTCGGCCGACACAGGAGGTTCTGGTGTGAACCGAGCTCGGTTCGCGCCATCGGCTGGGTTCCCCCGTTCCGAGAGATGACCTCGACGGAGTATCGAGATTCCACGAAATCGAGCAGCGGATCCAATCCGATGCCGGCATCGGCAGCCGCCGTGCGATCTGCCTCCATGATGAGCACTGGCCGAAATCTGGCAAGGGCTTCGCTTGCACCCGAAAGCACGTGCAACTCGGAGCCCTCCACATCGATCTTCACGACGTCAATTGCCCGAATCTGATTGGCCTCGACGAACTCATCCAGGCTCGTACACTCGATCTCCTCAACCGGTGTGGATCGTGCGGCCGAGGGGAAGACCGTCCCGAGCCCCTCATGGAAACTGCCATCGGAGAACCGCTCGTCGCTCCAGTACAACTCGTGCCGGCTCGGCTCGGACCACAGGCCCTGTTTGACGGTCTGAACCGTCTGGAAGCCATTCACCTCCACGTTCCGATTGAGACGCTCGAACATCTCAGTCATCGGCTCGAATGCGATCACCCGGCCATGAGGAAGGCGCTTGGCAGCGAAGAGCGAAAACTCGCCCTGGTTCGCACCGACGTCGACGAACGTCATGCCATCCCGGAGGATTCCATCGAGAACGGACAGCTGACCGCTCGAATAGGACCCATGCCAGAAAAGCTGGCTCCCCATGTGCTCGTTCAAATGGCAGAAGATGCGAATGTCCCCATCGAAGTCGTCGATGAGGATCGTGCGGTCCTGAACCAGGTGTCCTCGCAGGAAATGGGCAACCGCTCTCGAGCCGCGTCGGCGAAAGAGCACATGCATCATCGACCGGAAGGCACGTGAGTCGGCGAGGTGTTCTCGAATCGGGATCATCGGAGCGGCACCAGTTCTCGATAGACGAAGACGTATGCGTCGAGCTGACGAGCGGTCGTGAAACCATCCGCAGTGCGCCGGGCCGCCAACCCCATCCCGACAGAGTCAGGGTCGGCAACTATCTCGGCGCACCGCTTCCCCATCGCATCCGGGTCGTCGAGGTGAACCAGGAATCCGTTAACGCCCTCTTCGATGATCTCCGAGGCGCCGCCGACATCGGTGGCTACCACTGGCAGGCCGGCCCGAAAGGCCTCCATGATGACCATCGGAAGGCCTTCGTACGCGGAGGGGACCACGAGCACGCTCGCAGCCCGATAGAAGGGCTCCACTCGATCGGACGTCATCGCGCCCTCACAAATGACGCGGTCGCGGAAACCGGCTTCGGCTAGCTTGCCGGCTAGGTGTGGTTGGTCCTCGAGATCGAACCCGACGATTCGCAACCGGGCCGTCCGGTGTCGGCGACGGACGGCGGTGAGAACAGCCGGAAGGAGATCGGTGCGTTTGCGAATCCCGGCCGTGCCCACGTACAAGAGCTCAACCGGCTCGACGTCGGCCTGGTCCGAGGTGGCATTGCGCTCCGGGAGTCCGTTGTAGATGACGATCGCGTCTCGACCTCGGCCGCCGAGGACATCAACGGCGGTACTTCTCGAAATGAACGTGACCTCGTCGGCCAGCGACATCGCCACACTGTCGAGCAGTGCCTTGAGACGCGATTTCACGCGGCGTTGAACCCAAGCGCCCCAGCCACCACCGATCCGCTCGCCGTCCACTACGACCGGGCGATAGGAGTCACCCAACTTACGATTGTCGACATGCATCGTCACGAGAATCCGGGGGCGGGAGCGACGAAGCCGGGCGATGGCAAGGAACGGCAGCGCTTCTCCGTGATGGGCATGGATGACGTCGAAATCGGCTGCCAGCTTCCAGCGGCGCAATGAGCTGAGGCCGAACGTCGCCGGCGATCGGCCGACGCGGGTCACCCGTTGGTCGGAGCGGGTGTGCCCGGTGGTGAGCACCTTCGAGTCGTGCCCTTGAGCCACAAGCCCCGCATGAAGGTGGGCAGCAACCTCGCCGACTCCGCCGACGCGATCGGGCGGGAAGTAGGAGACCACTTGCAGGATCCTCACGCCGCCACCCGTTTGTGAGCGACGAGCACGTAGTCGCATGGATAACGTCGGGACATCCCGAACCATCGATCGAACGGGTCGGCGATCCGGACGAGCAGAGCGTAGTTGACCAATCTAACGGGGTGGAACAGCCCGGGGAGAGACCCGACTGTCGTCATGAACGCCACACTCAGGCCGTGGGCGATGAAACTGATGAGCCCTCCGGTTGCCTGGATCTCGACCACGTCAAGCCCCGACGCTTCGGCCAGCTCCCGGAGCCCGTATTCGGTATATCGGTAGTAGTCGCTCGGCGCCTCGTGAATCGCGGACAGATGGGGGACGCTCACGATGAGATGCCCTCCCGGCTTGAGAGCTCTCGCCAGCTCAGCCATCGCCCGGCCGGGCTGTGGCACGTGCTCAAGTACCTGGGTGCACAAGACACTTTCGAATGACCGGTCGGCGATCTCGGGCATATGCTGAATGTCGGCGATGTGGTCGACGCTCCCGGAGCGGTCCTCGATATCCACGACGGTCACCTTCTCCGCCACCGATTCGAGGATGTCGTTGTAAGGGGAGAGTCCGGCCCCGCAGTCGAGGCAGTCGCCGCCGACAAATCGGACAACGGCCGAGGCAATGGCGTCGAATAATCTTCGCCGTGCCAGCGAAAGCGATTGGCCGGAGCGGGTGGCATTCAAGCGATGCTCAACCCGCTGGCGGCGCTCGGCGAACCCCATCAGGGTCCCCGGTCCGTATCGTTCGACGAGGCCCGGAGATGGGAGAGGTACCGAACGGCAATCTCGGCCCAATCGTGCTCGACCGCGGTCTCTCTGGCCGAGGCGGGGACGCTCGGATCCTTGCTTTCGAGAGCCAGGGCGATTGTTTCGGCAAGGTCGGCGGAATCGGCTGGACGCGCCAACCAGCCGTTTCGTCCGTGTTCGATGACGTCGGGGATGCCGTCGACGTCACTCCCCACCACCGGCAGTCCGGCCGCCATCATCTCAATCACCACGGTCGGCATTCCTTCGGTTTCTCCCCGTGAGTCGATTACCGACGGGACGACCGCCAGTCGGGCTCCCTGCAGATAGCGAATGACCTGGTCGTGTGGTTTGGCGCCGGCGAACTCGACGACATCTTCCAAGCCTCGACGGCCCACCTCGCCCTCCAGCCCGGATTGGAGCGGCCCCGAGCCAATGATGATGAGCCCGAGACCGGGATACCGTCGACGTATTTCGTCCATCGCCTCGATGAGATAGGTGACCCCCTTCTTCTCGACCAGGCGTCCGACAAAGACCAGGTACCCGGACCCGAATCGGGTCGTGATCTGTTCGGCGGGAGTATCGAATGCATCCACCCATGCGCCCATCGGCTCCAGGACCGCCCCGGTCGAGTACCCAACCAGCTCGTCGAGCGCATCCCGGACGTGACTGCCGTCGGCCAGCACGGCGTCGGCTCGGCGCAACACGAAACGCGCCACCACGGCACCGAAGGGAATTCGGGCCAGCAAATAGATGTCGGCAGCATGGATGTGAAGCACATGGCGGAATCTCGGCCGGCGCCCTCTTGCCCACGCCGAGGTGAGGCCTTGTGGGACCATCCAGTGGCTGTTGACGACCTCGACGCGGTTCCTGCCGGTCCGCCACCGGATCGCTGAGGTTTCGGCAATCAAAAGAAAAGGGACCTGAAGGGTCGCCAGCCAGGAGGCCCGCAGGTTCTCCCGCATGCCCCCTCCGTAGGCGAGCCGCTGCAGCCGGCTGGGCCAGAAGTACCGGAACCGCCGAATCGACACGCCCTCCCATTTTTCGGAGGTGGCGGCGCCGGCCGCGTGCGGCGCCAGCACCTCAACCTCATCCTGGGAGGAAAGCGCTTTGGCGAGGTCGAATACGAACCGGGGCCCTCCATCGGTGAGGGCAACCGGGAAGGTACTCGTTGTGATGAGTATTCGCATAGATCAGGTCGGTCCAGCTCAGTGGCTGGATGGTGTGTTGCTGGTAGCCGGCATCTCATAATCCCGTCGCTTGTTGAGGCTGACCATGAGGTCGGCGATCATCCCGACGATGGCGAGAGTGAAGCCCAAGCCGAGCAGTGCCAAGGTGTTCGTACCGAGGCGCCAGTCCTTGTCGATGATGTCATAGATCACTTTGGCAGCACCCATCAGCAGGATCAGAACGGCCGGCGGCATGAAGACCCGGAGTGGGTTGTACATGAGCATCATCCGAATGACCTGCAGCATGTAGCGGCGGGTGTCCTTCCACCAGTGGAACTTGGACTCCCCCGCTCTTGGGTAATAGTCGATCGGGATGTATTTGATCGAGTAACCGTTGTTGAGGAATGCCAGCGTGAGCGTGGTGACGCAGGAGAAACCGCGCGGCAGCAGGTAGAGGTATTGATGGGCGACCGAACGCCGGAACGCCCGCAACCCGCTGTTGAGGTCGGGGACATTGAAATCAACCAGGTAGCCGGCGAGCTTGCGGATGAACCACTTGGCGGGCGCCCGAAGAAGCTTGAGCGTGCCCTGTTCGGAGGTGCGGGCCCCGACGACGTGGTCCCAGCCCCCGTCGAGCTCCTTGACCAGCCGGGGGATCTCGTCGTTCGGATAGGTCATGTCCACGTCGGTCCACACCACCACCCGTCCGACCGCCGATAGCGTGCCGTACTTGCGAGCAGAACCCGAGCCACGATTCGTCTGGAACTGGATGAGACGAATACCATCGATCTCCCGCAGGCGCTCGCTCGAGCCGTCCGAAGAGCCATCGTCCACCACGATGATCTCGTAGCTGTAGCCGGAGGCATTCAACGAGTCTTTGATCCGCTCGATCTCCTGGTCGAGATGACCCCGCTCATTGAAGACGGGAAGGATCACAGAGACATCAAGAGAAGAGGGCTGGAACTCGCTCATCAGCATTGATATCGACCGCCTGACAACTCGTCTGAAGGCACGATACCGGCCACCAGCGCCGGTTTCGGGGGTTTTCAACCACTGCTACCGGGGCGGCGCCTCTGCCATCTCTCTCAGTTCCCGTTTGAGGCCGCCGATCTCGTCCCGGAGGCGAGCAGCGTACTCGAAGCGCAAATCCGCCGCAGCCTCGTGCATCTCCGCTTCCAGGCTCTGAATCAGGCGCCCCAGGTCCTCGGCGGGTAGGTCGAGGCTGGGCCGGGTTTCACGCTTGCGGCGGTCTACCGACGGCGCCTCCGAGCTGTGGAGCAATTCGAGTATGTCCGAGACGTTCTTGCGCACCGTTTGAGGGTCAATGTCATGCTCGAGGTTGTAGGCCACCTGGGCGGCACGGCGCCGGTTGGTTTCGTTGATGGCCCACTTCATCGAATCGGTCACCTCGTCTGCGTACATGACGACCTGGCCGGCGACGTTGCGAGCCGCCCTCCCGATGGTCTGCACCAGGCTGGTCGAAGACCGCAGGAAACCTTCCTTGTCGGCGTCGAGGATGGCGACAAGCGAGACCTCCGGCAGGTCGAGGCCTTCTCGCAGCAGGTTGATGCCCACCAGCACATCGAACTCACCCAGTCGCAGGTCGCGCAGGATCTGCACCCGCTCGAGGGTGTCGATCTCACTGTGCATATAGCGGCATCGCACCCCCATCTCGAGCAGGTAATCGGTTAGGTCCTCGGCCATCTTCTTGGTGAGGGTGGTGACCAGCACCCGCTCCTGTCTTTCCGCCCGCTCCTTGATCTCACCGATGAGATCGTCGATTTGACCCCGGGTGGGCCGCACGACGACCTCGGGATCGATGAGACCGGTCGGGCGGACGATCTGCTCGACAATTTGATCCGAGTGGGTGCGTTCCCATTCGGCAGGCGTGGCCGACAACAGCACCACCTGGCCGGTGCGCTCGAGCCACTCCTCGAAGGTGAGCGGCCGGTTGTCCATGGCGCTGGGGAGCCGGAACCCGTGCTCAACGAGAGTTGTCTTGCGACTGTTGTCACCTGCCCACTGGCCGCGGATCTGCGGAATGGATACGTGGCTCTCGTCGATCACCGTCAGGTAGTCGTCGGGGAAATAGTCGAGCAGCGTGTAAGGCGCGGTGCCCGGGTCGCGGCCGTCGAGATGGCGACTGTAGTTCTCGATGCCGGAGCAGAACCCGACCTCACGCAACATCTCCAGGTCGTAGGCGGTGCGCATTCGAAGTCGCTGGGCTTCGAGCAGCCGGTTCTGTTTCTCCAGCAGTGCCAGCTGCTCCGCCAGCTCCTCCTCGATGGTTCCGACGGCCCGCAGCAGCCGGTCCTGGGGAGTCACGAAGTGGCTGGCCGGGAAAATGAACAGCTCTTTGAGCTGCTCGATGACCTCACCGGTAACTGGATTCATCATGAGAATGCGCTCGACCTCATCGCCGAAGTACTCGACGCGGGCAACCGTCTCCTCGTAGGCCGGGTAAACCTCGAGGGTGTCACCCCGCACCCGGAACCTTCCCCGGGTGAGGTTGACCTCGTTGCGCTCGTACTGGAGATCGACCAGGCGGGTGAGGGCGGCGTCCATTGGGTATTCGACGCCCTGGATGAGGCGCAGCAGCTGGCCTTCGTATTGCTCGGGGCTCCCGAGGCCGTAGATGGCAGAGACCGAGGCGACGATGATGACGTCCCGTCGTAGGAGCAAGGCGCTGGTGGCGGCGTGGCGGAGCCGGTCGATCTCGTCGTTGATGGACGAGTCCTTCTCGATATAGGTGTCGGTCTGGGGGATGTAGGCCTCGGGCTGGTAGTAGTCGTAGTAGCTGACGAAGTACTCGACCCGATTCTCGGGAAAGAACTGGCGAAATTCGTTGGCCAGCTGAGCGGCCAGCGCCTTGTTGGGAGCGAGCACCAGGGTCGGACGCTGCACCTGCTCGATGGTCCAGGCAATGGTCGCCGACTTGCCCGACCCGGTTATGCCGAGCAAAGTCTGGAACTTGTCGCCGCGTTCGACCCCCTCAACCAGGGCCGCAATCGCCTTCGGCTGGTCGCCGGCAGGCTCGAAATCCGAATCCAGCTTGAAGTCGGGCATGCACGGCAGTGTAGGTAGGGGGTAGGACAAGAAAGCCCACCGCCCACCGCCAGCTGTCAGCGCTTCTCTAGCCACTCCAGGAGTCGGTCGACCTCTTGTTCCAGGTCTTCGAGACTGCCATCGTTGCCGACGACGAAGTCGGCGGCGTCGAGCCAATCCTGCGGCCTCGGTTGGGCTGCCATCCGGGCTTCGACATCGCCCGGTCCCATCCCGCGGTCGGCCAGGCGACGTTTGCGGACCTCGATGGAAGCATCCACCACCACCCTGGTCCAGCCCTCGCCCAGCAGCGGAAGCAGCAGCGGCATCTCGACCACCACGATGGCGGCGTCTGACTCGGCCGCCACCAGGTTGTGAATCCGGGCCGCAATCGCGGGGTGGGTCATCGACTCGAGCTGCTTGAGCGCCTGCGGATCTTCGAAGACGATTGCAGCCAGTTTGGCCCGGTCGATGTGGCCGTCGACGACAACCTCCGGCCACCAGGCCGATACCGCGTGAAACGCCTCCCCCTCAGGCTCGAGCACCGCGTGACCGATCATATCGGCATGGATCACAGGGACTCCCCTCCCGGCCAGTATCTCCGCGGCGGCGCTCTTGCCGGTGCCGATGCCTCCCGAGAGCAGAACGCGACTATGGCGGCCTTCATTCACGTCGTGACTGTACTCTGATGGCGATGTTCGCCACCGCCCCCGTGTGGGAGAACCGATTCGACCGTATCGCCAGCATCCTCCAGTGGATGGCGTTGGCGTTCGGCGCCTTCTTCGCTTTTCTCCTCGATGGCGCCACCCTGGCAACCGCCACTGCCTTCACGGTGACAGCTCTCTACATAGTCGTGTTCCAGAGCCTCCCGATGCGGGTGCGTCACGGCATCTGGAGCGGAGAAGTCCTGGCGGTGACCGGGGTAGGAGTGGCGATGCTGGCCATCGCTCTCACCCGGGACATCGAGAGCCCCTATCTGCTCTTCTCGGTAACACCGGTTCTGTATTCGGCGGCGTTTGCCGGTTGGCGGCGAGGCATCGAGACCGCCCTGCTTGCCAGCGGTGTCCTCGTCGCGGTGCGGATCCTATCCGACGACAGCGGGCTGCTCGGCGGGAGCCTATGGGCCTGGGTCGCGATCTATCTGCTGATTGCCGTGGCATTCAGCTTTGCTCGCCATCTGCTGCTGGAGGCCAGCGAGACCAATGCCGCTCTCCTGGCCGCCTCGGCGGCCGCCAACGAGCAGCTCGACCGGCTCGAGCGCCTCGACACCTCCCACAAGCTGCTCACCGCCCTGTCAGAACTCTCGGACGGCGCCGAGCTCAATCCAGTCCGAGTCGGGGAAGCCGCCCTCGACCATCTCCGGACCACTGTGACTTTCGAGGAAGGCCAGATCGCCATCGAAGGCCCCGATGGGCCGGTAGTGGTTGCTCGCACCGCGGCTCACGACGAGCACGAGTCCGTCCTCACGAGTCCGCTCACGATTGGGACCCGTGACGTCGGCTACGTCGTGCTGGCACGGGATGAACCATTTCAGCCCGCCGAGGTGAGCCATGTCGAAGAGATCCTGCAGCCGGTGGCGCTTTCGTTCGCAAACATCTTGCTGTTGCAGGACATCGCCCGCCGGGCGATTCAGGAAGAACGGATCCGCCTGGCACGGGAGCTACACGACGAGATCGGCCCGTCACTCGCGTCCCTCGGCTTGTCACTCGATATGGCGATTGTGCAGCATCCCGATGCCCCCGAGCTGACCGGGCACCTATCCGGTTTGCGCTCGAGCGTGACCGAACTCGTCGAGGAGGTGCGAGACACGGTGGCCGGGCTGCGGGAAACCGAGCCGATCAGTCTGCATGAGCAAGCGGTCATGTTGTGCGCCGAGGACTCCGACCAGCTGCCGAAGGTGACCACGGCCCTGCGAGAGAACCGGCCACCCCGCATCGAGATCGGGGCAGAAGTGGCCTCCATCATGGCCGAGGCCGTCCGCAACGCCCGGCGCCACGCCGATGCCCACATCGTGACCATCGCCGGATACGTCAACTACGACGACGGGGAGGTGTCCATCACCGACGACGGCGACGGGTTCGATGTCAAGCGGAGCTTCAAAGGCCATTACGGGCTCATCGGAATGCGGGAACGGGCCGAGAAGCTGGGCGCCAAGCTGAACATCCGCTCCTCGCCTGCCGGCACCACGGTGACGGTACGCTGGGGCCAACCATGATCCGGGTACTCATCGCCGACGACCATCAGCTCTTGCTGGAAGGCATCTCGCAGGCGCTCGACCTGCTTCCCGACATCACGGTCGTGGGTGCGGCCAGCGACGGCAAGGAGCTGGTGAGCAAGGCGAAGGAGCTCGCGCCCGACGTGCTCGTCATCGACCAGGAGATGCCGAAGCTCACCGGTCTGGGAGCGTTGCAGAAGCTGCGGGACGCCCCGCCGGCGGTTGTCGTCACCATGCACGCCGACGAGGCTCATCGCGCCAAGGCCGAGGCGGCCGGAGCAGTCGGCTTTCTGTCGAAGTCGGCACCGTTGCCCACGTTGGCGGCCGCGGTTCGGGCCGCCGCCGCCGGCGAGGTATTCGTCGACACCGTCGGCGGCAACGTGATGCTGGACGATTATCAGGAGGCGGTGCTCGACCCCGGGGCCGCTGCCCTCACCGCTCGTGAGCGAGAGTTGCTGGCTTTGCTCACTCGGGGAATCTCATCTACCGAGGAGCTGGCCGACCACCTGTACATCTCCCAGAAGACCGTCAAAAACCACCTCGCAAGCATCTACGAGAAACTCGCCATCAGCGATCGCGCCCAGGCGGCAGTTGAGGCGATTCGGTTGGGGCTGGGGAAGAGGTAGCAGCCGGCCACCGGCCAGAGTCGCTACCCGCTACCCGCTACCCGCTACCCGCTACCCGCTACCCGCTACCCGCTACCCGCTACCCGCTACCCGCTACCCGCTAAGAATCGTTGCCCGATACCCGACGGAGGCCTCGCCCGAGTCATCGTGGTTTCTCTGGGCCTGGCGCCGGCGGCGCCGGCCCTCGATCAGCTCTTGGCCGGCGGCAGCCCGTCGATTTCTCCGCCCTGGTTATGCGCCAGACATGACGCGCGAGGCCGCGGGCGAGTCATCGTGGTTTCTCTGGGCCTGGCGCCGGCGGCGCCGGCCCTCGATCAGCTCTTGTCCGGCGGCAGCCCGTCGGTTTCTCCGCCCGTAACACAACGGTGCTGGGAACGAGGCGGAGAAATCGACAATGGGCACTGCCCCATAACAAAAAGGCCGGGTGGTTGCCCACCCGGACCTTTGAGTCGATAGTCGACAGGCCTTACTTGAGGCTCTCGTTCACCTTGCTGAAGGTACCCGAGGTGTTCTCGCCAACCTGCGTGATGACCACGATCGCCACAACGGCGATGAGGACGAGCAGGAGGGCGTACTCAACGAGGCTGGCGCCTTCGTCGGCCTGCATCTTGTTCTGAATCTTGACCCAGAGGTCGAGCATTGGTCTCTCCTTGTGTGCGAGCTATCCCTGATATCTTCGGTCATTTGGTTTTCGCGTTCCATAGGTCGGGCGACCCAAAACGTCGGCGGGACGCGGCGGGCTACCTCACCAGCACAACAAACTCGGCGTCGCGATAGCGCTCCGACCACCCGCTGGCGGCCAGCACTTCCTGCAGCCCGGTGGCGTCCGCCCTCAGCAGTGCCTGGGAGATGTCGTGGCGAGCCAGCACGTCACGCCAGCCATCCTGGCCGTTGCGGGTGTCGACGAACTCCTGGAACCTATCCCTCCCGTACAGCTCGGCCCGATCATCGGTGTAGACCAGCCGGTCAGGCCAGGCGGAGTAGATCAGATAGCCGCCGACCCCGTCACCGTGGAACAGGTTCCCTTCAATCAGAGCTGCGCTGGCAGCCACCGGGAACATCTCCGGGTCCGGGGTCGACTCGGCCCGCCCGAATCCCAGCCAGATGGCCAGGACCACCAGCACCCCGCCGATGGAGGCATTGACGACTCCTGATTCGAGTCGGCGGCCGGGGGGCGGAAGTTCAACGGCTCGCGCCACCCACGGGGCCAGCACCAGGGTGGCAGGAATCAGAGCTCGATAGCTCGTGAGGCCGAACAGCAGAAACGGGACCACCACAATGAGATCCCGAGCGGCGATCCGGCCCCGGGCGGCCGCCAGCAGCAGCCCGGCTATGAACACCGCATAGGGAGCCGCACTGAGATCCGTGAGGTCGGGTGGAGCCCACTCCTGAATGAGGTCGAGGGCACCCCGGTTTTCGGCGAACCGGATCAGCACCGTCCACAGCGCAAGGCCGTGGGCGGTGAGGGAGGCGGCCACCAGGCTGAGCCCGAGCGCACCCCCCAGCTGCCTGCGTCCGGTCCGGATAGCCTCCAGCACCAACAGCCCGAGGCCGATCACGAACGAGCCGTGCACCCCGGCCCATACCCAGATCAACAATGGAATTGTCCATCGCAGCCGGGCGCTGCCGAGTGCCACGATGAGAGCCGCCAGCAAGAGGTGGCTGAAGACGACCGGACGTGGGACCAGGGTACGGAGAGCCAACCAGGCAACGAAGAACAGCACGAGCGCAGTCGACAACGGGTTGGCCACCTGGCGGTAGGCGGCCAGCCCGATCAGCGCCAGCGTTGCCATCATCGTGATCGCCACGGTCGGCCACACCCAGGCCAGATCGCCCGTCCACCGTTCCATCAGCCCATAGCCCAGATCGGCCACCCAGGACTGCGTTCGCCAACCCTCTCCCCCGGCGGTAAACGAGAACGGGTCCGTCCGCAGCACGTGACCCGCATCGAGCTGAAGGGTACCGGCCCGAACGTGCCACAGAAACGAGTTGTCTGTGATGTCTCGCGCCGAGGCCACCACTACCCCGAGAATGGGAACCAGCACAAACAGGTGCCGAACGGACAGGCGGCCCGTCACCGTGTCACCCACGTGGCCGCCCTTTAGAAGATAACCGTGTCGGAGATACGGAGGCCGGCCGGTCCCAGCAGGATGGTCAGGAAAGCGAAGATGAGCAGCATGAGCGGCCCGACCAGCTTGACCGGAGCCGCGTAGGCCTTCTCCTGGGCCCGCTGACGGCGCTTGATTCGCATCTCCTCGGCTTGCACGCGCAGCACCCTGGCAATCGACACACCAAAGCTGTCGGCTTGCATCATTGCCAGCAGGAACCCGCGCAGTTCGTCGACGTCGGTGCGGTCGCGCAGCGCGCGCATCGCGTCCTTGCGGGTAACGCCGACCCGAGTCTCGGTAATCATTCGCTGGAACTCGTCGGACAGGGGACCCGGGACGGTAGCGACCACGCGCGCCATGGCCTGGTCGAAGCCGAGGCCGGCTTCAACGCTGATCACAAGCAGGTCGAGGATATCGGGAAGCTGACGCAGGATCGCATCGCTTCGCTCGGCCATCTTGCGGTTCAAGATGGCATCGGGGCCGAGGAACCCGGCGCCGATGAGCAGTCCGAAGGTGAGAAGCTTCTGGTTGAGGGGGAGGCCACCCTGGATGAGGAACCACAACACGACTCCCGCCACCAGCGCCACCACCTTGAGGACGGCCCACGAGTTGGCATCGATGTTCCCGGGATTACCGGCAATGGTCAGACGTTTCTCGGTGCGATCGATCCAACCAACCGGGGTGAAGCGGCCGGCAAGGGTGCCGAAGCGTTCGAACACCGGCGCGATCGCCCGGTCCGCGAACGGCCGCTTGAGCTCACGCTCGCGAATCGCCTCTTCTTGTCGGGCGACCCGGCGCCCGTAGGTGGCGAGCCGTTCGGCGGTGAGGTTGCGGGCCCGCGTGATGCCGTTGCCCACGTAGTAGGCACCGGCCGCCACGGCCACGAACGATGAGAAAACGGCAAGTTCAAGCATTTAGACCTCGATGTTCACGATCTTCCGGAGCCACGCGAAGGCAGTGAGCATTGAGCCGAGCGCGATACCGATCATGATCCACCCGGCCGTGCGATTGATGAGTGGCTCCAGGTAGGAGCGGTTACTGGTGAAGAGAAACAGGAAGATGAACACGGGCAGTCCACCGAGCACGAGCGCCGAGATCCGGCCCTCTGCGCTCAACGCCTTGACCTCGCGACGGAGCCGATTTCGCTGCAACATGGTGTCGGCAACGATGTCGAGCACCTCAGCAAGGTTTCCACCCACCTCCCGCTGGATGTCGGTGGCCATGACCACCCAGCCGAAGTCTTCAGAGTCCATGCGTTCGGCGATGGCGCGGATGGCGGCTCCGATGGGGCGGCCCAGCCTTACCTCGGCGACGGCCCGTTGATACTCTCTCGAAGTGGGTTCCGGCGCCTCGCTGGCTACCGCTTCGAGTGCCTGCAGGAATGACTGACCCGACCGGAGTGAGGTCGCCAACAGTCCGAGGGTTCCCGGCATCTGGTCGATGAACCGCGACTTCTCGCGGGCGGCAACCAGTTTCAGCCCGACCGCGATCACCAGCACCAGGATGACGAACGCCACCGCCCCGACCGCCAGGCTGTTCTGGAGGATGCCCACGAAAACCGAGGCAACAGCTGCCACCGCCAGAGCGCCGGCGACTACCTCGCCCGGCCGCCACAATATGTTTGCCTGCTCGAGCATGTTGGCAATTGGCTGCAGCAGGCCTTGCGACTCGGCTACCTCTTCGGCCTGGGTAGCGAACCGACTCAGGAACGGAATCCGGCTCATCCACCCGCTTTCCTCGTCGGCGCCCGCCTCGGTGCCGGGGCGGGCGAAACGGCGGCCCGACAGCGAGCTGAGGCGTCGCGAAACTACATCCGTGCTGCGACCCAGACCAAGCACGACAACCATCAGGGCGATGGCGGCGGCCATCGTGATAATTGAGATCAACCGCAGCGTGCCGGGTGACGGGCTGGCGGCTTCGCCTGCCTCCGGGGCCGCAACCTGATAGACGGGTGGGAGGGTGGTGGTTGAACGGAGATTGGCGATGAAGCCGGGAACGGTGATTATCTCCGATGCGCTCGCCGCCTGATAGCGCACCTCGAAGGTGACATCGCGGGGAGCGGCCTCGGTAGCCGTGAAGGTAAGAACCACCCGGTTGTCGAGCGACCGTTGGATGTCGCCGTAGAGCGTGGCCAACTCGCCGGGATCGGGAGTGGCGATGTACTGGGTGGTCGCCAGCGCCTCAATACCAGTCGTATCGAATTCGGTGCCCGAAAGCGCCACCCCGTAGACACTCAGTGACTGGGCTGCCAACGCGGCCGCGGCTTCCTCCATTGTCGCCTCGCTGCCGGTATCGGCGCTACCCGCCAGGACGATGAGATTGCTTTCCAGGGTGGCATCGCCCCCTACCGCCTCGTACAGGTCGGCGGCGCGAACGACGCCGTCGTACAACCGGCTCGGCCCCACGGCCTCGAGCTGGGAAAGCGCCACTTTGAGAGCGGTCGGATTGCTGGTGAAGGCCGTGTAGACATCGACTTCCTCACCAAAGCCGATGATGGCGACGAGGTCCTGGGGGCGCATGTTGTCGATGAACGCCGTGGCGGCAGCCTTGGCAGCCTCCAGGGTGCCTCCGGCGGTGGCCGCGCTCGTATCGATGGCCAGCACAATGCCGACCGGCACCGGATTCTGCGCGATCGGGGTGGCGCTGAGGGAACGGATCACTTCGCCGTCTTCGAGCACTGTGATGTCGGCGGCATCGAAGGCTTCGACGTTCCCGACGTCGACGATCACCGTCATCTCGGGATAGCGAGCGATACCGACATCGGTGATGGCGATGTCGGCAACCGGTTCGGGGTCGTCCTGGGCCAGGGCCGGGAGGGCGCCGAGCAGCAGCAGCCCTGCGAGCCACAGCAACAGGAGCGCGGGACGACGGGAGCGTCTCATCCGAGATCGAACGAGTCCGCTTCGCGGGCAAAGCCCTCGGGAGCAAACATCTCGGGCTGCAGAGCGATTCCACTATCCTCGAGCTTCTTGCTGAACGACGGGCGCAGCCCGGTCGACTTGAGGTAACCCTTGTAGAAGCCATCTTCGTCGACACCCATGCCGTAGTCGAACAAGAAGACATCCTGGGTGGTCACCACCTCGCCCTCCATGCCGAGCACTTCGGTGATATGGGTGACTCGCCGGGTGCCGTCCCGCAACCGGTGAAGGTGAACGATGAGGTCGACCGCGCCGGCTACTTGCTCGCGAATGGCACGGACCGGCATGTCGAACCCGGCCATCAGCACCATGGTTTCGATGCGGGCCAGGGTGTCACGCGGCGAATTGGAGTGAATGGTGGTGAGAGACCCGTCGTGACCGGTGTTCATGGCCTGCAGCATGTCGAGCGCCTCGCCGCCGCGGGCCTCGCCGACCACGATGCGGTCGGGACGCATGCGCAGTGAGTTGCGAACCAGATCTCGAATGGTCACCATTCCGCGTCCCTCGAGGTTGGCCGGACGTGCTTCGAGGGTCAGCACGTGTTCCTGCCCGAGCTGAAGCTCGGCCGCGTCTTCGATGGTGACGATCCGCTCGTCGTCGGGTATGTAGCCGGACAGGACGTTGAGCATGGTGGTCTTACCGGAACCGGTGGCACCCGAGACGATGATGTTGAGCTTGCCTTGCGTGCTCCTGCGGAGGAACTCGGCGGTCAGTTCGGTCAGGGCTCCCTTCTCGATCAGGTCCTTTTCTGTGAGAGGGTCGACCGAGAACTTCCGGATGGTGAGGAAAGGTCCGCCAATCGCCAGCGGATGAATGATGGCGTTGACCCGCGAGCCGTCCGGGAGACGGGCGTCCACCATGGGAGTCGACTCGTCGATGCGCCTGCCGACCTGGCTGACGATCTTCTCGATGATGCGCAGCAGATGAGTGGTGTCGACGAAGCGGGCGGCGGAACGAAGGATCTTGCCTTCCCGCTCCACGTACACCGAATATGGTCCATTGACCATGACCTCGCTCACGTCTGGGTCGGCCAGCAGCGGATCGATGGGCCCGTATCCGAGGACGTCGTCGGCAATCTCTCGCAGCAGCGATTCCCGATCGAGCCGCGAGAGCGGGATGTTCTCTTCGGATTCGAGCGCCCAATCCAGCATCTCCATGACCCGAACCTTGAGCTCGGCGTCCGACATCTGGCGGTCATACAGGGAGGGTCCCAGACCTTCCACAACCTTGAAGTGCAGACGGCGACGCAGTTCCTGGGCGGCAGAGTCTTCCTGCGCCACGCCATCCATGCCGGTTTCAGCAGCCTTCGCCGCCGCTACCCGTTCTGACAGGGAACTCATCTTGTACCGTCCTTGTTGTGCTTAACGCCCGAATCGGCGTTTCTTCTGTCCATCTTGAGCAACCGGTCGAGCCTCCATCACGATGCGGGTGACATCCTCGAACGCTCTGGCCGGCTTCGACTTCGGATGCGACTCAACGATCGGGATGCCTTCGTTCACCGAGGCGGGCAGCAGCCCGTCCGACGGCACCGAGGCGGAGATGGGAAGCCGCAGCGAGCGCTCGATCTCGTCGACGTCCAACCGGGCCTTCGAGTTAGAACGATTCAGCACGAGCTTGATCTTGTTGGCCGGATAGTTGAGGATCCGCAGCGTTTCGAGCGCCAGCTTGGCGTTCTTGACGCTCGGCAGATCCATATCGACCACAAACAGCACCACATCTGACTTGTCGAGAATGGCCAGCAGCCGCTCGTCGAGGGTGGGGGCGGTATCGACGATGACATAGTCGAACATCTCGCGCAGCATCCCGAGAATCTTCGTGTAGGTGACGGTGGGGACTTCGTCGGCAAACGCCGGCTCGAGCGGAGCCGCCAGCACCCGCATCCCCGATGAATGGGTGGCCAGCACGGTCTCGAGAAACTGGCCATCGAGCCGCTCCCCCTCCTTGGCGGCGTTCACCACCGTGTGCTTGGGATCTACCTGCAGCACCAGGGCGACGTCGCCGAACTGGAGGTCTGCGTCGGCGATGACCACCCGCTCGGGATCCCCCCAGCGGGCCAATAGCGTCGCAACGTTCGAGGCGAAAACCGTCTTGCCGCTTCCACCCTTGGCCGCCATCACGGTGATGATGCGGCCCTCGGCCAGCGGCTTGGTGGGCTCAGGCGTAGGTTCGACCCGCCGGCGATGGGTGCGTTCAGCCGTCTTGAGCGCCTCGGTGACCGCCGTGATCGTCAGCGGTGCTTCGACGACGTCGTGGAGGCCGGAGCGAACGGCTGCCCGCAGCACCTCACCGGAAACATCGGCCGGGGCCACCAGCACCACCAGGAGATCGGGGTCGAGCTCGGAGAGGGCGGCAGCCTCTGCTATGCCTTCCTCAGTGGCCAGGGATGGCCCGATGAAGACCACGTCGGCGTCACCGCCGATGACGCTCGACTCGGCGTCGGCAACCGACTCGAGGAGCTGAACCCGTCCCTCGAAGACCACCTTGGTCTGGCGAAGAATCTCTTCGTCGGAATCGACGAAGACGATTCCCTCAGCATCGAAGTCGGACTCACTGCTCAAAGAGGGTCTCCCGGTTGATGCCTTCGGTGGCCACCGGGATGAAGTCTCCCGGCACCAGCGTGAGCCAGACGCTTCCCTTTTCAAAGGCGAAGACAAGACGCTCCGCTTCCTGGGCGGTGACCTCCAGCGTGAGCAACCCAAACTGGGTGCCCTCACCGGCTTCGGTGACGGTCCCGTCCTCGTTGACAACCGACTGGACCCGGCCGACCGAATTGTCGAAGGCGGGGTCGCCGGTCCGCTTTTGTTCGCCGACGGCGAGGACCGGGATGCCCTGCAGGAGGAAGCGAGTGAACTCCTCTTCCTGGGCGAGCTCAATCTGATCGAGCAGATCGCGCAGACTCTCGTCGGTGATCTCTTCCTCACCGAGTCCCTCCAAACTCAATTGCGGAGCCTGAATGGTGACGATCATGTTGACCTTGTCATTCGGCCGGACGAAGCCGCCGACTGCGCGGGTGGCGTCGAGTTGCACGGTGACGGCCTGCTTGCCGGGGCTGATGATTTCGGCGAGGGACTCGATGACCGGAGCCTCGAGGGCGTCTTCCCACTGATCAGAGGTCAGCAGCTGATTGCGGCTGATGGGCCCGACGGCAAAGCGGTCACGCAGGCGGGCAGTGAGTTCCTCGCGAGTGGTGAACGCCACCGTCCGGTCGGGGCTGGGACCGGGAAGGAAGTCGAATGACTCCTCGCTCACCACGAACAGCTGCTCGTCGATGACGGTGTTGCCCGGGGTCCGGGCCGGGATATCTTCGGTGGCCCGGAGGACGGTCACGAGCTCGAGGCCCTCGCGGGCATCCTCATCCACTCCTTGTAGGTACTGCCAGATCGAGAACGCCGCGATCCCGGCCAGCACGAGGGCCACCACGAGGACCACTGTGCGCTTTAACATACGTCACTCCTTGCAGAAGCCGAGGTCGACATTCGACCGCTGTACCCGCTATCTATCGGATAACGTGGCCCAGCGCTTGAGAAGTGCTTTTCCCTCGGAGTATTCATTCGGAAGCCTCGCCAACCGTTGCTTCAAGGCTCGGCGCAAACGCGCCACCATCATTCTTGTCGGCCAACAATAGCTTGTCGAGGATTTTCGCGTTCTCACTCCTGATGTCTGGTCGTCTGGTAGGACTGCCGGCCGTGAAAGCAGAGTCGTTGCCTGTTGTCCGTTACCCGGCGCCCGATCGACGACCGACGATAATCCTGACCTCTCAGCACGGTGGGCACCCGGTCAGATGACCTCTAGCTTCCGCCGATGCCCCGCTCTTTGAGCTCCTTGAGGATGGCCTCGAGCGACTCGTCGGCCTTGAAGTGAGCACCTTCGGAAGCGATCTCTTCACGCTCGAACTCCGGCTCGTGCCGGTCCTTGCGTTGCGGTCTCTGGGGAGCGGCCCGTTCCGACCACTCGGGCAGGCCCTGCTTGATCGAGAGGCTGATCCGGCGGCGATCGTCGTCGATCTCGGTAATACGCACGTTGACCGCCTGGCCGACCGTCAATTCGAGCTCGGGGCTCTCGACGTGATGCATGGCGATCTCCGAGACATGAACCAGACCTTCGACGCCGTCGGTAACCGAGACGAAGGCGCCGAACGGCACCGTCTTGGTCACCTTGCCCTCGACCACGTCACCAACTTCGTTGGCGGCCGAGAACGACTCCCAGGGATCCTCGCGGGTCTGGCGGATCGAGAGCGAGATTCGCTCGCGGTCCCGATCCACCTCCAGCACCTTCACGGTGACTTCGTCACCGACGGCGACCACCTCGCTCGGGTGGCTGACATGCTGCCAGCTGAGCTCGGAAACGTGCACCAGCCCGTCCATGCCGCCCAGATCCACGAAGGCGCCGAAGTTCACCACCGACGAGACGACGCCCTCCCTGATCTGATCCTCTGCCAGGTCTTCGAGGAAGGCGGTCCGCTGCTCGGCCTGCTCTTCCTCCAGGTACGCCCGGCGGGACAGCACCACGTTGTTGCGGTTCTTGTCGAGCTCGATCACTTTCGCCTCGATGTCCTCCCCGACGTATGGCTGGAGGTCGCGGACCCGGCGAAGCTCGACCAAGGACGCCGGCAAGAAGCCGCGCAGACCGATGTCCACGATGAGACCGCCCTTGACCACCTCGATGACCGGACCCTTGACCGTCTGGCCCGCCGCCATGATCTTCTCGATGCGGCCCCAGGCACGCTCATATTGGGCCCGCTTCTTGGAGAGGATCATCCGACCCTCTGCGTCCTCCATCTCGAGCACCATCGCTTCGATGGTGTCTCCGACCGAGACTTCCTCGCCGGGATTCACCTGGTTGCGAATCGACAGCTCCTTGGCGGGAATATGGCCTTCGGATTTGAAGCCGATGTCGATGAGCACCTCATCAGGATCGACCCGCACCACCGTGCCCTCAACCAGTGAACCTTCCTTGAAGTGCATCACCGTGCGTTCGAGCGCGCTCTCGAAGTCTTCAGCCGACAGGTCGTCGGGCAGGTCCTCGAGGTTGAGGTTCATCTTGACGACCACGATCTCGTCGCTCGTCTTTGGTGCAGAGGCCGCCTCAGCCGAAATCGCCCCGGCCGGCTGTGCTTCCGGCTCGGCAGTGGGCGCCTCCGCCTGGATAGCGGGCTCGGCCTCGGTGGGCTCGGGGGCAGCCTCGGTGGGCTCGGGGGCAGCCTCGGTGGGCTCGGGGGCAGCTTCGGTGGGCTCGGGGGCAGCTTCGGCGGGCTCGGGGGCAGCTTCGGCGGTCTCGGGGGCAGCTTCGGCGGGCTCGGGGGCTGCCGGCTCTGTGCCGGTGGCCTCAGCCGCCTCGGTCTCTTTGACCGTAGCTACCTCGGTTTTCTCATCAGACAAGGGTTCTCCTGGTACACGGAATCGAACTCCACGAGTGTGGAGCGGCCCACAGGGTACCACAATGGCCGAAGAAGCGACTGGTGACGCCGGTTACGCCTTTACTTCTCCAAGGTTGGAACCGGTTCCAATGTCCACGGTGAGCGGCACCCCCAAGTCGGTGACTCCCTCCATGAGATCAACGGTGATCGCAGTTGCCGCCTCCAGCTCCTCCTGTGGGCATTCGAGGACCAGCTCGTCGTGTACCTGCAATATGAGGGCGGACTCGAGGCCGCCCTCATCCAGGGCGCCATCGATCGCGATCATGGCCTTCTTGATGATGTCGGCCGCCGACCCCTGAATCGGTGCATTCAAGGCCATCCGCTCCCCCATCTGGCGGGTTCGGAAGTTGCCGGCCGCCAGCTCGGGCAGATAGCGGCGTCGCCCGAAGATGGTGGTGGTGTATCCGTCGTCGTGTGCCTGTTTCACGATGCCTTCCATGAAGGCCTGAACGTCGGGGAACTGTCCGAAGTAGGCGTCGATCTGCGTCTGGGCCTCCTCGCGGTCGATTTCGAGGCGCTGGGCGAGCCCATAGGCCTCCATTCCGTAAAGCAGCCCGAAGTTGATCATCTTTGCCCGCCGGCGCATGTCCGGGGTTACTTCGGCCAGGTCGATGCCCGCCACCCGGGCCGCCGTTGCGGCGTGGATGTCGACATTCTGGCGGAACGCCTCTAGCAGACCGGGATCGTTGGTCACATGGGCCAGGATCCGAAGTTCGATCTGGGAGTAGTCGGCCACCAGGAACTGCCATCCGTCGCGGGCAACGAACGCCCGCCGGATAGTGCGGCCCTCTTCGGAGCGAATCGGGATGTTCTGGAGGTTAGGACGCTCCGAAGACAGCCGCCCGGTGGATGCAGCCAGCTGATTGAAGGTGGCGTGAATCCGGCCGTCGTCTGCCACCAGCGGCAGGAAGCCATCGACATAGGTGGAGCGCAGTTTCTCGAGCCGGCGATACTCGAGGAGCAGCTCGACGATCGGATGGTCTTCAGCGAGCTTCTCCAACACGGCTGCGTCGGTCGAGGGCTGACCTTTCGGGGTCTTCTTGAGAACCGGGAGCTCGAGACGGTCGAAGAGAACCTCTCGCAATTGCAGGGTCGAGTTGACGTTGAAGGGCTCACCGGCCGCGTCGTGGATCTTTCCTTCGAGCGCCCCCAGCCGGTCGCGAAGGCTCGCACCCAGCTCCTCCAGGTAGGCGACGTCGATTTGGATTCCGACTTGCTCCATCCGGGCGAGAACTCGCACGAGAGGCAGTTCGATTTCGGCCAGCAGCAGGGTTGCCCCCCGGGCCTCGACCTGTTGGGTGAGCGGCGGGACGAGCCGGGCAATCGCCAGTGCCCGGCGCCCGGCGGCATCCAGATCTGGTCCGTCACCGAAGTCGAGCTTGCCCTGGGTGACGGGCTCACCCTGGTCGTCGACCGGCTCCAACTCGAGAGACAGCACCCGCCCCGCCAGTTCGACGAGACCGTAATCGCGCAGCGACGGGTTGACGACGTAGGCGGCCAGCGCCGTATCGAAGGTCACTCCCCGCAGGTCGACGTCATGGTCGATGAGCGCGTGCAGGGTCGGTTTAGCGTCGTGGAGATGCTTGGGAGTGGCCGGATCTTCGAGCCGCGGCCGCAGGTGGGCGAGCGCCTCGGCCGGCACGAAAAGGGCGTTTTGCTCGGAAGTCGCTACTGCCAGGCCGGCCAGGTCCGGTCCGTCCCAGACCGGGTCAACCGCCAGCGGCCCCGACAGCTCGGCAATCCGCTTCGGGTCGGCTTCGGTCCGAACTTCCACCTCCAGCGCCTCCCGGGGGGCGGCCGCTCCCCCGCCCAGCTCGGCGAGCCGGGCCCACAGGGAATGAAACTCGAGCTCGTCGAACACCGTTCTCACCTCGGCAGGGTCCCACCCGGTCAGCGCCAATGATTCGACCTCGGCTTCCACCTCCACCGTTCGCACCAGCGCCATGAGATCGCGGTTCAAGAACACCTGTTCCCGGGACGCGGCCAGGTTTTCACGCAGCTTGGGCGAGAACTCTTCCAGGTGCTCGTAGATGCCCTCGAGCGAGCCGTGTTCGTTCAGCAGCTTGGCGGCGGTCTTCTCGCCGACGCCGGGCACGCCGGGAAGATTGTCGGAGGTGTCGCCGCGCAGAGCCGCGTATTCGACGTATTGGGCAGGCGTCACGTCGTAGCGCTCTTTGAGGTAGGCGGCATCGGCCATGACCGTGTCGGTGATGCCCCGGCGGGTATACATCACCTGAATGCCGGGTTCGATGAGCTGGAAGGCGTCACGGTCGCCGGTGACCACCAGAACCTCCCACCCGGCGTCCTTGGCCCGCTCGGCAAGAGTGGCAATCACATCGTCGGCTTCGAACCCTGCGACCCCGAACTGATGAACGTTCAGGACGGTGGCAACCCGCTCAATCAGGGGAAGCTGGCTGCGAAAGATGTCGGGCGGTGCCTCGCGCTGGGCCTTGTATTCGGGGAACTGCTGGTTGCGGAACGTGCCGCCCCGCACGTCCCATGCGACCGCCAGGGCGTCTGGATGTTCGTCGCCCAGCAGCTTGATGAGCATGGAAGTGAATCCGTAGGCCGCGTTCGTGACCTGTCCTTGTGAGGTCGCCAGATCGCTCGGGAGCGCGTAGAAAGCGCGATAGGCGAGGCTATGGCCGTCGAGAAGAACGAGCTTCGGCACCCCTCGATGATAGGGGTGGGTGCCCTCTACCCGCCGGGCGGCAGCTGGACGAGTCGGGAGCCCTGGGCAAACTGTATGGCCACCGCCAGAAACACGTCGGCAAGATCTTCATCCTTGGGAATGCAGAAGAAGTTGTCGTCGTCGTTGTTCTCTAAATCGGTCGTAGCGACCGTGCAGTTGTCGTCGGACGGCTGGGAGGCCATATCGGCCAGGAGCCTCGTCACCGGAGCGCCGTCGGGCGGGTACAAGATCTGCCCGTACGGACCGGCTTCGTCTCGGTCACAGTTGACCATTCGTCCCGGGGCACCGGGGTCGTCCACCCCGAACCCGATGGTGTAGATCTCGATTCCCTGGTTCTTGGCTGCGGTCGCCTGAATCCCGGCGTATTCGCAGGGATGAGGGTGCGAGCTCGGCTGGTTGGCGCCCCCGTCGGACAGGAAGAGAATGCCTTTCTTTACGCCCGGGCGCCCGTTGTTCAAGAGCTCACTGAAGGCGTCGTCGTTTAGTTCGGTGGTTTGAGCAGCAGTGTCCCGAATCGGACTGCCCAGGTTGGTGGTGCCGCCATCGGTGCTGCAGCGAATGATGTTGACCAACTCGCTGGTCGAGTCAACATCATCCGTACCGTCCCCGTCGAAGTCGTAGTTGAGGGTGTCCTTGTAATCATTGCTCAGCCCCACCACGAGGAACCGACCGTCCTCCACAGGGTTCGCGCGATCGCACTCGTCGAGCTTGTCGGCCGGCGGCAGCACCGCCAGGCCAACGTGCTGGAAGGCGGGATCGAAGAAATCGAGCACTGCCAGGGAGGCGCGCTCTACCTGGTCCATGTCATTCGGGCTGCCCACCGGTACCTCAGACTCGTTCGTCATGCTTCCGGATCGATCGAGAACCAGTATGAGATCTACCGGACCGCTCAGCGCGGCTCCGCAGCTGCCGCGGCAGGCGGCCGAGATGATGCCGGTCGTCCCCTCGTCGAAGCCAATGACGGGGGCGAAGGCATAGTCGGTAGTTTTCTCGGTCTCCAGCACAATGGTGTTGCATTTGTCGCCGTCGGCGGGCACGCACGGGGCGGTACAGATGCCGTCGGCGCACACCCACGGAGGACCCGAGGCCGGAACGTCGGCGCCCGGGTCACATACGAATGGCACCTCGTCGGCATCCGGCTGGCCATCGTTGTTGCGGTCTCCGACGAGGCACCGGAACGTCGGATTAACGTCGCCGGCCAACTCGTCATCGTTGGCCAGCGCCGTGTCCATCGCCTGGGCCTCGGCAGCCAAGCCATCAGGCAACAACGCAGCGCCTGCTAGCGCGGCCGCGTCTGAGCTGTTCCACAGCTGTTGGCGATCCCCTGATTGCAGGGTGATGTCGACTGCCAATGCCGCCAGGGCAAGCAGGACTATCAACAGGAAGGCTGAGAGCACCAGGATGCCGCCGTCGTCACTCGCCAGGCGCGCTTTCGAGTGCCGATTGAGTTTCATTCCACCCTCATTTCGGTGATGGTTTGCAGCACGATGTTGTTGCCGTTGTTTATGAAACTGGGGAGGGGCGTAATCAGGTCGTAGGTGAAGTCAACGACCACGACCACCGAATCGCCGGTGACCGCATTCCCTAGGTGACCGGGGGGGTGACCCGGACCATTGCAGGGGGTGTCGTCCGGCTGCTCACATTTCACCGTAACGACGAGGATGGCTTGATCGAGGGCGCCAGACGCTTCGCGAACTCGATCTTCCACTGCGACGGGGTCGAGGTTTACCGTTCCCAGCCGCGCTCCTTCCCGGCCGGCGTTGGTCATCTGTGTCTTCGTGTTGATGGCGAGCCCGAAATCCACCATCCCGAACACAACAAGGAAGAAGAGCCCGATGACGAGCGCGAATTCAATCAGCACCGCACCGTCATCTTCGGCTGATCGGCGAAACCGACGTTTGGTCATAGGCATTAGATCGGTCCGAACTGCTTTCACGTTTAGTGGTTTCAATACCACTCAAAGTAGTCTAAGTGTCGCCGGTTTGGATAGGCCGGAAGGACTATTTCTTGGTAGTCACAAGCGAAGAGCCACCTAGCCGCCGAAGCGGTCAACCGCCGAGGACCAGCCGGACCGGACTTCCGCTGATGAAGGCCCGCCAGGTGGTGGTGTCGGTGGTACTCCCGATGTATTCGTAACGCACCTTCCACCAGCATCCGGTGCACGAATACGACTCCGGGAGGTCGAACTCCACCCGGAGCCAATCACCGTTGAAGTCGTTGACCGTTCGGGTCGCATCGATCTCGCAGCCACTTCCGGGAGCAATTGAATCGAATGCCGTGAAGTCCGACGTGTTGTGCTCTCGCTTGGTGATGGTACACCCGCCCGTCCAGGTTGTGCCATCGGGACCGAGTAGCTTGATGATGTTCGACGGGCCACTGGCGTCCCCCGGATCGTAGAGCTCGACTACGAAGGTGCGGCCGGCGTAGGCATCGTCCACCTGGGCAAGAAAGAACTCGGTGTTGCCGGAGATGTTGTTGTAGATGGACATGTCGCCGAGAGCGCTGAGCTGGGCCCCGCCGGTTGCCCGTATGGAATAACGGTTGAGCCCGGCGTCGTCGGATGAAGTTGGGCCGTTCAGCACCGCGACTTCCACGGTATACAGACCCGGTTCGGGAGCCGCTACGGTGCAAACCGTTGTCCAGGCATATGCGGTGTCGGTGGCCGGGTCGTAATCGGGTGGCGGGGGCGGGACAATGGAATCGACCGGGTCGAATTCGAGTTCGCAGATCCTGCCCGAAGCGTCGGGGGTGAGCGGTGTGGGGTCGGGTCGGTAGACCCGGAATACCGTCGTTGGACCTTCTGGGCAGGCCGCCGGCAGGCACCACTCGTAGTTGTCTCCTGAGCGAATAACGTTGCCGTCCCCGGGGTAGCGCTCGAATGCGCCGTTTTGGACCTGGACCGTGAATGCGCCGCCTCCGTGGTCCACGCCGTAGACGTAGCCGCGACTGGTGCGGTGATACTGACTGCTCGCACACGGGCTGGAACCGCCAAAACCGGTGCCGTATTCGCACGCCGACGAGAAGGCATCCCCCATCTGATTGTTGGTGAAGGTGCCATGAATGTTGGCCCAGAAACACGGATCGCTTGCGCAGGTCAAGTCGACTCCGTCCGAGCCGTCGTTGCCAAAGCGGGACAACGGGCTCCCCATCGGGAGTGGCTTGATGTACTCGGCCCGGCCCGTGCGGGAAATGGTCTGGGTGTCGCGGCCGATGACCTTGAGGAAGAACGTTTCCACCGTGTCGGTAACGGTCACTTCCAGCTGATTCTTCTTGCCGTCCGGCTGGGGAACCACGTTGAGGGCCGCTCCGTCGTCTCCGTCGATGTATCCGTTGGCCCCGGCCACCCGGTGGGCGCGGTCGATGGCGATCGGGCCCTCGTCTGGCATGTACACGACGCCGGCCAGCGCGGCGTTGTCGGCGGCCCGCTGGATCTTGTTGGCGTTGAGATAGAACCACCCGAGATCCACCGCGAAGGCGGTGAACAGCATGATGACGACCGCGAGCAAGGCGAGCTGAACCAGGGCGATGCCCGCCTCGTCTTGCCTGAACCGTCTGATCAGCTCTTTCACTACCCCTCCAGCACCGGTTCGATCAGCACCACTGCGTCGTCGGTCCAGGTCGGGGCCCGGATCGGCAGAAGCCCAGTGACCCACTCGTGTTCGAAAATCACCCGCACTCCGAGATAGTCGCGTTTGACGGTCCCGATGCTGAGGGAGAGGTCGGTGGCGCGGGTGGCGTGCGGCCAGGTCTCCTGCAGGCTGTTCCAGCCGGTCAATGAGCCATCGGGCGCCAGAACCGCCTCGTATTTGTTGGCCGCATTGACCTCGTCGACAACGTCGCCGCTCTCGTTCGACTTGAAGATCCACAGCTCTCGGACTGTGGATGAGCTGCGCAGGTCGCTCAATCCGTCGGCGACTGCATCCTGGATGATTTCATCCGGGTTCGGGCCGAGCACATCGAGGCCGGCGCCGGAGCCGAAGGCCGATCCGACCCGGGCACCCGACGTTGTGGCGCTGGCCACCGTCTGCAGGTCGATGAGGCCAAACCCGAATTCGACCAGCCCGACGATGAGGAGGATCACCAGCGGGGCGGCGAAAGCAAACTCGAGCATGGTGGCACCGCTCTCGGGGTCGCGTCTCAGCCTCATGCCTGCGGCTCGATTCGCATGACCTTGGTGGCGGTCCAGGTGACGCTGTCGCCGATGAAGCCGGTGAGGTAGTCGTGTCTGAACTCGATGGACACCTTGACGCGGTCGACGCTGGGCATCTCCACGTCGCGGACGGAGGGGGGCCAATTCACCATTGCTTCAAAGCCCGGGTTGATGTCGATGTTCGGACACGGATCCCAGCCGCAATCCGGATCAGCCAGGTCGGGCACATACTTGTTGGACCTCGGGCCATCTGGGTCTGTCTCTTCACCGTGCGCGATCGTCACGAAAGCAACGCTGGCCAGCATGTCGCCGGCCAGACCCTTCTCGAGTGCCTCCAGGGCCAGCTGATCGGCCCGCACGTCGTCGGCGGCGGCAACCGACACCCGGGCCCCTTCGCGGGCGGCGTGGTTGATGCTCAGCCAGTCCTTGAAGCCAAATCCGAATTCGAGCAGCCCGAAGACAAGCAAAAAGAAAATCGGAAGAACGATTGCGGCTTCCACCAGAGTGGCGCCCCGATCATTCCCCATGCGATAGCCCTCGTTCATCATGGTCCGTTTCCAGAGCGCGAAAACCCCGGAAACCTATTCTGACACCTCGAACCCCATATGCCAATAGGCAGGGGGACCCAATCGCGACCCGGCAGCCGCGGCCCCTGCCAGATTTTCGGTGGCTGCAAAAGCGGCCGAAGGCCTCTGCCGCCGGTCGATCGACTCCCCCAAACTGGAGACGGGATTTCTATAGGAGGAGGCCAGTCATGTCCGTTACCTCACCTTCTGTGCGTGGACCGACCGAGCAGGCGCCACCAAGATCCAAGCGGTCTTGGCTGCGCTGGATCGTGCTCGGGCTGATCGCAATCGGAGCCGCACTCGTCCTGTGGATCGCACTCGCCGGCGGAAATGGGCCAACTGCCAGTTTCGACGGCCAGACCGTCACCTACAGCGGGCCCACCACTGTGTCGGCCGGTGACGTCACCTTTACGTTTGATGCCACCGAATACGCCAACTCCAACGGCGTCACATTTCTCGTCGCAGAGTTGACGGACGACAGCATCACGATGGCGGCCATTGAGTCGGCGGCGGCGTCGATTCCCGCCTCGTCACCGCCCCCGCCCTTTGTCGGCACCTACCACACCAAGCTGGTGGTCGAAGACAAGGTCGAGCAGACGTACTCGCTAACCGAGGGCAGGTGGGTGGTCAATGCGCACACCGCTCCCCAGGACACCGACCGCGTGCACCCCGCGGTCATCCTCGAAGTGACGACTGACTGAATAACCGGGCCGGGTTGGCCGGCCACCGTTGCTGGTACCGGGAGCGGGATTCGAACCCGCACGCCCTTTCGGACAACGGATTTTGAGTCCGTCGCGTCTACCGTTCCGCCATCCCGGCCTGTGGCGGTGATGATAGGCGGATGCCGGAGCCGGGCATGGAGGAGTTCCGGTCGGCGGTGGACGGTGGGCGTCTTAGCGAGCCGTCCCGTGCACCGCCGCGGCGAAGGCGGCTCCCGACCGGGGCGCTCCTTCCTCGAGGACTTCGGCAACCAGGGCCGAGCCGACGATCACGCCGTCGGCGATGGCAGCGGCCGTCTCAGCCTGGGCAGGCGTCGAAATCCCCACCCCGAGCACGATCGGCACCGACGTCACCGCCCGGATCCGGCGAACCAACCCCTCGAGATGGCGGCTGGTCTCTTGGCGCCGGCCGGTCACGCCCAGGTCGGCCACCGCGTAGATGAATGAAGGCTGGGCCTCGGCAATCGCGCGAAGCCTCTGCTCGTCGGTAGTAGGGGCCGCGAACAATGCCATCCCGATACCGTGCCCGGCGAGGGCAGCTTGGATGTCGGCCGACTCTTCGAATGGCACGTCGGCGATGATGACCCCAGCGATCCCGAGTGCGGCGGCTTCGGCGGCGAAAGCGTCGGGCCCAGCCTGCAGGATCGGATTGACGTAGGTCATCACGATGACCGGCTTGCCGGTTGAGCCGGCTACCCGGCCGGCCAACTCGAGGCCGCCCAGGAACGTCATTCCCCCGTCGAGAGCCCGGGCCGACGCCGCCTGGATCACGGGCCCGTCCATCAGCGGATCCGAATAGGGAATGCCCAGCTCGAATGCGTCGGCCCCATCGGCGGCCAGCTGCTCGAAGACGGCGGGCGAACTGTCCTGGTCGGGGATTCCGGCGGTCATGAACGGCATGAACACCGGCCGACCGGCGTGGCGGGCGGTTGCGAACATGGAGGCCAGGGCGGTGCTCATAGTCCGGGATCGCTTGACAGGCCGACGACCTCTTGGACGTCCTTGTCGCCGCGACCGGAGAGGTTGACGACTACAGTCTTGCCCGCCAGTGCCGGTGCCTCCCGTTGCAGCCAGGCGATGGCGTGGGCGGTCTCGAGGGCGGGGATGATGCCTTCGATCCGGCTCAGCAGGTGGAAGGCCTCAACCGCCTCCCGGTCGGTAACCGATTCGTACCGGGCCAGACCCGCATCCTGGAAATAGGCGTGCTCGGGCCCGACGCCCGGATAGTCGAGCCCGGCCGAGATCGAATGCGCCTCGTGAACCTGGCCCTGGTCGTCCTGCAGCATGTAGGTGCGGGCCCCGTGCAGAACCCCGGGAGTGCCATGGCCGAGCGACGCACCGTGCTTGCCGGTCTCGATGCCCTTACCGGCCGCCTCCACTCCCACCAGGTCGATGTCCGAATCGAGGAAGGGATAGAAGATCCCCATGGCGTTGGAGCCTCCACCGACGCAGGCGACAATCACATCCGGCTTCACATCGCCGAGCTGCTCGCTGAGCTCCTCCCCGATGATCTTTTGGAACTCCCGCACCATGAGTGGGAACGGATGGGGCCCCACCACCGACCCGATGACGTAATGGGTGGAGGCGACACTGCCCACCCAGTCGCGCATCGCCTCGCTCACCGCGTCTTTCAGAGTCCCGGCGCCGCTCGTCACCGGGATCACCTCGGTGCCGAGCAGTTGCATACGGACGACATTGAGACCCTGGCGTTCCATGTCTTTGGCGCCCATGTAGACGGCGCACTCGAGGTCGAGGGCGGCCGCCGCCGTCGCCGACGCCACGCCGTGCTGGCCGGCGCCGGTCTCGGCAATGATGCGCGGCTTGCCCATCCGCTTGGCCAGCAGGCCTTGCCCGACCGTGTTGTTGATCTTGTGGGCTCCGGTATGGTTGAGGTCCTCCCGCTTGAGCAGAATGCGAATCCCCAGCGCCTCGGAGAGGCCGACCGCTTCGTACAGCGGGCTGGGGCGGCCGACGAACTCGCGCAACCACCGGTGATATTCGCTGACGAAGACCGGATCGGCCCAGGCCTGGCGGAACGCGGCCTCCAGCTCGGCGAGGGCCGCCATCAGGGTCTCGGGAGCGTACCGACCACCAAAGGGGCCGAACCGTCCCGTCGCGTCCGGAAAGCTGGTGTCGCTCATTGACCTTTTGCCTTGCCGACGAACGCCCGCACCTTGGCGAGGTCCTTGACTCCGGGGGCGGACTCTAGACCCGAAGACGCATCGACTCCCCAGGGCTCTACCCGGGCGATGGCCGCCTCGACGTTGTCCGGCCCAAGTCCGCCCGCCAGCACGAAGCGCCGCTCGAGGCCTTCGATCCAGGCCCAGTCGAAGGCGTGGCCGGTCCCACCGATGGAATCGCTGTCAAGCAGTGGAAGCTCGTCGCCGGGGATGCCACTCAGATCCACCGGACCGGTCACGGCCAGTGGGCGCAGGACCGACAGGCCCGCCTCCACCGCGGCCGCGGCCGCCCGGTCGGCGTGTTTACCGTGGGGTTGCACCGCTCCGACTCCTGCCAGGTCGGCCAGGTGCAACAACGAGTCGGCGTCGAGATCCACCGTCACCGCCACCGTCAGGGCTCCGGCGTCGGCCCCGAGGGCGCGGGCGACGGATGGACTGACGGCACGGGGCGACGGGTCGTAGAAGACGAACCCGACCGCGTCGGCCCCCGCCGCCACTGCCGCCTCGACCTCGGCCGGGCGGCTCAGACCGCATACCTTGACCCAGGTCATGGGCTCACCGAGCGAAGCTCGGCAACCAGACCCGCCGGGTCGGCTGAGCGAACGAGTGCCTCCCCCACCAGCACGGCGTGAAACCCGGCCTCGGCCATCCGGCGCGCATCTTCGGCCGCAACGATGCCGCTCTCCGCCACCCGAACCGGTACGGCTGCCACCGCACCGGCCAGGGACTCGGCTGTTTCCAAGTCGACGCTGAAAGATGTCAGGTCGCGGTTGTTGACGCCGACGATGCGAGCCCCGGCGGCGATGGCTCGCTCGGCTTGGCGCGCGGTGTGGACCTCGACGAGGGCGTCGAGGCCGGCTTGCTCCGCCACCGCAATCAGCCGCGCCAACTCGGAGTCTTCGAGGGCAGCGACGATCAGCAGCAGGGCATCGGCGCCGGCCAGCTTTGACTCCCAGACTTGCGCATCGTTCACGATGAAATCCTTGCGGAGCACCGGGATTTCGACGGACTCCCGAACCGCCTCGAGGTCCTCGAGGGAACCTGAGAAGAACTCGGGTTCGGTGAGCACCGAGATGGCCGCCGCCCCGCCGGCCGCATAGGCGCCCGCCTGGCCGGCCGGGTCGAGCCCGGCCGCCAGCTCACCGCGCGAGGGTGATCGCCGCTTCACTTCGGCGATCACACTGAGGCCGGGCACCGCCAGCGCAGCCTCCAAGGAACGGCCCGGGGGCACGGCACCGGCGGCGGCCTGGAGGGCGGCACCGTCGAGTTCTCCGATCCGGGCTCGGGTAGCAGCGATGATCTCGTCGAGCATGTCGCAAGGGTAGGGGACTCGATCTACCGGCCCTGCACCTGGCGGATGTAGGCGATGAGCGCCTCGAGCTGCCCGTCGTCCAGACTGCTGGTGGCAGGCATGCCGGGAGTCCCCTCGGTGATCACCATGCGATAAGCGGCATCGGTCAGGTCGGCGGCAGCACTGCCGGCACCCAGTGCCTGCCCGACGCCGCCGGAGAGATCACTGCCATGACAGGCGCCACAGAGCCTGCCGTACAGCACCGCACCATCGGTCGACGTCTCGGAGCAGCCGGTCAGCAGGGCCGTCACCGTCAGCAGGATGGTTGCGAATCGCTTCACAACCTGCACGCTACCGGGGCAAACGGACGGTGACGGCAGTTCCCCGCCCCGGCTGCGAGGAAACCTCAACCGCTCCACCCATGGCAGTGACGAGTTCATGGACGATGGACAGTCCCAGACCGCTGCCTTCGGGCCGGACCGCCCGGTATCGCTGGGCCACATAGAGCCGCTCGAATACCCGCGGCAGGTCCTCGGCGTCGATACCGGGTCCGTTGTCGGTCACGGTGATGACCGTCACTGCCGACTGAGGGCGCACGGCAACGCCCACCCGGCCTCCCTCCGGCGCGTAGCGCAGGGCGTTTTCTACCAGGTTGGAGACCACCTGAGCCACCCGCACCGGGTCGGCTTCGACGGATCCGGTCGGTTCGATCTCGATACTCAGCGAGATCGAGGCTTCGGTGGCGCGAGCACGGAAGTCCTCGGCCACCCCTCCGATGTGTGCTCCCAGGTCGACCGGCTCGGTCCGGAGTGTGAACTCGCGGGCTTCGAGCCTCGACAGGAGCATGAGATCCTCGACCAGTCGCGACAATCGCTCGCTCTGACGCTGCAGCACGGCCGCCACGCGGGGAAGATCGTCGGTGCCGACCTTTCCATCGGCCAGTGTCTCGGCGTATCCCGAGATGCTGGTGAGCGGGGTCCGCAGGTCGTGGCCCACGTTGAGGAGAAAATCTCGCTCCCGCTGTGAGGCGGCTTCGAGCTTCTGAGCCATATCGTTGAAGCTGTCGGCCAGGTGAGAAACCTCGTCGTCGCCGTCGTCCTCGACCCGGGCAGACAGATCCCCGGCGGCCACCTGTCCGGCGGCCGCATCGACCCGCGCCAACCGCTCGCCGAGGCGGCGGGCGAGCAGGCCGGCCAACGCTGCCACCACGATGACGGCGGCTCCCAGTGCGATGAGGAAAGCCCGCACCAGCGCGACCCCTTCCAGCAGGCTCGACTCGCGGCCCAACAACACAACCAATGTGAATTGCCGGGTGACGCTGTCGATGGTCCGGGCAACCACCACCACCGGGCTGCCGTCGATTTCACCCTCGAATTCGGTGGTGGTCCCAGGCAAGAACCTCACCTGATCGAGGTTCAGCGCCGGGATGAGCACGCTGGTGCTCGGAATCACCAGCTCACCCTGGCGTACCGCTGCCACCTCGACGTAGTCGTGTCCACCGATCTGGGAGGCGGTAACCAGCAGATCCCGAATCGTTCCTTCATTCAGCAGGTTGCGCAAGGCGACCTCGCCCCGGCCGCGGGCGTTGTCGACTGCCTGCTCGGCCTGGCGGCCGATGGCTTCGGCTTGCCGGCTCAATTCCTCGACCGCCTCATCGCGAACCTGGCGGTTGGTGCCGACCGCGGCCACGATGCCGCCGACCGCCAGCGCCAGTGCGGCCGCTGCCATCAGGCTCCAGAAGAATTTGCGCCGCATTATGGGACCACTATCGAGCCATCTTGTAGCCGACGCCCCACACGGTTTCGATGGGGATGTCGGGCAGCTTCCTGCGGAGCTGGCGGACATGAACATCGACTGTCCGGCTCTCGCCGAAATAGTCGTAGCCCCACACCGCTTCCAGCAGCTGGCCCCGGCTGAGGACGATCCCACGGTTGCGGGCCAGGTGCCATAGCAGGTCGAACTCACGGGCCGTGGGCTGGACCACTCCACCGTCGGGAGTGAGCACCGTCCGCCGGCCGCTGTCGATCTCGAACTCGCCGATGGAGATGGCGGCCGGCGCCTCCGGTTGCTGCTCGGAGCGGCGCAAGACCGCCTTGACCCGGGCAACCACCTCGCGGGGGGAGAACGGCTTGGTGACGTAGTCGTCGGCTCCAATTTCCAGCCCGACCACCTTGTCGATCTCGTCGTCGCGGGCGGTCAGCATGATGACCGGCACATCGCTGGAAGCCCGAATGCGGCGGCACACCTCCATGCCGTCGATGCCGGGGAGGCCCAGGTCCAACAGCACCGCCCGGGGCGAGCGCTGGGTGAGGAGGTCGAGGCCCTTCTCACCGGAGTCGGCGTGCAGCAGGCGGAACCCCTCCTTTTCGAACACGAGCCGGAGCAGGTCGGCGATCTCATCCTCGTCTTCGATGAGGAGAACTATTCCATCCATGCAATCTCAGCCTCCCGGCCAATTATGAGCAGGTTGTTAAGTGTCCGTGTGCCTTTCGGCAACGCCTCCGGCACCGACCTCGATAGTCAAATCAGGGGCAGGGTTCGCACTTCGGCGGTGGCGCGGCCGCCCGCCCAGCGAATCTCAACCTGGGCGCCGGGCACTACCTCCCGTCGGATGAGGCCGAGCCCCACCGGGGCACCGACCAGCAACGACTCCGAGACCGAGGTAATCGTGCCAACCGGGGACTCTCCCGCCACCACCTCCGCGCCCGGCGGCGGGAGGGCATTCTCGGTCAGCACCAGGCCCCGGAGGTGTCGGTTGACGTGGCCGCGCGAATCGATGCGAGCAACCAGCTCCTGGCCGAGGTAGCACCCTTTAGTGAAGGACACGGACTCGGCAACCACACCCGCCTCCTGGGGGATGGTGGACTCGTCGACGTCTTCGCCCATGGCCGGCTCACCCATCTCCACCCGGACCGCGGTGTAAGCCAGGCGGCCGACCGGGCGCCCCCCGGCCGCCACCAGCTCGTCTACCCCCGCGCCGGTCACCAACAGTCGGGGCAGCTTCCCGAGGGGAGCGGGAAGGGCACGGGCGGATTGGTCCGGCCCGGCCGTTGCCAGCACGGTCGGAGCCTCCGGGCCAACTAGATCAACCACCGGTTCCGGCCGCCCGATTTCCAGGTCGACTCGCAGCTTGAATCGACTCAGATCGGCCACGACGTTCTCCGCCGCCTCGGCGTCGGTTACCAGCAGGAATTCATCGCCAAACCGGGCCACCCACAGCAATGCCCGCAGCTTGCCGCGCGGCTCGAGCAGGAGGGACCGGACCACCACTCCGTCGGCCAGCCCCACCAGGTCCTGGCTGAGCAGCGAATCGAGGAACGACTCAGCATCGGGGCCGGTCACCCGCACCAGCTGATGGGCCGAGCCGGTCACCCCGGCGGACCCATGGATCGCTTGATACTCCCCGGTCACGTCGCCGAAGCTGTCGGCATTCATATCCGCTGGGCACCGGCGATGGCTGCCAGGACGGCCGCCGCCTTGTTGAGGCATTCCTGGTATTCGTTGGCGGGGTCGGAATCGGCCACCACCCCCGCCCCGGCCTGCACCCAGGCACGGTCACCCTTGGCCACCATCGAGCGGAGCGCAATCGCGGTGTCGAGATTGCCGGTGAAATCGATGTATCCGACCGCACCGGCGTAGGGGCCGCGAGCACACGACTCGAGCTCGTCGATGATCTCCATGGCGCGCACCTTAGGGGCACCGGAGACGGTGCCATGGGGAAAGGTCGCTCGCAGCACCTCGACGGGACCGATGCCGGGCCGCAGCGATCCGGACACACCCGAAACGATATGCATGACATGCGAATAGCGCTCGATGGTCATCAGCTCGTCCACCGAAACGCTGCCGAATTCCGACACCCTGCCCAGGTCGTTGCGAGCCAGGTCAACCAGCATCACGTGCTCGGCCCGTTCCTTCGGATCATCCAGCAGCTCCTCCTCCAGCGCCTGATCGATGGCCGGGGTCGCCCCGCGGGGTCGGGTGCCGGCGATCGGCCGGCTGTACACGGTCCCCTCCCGCGCCCGCACCATGATCTCCGGAGAAGAGCCGGCGATGGCTACCTCCCGATCTCGGAAGAAGAACAGATAGGGCGACGGGTTGATGAGGCGCAGGACCCGGTAGACGGCAAAGGCATCGCCATCGAACGGAACCTCCACTCGCAGCGAGGGAACCACCTGGAACACATCGCCGGCGTACACGTAGTCGATGGCCTGTTTGACGGCCGCCTCGAACTCCGTCTGGGTGAGGTTGATTGAGGCGCCGGGGGGCGCGTCCGAGAAGTCGGGAACCGGGAGCGGCTGGTAATCGGAGCCGGTTCCGAGCCGGAGCGCGGCCTCTTGCAGGTTTGCCCTGGCTTGCTGGTATTGGGCGACGGGATCGTCACCGACGTACACGTTGCGGATGAGCAGGATGGTGTCGCTCAGCCGATCGAGGGCGGCCATCGACCCCACGAAGTGCCATACCTGCTCGGGGAGATCACGGTCGTCGGGCGGGCGGCCGGGGAGATGTTCGACGTAGCGGACGCAGTCGTACCCGAGGTAGCCGACTACCCCGGTGTGCAGCGGCGGGAGATTCGGCAGTTCCGGCGTGTGGAAACGAGCCAGCATTGCCTCGAGCACGGCGAGCGGGTCGCCTTCGGGCACTTCGACCGTGGCCCCGGTGATGGTGGAGATCCCGACGGTGCTACTGAGCGTAAAAGCGGCGTCCCAGCCCACGAAAGACCATCGTCCCCAGCTCTCGCCTCCCTCAACCGACTCAAGCAGGAAGCCGGGATCGTCGCCTACCAATTTCTCGAACACCGTCACCGCCGTCTCACGATCGCCGACCACCTCCAGGGTGATGGGAACCACCGAGTACTCGGCTGCCAGCTCGAGAAAGTCGGATTGGGAGATCATGCAGAGAGGCTAGGAGGCCATTCGCAGAAACACGTCACACACCGCGGCCGCCGAAAGCATCGGCTAGATCTCGCTCAGGCTATCGAGCCCGATACTCCGCAAGACATCACTGAACCACACAGAAAGATCCGAGATGGCACCGGTGATGAGCAGCACGCCGAAACCGGCCAGGAGGATGCCGGATGCTGCCTGGATCGGGCGGAGGTAGCGTTTGATCGCATCGAAGCCGGCCAGCACTTTGTTGGTTGCCAGCGCAGCAGCCAGGAAGGGAACTGCCAGGCCGGCTGAGTAGGCCACCAGGAGCACGACCGACTCGAAGGCCGATGCCGTGTCGGCGGCCGTGAACGCCAGCAGGGCGCCGAGGAACGGGCCGATGCAAGGGGTCCAACCGAAGCCGAACGCCACGCCCATGAGTGGCGGAGCGAACTTGCCGAGCCGGGAGGGCCGGACCTCGACCCGGCGTTCGCGCATCAAAGGCAACAGCAAGCGAGGATTCCAGATGGCGGTCACGAAGATAAAGGCGCCCATGGCCACCACGAACCATCCTGCCCACACGATCCAGTCGTTCCCGGGAAGCGCCCAGCTAGCACCAAGACCCCACGCCACGAAGACCACCGTGAACCCGGCTATGAACAGCCCGGTAACGCGCAGCATTGTGCGGGTGGAGGCGCCCCCCGTCTTCAATTCCGCCGTGCTGTACCCCGACATCAGCGACAGATAGCCGGGCAGCAGCGGGAGCACGCACGGAGAAAGAAATGAGAGCGCGCCAAAGAAGAAAGCCAGGAAGACGGTTACGAGGTTGAGTGATTCAATGGTCATGAAAGCTTCCGGAGGCCTAACGGTGGGCGCCCGACTTAGGTTCCCTTGTAAGGTCCAGGCCTCATGCCCACGTTAGATGACTTCGAAGCCTTGGCTGTGCGTACCGGTACCGTTGTGCGGGCCGAGCCAAACACCGAATCGCGTCACCCGGCCTTCAAACTGTGGGTCGACTTCGGCGCCCAGGGCGAGCTGCAGTCGTCAGCCAAGATCACCGACCTCTACACGGCTTCCGACCTGGTCGGTCGACAGGTGGTGGCGGTGACTGGGTTCCCAGCCATGCGAGTCGGCGGGTTCCGGTCCGACGTATTGGTCCTCGGCGCCCTGACTGAAGACGGCGTGGTGCTTCTGACCGTCGACCAGGCGGTGCCGCCCGGGAGCGTGGTGGCGTGAACCATCGTTTCAACCACAACGATCGGCGCATCACCACGCTCATGGTGGTGGCCGGGTTCGTGCAGTCCTTCGCCGGGAGCCTGCTGGTGGTGACGCTGGCCTTCTCTCGGCCCGATCTCGGGCTCAGCAAGGGCGACGCCAGCTGGCTGCTCGCCGTCATCCGCCTCGGCAGCTTCACCGCCGTCGCCTACGGCATCTGGGGTGACCGGCTGGGCCGGCGCCGCCCGCTGCTGGTGGCCTTCGTGACCATCTTGCTGGCCAACCTGGCTACCGCGCTCACCTCGGGGGTGCTTACCTTTACGTTCTTCCAGGCGGTGACCCGAGCCGCCTCGGGTGCGGTGGCCGCCCTCGCCATCGTGTATCTCGCCGAGGAGGTGAGCCCTCACGTACGCAGCTTCAGCATGGGCATCTGGGGCGTGGCCGGCAGCCTGGCCGGCGGGCTGGCGTTTCTGCTTGCCCCGCTGTTTGAACTCCCGACCGACCGATGGCGCTGGCTATTTGGGCTCAGCATCATCGGACTCATCGTGTTCCCCCTCCTGGGACGCTTCCTTACCGAGAGCCGAGCGTTTCACACCCCGCTCGAGCGGCCGCCGGTGCTGGCGATACTCCGCGGCGAGACGGGCCGCTACTTCTGGCCGATGGCGTTTGCCGGGCTGGCGGTGGGGGCCTTCAGCGGTCCCGCGGTCAGCTTCGCCAGCGACTACCTCATCAACGACCTCAACTGGTCGGTACTGTCGTCCAGCCTGACGATCATCTCGGCCGGGGCCCTCGGGGCCACCGGCTTACTGATCGGAGGCCGGGCAGCCGACGTCTGGGGTCGCCGGCCGGTCATCGTGACGGGAATGGTGCTGGGCGCCTGCGGCGGGGCCGCCTTCTACTGGCAGCCGGGGGCGCTGCTCATTCTGTGGATCGTGGTCGGCAGTTTCGGCTCCAGCATCTTCGTGCCCGCCTTCGCAGCTATGCGCAGTGAGCTCTTCCCGACCCAGCACCGGGCGGTGGCCGGCGCGCTGTTGTCGGCGATGAGTGTGACCGGGGCCATCCTTGGACTAGCCATCGGGAGCCAAACCATCGACCGGTGGGGACTCCCGACCACCATCACGCTGCTGGCGGGGGCGGCGGTCGCCGCCATCCCCCTCATCCTCACGCTGCCGGAAACCAAGGGTGTGGTCCTCCATCAGGAGACGGCCAACGCATCGGCCACCGGCGGGGTCCAGGTGGTCGACCCCGAATAGTCCTCGTGTCAGGCCACCTCCGGGGCCGGCCGCAGGGCAGAGGCCGGTCGGAAGTGCCACCAGCCGAGAGTGGCGGCGCGGGCCAGGTTGAGAAGCCCGATCGCCCACCACACACCGGGAAGCCCCCATTCGAACGGGGCTACCAGCAGCAGCATGGCGATCGCCGCCAGGCCGGACAGCACCATGGCCCCGGCGAGGTATCCGAAATCGGCCGCCCCCATGACGATGCCATCCCACACATATACCAGGGCCCCGAGCGGCTGCATGATCGCCAGGATGAGCCACATGCTCTCGATTGCTTCCCGCACCTCGGGCTCGCTGGTGAACCAGCCCGGCACCACCGAGCCGGTGAGGACCAGCAGGGCGAAGAGCCCGAGCCCGACAACACCCCCCAGCTGCAGCAGGCGGACCGACACGTCCCAGGCATCCTGACGGCGCTGCTCTCCGACAAACCGGGCAATCAGGCTCTGGGCGGCGATCGCCAGCGCGTCGATGGAAAGGGCGAGGAATATGAGAATCTGCATGCCCACCTGGTGGGCGGCGACCTCGGCGTCACCGATGGTGGCTGCCACCCTGGTCGCGACCGTGAAAGTGACGAGCAGCGCCGCCGTTCGTATGACGACATCCCGACCCACTCTGAGCAAACCGAACAGCTCGCGCGCCTCGACTCCACCCACCGGCAGCCCGAGCCGGCGCCGAATCAGCACCACAAACCAAATCGCCCCCACCCACTGGGCGACGAGAGTGGCGACCGCGGCCCCGTTGAGATCCCAGCCGGCACCGAAGATGAGCAGCGGATCCAGGACGAGGTTGACGACGTTGAACCCGAGCGTTACGTAAAACGGGGTGCGGGTGTCCTGGTGACCGCGGAAGGCTCCGTGCCCGAGCGTGATGATCAACACCGCCGGGGCCGCCAACGCCCGGATCCGAAGGTATCCGGCGGCCTGGCGGGCTACCTCGTCGGATGCCCCCATCAGATCGATTATCGGGCCGGCGCCAAGCTGGAGAACCACCGTGACCAGCACCCCGAGGCCAATCGCGGCCAGCATGCCGTTGGCCACCACCCGGCCGGCCCGGTCGGTATCCCCCTCCCCGATGGCCTTGGCCACCAGGGGGGTCACGCCATAGGCGAGGAAGTTGAAGGCGAAGAAGGCGAGGCCAAAGATGGCCGCGTCGATACCGAGGGCGGCCAGCGCGGCCGTGCCGAGCCGGCCGACGAACGCGGTATCGACCAGGCTGACGAGCGGGTCGGCCGCCAAGGCACCCAGCGCCGGAATGCCGAGTGCCAGAATCTGGCGGTCATGCGCTCGTCGCGCCGCTCTCACTTCGGTGCCGGCGTCTTGTCCGGGTAGGGGCACAGCTCGTTGAGGGGGCATTGGTGGCAGAGCGGCTTGCGAGCGTTGCACACGTCGCGCCCAAACTGGATGAAACGCATCGAAATGCCCGACCACTGCCGCCGGTCGTACAGCTCTCGGAGGTCGAATTCGACTTTGGTCGGATCGGTGTGGTCGGTGAGGCCGAGCCGGTTGGCCAGGCGCTTGACGTGGGTGTCGACGGCGATGGCCGGCTTCCCCCAGGCCTCGGCCAGGACCACGCTGGCGGTTTTGCGGCCGACCCCGCGCAGGGTGACCAGATCGTCGAGGTCGTCGGGCACCACTCCCCCGAATCGATCCATGAGGTCGGCAGACATGGTGATGATCGACTTTGTCTTCTGGCGGTAGAACCCGGTCGAGAAGACCACCTGCTCAACGTCCTCGGCCCGGGCACCGGCCAGGGCCGCCGGACTCGACCACCGCTCGAACAGGACGGGGGTCACCGAGTTCACGTTCTCGTCGGTGGTCTGCGCTGAGATGATGGTGGATACCAGCAGCTCCCACGGCGATCGGTAGTCGAGAGCCGTCCCAATCTCGGGGTATCGCCGCTTGAGGCGCCGCAATACGAGCCGGGCCCGCCGGCGGGTGGTTTCGGGATCGACCATCAGGACGGGGATGCTACCCAGCCCGTCAACCGCCCGGCATGTGATCCGCCACCCGACCGGTGGCCCGAAACGGGCGGACTTCGATCGGGTGGCCGGTTGCCTCCGCCACCTTGCCGGCCCAAACGCTGGCCGCATCGAGGTCTTCGGCGCTGATGATGTAGAACCCGGCGATGTGCTCCTTCGCCTCTGCGAACGGGCCGTCGGTCATCATGACGTCGCCATCGCTGGCGCGAGCGACGGCGGTCGCCTCCGGGCCATGAAGTGCCCCACCGAAGACGAAGGTGTCGCTGGCATCCATCTCGGCTTCGAGGGCCATGACCCGCTCCATGAATCCCTGCATGTCCTCGGGCGTCATCGCCGCACCAGGGACCTCACCCTCGACCGCGTAGGTAGATAACAGGTACTGGTTCATGGGCTCTCCTTGTCCTTGCGCAGGCCGTTCCCGCGCTCACCCTACCTACGAACGGGATTGCCCCTCAACGACACCGCCGACAAGGATTTCTCGAGCCGGGGCGGCTCCGGCCTGAGACGGGCAACGCCGGGACGGGTACGATCCACTCCGTGTTGTTACGAAAAGCGATCGAGACCCGGGCCCGGGTCGAGGGCGATCTGCTGAAGGTCGACGACTTCCTCAACCACCGGGTCGACGTTGAGCTGTTTCCCGAGATCGGCGAGGAGATTGCCAAGCGCTTCACCGCCTCCCGGCCCGATCTGGTCCTGACCGCCGAAGCCAGCGGCATTCCTCCGGCCATGGCGGCTTCCCAGGCGATGGGCATCCCCATGGTCTACGCCAAGAAGTACGTTGGCGTTGGAGAGCGCTATACCTTTGCCCGGGAGGTGTCCTCCCCCACCAAGGGAACCGAGTATCGGGTGGAGGTCGCCAGGCGGGTGCTACCGCCCGGCCTGCGGGTGGCGATTATCGACGACTTCCTCGCCGGAGGCCGTACCGCCGAAGCTCTCGGTGAGATCGTCGAGGAGGCGGGTGGGGAGGTCCTCGGCTTCGTATTCGTGGTGGAGAAGACCTTCACCGGTGGCCGCCGGCGCCTCGAGGCGCACGGCTGGCGGGTCGACGCTCTAGTGGGGGTTGCCTCACTGGAGAACGGTGAGGCGGTGCTGGAGCCCGAGTGAGGATCGCCGACGACCGGATCTCCGAATTCCGCAGCTTGTACGCCGACTGCTACGCCTGCGGGTTGTCCAACCCGATCGGTCTCCACCTCGACGGCTTCCATCGCATCTCCGAGACCGAGATCGGAGCCACCTTCGAGCCGAGGGCCGAGCATCGCGGAACGGTC
>CAMYMH010000015.1 GCA_947259275.1 uncultured Acidimicrobiaceae bacterium | reverse complement strand
AGGCCTAGGAATCCAAGTTCCAGGTGTCAGCAGTGCTCACCGACCAGCGGCTCGGCTCCCAGCCTGACACATCAGGCCGGTCCACCCCCATTAGGTGTCGGCTTATCGGCAATGCCGATTTGGGGCTACGCTGAGTGACCACGCGCCGTCACACGCGGCACCAACTCGCCTTCGCACACGGGATCCTCCATTGAAACCTCCTCTGCCATCAAGACAACCACGCCGACGACTCCTGATCGCTGGCGGGATTGTGATCGTTTCAGCGATCTGGGTGGGGTTGGGGTTGTTAAGCCTCTTCAACGGTCGGTCATCAGCCCTGGACGGCCTCAATCGCTTGGAAGCCATCCGTGATGGCTTCGAGATCGAGCAGCTCGAATCCGGTGAGCTCACCGCCGAACTGACGGTTGCCTCGGGGGAATTCGCCCGAGCCCAGTCAAACCTTCGGGCACCGTGGCTGGCTCCTTTCCGCCTCGTCCCCTGGGTGGGTACTCAGATTCGGTCGGCTGATGCTCTCAGCAGTTCAGCGGCAACGGTGTCAAAGTCCTTGGCGAACGCATCGACCGCGGCAGTGGCAATCAGGGACAACGCACAAGCGCAGACCATCAACAAGGCAGAGGCATCTGAACGCCTTCTGGCGCTGACCACGGTGACCCGGGAGGAACTCGCTCCCCTCCACCTTGGCCCGGCGAGTGGACTCACAGGCGGGCTCTCCGACGCCCGTAGTCGGTTTGAGCGAGAGCTCGCCGAGCTCGATGACACCCTGGCCGACGCCCAGACTGCCATGGCCGGTATCACGGAGTTTCTGTCCGGACCAACCACCTACTTGCTGTTGTCGGCGAACACATCCGAGATGCGCGTCGGCTCGGGTCGATTCTTGAGTGCCGGTCTGATTGAGATACGGAACGGAGAGGTCGGGGTAGGCGACCTCATCGAGCCCGCAGAGCTCCTTCTCCCCGCAGACGCAGTCCCGGTCACCGATCTCGACTTTGCGGCCAGCTGGTCGCAGCTCGAGCCGACCACCGACCTTCGCAATCTCGCATCCACACCTCGCTTCGAGGTCACGGCATCGCTAGCGGCCGACATGTGGGAAGCGGCCGCCGGCCGGCGGGTCGATGGAGTCCTCGCAATCGACCCGGTGACACTCCAGCGTGTCCTCGACGTTGGCGACGGCGTTTCGGTGGACGGTTTCACCGTTGACGGTTCGAACGTGATTGCTCACGTCATGCTCAATCAGTACTGGGAGGACGACAAGCCGACCCGACGAGCCCGGCAGCAAGAGCTCGCTTCTGTCGCCCTCTCCGCTGCCGTCGGGTCGGAACTCAATTTGATCGACCTGGCGAGCGCGCTGGAGTCGGCCGCTGCCGGCCGCCACATTCTTGCCTGGTCCCATTCCGCCGTTCAGCAAGCGACGTGGGAACTGCTTGGCGTCGATGGCCGCCTCGAGCCCGACTCTCTCATGATCTCTCTTCTCAACGATGGCTTCAACAAGCTCGACACATTCATTGAATTGGACAGCTCGGCATCTTCATCGCAGGTGGTGGGTGGCACTGCCATCGAGATTCTCCTCGACGTTCGGAACCAGGCCGGGCCCCATCTACCCGACTATGTGCTGGGCCCCTTCGAGTGGGCCGGATTGGAGCTGGGTAGCTACCGGGGGATCCTTGTGGTCAATCTGCCCGCGGCTGCCGAGGAGGTTTCCCTGCAGGGACCAGGCCAGGAAGTCGCTGCGGGTAGCGATGGTCCTACGCAGATGGTCGCGCTGAATACCAGAATCGACTCTGGCGAGGTTGCTCGCTACGTAGTCCGGTTCACACTTCCCAACGGGTCAGAGCGTCTGACGGTAGAACCATCTGCCCGGGTTCCGGCCGCCCATTGGAGCCTCGATGGACAACGATGGTATGACGTGGCGGCTCGAACCATCGACTTCGAGACTGGAGACTACGGGAGCCAGCCCAGTGACAGCCCGCCGGAGATCGAGCCGTCCACCGAGCCGACCATACCTCCAACTCCATCTGTTCGATTGGAGGACGACGGCGAGTCGGTCGCCGTGAGCTGGCGGGTCCTCCCGACCAATGCGGAAATCGTGATGTGGGAACGAAACGGATCTGACGACTGGCGGGTCCTGGCGTCTCCACTCCCTTCGTTTGGTCAGTTGACGCTCCCGGTTGGTCCGAGCACAGGGTTTCATTGTTTCCGGACCTCCTTGACCCCAACCACCACGACGTTCAGCAGTAGCAGCTGCGTGGAGGGGGGCGAACCCGCAGCATCCGGCTGAGACGGGCCAATCCGGCCTTCACGGGCGGTCGCCGGCGATCTCCCCTGTTCAGACGATGCCGGCGGTGACGGCCATGAACCGGTACCGGGCCGCCTCCCCCGGATAAGGTGCGGCCGCATCGGCTGCCGAGAGATCGGTGGTGGCGAAGGGTTGCCCAGTGAGGGCATCGGCGGGCGTCGAGCGCAGCCGTCCCAAGCCGCGCCGGAGCCGAAAATCGACGTACCGACGGAACGGCTCCCGAAATACAAAGGCAGCGTCCGCTTGTGCCTGGCGACGTGCCGCCCACCATCCGAGTGAGGCGGCGGTGCGGTAGCTACCCGCTCGAGCGTGGTTGGCAGCGATCCACAAGGCGTGAATCGTTTCAGACCAGCGCAACGCTGAGCTCGGGATCTCCGGATGCTCTTCCGTTACATCCGAGACGGCTGCAAGATGCGACGCGAGCGCCTTTTTGGGATCCCGCGACATGCTTCCGGTCACCTGGCGATAACCAACCAAATAGCGCGGAGCGACTGCGACCGGGGCACGGCCGGCCATCTCGCAATTCAGTTTCCAGTCTTCCGATCCTTGCCCGCCCCGGCTGCGCAGGCTTTCGTCATAACCTCCAAAGGAACGGACGAGTTCTGTGCGCAGCAGCGGATTGCTGGCATGGGCGAAGCCCTGCAATGCCGCCAGCGAGAGAATGCTTCCACTGAACGTGGGCCGGAAGTCGAACGGACCGAGCATGCGGCCCGTTTGGTCGATCCGCACAAACCAGGCGTACACCATGCCCGCGCTACCCCCGGAAGTGTCCATCGCCGAAATCTGAGCCTCCAGCTTGTCGGGGCGCCAGAGGTCATCAGCATCCAAGGGGGCGATGAGGCCGCCCCGAGCCTCAGAGATCGCGCGGTTACGGGCCGCCGCCACCCCCGCATTCCTTTGGACTATCAATCGGACCCTCGCATCGCGGGCCTGATAGGCCGCCACAATCTCAGGGGTCGAGTCTGATGATCCATCGTCCACCACGATGACCTCGAGCTCTTGATGAGTCTGAGCGAGAGCTGAGTCAAGAGTGTCAGCGATGTGTGTCTCCGCATTGAAGGCCGGGACAATGACTGAGACGAGATGACTCGACGTCACGACGCTACTTCGGTGCCGGGCTCGACTGGAGAAGACAACCCGCCGCCATACAGTGCTCGCCGGGCTGGCAAATAGGCCGCAACTTGGATCAGCGAGAAGCCGAGAACTCCGAGTGGAATCGCAAAGGCCTGCAACGGCTCGGCCAGCAGAGCAATGATCACGATCGCGAGCGCGGCTGTGGAGTCGATGGACGCCACGCGCGGTTCGAATCTGGCGCCGATCAGTTCGTCCCTTGGAGGCTTGATGAGGGCGGCAACCACGTTCGCCACGATGGTGACCGCCACTAGGCCGCCGACCTCGTATGCCCTCGGCAGTATGGCCGCCAACGGGTTGCCGACCCAATCGAACCCAACTAGGGCCGCGTAGACAATGGCACCCCCCGCGACGACCAGCGAGTACAGCCTCCAGAAGCGTGAGCCCCGCTCCCGGCTTCGTGCGGCCCCAGCCTCCATCATGCGGAAGCCAAGCACCGCGGCAAGACCGGTCGCCAGGATGAGAACAGGCCTGGCGGCCACATGAGCCGCCTGGGCGAACCCCAATTTGTCCACACCTGCCAGGCGGGAAACCGTCGCAGCAGCCACAAAGGTCGCTCCGGCTGGAACCAGCCCCGCGATCAGCAACCACCGGCCCGACCGAATCAGCTGCAGCCAGGAGAGGTGAAGATCCACCGCAGCCACCTGCTGGTATTGGATCACCCCTATACCGATGGCGGCGGCCACCCCCTGCGCCATCGCCAGTGATCCAAGCGGAATGAGCGCAGGGTCGACCCCGACCCAGGCCATGCCGGCCACTGATGCGACCACCAACAGGAGTTGGAGCAGAGCCGTGAGGGCCGCCAGCCCGGACTGTTCCGAGAGATGCATCATCCGCTTGAGGTGGTCGTAGAACGGAGCCGTCACGCTCACCGCCGCGCTCGTCAAGGCCAGCCGGAGAATGATGGAAGTATCTACCTCGCCTCTCGCTAGGAGGAAGGTGATCGTGGCCATGACGGCCGCCACGATCGGTGCCGCGCCCACCAGTTGGATTGAGCGGGACAGCAGACTGATTCGCTGCGGACGGGGAAACTGGAGGGAGCTGATCTCGAGGGGATACAGGAACAGGAATTGAGGGGTGAGACTCGCCAACAGGTAGGCCGAGAAGAACAGCGCATACACTCCCAGCACGTCTGCATCGAACGTGCGAACCGCGTACGCCTGCACGAGGAATGAGCTGAGTGCAGTCGTCCCGATGTCGATGAGCCCGGCCGGGATGGCAGTGCGTAGATTCATCCCGTTCCGACCTTTCGTGAAACTGTGGGGTTGACGAACTGACCCATTGAGTCGGCACCCAACTGCGCACAGCACCTGCCAATCACCCTATCGATAAGCCTTAGATCTGCAACCGGACCGATAGGGTGTGGCGTGGTGAAGGTCCTCTTCGTTTCCCGCATCGATCCGTTGCCACCCCGCGGCGGAGAGGAGATTCGCGCTTGGCATCTCGTGTCGGGATTGGCATGCAACCACCAAGTCGACGCCGTGAGCTTCACGGACGGGGGTGAGCTAGATGAACGGTCTCTTGACGCCGAAAGGGTTCTCACTCACTGGACACGTGTCCCCCGCCCGGCCGTCAGCGACCTGCGGGCCAGACTGCTTGCTTACCCGCGCCTGGTTCCGAAATTCGTTGTGTGGCACCGCTCCGATGAATTCCAGCGGGCGCTGGAAGCGGCCAACGAGAAACATGCGTATGACATCGTGCATGTGTTTGGATTGGCAATGGCTCAGTACGTTCCGGGCCTGCTCAGCCATCAAAGGCCGGTGGTTCTCGACCTCATGGACTCGTGGGGTGTCCTCTACCGCCGGTATGCAGCCAACTCACGGGGGCTGTCTCGGACTGCCTTTCGGATCCGGGCGCGGATCGTTGAGCGTTTCGAGCGACGCGCAATAGACCTTGGGACCGAGCTGGTCGTGCTCTCCGACGAAGATCGGACGGTCTTGGTCAAGGCCGGCGCCGATCCGACTCGGGTGACGGCCATCCCGAACGGCGTGGATGCCGCGGGCTACTTCTCTCCTGCTGGTGGCGCCGGGGATCACTCCGACACGCTGGTGTTCGTCGGCGACATGGCTTACCGGGCGAACATCGAAGGGGTGGTCTGGTTTGCGAAGCACGTGCTGCCGTCAGTGGTCGCGGCCCGTCCCCAGGTGAAGGTCTGGATTGTCGGCAAGAACCCGGCCCCGGAGATCAGGCGGCTGGCCGGGGCTCATGTCGAAGTTACCGGGTACGTCGATGACGTCCGACCGTACCTCGAGGCCGCCTCCATTGCGATCGCGCCGATCTTGTCGGGTGCTGGCATCAAGAACAAGGTGCTGGAGGCCATGGCTTTTGCCCGGCCGGTGGTCACCACTCCGGTCGGCGGGGAAGGTATCCCAATCGACGATGGAATCCATGGATTCGTGAGGAGCACCCCGGAGGGCTTTGCTCAGATAATCGTTGAGCTGCTCGACAACCCACAGTTGCGCGGGCGTGCCGGCTCGGCCGCCCGTCAGCTCGTGATCGAACGCGCTAGATGGGACCTCGCCGTAGAGCGACTCCTCGAGGTCTACGAGCGAGCGGTTTGAGGGTTCCGGACGGCTTCACAGAAGCGATTCGAGCTGCGCATCGAACTCGGCAGCCATACCCGCAGGCAGTCGCCGCTGACGTTGCGGCGTGAAGGGATCGGCTTTCCCCCCCCGAGCATCAAGCACGGAGGCAATCGCCGCGCCGACCCCGGCAAGACTGGTAAAGGTCGCACCTACCCTGGTGGGAGTGGTGAGCTGGTAGCGAAACACCGGGTAATCGGGCGCGACGACGTGGCACCCGAAGACTATGGCATCGGCGAGGACCCCACTGGTCCGATGACGGTATCGGTCCTCTGAATGATTGATGGCGACGATGTCGCATCGCCGGAGCGCCTCGCAATAGCTTGACATGTCGGACGTTTCCATGGTGAGGACACCCTCCAGCAACTCGCCCGGGTATTCATGCAGGTTCCTCGCCGCGACCAGTATGTCGATGGCAGCGTCGCCCCTCTGTTGGATTGCCTTGAGCTCGCAGATGAGGGCGTCGGTACCTTTCTCGGCGCGGCGCTCGCCGACCACCCCGACTATCGCCGGATCTCTCACCCCTTGGGGGATTGGCTCGGTGTCCCACCATGAGGAGTGAGGCCCCGGTTCGGGTATCTCGATCACCCGCCTGAGCCCGATCGAATCGAGCGGGGCGCATCGGAGGGCTTCCGTCGACTCGAAAACCAACAACCCGTAGCCGAGCCGGGCCGCCAACCAGAGCACCGGCCGCGGCCAGGCACTACCGAACGCCTGCTGGATGGTGTGGTGAACAACCATGAAGACCTGCTTCGCCCACGGGAAGGTGAGCAACATCAGCAACGGAAGCAGGGGCGTCTTGAATTTCGTGAGGACGATCGCATCGCTCTTGCGTGCCGTGATAATGCCGGCGGCGCCTTTGAGATGCATCCAGGCGGCACCCGACACCTCGCGCAGTCGACTCGACGGGATCGCATCGGGATTCGTTGAAAGCACCGCCACGTCGTAGCGCGAGGCTGCGGCCATTTCCCACAGCGCTCCAAGCGCATGTTCGCGCTGATCGGCGACCGGGTCCCGGTCGGTCGGAGGTTGCTTGCTTTGTGGCTCACCGTCCATCGGCGCGCCGGGCATTTCGGACTCGTGACCTCCGAAGCCAGTCGGCGGACCAGACCAGAATCAGCCCCGATTTGGCACGTCGGTCCACGAGTACCCTGCCCCGCTTGGTGCGTGGTTCGACGACCAAATATCGATAGCGATAGGCCGAACCCGCCAGCAGCATCAAAAACATGAGTCGGTGCGGAAGGAAGACGTAGTACATCGAGTGAAATAGGAGAACGAAGGCGCCGACATGCGCCAGGACCAGGAGCGGGGTGTCCATCGCCCGCGTCGCGTGCAGGATCAACAGCATCCACGCTAGGAACACGGCGAGGGCCACGACGCCATGAAGAACCATGGTTTGAAGAATCTGGCTATCAATTCCCAACTCCAAACCCTCCCAATCTGGGTCGGTGGAGACCTGAGATACCCCAAAACCGAGCCACGGGGACTCATCGATGAGATCGAAACTCTGCTGATATTGCTCCGATCGGGAGCCCTCGCTCCCCTCGAATTCCAGCCGATCGATCACGACCGTCACAAGCGGCGTCGACGCGATGATCACGGCGCTCGCCACCAGCAACCCCAGCAGCGAACGTGCAAGGTACGGCCGCGGCCGCCAGAACCGGACTATTCCATAGACCACGACCACGACCAGGGACAGCCAGGCCCATCGATTGCGCGCCAGCACAAAGGGAACAACGCTCAGCACGATTGTGATGTCGAGCAAGTTCCTGAGGCGCCCTCGTTCCATCTGAAAGCGGAGAAGGAGGCTGGCAGGGAGCAGCATGACGAAGGCTGAGCCCCAGTGATTCGACCACGTCAAGAAGCCCTTGGGCCGTGAGTCCCAGCTCCCGAAGAGACCCTCCGTGTACCCTTCTTTGAGCGGATCGGCAAACTGCACCTTGGTCACACCCTCGAGCCAGCTTCCGGGCTCTGGTTGAAAGATGGTTGCGCCCAGGCTCGGAAACTCGGTTACTCCTGTTGCGATTGAGATGAGGCCGCCCACCACCATCGTCACCCAGAACAGGGCCATTACCGATACCACGACATGGTCCGGCAGCTCATCGATGCTGGCGTTGAACCCGAAAAGGAACAGAACAGTTGCAGCCAGATACATGACCACGGTGAAGTACCCGATTCCGGCGCTGACCGCGGCCACGAGTGCAATTGCCACGTAGAGTAGCCAGAGGAGCAATGCTCGTGGCGCGTATATGCGGCCCCGCCTGACCAGAAATCCGGCGATGGGAAGGACCAGAACAGGCCACGCCAACTCGTGCAGTCCAAGCAGCCAGGACACCGGCAGGGCCAGAAAGGTGAAGAGCAGCAGTCGAGACGCCTTGGTGCGGGGACGCAGCTCAGCGTCCCGACGCTTGTGGAGACGGCTTCGAAGGCGACGGGCTGTCGGCGATAGGACAGATCCCTCCCCCTCCGCCGTTTCATCAGCTGCCAAATCGGGCGCGCCCGACGCTTCTACCATCATTCAACTCCGCTCGGTGCCCTGCGATCGGCGTGGAGGATCCGCCACACGAAAGCAGGATTGCCGACGACATATCTCCGAAACATCCGCACCGGATGCCAAAACAGCCGGCCCATCCACTCGAGGCCCCGATCGGCCATCCACTTGGGAGCGCGTCTCTCGATCCCGGCATACCAACGATAGGTGGCGCCCACCGGCATGAAGACGCGTGCTCCAAGCTCACCAAGGTTGTCCTCGATCCAAAACTCCTGAGCCGGCATTCCGAGTCCCACCATCAACACATCAGCACCGGAGTCGTTGATCTTCCGGATGACGCGATCGTTCTCAGCTCCTTGTTTCGCAAAGAACCCATGATGGGCGCCAACCACCCGCAGGCCCGGGTGCCGTCGCCGCAGGGCTTGGGCCGCGAGCTCGGCAACGCCATCTTCGTCGCCCAGCAGGAACAGCGAGAAGTCGTGGGCCGCCAAGGTCGCCGCCAACTCATCGATCCAGTCAGAGATGCCGAGCCGTTCCGGAACCGGGTAGCCCTTCCTCCGGGCAGCCCATGCGACGCCGTAGCCGTCACAAAACACGAGATCGGCGCCATTGAGCGTGGCCCGGAAACGCTCATTGGCATAGGCGAGGTTGATGGCGTGGGTGTTGACATGAGCTACGACACGCTTGTGCTCCTCACCCGCCCAACCGGCGATCGCCTGAACGAGTTGACTGCTCGTCAGCAGGTGCAACTGCACCCCGAGGATTTCAATGGTGTCCGCTACGCCCATCTTGGTTCCCTGAGTCGCGACTCGGCGCTGCCACACCCCACCTCGTACGACAACCGTCCCTTTTCAACATAGTGCCAAGGTGGTGCCGGGTCGAACGAGGATTCGCCCCGGATGTTGCGTTCCAAAGCCCGAGTTCCAGCTCTGTCGAAGCAGGTTGCACGTTGCGGCCAATCTCTTGTTGGCGCCGACGCGGTGGCGTCAGTACGCCCCGTTGCCGCTCAATACCACAGGAATCGTGCGCAACAGCAGCTTGATATCGAGCATGAACGTCCACTCTTCGATGTACTGGAAATCCAGCCCGAGGTGGGTGTCCCAGTCGAGATCGGATCGCCCGTTTACTTGCCACATTCCGGTGAGTCCTGGTTTCACGAGCATCCTGGCCCTTTCCCAGTTCTCGTACTGGGCGACTTCTGCAAGGAGATGGGGCCGGGGTCCGACCAGGCTCATTCGTCCGGTTACCACATGGACAATCTGGGGCAATTCATCGAGAGAAAAACGTCGCAGGAACCTGCCAACTCGAGTGACCCGCGGATCGTTCTTCATTTTGAAGAGGGGTCCGTCCTGCTCGTTCGACGAGTCGAGCCCTTCTCGATGTTGCTCGGCATCCTGCTGCATGGTTCGAAACTTGAGCAGCAGAAAGGGCCGCCCGTCCCGTCCGGCTCTAGCAGCCAGATGGAGCACCGGTCCCCGCGAGGTGACGGCGATCAGCAATGCAATCGTCAGCAGCGCCGGCAGCACGATCAAGAACAAGATTCCCCCGAGGGTGAAATCCATGATCCGCTTCAAAGCGAGCTTCCCGCGCGAGGCCGTCAGAAGCTTGGCGTCGGAACTGAGTCGGGGGTGGACTGGTGGCTGCAGCCCAGCACCAGTCCTCGCGCCTTGAGGACCCTCTCCAAGCACGCCCGATATACTCGAGTGGTTTCCCGCTGTCTTTATGCCGTACCCCCATCACTCCTGTCGCTGACGAGTTCCGCCGCGTCCCCGGTGGTACTCACTCAGCGTAGTTTATTCAATCGTTCTCGGCCAATGTCAGTCTGCGGGCTTGGCGAGAAGCCCGCAGAGCAGCACTGCACCCCGGGTAACGGTACCTCCTGGCCTCGCCTGGCAGATCGATGCCAATCCGTTGCCGCCGGCATACCATGTGGCTGTCTGGCCGCCGACGCGACCCACGGCGCGGCCGCATGTGGCAGACCCGGGATCACAAGCTGAGATCAGAGAGAGGACCTTCCATGGCAACACAGCTCCGGATCTACCGGCTCGACCCGGACCGGGTCGATGAGTTTGTCACCCTGTGGCGCGAGCAGATTCTGCCGGCCCGGCGAGCCGCCGGGTTCAGGGTGCAGGGCGCCTGGGTGTCACGGGACGAAGCCGGCTTTGCCTGGGTGGTCTCCCATACCGGGCCGGGCACCTTCGAAGAAGCCAACCAGGCGTATTACGACTCTGAGGCCCGCCGCGCCATCCGGCCGGCTCCCGACGAGTTCATCGTCGAGGCCGACACGGTGATGGTGGAGCGCCTCGGCTAGTTGTGATAACCGGGGACGTTGTCCCTGGGGTGATGGTGTGAGCCCTCCAAGCGAGACTGTGGGCTGAACGACTCACATCTCACAAGGAGGGCTCGTGTCTCACGCTAGATCCCAGCATCCCAATGCGCCGCTTACTCCGGCGGGTCGCCGTCGGATGGTGGCTTGTGTCTTGGAACGTGGTTGGACAATTGAGGCCACCGCTGAGCGGTTTCAGGTGGATGCCAAGACGGTGCGGAAGTGGCGGGACCGGTTCCGGGGTGAGGGTGAGGCCGGCTTGCGGGATCGGTCCTCACGCCCGCACCGTTCACCGAATCGCACTCCCCGGCGGCTGCGTCGGCGAGTGATTCATCTCCGACGCAAGCACCGTTGGGGTGCAGACCACATTGGTCATGAGGTGGGGTTAGCGGCCTCCACGGTTCAGCAGATCCTGACCCGGGCCGGTCTGGGTCGTCTCGATCGGGGTGACCGAGCCACCAACACCACACGTGTCCACCGGTATGAGCGAGAACACCCCGGCGAGTTGATCCACGTTGACGTCAAAAAACTCGCCGGGATCCCCGATGGAGGTGGCTGGCGGACCCGAGGAAGAGGCCAAGACGGCTATCACGGTCACAGCGGTGCTGGCTATCGGTATATCCACTCAGCGGTCGATGACCGCACCCGCATTGTGTACTCCGAGATCCTCCCCGACGAGAAAGCCACCACTGCCGCCGGGTTCTGGCAGAGAGCCGCCGCCTGGTATCAATCGATCGGGATCACACCGCAACGGGTCATCACCGACAACGGCTCCTGCTACCGCTCCGGACTCTGGCACCGGGCCTGCGCCGCCACCGGCACCACCGTCAAGAAGACCCGACCCCGCCGACCCCAAACCAACGGCAAAGTCGAACGCTTCCACCGCATCCTCCTCGAAGAATGGGCCTACATCCGACCCTGGACCTCAGAGACCCAACGCAGCACCGCCTATGACGGGTTCATCCACTTCTACAATCACCACCGAGCCCACGGAGCGCTCAAATGGGCCACCCCCATCAGCACCCTCGGGGACAACCTCCCCGAAGAGCACAGCTAGTCGACGGGGACACCCACCTCTTCCTCGACCTCCACCCCGACCTCGCGAGTCTGGGCTTCGAGGGCCGCCTCGTGGCCTTCGATGTCGATGTGGGGCAGCCAGTCGAGCCACTTCGGGAGGTACCAGTTGTAGTCGCCCAGCAGCCGCATGGTGGCAGGCACCAGGATCGACCGGACGATGGTGGCGTCGAGGAGGACGGCGATCGCCAACCCGAATCCCATCTGCTGGAGTGGCACGAGATCCCCGAGGGCGAACCCGCTGAACACCGCCACCATGATGAGAGCGGCGCCGGTGATGATGGCCCCGGTAGTGCGGAGACCATGGGCCACCGACAGCGAATTGTTACCCGTCTGGTCGAAGTGCTCGCGGATCCGCGTCAGCAAGAACACGTGGTAATCCATCGACAGACCGAACAGCACCGCGAACAGGAACAGCGGCAGCCAGGCCTCGATCGCCTCGACTTGCTGGAACCCGATGATGCTCTTCACCCAGCTCGGTCCGATCCCTTCCTGGAACGCGATCACCACCGCCCCGTAAGCGGCGGCCACCGACAGCAGGTTCAGGAAAATCGCCTTGACCGGCAACACGATCGACCGGAACACGACGGTCAGCAGGATGAAGCTGAGCCCGAGCACGAACGCAAACACGATCGGCGTGAACACCCGAACATCCTCGAAGAAATCGACATTGAAGGCGCTGGCGCCGCCCACCAGCACTTCGGTGTCCGTCCCTGCAAACGCGGCCGGGACCAGGTCGTCCCTCAGGAGTTCCACCGCCGCGCCGGAGGCTTCGCTCTGAAAATCGCCGGTCAGCGGAATCGAGAGCAGGGCCAGATCACCAGCCGCATTGACCTCGACCGGGTCCGGGGTCCCGAAGCTCGGGTTGCCGGCAATCGAGTCGGTGAGGACGGTGATGGCGGCATCGACATCGGACGTGAACTGGCCATCGATGACCACCTCGACCGGGTCGGTTGCACCCCCCAGCCCGAACTCCGTCTCGAGGATCTCGAAGGCTTGCTTGGATGCGAGGTCCTCGGGCAGCGTGCTCACACCCGAGAAGCCCGTCTCCATGCTCAGAGCGAAGGCTCCTAGCACCAGCATCACTCCGGCGCCACCGGCCAGCCACAAAATCGGTCGCGCCATGACGAGATCAGTGATCTTGTCCCACATGCCGCCGGTCTTATCGACGTTATCCAGCGAGGATTGCTTGCGGACCCGGCCCTTGTTGATACGGTCGCCCAGCAGTGCCAGCAGCGCAGGCAACAGCGTCATCGAGGCGGCCACCGCCAGGATCACCACCACGATGGCACCGACCCCAAGGCTGCGGAAGATGGTGTTGGGCACGAACAACATCCCGAGCAGCGCCAACACCACGGTGAGGCCGGAGAAGAACACGGCCCGGTTGGCGGTAGCCCCGGCCCGTCCGATCGCCTCGATCTTGTCGAACCCGCGCACCCGCTCCTCCCGGTAGCGGGCGACGATGAAGAGGGCGTAGTCGATCCCCACCGCCAGGCCGATCATGGTGATGAAGTTGACCACAAAGAACGAGAGCGACATGTAGTTGCCGATAAAGGCGGTGACGCCGATCGCAGCTGCGATGGCGGCAATTGCCAGCAGGATGGGGAGGCCGGACGCAACCGCCGCACCGATGACCACCAGTAGGACAATGAGGGCCACGACGACGCCGATGGTCTCACCCTTCTCGAGTCCTTCCTGAGCGAGTCGCTCAAAGTCGTTGCCGATAGTTGCCTGGCCGAACAAGCGGGCTTCAATCCCGGAGGGCACCTCGACTGCTTCGATGGCGTCTTTGATGGCGGCCGCGTCCGTGCTGGCGTCGTCGAGGTCGGTCTTGGTGAGAACCACGGTGATGAGCTGGTCTCCACCGTCGGCCGATATGACGGGTTCACCGGTCTGCCCGACCGGCACCACCGCCTGGACTATGTCGGTGCCCAATCCGCTCACGGCCGCCTGTAACTCGCCAACGTACCCCTGGAAGTCGGCCCCGCCCGCGCTCCCGGGTTCGGAGCTGACCACGATGAGTTCCGTGAAGGTGGCGGGACCGCGCAGGCGATCTTCCAGAAGCAGCTCGGCCCGCTTGGCCTCGGGCTCGTCGGTGAAATCGAAGTCGGTGGTGAGGTTCTCGACCAGGAACAGGCCGGTCAGCACGAAGGCAACGACCAGTAGCCCGACCCACGAACCGATGACCACCCACGGGCGCTTACTGCTGGCACGAGCGATGCTCTCAGGATTGACGTTCACGGTTTGCTCCTCCCCGGCGCAAAATCCGGCCCCCCGGATGACGGTTGGACCCTTGTTTATATGAAGGCACAACTCTAAGAGCGACTGCCCGGTAACGGAAGTGTTTTCTACGCCAGGTCGGCGAAGCCGGACAGCACGCTCCCCTGCGGGACCGTCCGTTCGGCGTTGGTCACCTGAACCAGGCCATCGCCATCGAGCAGCGAGGCCGTGTTGGAACAGCCTCCGGCGTCGTAGGCCTGGTAATTGACTCGCACCGCACCGGGACTCACCACTTCCCGGTCGGCCGTGAGTGCACCAAATCCGCTCCACCGCACCACGACCTGTGGGTCGTCACAGGCGGCGAACACTTCGGACCACACCATCGGCGTGATTAGCTGACTGCCCGGCGAGTAGAGGTCCCGAACCGCCACCGACTGGCCCGTGGCGAGATCGGCGATCTCGCCCCGCCACCCGTCTGGCACGGCCGTGATGCGGAAACGGTACGGGGTGCGCGGCTGCCACGGATAGTCGCGGGTGTTTGGATCGTCCGGCGTCGACGGGAGCGACGATTCCGACCCGTCCAGCACTCGGCCGCTGTGGTGGTAGCCACCCCAGTTCGCAGCCGTGTTGCCCGGGTACCGGTCGTTCCACTGCAAGCCGAGGTGGGCTCCGCCGTGCGAGCGGGGGCCGTCACCGAACGACGCCTGCAGGGCCCAGAAGTACAGATGGTCGACCCGGGGGGGTTCAACGACTTCGAAGGTGGCTTGCACTCCGATGAGCGGCGCCGACGCTGGCATCTGCCAGTGAAGATGAAACGACGAGGCACCGTTGCCCGAGGGTGGGCGACCGGAGAGCCGACGACCCCGCCCGAAGATCCGATCGAATACCACCTGCCGACGCTACCTCAGTTCGGTTGATCGATCCTGGTCTAGCCCCACCCGTAATCGGGGTAGACCTCGTCGATGAAGGCGGCCAGCTCCGGGCTGCATAGCGGGCTTGTGGATACCGTGGCCGGCCCCCGGAGTTCGTTGTGCTTGACCGCCAGGTCGAGGACGTTTCTGATGACGTCGTCGACGGGGCATCCGGCTTGAGCAGCGGCCTTCTCCAACCGCATCTTCAAATCGGCAGGTAAGCCGATGGTGGTGGGCTCGAGGGCTTCCATCACCCGGCCAGCATATCGGTTCCGGCTCCAAAGGTCACGGGTATGTCGGCCAGGCGTCAATTCTGGTACCGGCCCGGCCGGGACTTCTTTGGCCGAACTCGGCGCACGCTACCTTGGCGTTCTCGGCATTGCTGGAGTGGACCAAGACGCTGCGGGCGTCGGACCCTGCCACGATCGGGTTCTCGACCGTCATCAGTCCATGGCCGGTGGCGTCGCTGTCGAACTGCAGGTGGATTTCGTTTGGTGGCTGGCTTCCTCCATCGGGGTCGAACTGGAAATGGGCGCCACCCGCATCGACGCATCCGCCCGCATGCACGTGGGCGATGTAGCCCGAGTTCGGGACCAGCCCTGCGAGTTCGAGGGTGGTGACGGTGGTGCCGCGGTCGTGCCGGGCCAGCCAGGCGTTACCTTCGAGCGAGTCGAACCTGACGGGCGCGCTGTCCAGCAATGCAAAGGCACCGGCCTCCACTGTCGCCCCCGGAATCGTGTCGGCCCGGGGCAGCGAGGCATCTCCCAGGTTCACGTCGTCCATCGCCATGTCCGTCCCGTCGGCCGCCGAGGCGTCGTTGCCGCCCGACCCACAGCCGGCCGTCACCAGGGCCGACCGAGCAACGCGCCCACAACTAGTCGTTTGCTCATGCTTACTCCTTGATTGTCTTGGGCTCACGTTCGGTGATCCCGGTTGGCCGGCGATGAGGCCTCCGTTGGAACCCCATGAGAAACCAAGCCATCACCTCGATCCCGACGCATCGCCTGCCAGACGCTGAACGAGACAGGGGCGTCATGATAAGGAGAAGCACATGGACATGGATCGCCGTGACGTTGGAACCGTAAGGCAGATCGGACCGACCCCACTAGCAGGTCGTGGCCACAACAGCGCTGAGGCCGGACGGCTGACCCCTTGCCACTACCCAACGGTTCGCTATACACTTGACGTCTGCGACGCGGGGTGGAGCAGTCTGGTAGCTCGTCGGGCTCATAACCCGAAGGTCGCGGGTTCAAATCCCGCCCCCGCTACGACCAGAAGACCCAGGCACTGCCTGGGTCTTCTACTTCATGGCTTGGCGTCCCCGGGGCACCGTAAGGGTCGTCTGAAGCCATTCTGAAGCCCAACGGTGGCGCAGCTCCCGATGACACGGGCTCTTATGACGCATCGCTGGTAGCGCGGATTCGCTTCGACACCACTCTCTGTTGTTACTCTGGGTATGCGTGACCCCAGGGATGGGTGGCCGTGGCATCCAAAGCTGCTCCTGGGTTCGTAGCTGATTCGTGTGTCAGTCAGCAGTCGACGCATACGTCGCCGTTGCTCGGGAACAGGTTCGAGCGTTTCGTGAGGCCGCAACGGATGCATGTCCGGGTTTCTGGTTGTCGACCTGGTAGTGCTCCGCATCCGCACTTGCCACAGTGTCTGCACCAGAGTTCGCTGCACGGTTCGTGGAGTCGGTATCCCCATGTTGCTCTGCCGCAGTGGCGACATGTGCCGTTGTATGCAACCCCCCGGGCCTGTCGAACTCCACCGTCCAGCACCGACAGCCCGGCCGCCTTCCAGTGTCGATGCTCGGTGAACACGGCGTGGACCTCTCGACCGTGCGTGACGGCGTCGATCCAGAGTTCGCGCGAATCGCCGGAAGGCCAGATGACCGGTCCCTGGCCGCGGTACTGCCCGGCCGCCACGGCTCGCCACATGGCGTGGTTGTCAGGGAGTTTGGTGCCCCGACGCCACGGGTACTGCGTGGTCGGTCCGACGCTGGGGACGAGACAGCGCCAGATCAGTCCTCAACAACCACGTCGCCCGGGTACTGCTCCCCGGCATGGCCGACCCCGACCTCCTCGAAATCTTCTCCACCCTCATCGGTCAGAAACAGTCGGTCAGCACCACCCTCTCACAGGGGACCGCCGGCCCATCCAGCTCCGAGACCCACAAATGGGAGCGGCTCGCACCCGTCAACGAACTCCGAACCCTCCCCGCCGGCCACGCCGTCCTCATCCACGACAACACCCCACCGGCCAAGGTCCGGCTCCGCCCCTACTACCAACAAGCCCAATGGCGAGACCTCGGGGGGTGGCTCGCACAATCCGAGCCGACCGCGACCAGGACCCATGTTCAAATCCGAAGAAGACCAAAGGAGCAGCCGTGACACGCTGGGAATACACCTACCTGTGGTGGGAGGGCAGTGCCACCACCACCTCCAACGGCCTCCTCGGCCCCACCACCCCACCCATGAGCGAGGAAGTCATCGACAAACTCAACACGCTCGGAGCCGACGGATGGGAGATCGATCACATCACCGCCGCCCCCACTCACGACCGGATGGATCAGCCCCCGAGGTGGCAGCGCCGCCGCCGGGTTCACCGACAAAGTGCACTACCTCGTAGTCCTTCGACGGGCACAACCACACGGTCGGAACTGGGAGAGGCAAGGTTTCGCTCTGCCCCACTCTCGACAACAACCTCAAAACGGACACCGATCGGAACACTGACCACACACAACCGATAGACCACCAGATTCACAAGCTCGGATGGCACCAATGCCCGCCGGACACGGCTACACGGAACACATCGCCATCCCTGCCGCGCAGGGACTCCTGCCGCTTCTTGGTTGCCTACAACCCAAGCCCCACCCGCTGGTCTCGTGTCGGCTAGGTCGTTCGATAGCTGGAGGCCCTTCCTTGGCAGATCCGCTGGACACGGTGCTTCCTACCCAACCGCACCAGCGTTGTCGCGCCGTACTACATTATGTAGGTGTTTATGTCGGAGTTCTGACAGCTTCCACAGACTTGTCAAGCCGGTGATCCAACGACTGGTACATCTCTGAGTTGGGGAGGTCTGACCTCAACAACCTACGATATTATGTAGTACAATTCAGTCCCTCTTCGCTTGCGGACAACCTCGACAGGGAGAAATCAAATGGCTTGGTCGTCCAGTTCGGTTCGGGCGGCTCATCCATGAGTGTGAAGCGGCCCCCGCCGTGATAGCTACGACCCGGCCTTTCATACGGCGGCATTGGCGCGGCTATGCGGCTTTGGCCCTGCTGGCGGCGGCAGCGCTGGCAGCACTGTGGACTTGGGGAGCCAGCCCCCTATTTGTTCTCCTGACAATGGCAACCCTGCTGGCGTCAATACCGCTGATCGCAGCTCACCTCTCCATGAGCAGCCAGGGCCGGCGCGAATGGAAATCCTGGCTGTTCGCCGACGGTGTGCGGACGGTCGACCGGCGTACCGCTCTCAGACTCTTCGGGGTGACGGCGGTGTTCGGCAGCGTATCCCAGGCGGTTCCCAAAGCGATCAACCGGGTCCTGCTGCAGGGAACCACCACACCTGGGACGGAAGATATCCCTCTCCGGGCCCGAACCCGCCAGTGGACGATGATCATCGACCTGCGCCGCTGCGACGGCTGCCAGAGCATTGACCTTCCTCCCCAGTGCACCACCGCCTGCATCGAGGGGCACTTCGCTCCGGAGCCCATGCAGTGGATTGAGGTCTACGAGCACGAGCTTTCGGGAACGGGTACCCGTTTCGTCCCCACCCCCTGCCAGCAGTGCCAAAACCCGCCCTGTGTCAACGTTTGCCCGGTGGGAGCGACCTTCTCCGCCCCGGAGGGGCATGTGCTCATCGACCAGGACCGGTGCATCGGGTGCCGCATCTGCATGGCTGCCTGCCCATACGACCGGAGGTTCTTCAACTGGGGCGACCCGCCGATACCGGCCGAGGCCGAGCGGGCCGAGTACGACCTCGAGCTGCAGGTGCCGGCCCGCAAGGGCACGGTCATGAAGTGCGACTTCTGTCCCGACATGGTCCGCGCCGGAACCCTGCCCTACTGCCTTCAGGGTTGCCCGCATCGGGCCATTTACTACGGAGACCTGGAGGAGGACCTCGCCACCAACGGCCGCGAGCTGGTTTCCGTATCGCGCTTTCTGGCCAATAACGACGCCTTCCGGCTCAAGGAAGAGTTAGGCACTCAGCCGCGGGTGTTTTATGTGCCCGGGCATGGCGAGGACGTCGGCCGCGATCCCACCTCGGCCGGCTTCCTGCCCATCCGCTGGCCATGGACGCGCCTGGCGGAAGGGAGTGTCACGTGGAGTCGATGAGTTCCTGCAGAACGAGCTGGAAGAGATCCGACCGAGCGCAGATCTGTTCTTCGTTGTCAACCGCCTCAACCATGGACAGGTCTTCTGCCTAGTTCAAGCTTGTTGAAAGTGAGGACGTCCCCGGACCTTCGTTCAACGGCCACATTCTCCCCTGCCTCTGCGACCGCTTCACTGGCCGGCTGGTTGACACCTTCGATGGAGGTTGGTGGCTTGCTTCGTCCTTCAATTGGATCCTCACACGGGCCCACAGATTCCGCCGAGGGACGTCCCAGCAGAACACCTTCTACCACGGGCTATGCCTCCTGGTTCTTCGGTAATGAGGAAAAAGCTTTGCTGTTCCCTCTTGACATTCCACTCGACTGGAAGGCGTACGATCGTAGCAAAGGCCACGCCATGCTGAAAGGCGGTCCGTCCGCCGGGGGACCTGCCCACTACGTGATCGGAGACGACTTGAACCACACCGCACTCACCGTCAAGGTTCACATGGCGGCCAACGCCGCCCAGTCGAAGCTCCGTGAAACGCTGCTGGCCGAGGGATTCGACACGATCGCGCACATCACCCCGGCAAACTGGTCGGGCGTCGGTGTCTGTCAAGTGTTGGTTGCCTACAGCCCGTGCCTGACCCGCCGCGCCATCGCCACCCACGGACACGTCGGCGCCGCCCTGCCCATCACCGTACTCATCACCACCAACGGGACCACATCGACAATCGAAGCGCTTGATCCAGCGATCATGACCGACCTGACCGGCAGCCGGCCGCTCCTCGCGATTTGCATCGACGCTCGACACCGCATCGAACGGGCCCTCGCCAGGCTCGAGCCTGCGGTCGACGTGATCCCCCTCGCCTCAGCCGGGACGCGACCCCGGACAGCCCACCAGTGACCACCAACACTGTCTCCTCATTGCACGGGATGCTTCCCAGCGGCCGGGCCCCCCGCCGCTTCGAGGCCGATCGCGTCTGCATCGAACCCGGGTGCAGAACGAAGCTGAGCATCTACAACCGGAACGAGGCGTGCTTCCAGCACAGCCCGCTCCGCTACCCGCGGACGCGCGGCCGCACCGCGACGAACTGACATGCCGGTGGTGGAAGGGCGAAACACGCCGGGGTCTGGACGCGACGGCAACCCGGCCACCGCCCGCCGACGATCAATCCGGTCGCAACGATGCGACCCGGCCACCGGAGTGTGGAAATGATCAATCCGTGGCGGCTGGCGACCCTTGGTATCACGTTTCTCGCGATGTTCGCTGTCCTTGCGGTTCGCCTGTGGTTCCTGCAGGTTGCGGCAGTGGAAGAGAACAGCGCCAAGGCTTCCACTAACCGGGTCCACGTGATCTATCAGCAACCGGCCCGGGGTGAAATCCGCGATATCAATGGCACGGTTCTAGCGGGCAGTCGACCGTCGCAGACGCTGCAACTGAATCGGGCCGAAGTCGAACTGGAGCAGGAAGAGGAGCTGGTGCAGCGCCTGGCGGTGCTGCTCAGAGTCGACCAGTCCGACCTTCGCAATGCGATCAGTTCGGCCCGGCCCGGAACGGTGGTCACGCTGGCCCGCGACATCAGCGACGCGGTGGCTTTTGACGTCCAGGAATACCAGGAGGACTACCCGGGCGTTGAGATGGCCTTGACGCCCGTGCGCACCTATCCATTCGAAACGCTGGCGGCCCACATCCTCGGCTATACGGGAAAGGCGACCAGCGCCGATTTGGAGCGCTACGGCGATCGGGTAAAGACTGATGAGGTGTTCGGTAGGGCCGGGGTAGAGCGCCAGTACGACAATGTGTTGCGCGGCATCGAAGGCGCCGAGGTGTTCACTGTGAACGCCGACCGCAGTGTCTGGCAGTTCGCCGATGAGATCACGGCCGAGCCCGGCTGGAACGTTGTCCTCACCACCGACATCGACGTGAGCCGTACGCTCAAGGATGCCCTCATTCGCTCGGTCGAGCGATCCCGTGAACTGGGTGAGGAGCCGACCGGCAAGGTTGCGGGCCTAGTTATGGACGTGACCGACGGATCCATCGTCGCCATGGAGTCGATCCCCGACTACAACCCGAACGCCTTCGTGGGGACCCTCAGTCCCGAAAGGTTCGAAGTTATCCAGGAGAACAACGCCCTGCTGAATCTCAATATCCGAGGGACTTTCCCACCGGCTTCTACTTTCAAAGTCGTCCCCTATGTGGTGGCGGTCGAAGAAGATGTCTGGCCGGAGGACCTGAACGGCTCCGAGGACGGGAAGGTTTTGGAGCCGAGGCTCGAGTTCCCGTCGTTTGGCGAGGGGAGCCCCCAAGTTTTCGCCGACTGGAGTCCCAACCATGGCTGGACCAACCTGCACGGAGCGCTCGAGAAGTCGGCCGACGTGTACTTCTGGGAGGTGGCGCTGGGCGTGTGGGAGGACAACAGTCTCGATGAGTCGATCATCCAGAACTGGGCTCGCCGGCTCGGCTACGGGGCGCCCACAGGCATCGATCTACCAGGGGAAGCTGCAGGCATCATGCCTGACCGGGAATGGCGTGAACGGCTCAACGTTCAAAACCCTGTGGCCTTCCCCAATGGAGAGTGGTACGGCGGGGATCTCATGAACACTGTCATCGGCCAGGGTGACCTGGCAGCAACGCCACTGCAATTGGCCGTCTCCTACGCCGCCCTGGTCAACGGCGGCACCGTGTGGAGACCCCGCGTCGTCGATCATTTCGTCGACACCGACGGCAACGTCGTCGACCGAAGGGAACCGGCCGTCGTTCGTAGCGTCGACCTCGACGTGGCGACCGTGGCGATGCTGGGCCAGGACCTCGCCGGTGTCGTCCAGCGCGGCACCGCGGCCAGTGTCTACGCGGGTTCTCCCTATTTAGACCAGATCGGTGGGAAGACAGGCACGGCCCAGATCGGCCCCAGTGAGGACGATGTCGATACGGCATGGTTCGTTGGGGTCGCTCCCATCTCCGATCCGAAATACGTGGTCGTCATCGTGGTAGACGCGGGTGGAGGCGGCTCGGCGGTAGCCGCTCCTGCGGTCCGGGAGGTGCTGGAGTTTCTCCTCGATCCGACAACGGCGCCACGACCCATCCGGGTAGCCGAGGCGGCGGGCCGATGATATGCGATGGAAGGCCGGTCGGCGCCACCTCAGGCCCGAACCGGGCGCCCGATCGCGGGAGCCGACCGGGCACGTCTTCGCCGACCGTTTTCACAGTCCATGTATTACGGAGGCTCCGCAGGGTTAAGCCAGATGGTCACCCGGGAGGTCGGCATCGCCCCGGCCGGCGGTGACTGTTTCCACACACGATTGGAGCGGGGTCGGTCGGCCACTGAACCAGGCTCCCCTTGGGTGATGATGTCGACTGGCATACCGACCTCGTTGAACTCCTCGAGTGCGTCTGCCAGTGTCAGCCCAAGGACTCCGGGAACGACTGCACCCGGTGCGGGCCCGGCGAGAGTGATGGTGACAATCGATCCGGATTCCACATCAGTTCCCGCCTCGGGTGTTTGTCCGAGGATTGTGCCTTGCCCACGACTCCCTCCGTCTTTCCAGTCGAGGCGGACTTCGTATCCGGCTCTGTTCAGACCAGTCACGGCCTCAACGAGATCGAGACCTATGACGGCCGGCACCTCGCCTGGCACTGTTTCGACGAGTCCTGGTGAACTGTCGATCAGGCAGGTTGCGGTTGGGATCTCGCCCGGTGGAATCATCAGACGTTGAACGTTGCGTGATGGGCAAAACGGTTCGGCCACGAATCCGGTCGTGAGGTCGACGTCGACCGCCACGGTTCCGTCCTCCCCCACGATCGGAAGTGGCGAATACGGCACGCCCGCGAGAACCGCTGCCGAGTAGAGACCCCAGATTTCGGCAGGCCAGCTGCCGCCTGTGATCGTGAACGGTGTGAGGGGCTGCTCCATCGGTTCGCTGTATCGGGCGTACCCGACCCATACGGAGGTAACCAGCTCGGGTGTGTAGCCGACGTACCAGGCGTCACGATGGTCTTGCGACGTTCCGGTCTTGCCAGCGATGGGTCGCCCGATTCGCGCGCGCTGGCCAGTGCCGCGTCGGACCACCTCGGTCAATGCCATGGTTACCTGATCGGCGACCGTCTGGTCGATTGCTTGGGCGAGGCGAAGCTCATTCTCAACAAGCGTGGACCCGTCATGGGTCTTGATTGAGGTGAATAGGACCGGCGCGACACGCACGCCTCCCACTGCGAACACCCCGTAGGCGGAGGCCATCTCAAATGGGCTCACTTCCTGTGCTCCAAGGGCAAGCGAGTAGAAGGGTTCAAGCTCGGTTGTTAACCCGGCACGTTCAGCAAGGTCTCTTACCTTTTCGGGGCCAACCCGGTCCATCAGCCGGGCGTAAACGACGTTCACGGAGAAGACTGTCGCCTCCAACACGGTGAGGCGAGGAAAGACGGCGTCGTTGAAGTTCTCCACCAGCCACGTATCAGAGTCGGTCTCGATCTCCGCTCTGCGTCCGGCTTCGTATACGTCATAGAGATCTACTCCGTCTTCGAGGGCAGCCGCAAGCACGAACGGTTTGAACGACGATCCGGGCTGTCGTCGACCTTGGGTGGCGAGGTTGAACTGAGCGATCGGATCACTCTCGTCATAGAAGTCTCTTCCGCCTACGATCGCCCGCACATACCCGGTCCCGGGCTCTATCGACACAAGCGCGGCATCGGGTCGATCCGCCTCATCCCCGATCACCGATTCAAGCGCTTCCTCGGCCGCCAACTGCATCGAGGGGTCGAGCGTTGTGTGAATGCGCAGCCCACCACTGAATAGCGCGTTGTAGCGATCCGTGGGGGTCTCGCCGAGCCTGACGTCATCCAGGAGTTGCCGTTTCAATTCTTCAACGAAATACGGGTAGCGTGAACGACCGAGGCGTCGATGCGGTGGTGCGAGTTCGATCGGCTCCGTGCTGGCGGCCCCAGCTTCGGCCTGTGTGATATTGCCGAGTCCGACCATCGTCTCCAGTACCGCTTTCCGCCGTTCAACCGCTACTTCCGGATTGGTTCGGGGGTTGGTTGTGGAAGGTGCCCGGATGAGTCCTGCCAAGAGCGACGCCTCGCCGAGTGTGAGTTCCCCAACATCCTTTCCGAAGTAGTTGGCGGCTGCGGTCCCGACGCCGTAGGCGCCGTCGCCCAGGTAGATGGTATTGAGGTACCGCTCGAGGATCTCCTGCTTGGATAGGCCCTCTTCCAACCGGACCGCCAGTGCTGCTTCTTCGAGTTTCCGATCGAGCGAGATTTCGGAGGTGAGTATGACGTTCTTGATGTACTGCTGGGTGATCGTTGAGCCACCCTGGACGATCTCGCCGGCCTGACCGTTGGCTTGGGCAGCGCGCAGAATCGCGCGCAGGTCAACCCCGCGGTGGTCCCAAAACCGCTGGTCTTCGGCCGCTACCACCGCGTCGACGAGGGATTCGGGCAGGTCGTCAAATGCCACCAACGTTCGATCTTCGCCCGCATACCAATAGGCGAGGACCGAGCTGTCTGCCGCGTATACGATCGTGGTCAGCGGACTGGTGCCTATGCCCGGGTCAGGCAGCGGATCTATTCGAAGGCCACATGCGCTTGCCACCAAGGTGAGCACAACCACCGACGCAATCCCGCGCGTTCTCTGGCTCACCACGAGCTGTCCCTGCTCACCCGGCTACCGTACCGACAGAGTCCGCGGGGCGTTGGATTTGACTGACATGGCATGACAGAGGATCACGGCAACCGACCGCCGAGCCACGCAGCGATCTTGAGTCATTGATACCGGCCAGGCACGGACCGCCTCGGGGTCTCGGTCGCCGCCGAGTTTCGCAGAGGTCTGCACTTAGGTTTGGGACCGTCCGATGGGAGTCCAGCCGCCGCGGCGACACGAGCTGGCAACATGCGGGCCATCTCTCCCGCACTGCCCTGGAAGGCCGAGCCGTTCTCGTCAAAGCACCCGTTCCGGGCTGTCAACGCGGGTTTCTCCTCTATCGGCTTCCATCGAGAATGCCAGTGCCGACCTCGTCGGCCCGGACTTCGGTCATGACTGGAAATAGGGAGCCGGATTCAGGGCATTGCCGTCGAGGCGAACTTCGAAGTGGAGGTGGGGCCCGGTCGAAAGACCCGTGCTGCCGATGTAGCCGATGACCTGGCCGATCCGGACCGTGTCGCCTTTAGAAACAGCGACGCTGGTCTGATGAGCGTAGAGAGTGGCCATGCCTCCGCCGTGGTCGATGATGACCGTGTTCCCGTAACCGCCATACGGACCGGCCAAGATCACCTCACCACTGGCGGCAGCAGATATCTCGTCGTCGGAGCGGGCGTTCATGTCAACGCCGGTGTACACGCGGGTGTATCCGAGGATGGGATGCACCCTGGGTCCGAACGGTGAGGAAACTGCACCGGGTACCGGCCGGAACAAGCTGCCAGGGGCCTGACCGCTCCCCCGACGTACCTCGGCAAGGAGCTCTTCCAGCTCCTCTTGCTCTTGCTCCAGCCCGTCGAGTTCGTTTTCGAATTCGGCGAGCGTTGTGTTCACCGTCTGCAGCAGCGCCTTCTGGTTGACGAGTTCTACCTCCGCCAGGCGGCGGCTCTCCTCGACCAGGGCTTTCTGCACCTCCGCCTCAGCCGTAGCTGACTCCAGGCGCTCCAGTTGCCCATTCAGGGTGGCGTTCTGCTCTTCGATGAGGTCGATCTGCTGCTCTTCTTGGCTCCGGAGGACCTCGAGCGCATCTATGGCCCGGGATGTCTGTTCGATGAGCGTGGTCCCGTATTTCACGACCAGGGCAGCCTCTTGGGCGCTTTCGTAGTCGAAGGCGACTTCGACCTGGGATCCACCGCGCTTGAAGAGTTTCACCGCTTGTAAGACGACTATTTCGTGGGTGGCCTCGATCTCTTCCCGCGTGTTCGTGAGCTCGAGCTGCTTGGCGGCAATTTCGGCAGTGCTGAGTTCGACCGCGGCCTGAGTGTCGGTGATGGAGAGCTGCAAATCGGCAAGCACCGAATCGGCCCGCTGAAGGTCGTCCTGGATGTCGCGCATACGGGCACTAGTGGCAGCCACCTGATCCGCCCAGTAGTGGTGGTCGGCGTCCGCGGCATCCATCCGGGTCTGCAGTTCCTCGATCTCCTGGGCGACCTCGGCGATCTCACCTTCGATAGCATTCTGAGCTACAACCGGCGAGGAGCTAACCATCAGGAGGAGGACCATGCTGAGGACAATCAGTCGCCTCACTGTGACTCCTTGGGGATGGCGACCAACTGGGCTGCCTGGGGAAGCTCGTACGAGCCGAGCCAGTCCTCGGGAGCGTTCGTTCCTGGCGCGGCGTTCACCACTTGTCACCCTTCCGGTATCAGCTTCAGGGCCGCCTGGCGGTGCTCGCGATCCCGAGGTGGACAACGTACACCTTCCGGTCGCGGGAAGGTCAAGTGGTCTTTCTTCGAATGATTCGCCCCAACCGCCTGACGGCGGACGCCGAACCGACGCCAAGTCCATCGGCCATATTCCAGACCCGAACCCGTGCACGACCGGTTCATCGAGGGCGGTGGCCCGGTCGATGTAGCCAACCGTGTCGGTGGTACCGCTTAGGGGGGAAAGGGGGGAAGGTCCAGGACATCCTTGGCAGTTTGTAGACGTAGGTTCTAGGCCCTCGCCAGCCTTCAGGGTGGATACGGTTCAAATCCCTCGAGACGCTGAGTTTCGCGTACAAGGGCGACGATCGCCGCAACATCCTCGGCAGTAACGGCCGCCACGGCGGGCATATCTCCGAATCGCCAGTGGTGGGCCGATACGCCGCGTTGTGCGGCAAGGAGGAAGGCTATGTCGGCGTGGTGGTCTGGCTCATAGATGGCCGACAGCATTGATGGGCCTTGAGTCGTGCCCCGGAGATCCGGGCCATGACAAGATGCACAATTGGCGGCATATGCCTCGGCACCGGATTGAACCAGGGCCGCGTCCTGGGTCGGGAGGCCGTCATCGGCCTCACCACTTCCGCCACCGCAACCAGCTCCGATCAACAGAAAAACCAAGACAAGAAGCAACGGGTTTGCGCGGCGTTCCGTCGCCATCAAGAACGACCGTGCCAACATGCGTCCATCCCCTCCCGGTTGCCGATGCTCAGGGTATCAGGTGAGAAGCGGTCGACTCAGGACAACCTTCTGCTACAGCAGATCCGTGAACCGAGACGACTCAGGGAAGTCAACTCGCGGTCGGCAGGCGGAGGTGCCGATGACCTAGCGGAGGTGTTCCTCACCGGCCTGTACGCCCAGCTCCGTGTTCAGAGGAGGAGTCGGCGATGTTGAGCGATCGTGCAGTGCCGGCAGCGCAGGAGACCATGAGCCTCTGACCCGCGGAGAATCTGGTCCGTCAGGCCCCGACCGGTGGCTATTCAGGTGGGGCGCGGGAGGTCGTTGAGCTCTCTGCTCCGACCCGACCGATGGTTTAGGCCCAGTACAGAACCAACAGCGTCTCCGAGAGCCGCTGGGAAGAGCACAGCTAGACGCCCAGATCAACGAGTTGCTCGGCGAGCAACTCGTTGATGAGTGCGATACCGGTCGAGTTGACGTGGAGGAAGTCGTAGAACTCGTCGGTCGTCCACGGGTAGGTGGTCAGGTCGATGAACGAGAGATTGCGGAAAGCGGCGAAGTCGAGGAGCGCAGCCCGGAACGCCTCGTAGTCGGGGGCCCCGTTCTGGTGGAGGGGAAGCCAATCTTCTGCAATGAACGGCATCTCCAGCATGATCACCTCGATTCCGGCGGCTTCCAGCTCGGTAACGAGCCGGTCGAGAGATTCGAGTTCGATCCCACCGAGCGCGTAGTCGTTCAACGCTCGTTCGCGGGTCCGGGTGATGTCGAGGGGGCGTGGATTGTAGTCCTCTCCCGGCAGCACGAATTCACCCGTCGGTGGGCCTGTGGGGTCGTATTGGGTGACGAGTGACGCCGGGTCACGGAGGAAGGGGCTTATCCTCACGAGGGCCGACACCTCGCTGAGTTTTCGCTGAACCCTCTGCCCAGCGGTCTGCTCACCGAGGAACCGAGCCCGGCCGCGGGAATTGAGATAGTCGCGGAACACCTCGGCATTCGACACCGATGCGTCGTTGAGGTCGCGGCTCGTGAGTCCGATCACGACCGTTTCAGGTTGTAGCAGCGGGATGACGACGTTCATCGCCCAATCCTCCATTTGCCGAACGGAGGAGCCGTCGAGGCCGGCGTTGTACGTCCGACCGAATCCACCCTGGCGTTCGATCTCGGCGCTGAGAAAGGCGTTGTTCACCGAGGAATTGCCCAGCAGCACGACCTCCGCGGTGTCGCCGGCAGCCGCCATCGTCTCCATTTCCGCGACCTTGCGGTCGGTTTGCGCGAAGTTCCAATCCGGATTGGGGAGACCGGCCGCCAGTACCCGGGCCACCAGCTCGGTTATCACGAACACCACCACGACCATGATGATTGTTCGTGACGAGAGCAAGCCTCGAGCGGCTTGGCCGGCGTGCGTCGTCTTGGTGTCGTAGGCGCCGTGCAGTTGTGTGGCGGGCTCCGGGGACTGGTTGGATTGAGCAATCATGTCAGAATTGGAAATAGATGAAGGGGACGGCTTCGCTGCCGGTGAACACCACGAGGGCAACCAGCATGGTTCCAAAGGCCAAACCGCGACGCGCCTCCGGCCACCGCAACAGAGCCAGCTGGCTGCGCCCCTGCCGCTGGGCGAGGTCGATGGCGAGACTCGCCAATCCGAGCGGGACGAGCAGCGCGAGAACATCGGCCGCGGCGACCAGGTCCGGCACTCCGCCCCGTAGGGTCACGATTCCGGTCAGGTAGTCCCAGGCTTGGGCGAAGGAATCGGCTCGGAAGAAGATCCATGAGAGCACCACAAGGTGGAAGGTGACCAGCGCCGGGATGATGTCACCGACCGTGAAGGGGTCGTCCGCGTGCTTCGGGCTCTTGTGACGCAGGCTCCGGTGGGCTGCCAGGTAGAGGCCATGCAGACCGCCCCAAACAACGAACGTCCAGGCGGCTCCGTGCCAGAGACCCCCCAGCAGCATGGTGAGCATGACGTTCCGATATATGAGCCGCTGGCCGCGTCGGTTGCCGCCGAGGGTGATGTAGAGGTAGTCGCGCAGCCAGTCAGACAGCGAGATGTGCCAGGTGCGCCAGAAATGAGTGATGTTGCGGGCAAGGTAGGGCTGACGGAAGTTCTCCATCAATTCGATTCCGAGCAGTCGACTGGTACCCCGGGCGATCGAGGAGTACCCGGAGAAATCCCCGTAAATCTGAAGGGCGAAGGCGTAGACCCCGAACAAGAGCCGCAGCCAATCCCCGCTGGCCGATCTGCCGAACGCTTCGTTAACAATCGGGGCGATCCCATCGGCGATCACTACCTTCTTGAAGAGCCCGATCAGGATCAGATACAGACCGGAGGTCACTTCCGGTGATGTGAGTGTTGTCCGTACTCGCTCGATTTGGGGGAGCAGCCGGCCGGCTCGTTCGATTGGCCCGGCGACGAGCTGGGGAAAGTAGGCCACGTACACCGCGAAGGCCAGCAGGTGAGTGGCCGGTTCCATCTTGCGCCGGTACACGTCGATGGTGTAGCCCAGCGTTTGGAATGTGTAGAACGAGATTCCGACCGGGAGCAGGATGCGGAGTGTCGGCAGGTTGGGTTCGAATCCGACGGACTCGAGTGCCCCGGCGGTGGAGTCGATGAAGAAATTGAAGTACTTGAAGAATGCCAGGATGCCAAGGTTGACCACGATGCTGACCAGGATGAGCATCCGGCGCCGCTGCTTCTCGTCGGCGCGGGCGATCGCGCCCGCTACCAGGAAGTCGGTGAAGGTGGACACCACAATGAGGCCGAGGAAACGCCAATCCCACCATCCATAGAAGAGATAGGAGGCGACCAGCAACAGGGCATTCTGGCGCTTGCCCAGAACGGTCCAATAGAGGACGAACACGATCGGAAGGAAGACAGCGAACTCGAACGAATTGAAGACCATCTATCCCTACGCGTGCCGCTGTCTCATTTCCTTGATATACTACTACATAATGTAGGAGATCGAGGAGGAACCACCGGTAGCAGTCAACCCGGTGGAGCTTGTAGATCATCTCCGGACGCGGCACGGCGCGAGTTGTACATTCGCACGAACCGAACGGCCGACGCCGGAAGTGGAGTTGGAGTCTGATATGAGTGACACAATTAGCCGTCGGAGGTTCCTGGTCGGGACGATCGTGGTAGCCATGGCGGGAATTGGAACGGCGATCGGCATTCCGGCACTTGCCTATCTCGTTGGTCCATCAAGACAGTCAGAAAAGCGAGACCAATGGCTTGCGCTCGGTGCGGCAAATGCTGTTGAACTGGGCGAACCGAGTCTGTTCAAGGCAGAAGTGGAGCGCACGACAGGGTGGCTGTCAACGCGACAGGAAATCGCGCTCTACGTCAAGACCGACAATGGACGCGACTATGTTGGGATGTCGAACATCTGCACTCACCTGGGGTGTCGAACTCGTTGGGTATCGGATAGGAGGCAGTTCTACTGCCCGTGCCACGCAGGTGTCTTTGACGAGGACGGAAATGTCGTCTCCGGACCGCCTCCCCGTCCTCTCGACCGATATGAGGTCAAGGTCGAGGAGGGCCAACTGCTTTTTCATCTTGCTTGATGGGATCACTTAGCGGGGCTGGACCTGACAGCTCAAATCCTCGGCCGTTGCAATCACAGGTCTCGGAAGCATGGCGCGCGTCATCACCTTCCGTGGGAGCGACTCAAAGGGCCGGTAGTTCGGCGAGAAGATCCGCAGCCGGCACAAACATCGTGGCGTAATGGCGGGTCCATTTCACCTGGCCGTCGGCTCCGATAAGAGCAAAGCTGTGACTGGGGCGGTCGGAATGCCCATACACGCCCAGCATGTCATAGGCTCGCGAGACAGAGCGATCAGCATCGATGAGTATCGGTGAGGTGATGCCGAACCGCGCCGCCTCCCCCGCGACAACGTCGGTGGGGTCGACCATGATCGATACAAGGGTGATCCCTCTCTCCCCCAGCGCCGATTCGATCTCAGGGATCTGCGCAAAGCATCCATCGCAGCCAACGCCCATCGAGAAGTACAGCAATGCTGGATCACCTGAGCTGAGCACGGCGTCGAGCGAGGCCGACGTCCCCATTGTGGTGGGTAGCGCAAAGGCCGGAGCAGCCTGCAAGACCTGCTCCTTGTCATCGGAGCCAGATGCCCCGACCACCACGATGGCCACCATGGCCAGCAGCGGCACGGCAAACGCGAGCCACAGCAATCCGGCTGGATCTCGCTTCCCTCCCTTGCTTCGCCTTCTGTGATCGAGGGTGCTACCGCGCCAAGCTCGTGCCCTCTGTTTTGCGCTCTGTTTCATGGCAATTCGCTCCTTCCTCGTCCTCTACTTCTACAGGCCGGCGCCTGCCCGAGATAGTCATCGCAATCAACGCCAGACCAACGAGACTCAGCCCGACGATCGCATCGGGGACCGGGTCCAGCCAGCGGACGACCGGCGAGAGCCTGTCCTCTAACCACCGCCCGACGCCCGCTTGGAAAGTGGGTGCAACCTCTACACCGGTCACACCGATCGTGATCATCGCTGTGCCCATGACCGCGAACATGCCCCCCGCCAGGAGGTTCAAGTTGTTCGTGGCAAAGGTCCGACCAGCGAACGTCCAGCTGATCTGCTTGCCTCGGAATGCAGGACGGTCGCCCAGTCTCAACCGATCCCACACGACCGTCAGCGCCACCAGGGGAAACACCATTCCGAACACATAGGCGAGGCCGACGGCCGTGCCCTGGATCAGGTTTGGAGAGACTGCCGATAGCGTGACGACGCCGGCCAGCACCGGCGCACAACACGCACTGGCGGCGCCCGAGAACACCCCCAAGGCGAAGACGCCACCGGAATCGGTGCGGCGAATGTCCGGCGCGTTTCTCATCATCGGTAGTGCCCAGCTCTTCCCCATCGCCGCGATCGCGGCCATGACCAACATCAGCGCGCCTCCCATGAAGTAGACGGGGCCGTGGAAACGCAACAGCGACTGGGTGAGGAATCCGACCCCGAGAGTGACAGGTACCAAGACGACCGCTAGGCCGGCGGCAAAGACCATGGTGAGGGGGACGAGCCGCCACCGACGGTTACGAACGGCTGCCGCCAGATAGGCGGGGAACATGAACGCGATGCAGCAGGGAGCGAACAGCGCCACGGCACCAGCGAGAAACGCCGCCAGCACGGAGCCTCCGAAGAGAATGCCGTCCATCGCTACTGCGCCTCGACCAGACGAGTCAAGGCTTTGGTGAGCTTGCGTTCCGATATGCGACCGTGGGCGTGATAGTCGCCATCGAGCAGAATCACAGGCGGGAACGGAATCCGGAACTTGACTGCTATGTCCCCGCCTCGGGGCGATGTCAGAAGAACCTCTTCGACCAGGATCGGAAATCTTGGCGCCAGATCTTCGAGCAATAGTGCGGCTTCATGGCAGTAATGGCAGCCCGAGTTGGTGACGAAAGTGACTGTGATCTCTCTTCGGGTCACCGCAGTGGTTGGGTGGGAGGTCGAAGTCTGTTGCTCAAGCGCGACCAGTGCCTCTTGTCCGTCCTGGTTTGACGAGAGCTGATTACGAGGGCGCGAAACCCGATCAGCCATCGAGGTCGGTTCCGACTCCCTCTTGTCCCGACTCCTTTTCATTGGCCCTCCTCTTGTTCGCCCTTTCACAAGCCTGGCGGTACGAAATCGTCCCGTCGTGTAATGGTTCTCCAAGGTGACTCGAGCCTTTATCGGCGTGGGCGAGCGCCCTATTGAGTAGATATTACTACAATATGTAATCGTCACGCTCGACGCGGCACACGTTGGATTGATTGGGCAGGTGGCAGTGAAACGACTTCTTGGTCAAACAAGGCAGAACGGCACAACCGCAGCCAATTCGCTCGTATGGCTAATGGCGTCGGTGGCAGCGCTCAAGCCGAACAGCATTGAAGCTACAGCCATCGAGACCACTGCTGCCGCGGCCAGCTTCCTTCTCACCCCCGAGACTTGAGGGTTCTCAAGAGCCCTCAAGCGAGCTGCCACCGTTTCGACGGGAGAAAAGCTCATTGCGTTGGAAGCGAGGGGAGGTGCCGTCGCGATCAATCGAAGCGCTGACGCGACGGGGGCACCGGTGCCGAGGGATTCCGCTGCAACCCGGTCCGCCCACTGTTCCAGGGAGAGACGCAGGGCCCCAACGCTCCGACCAACAAAAGGCATCCATCCCACCGAGGCGGCGGCCGCCGAGCAGACCGCAAAGTACCGCCAGTGCCGGTAGTTGAGGTGTGCCTCCTCGTGACGAAGGACCGCACTCGACTCCCTCGAATCGAGCGTATCGAGTATTCCGCGCGATAGCACGATCTGGCCCGGCCTTCCCGGAACCGTGATCGCGATCGGTGTCTCACTCGGGAGCACAACGAGCTCATGGGCGCCAAAGGCATCGTGAGCTCCGATCCAGCTCTCGACACGGAGGTCCCTCTGGGTTCGCCAGCCCTTCCAGATGCCACGGGCAGCAGCACCGACCAAGACCAGCGCCAGTGCCAACGCCAACCAGCCGGTGAAGGCGCCTCCTGCCGGCGCGTGAGAGGCTGCTAGCTCACAAAGAGGGTCGAGATGCTGGTGACGAACCGAGCACACCACTGTGGGTGCTGCCGCGGATAGGAGTGCCAACGCCAAGAAACCAAGCCCGGCAGCAAGAACACCTGCTTGGAGACGGGCCCGCACCTGGGGTGCCACACTCCGGCCCCAACGAGCGAGAAAGGCGGGGAGCGTCAGGAGGACGAGAGTCGCCGGAAGAAACAGGTTACTCATTCATGGCCAACTTCTGGCGGAGTTGTTCACGATCCTCGGAATCGAGGTGCTCAACGAATCTTCCCAGCGTCGATGCACGGCTCTTGGCCTTGCCCAGGATCTCCTGCATGCGCAGGGCAGCTGCTTGCTCCCGACCATGAGTGGGGACGTAGGAGTACGCCCGACCGACTCGGTAGCGGCGCAGCCGGCCTTTCTCCCAGAGGCGCGTCAACACTGTCATGACGGTTGTGTACGCGACAGGATGTGTCTCAGGCAGACGGCTTCTGACCTGCCCTGCTGTGAGCGGACCCGTTTCATCCCATAGTATTTCCATAACGGCGTTTTCAAGGACCGGCTTTCTAGCCATTATCAACACCCACCTGCAACGACTTCATGTCGTAGTGTACTGGCAACCGAGGATTCATATCGTGCTGGCACAGCTCCCGCGTTGAGAGCTTGCGGAACCCAGTAGCCCGCAGACGCCCTCCCTTCTTTCATCTCATGGGCTGGTCCCAAGACATTCGGATCTCCGAGGCGGTTCCTTGAGTGACTCGGTGCCAGGAGGGTGTCCTCTATGACGGGCGGTGTCGACCCCAATCAGGCCGACGCGAAACGCTGGCACACCTTTCTGTGTCACTTCAGGGAACTACAATGCGTAGGAGATGGGAAATCTCGCTCTCCCCTTGTTCGCCGTAGCGGCCGGCATCGTATCTTTCAGCTCACCGTGCAGCCTGCCGCTGATCCCCGGATATGTGTCGTACATCACCGCCCTGCCTGCTTCTGAGTTGGAGATTGGGCAGTCTCGATCTGTCGCCCTCCGCGCGTCTTTGATGTTCGTTGCAGGCTTCACAGTTGTGTTCACGGCGCTTGGGGCGTCCTTCGCCTTGGTGGGGTCTGTTCTGCTCCGCAATATGGACCTAATGACCCGAGTCGCCGGGGTGGGCATTGTTCTGATGGGGCTTGGGATGCTGGGCCTGCTGCGCCTTCCCGGGTTTTACCGGGAGCGGAGGCTGGATCTTGGCCGTATCGCGCGTGGGCCCGGTTCCGCTTTCCCCCTGGGCATGGCCTTCGCCATCGGGTGGACACCATGCATTGGGCCAATACTCGCCACCATTCTCGCCATCGCCGGCGCCACGCAGTCGGTGGCCTGGGGCGCCTTTCTCCTGATGCTCTATTCCCTCGGACTCGGGATACCGTTCGTCCTTACGGCCGTATGGTTTCATCGGGCGCGGAGCTCGTTGGATTGGTTTCGTCGACATGGGCGACGGATTGAGACAACCGGTGGCGTCATGCTGGTCACCGTCGGCACGATGTTTGTCACAGGAGCCTGGCAGGCAATGTTCATTCCCTTGCAGCGCGCCTTCGCCAAATGGGGCTGGCCTCCGATCTAGCGCACAATTCAGCAGACGTGGCTATGACTACTACACTAAGTCGTAGATCGGATTTGGAATCGTGGGTAATGATTGGGAGTCGCAACAAAGGGCACAAGGTTGATGACGGAGCGATGGACCACTCCACAACCGCCCCGGTCGAAGATCGAACTCGCCGCGCCGGTCGTGCCGCTCGGTTGGCGACCGTTGCTGTTGCCCTCTTCAGTCTGATGCTGGTCGTAGTTCTCGCCGAGCGCTTCGGCGAAGACCCGACGCTGGTCAACTCGCCCCTCATCGGCAAGCCCGCACCCTCCCGAAGTCTTTCTTTCTTAGAGAGAGAGGGGACCCTGGCGCTCGAGGATCTTCAGGGACAGGTCGTCGTTGTCAACTTCTGGGCGTCGTGGTGCCTGGCGTGTCGGGCCGAACATGATGACCTGATGCAGACCTCAGCGGCGTACAGCGATCGCGGCGTTCGTTTCATTGGTGTCGTCTTTCAGGACAAGCGCGCTGATTCGATCGCCTTCCTCGACGAACTGGGCCGCGGGTACCCAAGCCTTGTAGACCCAGGATCCAGACTGGCGATTGACTTCGGCGTCTTCGGTATCCCGGAGACATTCTTCATCGATCGGCAAGGGATAGTCGCTGCCAAAATCACGGGCGAGTCCAATACCACCATTTTGTCGTCGACTCTCGAGGCGATCCTGGCCGGTAGGCAACCAGACTCCAAAACAAGCGGGACCGTACAGAAACCGCCCGAGAGCCAACCATCAACTCCGAATGACTGAGTCCGCACGCGTAATTTGGGCCAAGACCCCGTCGGCGAGCATGGCCAACTGCGATGTATTGTAGTAGTGCGGTACGAGTCGACATACGGTCGAAATACCTGGAGATGGTGACATCGCCGAGTTGTCGCTCTGCGACATCAGTGGCCGGTCTTCTGTCGAGGATTGAGCCGGCACCGCTGTCGGCTGAGGAGGCGGAGTGCTAGGTCTGCTCGGGTCGTTCGGCGTTGTGGTCGGCCTAGCCGCGGCTGTGGGGCTCACTGCACAAGGTTTCCGGGCGCTGCAGCGGCCCCAGGCCGTAACCTTCCCTACCGTTCGTCACCTGGCCCTAGCGGTGGTGGCCGGGGCATCAACGGCGATGTTGGCGCTGGTGGCGGGTCTGCTCACCGATGACTTCTCGCTCGAGTACGTCGCCAACAACCACGCGCGCTCCACGCCATTCCCGTTCGATGTGGCAACCGCATGGGCAGCCCTGGAGGGATCGATCGTGCTGTGGGGCTTGGTGTTGGCCATCTTCACGTGGCGGGTCGCTCGGTCGGTCACGCCCAGTGACCAGCTCGGATCTGGGGCGATGGCCGTCATCGGAGCTGTCAACGTTTTCTTCTTCGGCCTGATGATGACCACCGCAAACCCATTTCAGGTCCTGGCGACAGTACCCCTTGATGGTCCGGGGCCAAATGCGCTACTCCAAAACCATTTGTTGATGGCCGTGCATCCTCCCCTTCTCTATGCCGGACTGGCCGGCTTTACCATCCCGTTTGGCTTCGCCATTTCTGCGTTGCTGGTCGGACGAAGTGGAGCTGAGTGGTTGGCTCGTTGCCGGCGGTGGACCCTAGTGGCTTGGATGTACTTGACACTCGGAATCCTCATGGGTGGATGGTGGAGCTATGAGGTGTTGGGATGGGGGGGCTTTTGGGCGTGGGACCCGGTGGAGAACGCTTCACTCCTCCCGTGGCTAACTGGCACTGCTTTCATCCATTCCGCGGCGGTGCAGCTACGTCGAGGCATGCTGCAGCTGTGGAACCTTGCTCTCGTCATCACCACATTCGCTTTGACGATACTGGCCACATTCCTCACGCGTTCCGGCGTGATTGGGTCGGTGCACAGCTTCGCTGCTTCGGCGATCGGTCCCGTTTTGCTGGGCTTCTTCGTCGTGATCTTGGTAACCGGGTTCGTGCTCCTGACCCGGCGTGCCCGCCTGGTGGCGTCCCCGGCCCGACTCGAGTCGCTTGCAAGCAGAGAGGGTTTGTTCATGGTAAACAACCTGCTGCTCACGCTGTTCGCTTTCATTGTTCTGACGGGTACAACGTATCCGATTCTCCTCGAGGCATTCACCGGTAATCAGGGGTCGGTGGGGCGTCCCTACTTCGATCGGATGGCGATCCCTCTGTCCTACCTGCTGTTGGTGGCAATGGCGTTGGGGCCTCTAACACCTTATCGGCTTGCCCGACCACAGATCATGTGGGATAGGATCAGGGCGCCTGTGGGCTTCGGCCTGCTCGTCGGCGCAGTGGCGGTAGTGGTAGGACTCACGGTGGCCCACGTGGTCCTCATCTTGATGTTGGCTGCATTCATCGTGGCCAGCCTGGCACGAGCCCTTTGGCAATCGGCACAAAGGATGTCCAGGACAAAAGACCTAGGCCAAGCGATGGCGGTGGTGCGGGTGATGCGCAACGACGCCGGCTACTGGGGTGGTCAGATCTCGCACCTCGGGGTGGTATTGATCGCCATTGCGATTGCTCTGTACGGGAACCTGGCAATGCGTACCGAGGTGGCTCTCACCCCCGGCCAGTCGACTCTGTTCGCTGGCTACGAGATTCGCTACGAGACGCAGTTCACTCGGGAAGAGCCCAATCGGACCGTGACCGGTGCCCGCGTCGAAGTTCGCCGTGACGATCGCACCGTGGGAGTCCTAGAACCGCGCCTCAATCAGTACCCGAATCAGGTACAACCGATTGGCACCCCGGCCATTCGGACGGGTCTGACAAGGAACATCTACCTCACGCTACGTGCCATCGACGCGGACGGCATCAGCCTGGAGATCCTCGTGCATCCCTTCTTGTACTTACTGTGGGCAGGTGGGCTGGTAACGGCCGGCGGTGGCTTGTGGGCATGGCTGGCGGGGAAGAAGAAGCCTCCTCGGCTCGCTGTCGTGAACATCGAGGGAACAGCGGATGCCTGAACAGCCGAAGGTGTGGGCACGGAGATTAGGTCTCATCACCCTGGCCGCTACCGTCGCTTTTGGCTTGGCCACCGCGCAGCCTGGGGAACGTGACCGAGTAGGGACTCTGGCGGGCCAGCTTCGGTGCCCGGTCTGCACATCCGAGTCGGTGTGGGACTCGCCCTCGGATACAGCCCGCGCCATGGTGACGCTGATCGAGGAGAAGGTGGCGGCAGGAGACAGCGACGAAGAGATTCTGACTTTCTTCGTAGTCCGGTACGGCGAGTGGATCCTGCTGGATCCCTCAACTTCTGGAGCGGGGCTGCTGCTTTGGCTGATTCCGGCGCTGGCTCTGGTGCTCGGGGTTTCATTGGTCTTGGGGCGCCTTCGCCTGCAGTCCTCTGGCAGGAAGATGAGATAATCCGGTGGCTAGCAGCAGTAGTGGGTCTTCATCACCTTCCAGTTCACAAGAAGCTCGGCCGGCTATTATCGGGACCATGAAAATTGGTGAATTGGCTGCACAGACCGGAGTTCCGACTAAGACCATCCGCTATTACGAAGAGATCGATGTGCTCCCACCTCCCGAACGCGCTGCCAACGGCTACCGCAGTTACGGTCCAGGGGCCGTTGAGCGGCTGTTATTTGTTCGGGACGCTCGAACTACCGGCCTTAGCCTGACCGAAATCAGCTCGATCCTGTCCCTTCGGGACCAGGGTGAGTCAACCTGCAATCACGTATTGGGGTTGCTCGAGACTCATCTCAAAGAGATCGACGACCATATCAAATCATTGCGAAAAACTCGCCAGCAACTTGCGTCCCTCACGGAGCGAGCTCGCCAGCTGGATCCGGCTGACTGCACCGATCCCCACCGCTGTCAAACCATCACGGAAACGGGCTTCATGCCCACCGGCCACGCCAGTGGTTCAAGGCACCTGCACCAGGTCCCGCCCGCGCGCGGGCACAGCTAGCGCATATCGGCGGCCTCAGATGCCTCAGGGGCGGCTCGGCACGGCTCCACCGGCGCAGCCGGCCAGTGGCTCCGGCGAGGAGGGCGCGTCCCGGAATGCGTTGACGAACTGTTCGAGACGAGGATCGGTTGCTGAGTCGAGGCGGATTTGTGCCGCCCAGGCGGTCCCGATGATCGCCGAGCCCTGATCGGGCAGCAGGCTGACGATGGTCTCGCGAGCGTCTCCGATGTCTCTTAGTATGTCGAGCTCTTCTTCAGACACTCCAGGTTGGTAGGTGACCCAGACCACGCCGTGTTCCATCGAGTGGACCACGTTCTCGTCGGGGACGATGAAGTCGTAGAACCCGCAGGCCAGCGGCGTTGGGTCATGCTCTCCGCCGGCAGGCGGAACCACCGGGTAGTCAACACCCCCCGGAACATGGATCGGGTCGTCCACCGGAACGGTTTCAGTCCCCTCGGGAGCCTCCGGGCGACTGCCGTCGGCCGCATCCACACCGGTCAGAACTACGGCCGTCAGCCCAGCGACGGCTGCCATCGAGCCGACCCACACGCCGAGGCGCTTCCAGTCAATTCGGCGGGAGCTTGGCTGCTGGCGCCCTGGCGGATCCTTGCGACTCACAAAGAGCGGTCCTCGGTCAGGTCATTCAGAAAGTCATTCACCGGCACGAACATGGTGGCATAGTGTTTCACCCATTCGATAATGCCGTCTTGGGATACGAGGGCGAAGCTGTGGCTCGGTCGATCGTTGTGTCCGTAGACACCGATCATGCCATAGGCGTCCGACACGGTGCGGTCGCCGTCGATGAGGATGGGTCCATCGATTCCGAATCGTGCCGCTTCGGCAGCGACCTGGCCGGGCGATTGCACCATCACCGACACGAGTGTGATGCCCTGATCCTTGAGCGTGTCCTCGATCTCGGGAATCTGAGCGAAGCACCCATCGCAGCCGACGCCCATCGAGAAGTACAGGAGGGCGTCGCCGTCGGCGAGGACGGAATCGAGTGATACTTCGGTGCCGGTCGTGGTGGGGAGCTCAAAATCGGGAGCCGAGTCTCCCACTGGCCCCGAGCCCGCCGGATCGCTCCGGCCCCCGGCCACGATGACGATAATGATCAGCGCGGCCGGGATCAGCAGTCCCAACCAGGCGAACACTCTTGGCAGCTCAGTGCTGGTGCGTTTTCTGGAGTGCTTCGTTTTCGTCTTGGTCATTGTCATTCCTTTCGTGATCTCTAGATTTGCGGCGGTTCCGACCCGAGGCGGTCGCAGCCCCAACTCCAATCGCCACCAGCACCAGCCCCATAATCAGGTCCGGCACTGGCTCGAGAAAGGCAACGATCGGCTCGAGTTGCTCTTCGAGCCATGAAGCGACACCGATCTGGAAATCGGTTGCCACCGTCGCTCCTGTGATAGCGACCACCAGCAGCACCACTCCCATCAGTGAGAACATGGCGGCGGCGACGAGGTCGAAGGTATTGCTTACGAAAGACCATCCACCGAGGTGCCACCGCACGGGGCGACCCCGGAACAGAGGGCGGTCACCGAGACCGGCCCGGTCCCATATGGCGGTGAGTACGACGAGCGGAAAGACCATTCCGAATACATAGGCGATTCCGAGCCCGACACCCTGGAGCAAGCTCGGAGATACAGCCGACAACGTGATCACACCGGCGAGCACGGGAGCGCAGCAGGCGCTGGCAGCTCCCGAGAACACGCCGAGCGCGAACACACCGGCGGTGTCGGTGCGGGCTACGTCGGGAGCTTGTCGCATCATCGGCAGGGTCCAGGTCTTTCCGGTCACTGCCAGGATCGCGAGGAAAAGCAGCAACCCGCCGCCCACCGCGTAGACCGGCCCGTGAAACTTGAGTAACGAGCGGGTCAGAACACCAACGCCGAGGGTCACCGGTACCAGGACGACGGCGATTCCTGCCGCGTACGTGAGAGTGAGCGGGAAGAGACGCCAGCGCCGGTTCCGCACTGCGACGGCAAGGTAAGAGGGAAACATGAAGACGATGCAGCAAGGGGCGAAAAGCGCGATCGCTCCGGCGAGAAAGGCTGCCAATAGTGAACCGCCGAGGAAGATGCTGTCCATGTCACATCCCTTTCATCATGTGGTCGAGGTCCCTGCGCAGCTTCTTCTCGCTCAGCCGTCCGTATCCGTAGATCTCCCCCGCCAGAACGATCACGGGTGGGTATGGCGCACGACTGGCGAGGATGATGAACAAGCCTTCCGGGGACGCCATGTCGATTTCGCGCCACCGCAATGGATACTCGCCGGACAGGTGCCCAAGTACGTCCTTTGCCATCTCGCACAGATGACACGCAGGGCTCGTGACGAGGAGGACCTCCACGTCGTCTTCGGCGAGAAGGTCGCCCAGGCAGCGGATTCGGCCTGATCGATTCACTTCACACGGTCTCTGGGGCTGAGATGCGGTGAAAGATGGCCCCGGCGGTACCTGCCAGGGCGATGAGCCACACGAGTGCGAGAACGATGGCGCCCGCTTGATCGAGTGATGAGGTATAGGCCCCATCGACCATCAACCGTACGGCCCCGTGAGAAGGGAGGAATCGACCCCAGGCAGGTGGTTGCGAGCTGAACATGACGTTCTGGGCGATGCCGACGTCGACGAAGGGGACGAGGAACATCACGTACAGACCGCCGACTCGGCCGAAGACCGAGCCGGTGATTACCCCGAGCATTCCATAGGTGGCGGCCACCATCACGTTGGCGATTGCGAACCAGCCCCATTGTCGGGGAGAGAAGTCAACCGCCGTCACCAACAGCGACACCACGGTTGTAAGCAGTGCGGCTAGACCGATCACGGCTAGCCGGGCACCGAGAATCTCTCGCGATCGGAATCCGGCGACGGCAAGGCGACCATCGGCCTCCAGTGAACTCTGGACGACGAAGAGCCCGGCGAGTCCAGCCAAGAAGGCCACCGTGATGGGCACCATGATGGCACCGTGGACATCGACCATCGAGACGGCTTGGATGAGTGACTGGCCCCCCTCCTTGACCCGTACCGGCGTTGGCATGTCGGGTGTGATGTAGAAGCTGAGAGTGATGAAGAACGCAGGAAGCGCAACGAGCAACACCCACATCGCTGGGTTGCGCCGGTACTCGCGGAAACCGAACCTGAAGCCTGCGGTGAACCGGGCAAACCCGCGGGGCGTCCGCCGCCTGCGTCTTGCTGCGCCGCGAGTCGCGCTATGGAACAGCCACCCTGCGAACGTGAGTCCACCGATTGCCCAAACCAGCGCCCACCCGAGGTCGCCAAATGGAGCAGAGTGCCCCGAGGCCGAATCGAGCATGACCAGTGTCACGAAGTGGGAAGGGAATAGTCGGGTGATCAGCACCTCACCCCCGGCCATTGCCGGACCCAGGAACACGTCGAGCATCCACACAAAGAGCACGATGAGGGATCCGTTGATCTCGTTGTCGACGATTGCGCCGATGCCCGCTCCAATGGCGAGGTAGATGGCGGCGAACATCAGGGTGCCACTCACGGCCCTGATCGGGTCCGTGACGTCGGTTCGTGCCACCAGCGCGACTAGGGCGCCGGCGGCAGCGAGTAGGGCCAGGATGAGACCGGACCCGAGCCTGGCAGCCGCGATCCTGGTCGGGCCTATTCCGGCCTGAGCCAAGCGATGGTCGGCATCGCGAGAGCCAAGCACGAGGAAGAACCCGGCGACGCCGGCCAGAAAAGCTGCCGCCCAACCTGCCGTTGGCGCACTGAGGAGGTTCGGGTTCTCGGGTCCTCCCGCCAGAGTCGCGAAGTCGGCGATCGTCGACGCTGCAAGTGCAACAAAAATCACCGGGACGACAACGAGCAGGATGAGGTTGACGGGTTGTCGAGCGTAGTCGGTGAGGAAGCGTCGGACTAATACGGCAGTGGTCATCCGGCCACCGTTCTCCCGTCCTTGAGATGCACGATGCGGTCGAAGCGATCTTCATCGGCAGCGAAGTGACTGACGATCAACACGGCTCTCCCGGCTTGTTTGCGCTCAGCGGTCAATTCCCAGAAGCGGAGGTACGTGTCCCAATCGAATCCGGCATACGGCTCGTCGAGGAGCAAGATGTCAGGATCCGCGAGTAGGGCGAGTCCAAGATTTAGCTTGGCTCGGGTGCCACCGGAGAGTTCTTCGACGCGGGCGTCGCGATGCGACGTGAAGTCGAGGGTCTCCAGAATCTCGTCCCGGCCGCGTTCCATGACGGCCTGTTCGAGGTTGTAGGCATATCCGAAGAGTTCGAAATGCTCGTCCGGCGTCAGCCGCTCGTAGAGAACCGGCTCCTGGGGGCAGTAGCCGATCGACCCGTGGCGCGTGAGCGTGCCTCCGTCGCGGTCCAGGCTTCCGATGAGGATTCTCATCAGGGTGCTCTTTCCTGAGCCGTTCTCACCCACCAATCCGACGATCTCGCCCTGGTGCAGCTCGATGGCGGCGTCGACGAGAACTCGCAGTGACCTGCGTCGCAAGAGCCCGCCGCGGCGATAGCTCTTGCTGATACCGGCCGCGCCCAGCATCGGCCCGGCGTCTGACCCCCCGGTCGGTACCTTCGTCTCGCGCAGCAACGCGTCCGTCATATTGCATCCACCTCGCGTGTCAAGGTGGGTCGCGTACCCGGAACGGCATTCGGCCGGCCGACGATCTCACGCCAGATTCCGGTGCGTCGGATCTCGGCGATCTCCACTCCGGCCGCGGCGACGTTCTCGTCGGTGCGACGATTGGCCCGGAAACCGAATATCCGTCGGGTGAGGACGGTGGCGAGATCGGAAAACCTACCGAGCAGTCGAGTACGGGGACGGACGTGCTCGAGTAGCAGGATCTGCCCGTCGGGGCGGGTTACCCGATCCATCTCTCGCACGGCTGCTACCGGATCAGCTACCGAACACAGCACACAGGTTCCGACCGTCGTGTCGAATTGGTTGTCGTCGAATGGAAGCGCGTGCGCATCACCCTCGAGCAACGTGGCCGAGAGACCGAGTCGCTGGGCGCGACGCCGCGCCCTGGCCAGCATGCGGGAAGCGACATCGACGCCGGTGAAGGTGATATCCGCCGGGTAGTGTCGAAAGTTCTGTCCCGTGCCGACCCCGACCTCAAGCACGGTGCCGCTTGCTCTTGGCAGGAGTCTGCGGCGTTTCTTTCGGGTCCCCAGTAGTTCCATCGGGGCGTCATAGGCGTCGTACAGCCAAGCCATCCGGTCATAGCGCCGGGTAACGGCGGCTTGTTCAGCCCCCATATCGGTCTCCGCGCCTGAAATGTTGCTCGAAAGCGTCATGTCACGACGAGCTTTCCGCGCAGCATGCCCATCTGGCAGGCGAACTCGTATTCGCCGGCGGCCTCGGGAGTAAACTCAATGACGGTCTCCTCCCCGGTCGGCAACTCGGCAGACACACCAAACGCGTCGATCACTACCCGCTCGGAACACGGATCCGATTCCTGCCGGTCGAACACCAGCCGCACCGGCAGGCCGGCTCGAACCGCAATCGTGTCGGGCGAGTACCCACCCTTCACGACAATATGGGTTTCCTGCATCCCGGTGCTGGTGACTGCCGCCACAGCCCCTTCCGCCGACGACAACCAGAAATACCAGACGATGGCGATGATCAGTCCGACTCCGAAGAGGTTTACGAGAACGACATTCATTACGCGACCTCCTTGACGAGTGTCGGCCGCCAGCTCCGGAGCCGGTTGGCATTGCTGACGACGGTGACCGACGAGAACGCCATCGCCGCACCGGCCAGGAGCGGACTCAAGAGCAACCCAGAGAAGGGATAGAGCAACCCGGCTGCAATCGGAATCCCCAGGGTGTTGTAGGCAAACGCTCCAACCAGGTTCTGGCGAACGTTGCGCATGGTGGCCCGCGACAATTCGATGGCGGTGACGATGCCGGTCAAGCTGCCTTTGACGAGGGTGACATCGCTGGATTCCATCGCGACGTCGGTACCGGTGCCCATCGCCATCCCGACGTCGGCCTGGGCAAGCGCGGGAGCGTCGTTGATCCCGTCACCCACCATCGCCACTACCTTGCCTTCCGCCTGGAGCAGCTTCACCTGGGTCGCTTTGTCTTCGGGCAGCACTTCAGCGAACACCCGGTCCAACCCAACCTGGGCGGCGATCGCGTTGGCCGTACGAACGTTGTCGCCGGTCAGCATCACAACTTCGAGGCCAATCTCATGCATACGCCGGATGGCCGCAACCGAATCCGCTTTGGCCGGGTCAGCCACTGCGACAACACCGGCCAATTCGCGGTCAATCCCAACGACCATTGCTGTCTTGCCTTCGTCGGCCAGTCGGACCAGCACTTCTTCGGCCGCGCCGGCACCGACCCCCTGGTCGGCCATGAACTTCAGATTGCCCAGCACCACGCGACGGCCCGCCACCAGCGCGGCTATTCCGTGGCCTGGGGTCGCCTCAAATTCGGCCGGATCAATCAACTCGAGGCCCCGGTCGGTGGCCGCGGTGACGATCGCCTCCCCGAGCGGGTGTTCCGAGCCGCGTTCGGCGCTGGCTGCAAGCCGCAGTACCTCGTCCTCGCTGTCGGCTCCCTGAGCGATCACCTCGGTGAGCATCGGTTCGCCGCGGGTCACCGTGCCCGTCTTGTCGAGCACGACGGTCGTAATCCGATGCGCCAGCTCCAGGGCGTCCCCCGACTTGATGAGGATGCCGTTCTCGGCACCTTTCCCGATTCCCACCATGAGTGATGTGGGGGTTGCCAGGCCAAGCGCGCAGGGGCAGGCGATCACCAGCACCGTGACCGCGGTGATCACCGCATACAACAGGGCCGGAGCGGGACCGATCGTGTACCACATCATGAACGTGGCGACCGCAATGATCATGACGGCAGGCACAAAATATCCGGCGACCTTGTCGACAGTGCGCTGAATGGGTGCTTTGGAACCCTGAGCGTCGCGAACCATCGCGATGATCTGGGCGAGCATGGTGTCGGACCCGACCCGCGTCGCACGGAACCGGAAGGAGCCTGTCTTGTTGATCGTGGCTCCAATGACGATGGCGCCCTCGGTTTTCACTACCGGGATCGGTTCGCCCGTAACCATCGACTCATCGATGGTGGAGGAGCCGGAGACGACCTTGCCGTCGACCGGGATCTTCTCACCCGGACGCACCAGGATCAGGTCGTCGACCTCGACAGTCTCGATCGGAACGTCGCGCTCTTGACCGTCGCGGATGACTCGGGCGGTCTTGGCCTGCAAGCCGATCAGCTTCTTCAACGCCTCGGAGGTTCTGGCCCGAGCACGGACCTCCAGGGCCATGCCGAGCACGACCAGCGCGGTCACGACTGCGGTCACGTCGAAGAAGACATCCCGCAACTTCTCCTCAGGGAAGAAATCAGGGAAAAGCAGAGCGACCGTCGAGTACAACCACGCCGCCGTGATCCCGGTGGCGATCAAGGTATGCATGTTCGCCGACCGGTGCTTGAAGGCCGCCCAGGCGCCCGTGAAGAACTGGGATCCCGACCAGAGCAGGACGGGCACAGTCACCAGGGCCATGGCGCCCCATATGAGGTTCAACTCCGTCGAGCCCTTCTCGGGGATGCCGGGGAAGAGCTCCGGGTAGGAGAAGTACATCACCGGGAGGGCCACGAGCGCAGCAAACCAGAACTTCCTCAGAAGAGTCCGATAGTGTCGCTCTCGGGCCGTCGTCTCGGCATCCTCATCTAGGTCATCGCCGATCGGGGCCGCGCTGTAGCCGGCTGATGCCACGGCGGCAGTGAGGTCGTCCTCGATGCGCGCAATACCCGGAGCAACGTCGACGGACGCTTCCTGACTGGCAAAGTTCACGCGGGCATCGAGCACGCCGTCGGTGGCTTTGAGCGTTCGCTCGATAGTCGCGACACACGACGCACACGTCATACCTTCGATAGAGAGGTAGACCGTCTCAGGCGGGCCCTCCACGAGCGGCGTCGTCATTGCCCCGGTCGCGACACGGGCCGGTACGACCGATGCTTCAGATGGCACCGAAACGGTGGCCAAGAACTGTGTGGGATCCTCTTGAAAAGCGCGGCGACAACTCTCCGAGCAGAAGGCGAGATCGTCATAGCCGTCGACGCGCAGGCCACCCACCTCGACGCCCATTCCGCAGACCGGATCCCTCAACGTCATGAGGTCACCGATTTCTGGTCGTTCGGCTGGTGACCTCCGTGGCCTCCGCCGCAGCATTCATGCGAATCCGAAGCCACGGGGACTTTTCGCTTCTCAGCAAGGAATGCGCGCCGGCACCCCTCTGAGCAGAATCCGAAGTCGTCATAGCCCTCGGCGCGCAGAGCGCTGTCATCAACCGTCATCCCGCAGACCGGGTCAGTAAGTGTCATCTCTTGGTTCCTCCTTGGTCCTGAGGGGCAAATGTGTGAGTCAGTGCGCCGAAGCCATCGTTGACCATTCTTCGTTCTCCTATTCCCGGAGGGCTGCCCGCCGTTCAGTGAATTCCTCGGCCGAGATCTCTCCCAGGGCGAACCGTTGGGCCAGAATCGCCTCAGCGTCCACCTCTGGCGAGGTCGCTCCCGGGTTGCGAATGACCGCCCACACGACTAATCCGATCACCGCAGCCCAGAACACTGACCCGAAAAACATCCAACCCCACCCCCAGCCGGACATGTGACCCCAGCCGTCAGTGTCGGCCAGGAACTGTCCAACCACTTCCATTCGCGTCTCCTTCGACATCAAATACTCGAGCTGTCTGTGCTCCAGTCCTAGGACCGTACACCTTCCAGTCGACCGGAATGTCAATAGGGCCAAAAGGCCCAAAGGGGTTGATCTCAAGGCAGACGAATGGTCAGTTTCGAAGAGCTCTGAAGGGCCAAGCCGTGCGAGTAGGGCTATCCGGCGCGGTCAATCGAGCCACGCCAGTTCGCAGGAGAGTCTGTTCGGCGAGCTGCGTTCCACAGCAGCCGGCGTCCCCATAAGCGGTCGAAAGGGGCCGTTACGAGTTGTCCGCCGAAGCGAGCGAAAGCGTCGAAGGCAGCACCGTCCCGAGTCGCCAACCTAGGGCCGAACTAGAGCCAGTGGCGAGCGGAAATTGCCGTGATACTCCGAGCTCATTCAGGCTCCCTCAACCGAGGGAAGCCCCGCAGGCGGTTCTTGGTGCCGTTGTTTCGTCGGCGCCGGAGATGGATTTGGCGGGACGACGATTCCAGGCAGTGGTTCAGGAGGGGACGTCTGAGCCTCGTACACGCCCCTGGTTTCGTCGCGCACCATGCGACCACCTGCCAGCTCGATCACCCGGCGCCGCATGGCATCCACGATGGCATGATCGTGACTGGCCATGACGACGGTGGTCCCGGTGCGGTTGATGCGATCGAGCAATCGCATGATGCCAACCGAGGTCGCCGGATCGAGGTTTCCCGTCGGCTCATCCGCCAGCAGGATGAGCGGCCGATTGACGAAGGCACGTGCGATCGACACGCGTTGCTGCTCACCACCGGAGAGCTGGCGCGGCAATCGACCGGCCTTCGAGGACAATCCGACCAGCTTGAGCACCTTGGGTACCTGCTGAGCCACCATCGCCTTGGAACGGCCGATGACCTCGAGGGCGAAGGCAACGTTCCCAAAGACCGTCTTGTTTGGGAGGAGCTTGAAGTCCTGAAACACGGTACCGACCGAGCGGCGCAGGTAGGGAACCTTCCAGTCGGGCAATTCGGCGATGTTGCGGCCCGCCACCCAGATCTCGCCGTTGGTCGGCTTCTCCTCCCGCATGAGTAGACGGATGAGCGTGGATTTCCCCGATCCGGATGGACCGACCAGAAAGACGAACTCACCTTTCTCGATGGAGGCGTTGACCTCGCGGATCGCGATCGTTGTCCCGTCATACACCTTGGTGACGGCCTGCAACCGAATCACCGTCGAGCCCCGCCGAGGATCCGTCCTCTCCCCGGGTCGCCGTCGACATGGGAGCCGAGGACCCGCCCTCGCCAGACGTGTCCCCCGGTCGCCAGCGCGGCGTCCGTGACGGCAGGCTGAGGGGTGGTGGTCATTGGGCTACCGTGACTTTTCGCCGTGCTCACAAGATCGCCGCCCTACCACCGGCCGTCGGAGCGAGATTTCGGGTACTGCGAGTTGCCACGCTTGCGTCGCCTCCGGTCCGATAGCGTGCCTGAGTATGCAAGCGGTCGACGCCGGCCGGAAACATCGTTTTGGGCGGTGCGTGCACCACTGTTGCCAACCTTCTGATCTGGGCTTGAGGGTCGCTTTGCAGTGCTTTCGCGATCCCGGGATAGAGAACGTACACCTTCCGGTCGCGGGAAGGTCAAGTAGTCATTTTGGGGAATCCACCCCCAGGCCCTGGGCTGCGGACGACAGACCGAGGCCAAACCCAAGAGGAACCACGAACAGTCCACAACTAGTTTCATCGCTCGCCCCGCCGATCATTCCTTCGGTCGGAGAGGCGGGCTCCCTCCCGGGCTGCAGATTTAACGAGCGCCCTCATTGCGCGACATCTGGTCGCAACCGGACTCGACAACCAGTTACGGCCCGGTAGGACGTGCTGCGTCTCTCATGTTCTGCGGTCGGCGGCTGGGACATTCGGTGGCGCGGGAGCGGCGTCCCTAACGCAGACGGGACCGGAACTCAGGTCTGCCGCCTCGCGGAGGGCGTCGACGCTGCGTTGTGAGCTGAACTTCTTCCTTCATCTGTGCCCCGCTCGCAAGGGGCGACCGCTAGTTGCGACTCATCACTGACGAGAATTCCAATTGATCCTGCACTGCGAAGGCCATGGGTCTCGTATTCGTGAGCGCCTCCCGCACACCGCGGTCGCGCTACGGACGTGGTCGCCTTATCCGGTTTCCAACGGTGCCAAATACGGTACCGAGGGTTTGTTTCGGGCCTTGTGGGACTTGACCTTCCCACAGAAGGAAGGTGTACGTTCTTCGTACCGTGAGGCAGCGCACCATTCGCATTGTCCGAGGGTCCGGTTGGACCATGATCTGGTTGGGTGTTTACCTGATTGGCTTCGTCGCCTATCAGCTCTGGCTCACCAATCTTCTGACTGCTCGGGATCAGGCGGCGCTCGCCGCAGCACTCGAGAGCCGCTTCGCGCAGGCAGATGTGCAAGTAGTCGAATATCGGCCTCGCGCACTATCCGATACACCCCCGATTGCAGCCGATGAAGCCCAGCCTTCTGAGCCGACCTCGATATCGGACCCGGATGATGAGGCTCAGCCCGATCAGGCGACGAACTTGCTCCTAAAAGAAGGCGAAGGAGTACTCGGGGAAGCCTTCGCCCAGCTTCGAATCCCTGCGATCGGACTGGACGTAACCCTGGTGGAGGGTGTGCGCAGACGTGATCTCAAGAAGGGTCCTGGTCATCTAACCGGCACTCCGGTCCCCGGACAACCAGGCAACTCCGTCATCTCCGGCCACCGCACCACCTACGGCGCACCGTTCGGATCACTCAACGAGTTGCTGCCCGGTGACCGTATCGAGGTCGATACCGCCATCGGCACCCACCTCTTTGAGGTTCGGGAGGCCCCTGAGCGGTGCCGATCCGAGCACGGCCTATGCGTCGTAAAACCGACCGAGTTATGGGTCACAGAGGCCCGTGATGGAGCTTGGCTGACCCTTACGACCTGCCATCCCAAGTTCTCCGCTCGGCGGCGGCTCATCGTGTTTGCCGAACTGATCGACGGGCCAAACGCCGACACCATCCGCGGCTCGGCGTGATCCTGCTCCGATCGTAACCGCCTGGAGTCCGCATTCCGTCGGAGAATCGGGAACGGGCTGGCGCGCTGGACGATTCGGGCCGTTCAACCTTCCCGTAGCTACGGCAGCGCCGGAACGTTGCCCTGGCTGATTCCCTCGATCGTGCTCATCAGGATGTCGTAGGTGGACTCGCCGGTGATCTTGGCGGCAACGATGCCATTCGGGTCGATGAAGAAGGTATCTGGGATCGCCGTAGTCAATGGCCACCCGCGACCCTGGGTCGACCAAGTAGACATAGCCCTGTCCTCGGCCCAACTCATCCAGGAACGCGATCGCGTCGTCGCGGTTGTCCTGAAAGTCGACACCGACTAATTGGACCCCTCTGTGGCGAGTGGCGTCCGCGGCCGCCAGGAGAGTTGAATCCCGGCGTGTGATTCTCTTGTTGAGGAACGCAACGGAAAGATCCGGCCGAGACCGATCCGGATCAACGCCCATCCTCTCCGTGCTGAGGAGAACCCATCCGGAATGACCAGCCGACCTGCTGGTCGTGTGGTGGTCAATGCATCCTCCCTTGTGCCGTTGAGGAGTGGCCGGTCACCACGACCGTACCCGTTCCAGCCGAGAGGAAGGTCAATAGGGTACAAGGTCCTATTGCTCAGGGACCCAACAGCCCGCTTCGCGGGCTTGACCCCTCCGACTGCAACGACCCGCACCGCCGTCAAACCATTTCTGAGACGGGCACCATGCCAATTCGTCACTGCAGCCGCGCGAAGCTCTCGCGCTGTGGAAGAGTCAGGGTCGGCTCGGAACAGCTCCACCAGTGCAGCTGGCAAACGGCTCCGGTGACGAAGGCGCATCCCGGAAGCCATCGACGAACTGCTCGAGACGAGGATCGGTCGCTGAATCAAGACGAATTTGCGCTGCCCAGCATGGATCCCGAGGCAAGCGAATCGTCGGATTCGACCAGCATGTGAGGGGCCGCGCCGAACGAGTTATCCGGCGAGGTCGCCCGTCGTGGGGCATAACCCCCGGCAGAGAATCACGACTGCGACACCTGGAACCGGCGCCGTCGACAGCCCGGTCCCTCTGATTCTTGCGATCATCGTTTCCTGTCGACCGTCTGGAACCCTGGTGTGCCTTGGTCGCTCACGCTGACTCTTGAGCTATGAGGTCGTCCGTCAGCGAATCTGTCGACAGGAGCAAGAAGAAACCGAAGATAATGAAGGCATCGGCCAGGTTGAAGGTGGGCCAGCGTTCGACGTGGATCATGTCTACGACTGTACCGTCGATTACCCGGTCCACGATGTTGGCGACTGCTCCGCCGATCACCAGCCCTGCAGCTGGGCCTCCGAAGACCCCATGTCGCGTCATGACGACAACCAGCCCGGTCACGGCCACGGTGAAGCCGACCACCAGCCAGGAGGGTACGTTCGAACCCAATCCGAGAACGAGTCCAGCGTTGTGGACCAAGTGAAGCGCCACCGGTCCGAAGCTGATCGACCGGTCGACCAAGAGCAGGCTTCCGAGGATCTTGCTGACTACGTCGACGCCGAACGCGAGGGAGGCGACCGCCAGCACCGTCCTGAGGTCGGGACCTCGGGAACGCTCAGACTCGGTCACAGGGTTGTGCCCACCTCAGCGTGCTGAACGGATCGAGCCTCTCTGCTTTCGCCGACATCCTCAATCAACGGGAGACGGAGTCGTTTGAGGAGAATGGCATTTGTCGCCACGATGAAGCTGGAACCCGACATGGCGAGTGCCGCCCACTCAGGGGTCAGCTTGAGCCCGAGGGTGGGCTCGAAGATGCCGGCCGCGACCGGAAGTGCGATGACGTTGTAGCCGACTGCCCACCCCAGGTTCTGACGCATCTTGCGCACCGTACCTCGGCCGATTCGTATCGCAATCGGCACGTCCAGGGGGTCCGAGCGCATCAGCACGATATCGGCCGTCTCAATGGCAACGTCGGTCCCGGCCCCGATCGCCATACCAAGGTCTGCGAGAGCCAGGGCAGGTGCGTCGTTGACGCCGTCACCGACCATCGCTACCATCTTGCCCTTCCCCTGGAGCTCTGCGACCTTGTTTGCCTTGTCTTGGGGAAGGACCTCGGCGATCACGGTGTCGATGCCGAGCTGACCGGCGATGCGGTCGGCAGTGGCTTGGTTGTCGCCGGTCAACATGACGACGTGGATGCCCATGTCGTGCAACTCGCGTATTGCGGGGGAAGAGGTTTCGCGGACGGCGTCTGCGATTCCGATGACCGCCACCGCGCGCCCGTCCACCGCGGCCATGACTGCCGTTCGTCCCCCGGCGGCTAGTTCATCCCTCGTACTGACGAGATCGCCGACTTCGACTTGCTCCCGTTTCATCAGCCGGACGTTCCCGACGACGACACGATGGCCGTCGACCGTAGCAATGGCGCCGTGCCCGGGGACGTTCTCGAACGTTGTCGACGATAACTCGGCGACGCCGGCGGCCTCTGCGTAGCTGACGACGGCCTCGGCGAGCGGATGTTCCGACTCCCTCTCGAGTGCCGCCACGAGCGCGAGCACCTCTGCTTCAGGTCCTCCGTCGGTGATGAAGTTGGTTACTTCTGGCTCGCCTTTCGTGAGCGTGCCTGTTTTGTCGAGGATCACGGTGTCGATTCGCGCCGAAGCTTCCAAGGCTGAGGCGTTCTTGAACAGAACGCCTCGCTCAGCTCCGAGGCCGGTCCCGACCATGATCGCGGTAGGTGTTGCCAGGCCGAGAGCGTCCGGGCATGTCACGACGACGACGGTGATGGCGAACAAAAGGGAGGTAGCGAAGGTGGCTCCCGAGAGCGACCAGCCGAGGAGGGTGAGTCCACCCCCGATAAGGGCAACGAGGACGAGCCAGAAGGCCGCCCGATCGGCGAGTCGTTGCCCCGGTGCTTTGGAGTTCTGTGCTTCCTGAACCAGTTGCACGATCTGAGCAAGGGCGGTGTCGGCTCCAACCTTGGTGGCCCGCACCCGCAGCGTGCCGTTGGTGTTGATGGTTGCCCCGATCACT
>CAMYMH010000014.1 GCA_947259275.1 uncultured Acidimicrobiaceae bacterium | reverse complement strand
GCACATACAGAACGGCCGACTCTCCTCGCTGGCTATTGCGCTTCTAGGGCCGAGAGGGGGCGCGGCTTGCCGTTGACGGTGCGGACACGAGGAGCGACAATTCGTGGTGTGAAGCCAGCAGACATTGGTGTCCTCCAGTCCGCGGTTGTGGCCCTGAACGATCGTGAGCTCGATGCGTTCGTAGATCTGTTGTCACACCATGTGACGTGGGAGGGTGTTCCTCATGGTTGGCTTTGGTGGCGCCAGACTCCCTCATGACGGGGCCCGGACGAGGCCCGGGCGGTGCTGACTGAGCTCAAGAATCGTTTTGAAGCGGCGGGCGTGACGGGTCAAGCGCGATTGGTCGCTGGCAGTGGCAATCGGGCTGTGATTGAGTTCGACTGGTCGGAACCGCCGTCTGACGAGGTCAATCACTCAACCATGGTTGTGACGATGGACGGTGGTCGGATTGCGGCCATGAGAGACTACAGACGGAGACGAGCAGCCCACCGGGCGGCGGGAATCCCATCGTCATCTGCCTCCAGCACGAGATGAACCGAGCGCGACCCTCCTAGGCTCGTCCCCGTGCGCGTTCTGTTCGTCTGTAGCGGCAACATCTGCCGGTCACCGTTTGCCGAGGCTCTCGCCCGCCGCTTGAACGACCGGGCCGACGTCGAATTCGCCAGCGCCGGCACCATCGCCCTCACCGGAAACTCGGCCTCGGTCACTGGAAGGGAGGTGGCCGCCGAGCTCGGGATCGACATGGGGACACATCGGGCAACCCACCTAACCGCCGAAGTGCTCGCAGCCAGCGACTTCGTGTACGCCATGGAGGAAGAGCACCACGCCGCTGTGCTGGCGCTCGACCCCGGCGCCCGGGTCGAGCTGCTCAGCCCCGAAGGCGAGCCAATGCCCGACCCTTATGGAGGCGACCACGAGGAGTACGCCGCCAGCTATTCACTGATCCAGGATGCCATCGTACGGCGGCTCTCCGAAGGGAATTAGCAGCCCCGGCACGGCCTCCAGATATCCCTATGCTGAAGGCCGAGGAGGCCATTAGATGAAAGAATTCCACCTACCCCCGCTTGTCGAGGTCGAACCCGGCGACAACGCCATCGCGGCGCTGTTCGACCAGGCCGACAAGCACCCGAACCGGCCAGCGATCTCATACCGGGATGGCGACCATTTCGTGGACGTCAGTCTGGGCGACTTCGCCAACAATATCCGCCGGCTGGCGGCCGGACTGGTCTCGCTGGGCATCGAACCGGGATCCAAGATCGCGCTGCATTCGGGCACTCGCCCTGAATTCACCTATTTCGACTACGCCATCTGGGCGGCTGGTTGTGTGACCGTGCCGATCTATGAAACGTCCTCGGAGGAACAGGTCGAGTGGATCATCGGCAACAGCGAGGCCGTCGCCGTCATCTCCGAGACAGAGGAGATGAAGGAAAAGTTCGACGCAGTGGCAGACAACATCCCAACCTGCCAACACTCGGTCGTCATCGAACACGGCGGTTTCGATCAGCTGATCGAAGCCGGCGCCGCGGTCGATCAGTCCGAAATCGATCGCCGCTGGAAGGCCATCAAGCAAGAAGACCTGGCCACCCTCGTCTACACCTCGGGCACGACCGGCCGGCCCAAGGGCTGCATGCTCAGCCACCACAACTTCATCTTCCTGGTGCGGCAACTGGTGGCGGCCATCCCGCCGGCCTTCCATGAGGGCAGCTCGACCCTGTTCTTCCTTCCCCTGGCGCACATCTTTGCCCGGGTGGCGCAGGTGAGCAGCGTGACCGCCGGCGTGAAGCTTGGCTATTCGACCGGAGTGCCCCAGTTGCTCGAAGAGCTAGCCATGTTCCGTCCGACCTGGCTGTTCAGCGTTCCGCGGGTCTTCGAAAAGGTGTTCAACGGCGCCCAGCAGAAAGCGCACGCGGAGGGCAAGGGCAAGATCTTCGACTATGCGGCCAAGGTGGCCGAGGAATTCTCGCGCCAGCAGCAGGCAGGCCGGGTGAAGCCCCTTACCAAGGTCCAGCACGCCATCTTCGACAGGCTGGTCTATTCGAAACTCCGGGAGGCGTTCGGCGGCCAGGTCAAGTACGCCATCTCCGGGGGCGCCGCCCTCGGCGAGCGTCTCGGGCACTTCTTCACCGGCATCGGCATTCAAATCCTCGAGGGATACGGCCTCACCGAAACCACCGCCGGCTCAACCCTGAACCGGCCCGAGGCCACCGAGATCGGCAGTGTTGGACAGCCGATTCCGGGCGTAACGGTGGGGATCGCCGACGATGGCGAGGTTCTGCTCAAGGGTCCTCACATCATGCAGGGGTATTTCAAGAACGACGCCGCCACCGCTGAGTCCATCAACTCGGAGGGCTGGTTCCACACCGGAGACATCGGCGAGCTCGATGCAGCCGGATTCCTGCGCATCACCGGCCGCAAGAAGGAGATCCTGGTGACCGCGGCCGGCAAGAACGTGGCGCCGGCCGTGATCGAGGATCGGATCCGTGCCCACAGCCTCATCAGCCAAGCAATGGTGGTAGGCGACGGCGAGAAATTCATCGCCTGTCTCGTGACCATCGACCCCGAGGCCTTTCCGGCCTGGGCGGAGGAAAACGACAAGGCGGGTGCCAGTGTCGCCGACCTCACCGAAGACTCCACCTTGCGTGGGGCAGTTGAAGAGGCCATCGAAGACGGCAACAAGGCGGTCTCACGCGCCGAGGCAGTGCGGGAGTTCCGCATCCTCCCCGATGACTTCACCATCGATGGTGGCGAGATCACTCCGACCCTCAAGCTCCGCCGGGCAGTCGTCATGAAGAAGTACGCCGCAATGCTGGAGGACATCTATCGGTAGATCGGCTAACGCCGCTCTGCCGAGTCGCCAGTCACGAGTCGTCAGCGGCGTTGCTGAGCAACTCCCAAAGAGCGGGGAAGGCGTTCCCAGTCAGCCGATGAAGCTGTCGTAACCGAGGCCGATGAAGTAGCTGATGACGGCTCCGATGCCGGCCACGCCGACATTTTCGAGGCCACTTCGGATGGGGTTGGTTCGGGTCATCTGGGTCTTGACCACCCCAACTGCGAAGAGACCGATGGCGGCACCAATCGCGGCAACGACCAGAGCCTCATCGGGGTCGCTCATGAAAGCGAAGGGCAGGACGCTGGGCAGCGATCCGGCGAGGAAGAGCAGGCCGGACATCAGCATGGCGAACACGGGATTGCGGCGATCCTCGTCGATGACCCCGAATTCGAATGCCTTCATCAGTTCCATGAGTACTTCCTCGTCTTCGGCGGCCGAAACGACGACGGCTTCTATGGCGGAAGTTGAAACTCCGATGTCACCCAGGTAGTCGCGGACCTCATCGAGCTCGCGGTCCTTGTAGTACTTGAAGTGCTCGCGCTCGAGGGCAAGCTCGCCGTCGATCGCCTCTTCCTGCGACTTGGTGGCCATGTACTCGCCGGCCGCCATGGACACGGCGCCGGCGAACGCACCCGAAAGGCCGGCGAGCAGAACGACGCTGGAGCTCACGCCTCCCCCCACCACCCCGACGACCAGCAGAAACATCGACACCAGCCCGTCGTTGACGCCCAGGATGATGTCGCGCAGATACTGCGAACGGGGCCCAAGGTGCTCCCGATATGGGGGGATTTCCTGGTCGGTAACTGGAGCGGACATCGGTCCGAATGGTACCGTCGAACCGCCAATCGCCGGCTACCGCCCGGCGTCGAGCTCGCTGAGGGCCCGGTCCATCCACTCGTACCAGGCGTCGGTCATGACCCCCCGGTCCGAGAAATCGGCCGGGTACATCGGGGCGCCAATTGCCACCCGAATGGGATGACGCCGGAGCTTGAAGTCCTCGAGCCCCATCGCCTCGCCGGTTCCCCACAGGGCCATGGGGACCAGCGGGCATCCTGCCCGCATCGCCAGCCAGGCGGCACCTTGCTTGGGAGGGCTCTCGCCCCATTCACTCACCCGCCGACCTTCCGGGAACAACGTCACCCCACCACCCTGATGAAGGTGGTTGAGGGTGGTACGCATCGATTGGAGGGGGACCTTACCGCGCGGCATTGGTATCACCCCGAGGTAGTAGGTGAGCCCGTCAAAGAAACGGGATCGGCCAAATAGCTCGTCGACGCCAACAAACCGTGTCGGCCGCTCGGCTGCTACTGCTGCCACCACCGGATCGACGTGACTGAAGTGGTTGGCGGCGACGACCATCGGACCGCGGGGAATGTCCGCCTCTTTGACTACATCGAAATCCCACACCCGCGGCAGCGTGCGCTGGACGACCCAGTTGGCGCCGCGCCACAGGTTGTAGGCGGCAAACGGGAACCCCGGCCCAAACCGGGGCTGGATGACGGACACGAGAGGACTCTAGAATCCTCAGCCCGGAGGTACTAGCGAATGCAACTGTCGAGGAAATGGCCGCTGCTGTCGGTGGTGGGTGGTGCCGCCTTTCTCGGGCAGATCCTCTACGCCGCCCACCGACCCGACCTCCCCTCGTACGACAACTACGAGACCTCTGGCCCGCTCGGCGACCCGAGCCGACCCGGGCTCCGGTTGGTGGCGCTCGGTGACAGTTCCATCACTGCTCCCGGGGTAGACCAGGTGGACGACGCCTGGGTACGAAGGGTGGCACACGCCCTCACGGACCGATATTTCGTCCATCTCCATGCAGTGGCCAAAGGCGGGTCGAAGGCGTCCGAAGTGCTCGCCGAGCAGCTGGAGCCCGCTCTCGCCCTTCGACCCGACATCGCCATCGTCTCGGTCGCCGCCAACGACGCCATCCGCGGGGTGCCGCCCTCCCGATTCAGACTGGAACTCGACGAGATCGTGGGGTCACTGGTTGAGGCAGGCGCCCGGGTGGTTGTGGTGGGTGTGGGTGACATCGGCTCGATCCCGCGACTCCCCCGTTTCCTTCGCTGGTACCTGACGAAGCGATCGGCCGTCTTCGATCAAGTTTCGGCCGACATCGCAGCCCGGTACCCGGGTGCGGTCAAGGTCGATGTGCGCGGCGAGTTGTCCAAAGCCTTCTGGGCCGAGCAGACGATGTTCTCCGGCGACCGCTTCCACGCATCCAGCCACGGCCACAAGCATTTCGCGCATCACGTTTCAATCGCGATGGAACGCGTGTTGATGGGTCTTTCGCCTTCGTCCTGGTTGGACGGAAGTCGGGGCTAGGCGGCTTCGTTCAGCTCTTGATGTTCGGTGCAGTAGGCGTTGCCGCTCTCCCGGACCAGACAGCAGCCCGCTGCTTCGCAGATGCAGGTCGGTTTCATGATTCCCTCATCGGCATAAACTCGCGAAAACTTATCGCGAACTATCAACCTAGGACCTGCGGCTGGTCGCGCGCAAATGGCATGACCACTAGACGCAGGCGTCGATCACCCACGGTGAGCCCCTCAGAACTCCCCCTGGTTGCGAGGGCCGGATCCAGGCCCGGCCAGGTTCCAGCCGCGGCCGGGCGATACCATAGATGCACGGGATCAAACAGATAGCTGGAAAATGCGAGAACGATCTACCCGTTTCGGGCTCTACCTGTCCGACCTCAACCGGGATAAAAACGACAGCCACGGGATCATCAACTACGCCGTCGGACTGGCGAATGCCCTCCCGCAGGCCATCGGGCCCGGTGAAGAGCTGTTCATCTACGCCAATCCGGCAATCACCCGAGAGCTCGATGCACATGAGTCGGATCGGGTGACCATCCGGCAAACCCCTCCTCCGACTCCGGTGCAGCGCATTCTCTCCGACCATATTCTGGGGGTTCGCCGGGCCAGCCGGGACGGGGTCGCCGTCCTCCACTTCCCCAAGGGCTTCGTCCCCATCGTTCCCACCCCCGGCTTGAGAGTGGTGGCCACCCTGCACGATGACATTCCGCTCATGTACGCCCGCGGCGACTTTGGACGGCAGCATGTGTCGCTCAAATCCCGCTACTTCAGATTCTCGCTTCGCCATACGCTGCGGCGAGTGCAGGCCCTGGTTGCCGTCTCAGACACATCGCTCGGCCGGTTCATGGACCTCGCCAAGAAGAGCAACATCACGATGCCCCCGTCATTCGTTTCCTACCAGGGGATCACCCTGCCACTGGGGGATCCGATTGCCTTCGAAAACAGGAAGCCGATCGTGCTCCACATGGGCTCGAACAAACCGCACAAACGGTCACATGAGGCCGTCGAATTCATGCTCGAATACACCCGATCCGCCCATCCCGACTGCCAACTGATGATCCTGGGGCCCCTCGCTCACAAAACCGAGCTGCTGCTGCAGAAGAGCCCGGCCAACCGAGTCAAACGCACCCTCTCCAGCAGCGAGCTCGCCCGCATCATCCGCGAGGCGCGGGTCCTGGTCTTCAACTCGGAACGGGAAGGCTTCGGTTTGCCGCCGCTCGAGGCGTACGCACTCGGTACTCCGGCAGTGTTCGCCAGGACCGACGTGATGGTCGAAATCCTCGGCGATACACCGGGTGCCTACACACCCAGGGACTACGGAGAGTTTGTCCGGGCCATGGACCAGGTGCTTGCCCTCGACTCAGAGGACATGGCGCGAATCCGAAAGAACCTGCTCGACCAGTACGACTGGGGTCCGGTAGCACGCGAGACGCTAAAGGCATACCGGCAGGTAGCCGCCGATCGCTAACGGCGGGTAGCCTGACCGCTCGATGGACAGGCACGCAGGCATACTTCTCCACCCAACCAGCCTGCCGGGCCGGTACGGGATCGGCGACCTGGGACCTAACGCCCACGAGTGGCTCGAGTTCCTGGCGGACGCCGGCTGCAGCCTGTGGCAGATGCTCCCTCTGGGGCCGACCGGGTACGGTGACAGCCCGTATCAGACGTTCTCCAGTCATGCCGGCAATCCCAACCTCATCAGCCCCGAACTGCTCGCTGATGATGGTCTGGTCGACCCCATTGAACCGCCCGGGCTGCCCGACGAGCATGTCGACTACGGCCGCCTCATCCCCTGGAAGCAGGATCTGCTGGCAACGGCCTACGAACGGCTGCTCGCCTGGCCGGACGGCCACCCGATGATGGCCGCATTCGGCGCTTTCAAGCGGAGGCACCGAGACTGGATTCCCCAATTCGCAACTTTCATGGCGCTCAAGCAAGCACACGGCCTGGTCTCCTGGGTGGACTGGCCCGCCGAGTACCGGGACCGGGAGCCCGAGGCGATGGCAGAGGCCGAAGTTGACTTAGCCGACGCCCGCGACCGTGTCGCCTTCGAACAGTTCTTGTTCTTCCGGCAATGGGGCGGCCTGAGAGAGGCCGCCAACCAGCGCAAGATCAGAATCATCGGCGACGTTCCCATCTTCGTCGCCCATGATTCGGCGGATGTATGGGCAAATCGAAACCTGTTCTCGCTTGGTCGCGACGGCCACCCCACCGTCGTGGCCGGCGTGCCTCCCGACTACTTCTCCGAGACCGGCCAACTATGGGGCAATCCGCTCTATCGGTGGGCCGAGCACCGCCGGGACGGCTACCAGTGGTGGATCAAACGGGTACGGGCGACGCTCGGTCTTGTCGACATCGTCCGCCTCGACCATTTCCGGGGGTTCTACGACTACTGGGAGGTGCCGGCAGGAGCCGAGACCGCCGTCAAAGGCCGCTGGCGGCGCGGACCTGCCGGTGGACTACTCAGAGCGCTGCGCTCCGACCTCGGTGACCTGCCGATCATCGCCGAGGACCTCGGTGGTGACCTCGGCCCGGGCGTTGGGCGGCTGCGCAAAAGGTTTGGCCTGCCCGGAATGAAGGTGACCCAATTCGCCTTCGACTCTGGCCCCGGGCACGAGTTCCTGCCGCACAACTACGACGGCACCAATTGGGTGGCCTACACCGGGACCCATGACAACGACACGGTACGAGCCTGGTTCGAGGGTGCCGCCGGCCACGAGCAGGAATACGCCCTCCGCTACACCGCCGCCGCCGCCGAGGACATCCACTGGGCCCTGTTGCGGCTCACGTGGTCCTCCATCGCCGCCGTGGCGATCGCACCGCTGCAGGACTTCCTGGGACTCGGCGCCGAAGGCCGCATGAACATCCCCAGTGTGCTGGGTGGAAACTGGCAGTGGCGCTTGGAAGCAGGCGCAGCGGACCGTGACTTGGCAAGCCGAATCCGGATGCTGAACGAGACCTACGCCCGGCTCGCCTAGTCCTCTCGTCCTCTATAGGTACAAGCCGCTCGAGTTCTCGTCTGCCTTGGTCGGCGACTCCTTGGCGTCGAGAGCGTGGAGCGCTTCGAGATTCTGCATCGCCGCTCGCTGCACGGCCACCTGTTGACCCCAGAGGCTGGCGCGGATGCCGTGGAACAGGCCCTCGAGCCAACCGGCGAGCTGGGCCTGCGCCAGCCGGACCTCGGCTTCCGTAGCGCCCTCCCGGAGCGGCAACACCACCGCGTCGAGCTCGTCGCGCAGCTCGTCGGACATGATGTCCCGTAGTGAAGCTACCGTGCGGCCGTGGACGTTCTGGAGCCGGGTGACGGCGTTCTCGTCCAACTCGATGTTCCGAACCTCGACCAGCATCGCCTGGGTCATGGAGGCAATCCGCACGAGCTTGAGCGGCTCGGACACCATGGGCTCAGAATCGTCTTCCGCCTCCCCTACCACCTCGGGCTCAGCTGGGGGAAGGACTTCGGGTTGAGGAGTCTTCTCGTCACTCACCCAGTCGATGCTAGCCCTATCAGCCGTCGAGCCATTCGGTATGAAATGACTCACCACGCGGCTTGTCAATGCGCTCGTAGGTGTGCGCCCCGAAGTAGTCGCGCTGGGCCTGGATGAGGTTGGCGGGGAGCCGCGCCGTGCGGTAGCCGTCGTAGAACGCCAGGGCCGTTGAGTAGGCCGGCACCGGGATCCCGGCCTCGACGGCCCGGGTGATGGTGCGTCGCCAACCCGCCTGTGCACCTTCCAGCTCGACTCGGAAATAATCGTCCAGGACGAGCGACGCCAGGTCGGGAGCCCGCCCGAAGGCGGTCTTGATGTGCTCGAGCAACACGGAGCGGATGATGCAGCCCTCCCGCCAAAGATAGGCGATGGCCCCGTAGTCGAGATCCCATCCATATTCGAGCGCAGCCGCTCGCAGCAGCATGAATCCCTGCGCGTAGCTGACGATCTTGGAGGCGTAGAGGGCGTCATGCAGGTCGGAGACCACCGCGGCCCGGTCGCCGGGGATGGCGGGTTCCGGCCCCGGCAAGATGTCCGCCGCCGCCACCCTTTGATCCTTGAAGGCGGATAAGACCCGTGCGTACACGGCTTCGGCCACCAGTGTGACCGGAACCCCGAGAGTCAACGACGAGATGCCGGTCCACTTCCCGGTGCCTTTCTGGCCGGCGGCGTCGAGGATCTTCCCCACCAGGGGCGAGCCGTCGGCGTCCCGCACGGCCATGATGTCGGCGGTGATGTCGGTGAGGTATGAGTCGAGCGGGCCCTCCTTCCAGGTTCGAAAAGTGGCAGCCATGTCGTCATAGGACATTCCCAGGCCAACGTCCATCAGCGAATAGGCCTCGGCCAGCACCTGCATGTCCCCGTACTCGATGCCGTTGTGCACCATCTTTACGTAGTGGCCGGCACCGTCGCTGCCCACCCAATCGCAACAAGGGGTACCGTCGGCCACCTTGGCGGCAATCGACTGCAGAATGTCCTTCACTGCCGGCCAGGCGGCTGCCGAACCCCCCGGCATGATCGACGGCCCGAACCGGGCTCCTTCTTCGCCTCCGGACACACCCGTCCCGATGAAGAGCAGTCCCCGGTCTTCGATCTGGCGAGTCCGGCGAATGGTGTCTTCGTAGTGGGCGTTACCGCCGTCGATGATGATGTCCCCTTCGTCGAGCAGCGGAATCAGCGCCTCGATGACCGCGTCCGTTCCCGGACCGGCCTGCACCATCAGCATGACCCGCCGGGGAGACGCCAGCAGCCCGACCAGCTCCTCGAGAGTGGACGCGGCAGCAATCCCCGCCGCTCGGCCCTCCTCTTCCATGAAGGCCTCAGTCTTGGCGGTGGTGCGGTTGTACACCGCCACCTGGTACCCGTGATCGGCCATATTGAGCGCCAGATTGCGGCCCATGACGGCAAGACCGATTACGGCGATGTCCGAGGTTCCCATCAGGTGAAGTTAGCAAGACGCCCACCGCCCACCGCCCACCGCCCACCGCGAACTTGCCAGACCGCGGTTGGCGGTCGACGGTCGCCGGTGGGCGGTTGTACGTTTTCCGGCAAGGCAATCAACCAACAGAGGTAATGTCGCACAGATGGATACCAAGACGGTGCTGGTGTTTGCGGGTGGAGAGATGGCGGACCTCATGGTCCCGCTACCCGACGCCGATTACGTTATCGCCGCCGATTCGGGACTCGACCGCGCGGCATCGCTCGGCGTTGGGGTGGACTTGCTGGTCGGCGATCTCGACTCGGTCTCCCCTGCGGGTCTCGCCTCCGCCAGGGAAAGCGGCGTTGCGATTGAGGAGCATCCGCCCGACAAAGATGCCACCGATCTCGAGCTGTCGCTGGCGGCCGCCGTCCGACACGGGGCTGCCCGCATTGTCGTCGTGGGTGGTGGTGGCGGACGAGTCGATCATCTGCTGGCAAACGCCATGTTGCTTGCTTCCCCGGGATGGGCAGACATCGACGTTGAGTGGATGGTGGGATCAGCCCACGTCCTTGCCATCCGGACCGAAGCCACCATCCATGGAACCCCCGGTGACATTCTGACCCTGCTGGCGGTCGGCGAGCCGGCCGACGGCGTTACCACCGCCGGCCTCGCATACGAGCTATCCGATGAGGTATTGCTGGCAAGCTCGACCCGGGGAGTGAGCAACCAGTTGGTGGCGGACACTGCCACCATCCGGCTCCGAAACGGCGTGCTCCTCGCCATCCACCAGCGGGGCGAATAGCGGAACCGTTGCCACCCGCCCAGGTCGCTTCCACTCGGCATTGCACCGAAGTCGCCCTGGTCGGCCGTAGTATCGCCAGCAATAACCGACGACCAAAGACGATCAGCCTCATTCCTCAGGAGGGGTTTCTCTTCAATGGAACCCTGCGGGACAACCTCCGCTGCGCCCGGCCCGATGCCGACGAACGCCAGATCCGGGCGGCGGCCATCGAGATGGGCATCGACGATTGGATCGATTCGCTTCCGGCGGGGCTCGATACCGAGGTGCGTGAACGCGGTGGCCGCTTCTCGGCCGGCGAACGACAGCTGGTGGCTCTGGAACTGGAACGCTGACTTCATCCGGATCGAGACGGCACTCGCCGAGCGGATGGGGGAGATCCCCGGCACCGAAGCCGGCTGGACCGCACTGTCTGACAGCCCCGAAGTGGCTGCCTATCGAGCGTCCGTTGCCGAAGGGAAGCAGGTGTGTATCGGCTTCCAGGCTGAGCTCGGACGCCACGGCGGCCCGCCGCGCCTTCGAGGATGTGGCCTGGCTACCGATCGAGTTGAGTGAGGTTGTCAACGCCGCCCTCGGTTGCGAATGGTTCCCCGAGGACCCCAGCAGCATCTACCGCTATCCAGCCCCCTAGGTGCGAGGCCCCCGCATGGCGTGTGTTTCTTCTGGTAGGTTCAGCCACGGAGCGAGTGCCAAGTGTTGTGTGGGGAAGGGGAAGGGCGTTATGAGGGGTCTTTTGGCATCGGCGATGGATGCGAGCGGCAGGAGGCGACGTCTTGGAGGCGCGGTATTGGCGTCCGCGCTGCTGTTAGCGGGCGGAGTGACGATCGGCACGGCCGCCCCGGCCGCCGCCGCCACGTTCACGGTGAACAGCACCGCCGACCTTCCCGATGTCAACCCTGGTGATGGATTGTGCGCTGCCGCGGGTGGCGTGTGCACCGTGCGGGCCGCCATCGAGGAAGCCAATGCCACCCCCGGAAGCGACATCATCGACATACCGGCGGGCACCTACCCCCTCGATGATCAACTCGTGGTCGAGGACTCGGTGTTCATCAACGGCGCCGGTATGGGCGCCACCGTGCTCGACGGCCAGGACGCGACCGAGGTCTTGCGCATCCGCACAGTCGAGGCTCTCGTGTGCGACTCGGCGAACGATCGGGTACGCAGCTACGACCGCCACGGCGCTCTCAACGGCACGGTGATTCCCACCGGCAACGGAGGGCTCAACAATCCCATCGACATCAACATCCGCAACGACGGCGAGCTCTATGTGGCTGGCTTCGAGTCCGGCGTGCACCGCTACGAGCCAGACGACCTGCCGGGCGCGCTGTTCACCAACCCGGCCGCGCCGGTCCCCACGTCGAGCGACTTCGGACCAGCTCCGGACTTCGATTTGTTCGTGACGAGCTTCCAACCCACGGGCGGGATCAGCCGGTACGACCGTACGACCGGCAATCTCGAGGGCACCTTTATTGCCGCCGGATCCGGTGGGCTGGCCTTTCCCAACTCGATCGCCTTCTTTGGCGATCACCTCTACGTCACATCGGTAGGCACCGACGAGGTGCTGCGTTATGACGAGGACACCGGTGCATTTGATTCGGTGTTCGTGTCCGCCGGCTCCGGGGGCCTCAGTGATCCGAGAGACCTCGAGTTCCACAACGGCTCGCTCTACGTGGCCAGCGACGCCAGCGACCGCGTGTTGCGCTACGACGCAACCACCGGCGCTTTCCAAGACACGTTTGTCGATCCCGGCGACGGCGGGCTGGACCGGCCCGGCGACTTGAGCTTCGGTCCGGACGGCGATCTCTACGTCACCAGCGCCACCGATCAGATCCTCCGCTACGACGGCGACACCGGCGACTTCGTCGGCGTGTTCGTCCAGGGCGGCACCGTGTTCATCGACCACCCTGCATGCATCGAATGGCGCGTGGGTGCCGGTGACGGGCCCATCGTCAGCATGAGCGGCCTCGACATCGCAAACGGTCGGGCCTCGGTGGGCTCTTCCGCCGGTCTTCGGGTCGATGACGGCGCCACCCTCACAGCCACCGAGGTCTCGGTGCGCGATAACGACTCGTCCAGCTTCGGCGGCGGCGTCCAGAACTGGGGCAGCCTGACGCTGCGGCGCTCCGAGGTCGTGCGCAACGAGCTACCCGAAGGAGGCGGTGGCCAGACATCGCAAGGCGGTGGCATCTTCAACGCCGGCAACCTCGATCTGGAGGAGACGCTGGTCGCCGACAACTACGCCACCCGGGGCGGCGGTATATCGAACGTCAACGAGGGCCGCATCGACATCCTCAACTCCACGATCTCGGGCAACACCGCCAACGGCGCCGGCGGCGGCATCCGCAACGTCGGCGGTCAGATCAACATCAGCTTTACCACCATCACTAATAACGAAGGCAACGCCCCCGGCGGCACTGGTATGGAGCCGACGCGCTTCGGCGGTGGGATCTACAATGCCCACACCGGCCGCATCTCGATGGCCAACTCGATCCTCGCCGACAACACCGACAATCGCAGTTCGTTCGATGCCGATGTCGCCCCGGACTGCTATAGCCTCACGCCGTTCTTTTTCAAATCCGAGCGCGACAACCTCGTGGGGGTGCTGAACAGCAACTGTGACTTCGCCGACGCCATCTTCGGAACCCAGGCCTTCATCCAGTCGGGCACGGTTGCCGCACCGCTGGATCCGGGCCTCGGGTCGCTGGCAGCCAACGGCGGGCCGACTCGCACCCACCGGCTGCTGCCGTCCTCGCCCGCTGTGGACGGCGACACGGCGGTCACCAGTGCCACGTTCTTCGACTGCGAGTCGACGGACCAACGCACTGAGCCCCGTCCCATCGATGGCGACACGGACGGATTCGCCCGCTGCGACCTCGGTGCCTTCGAGTTCCAACCTCCCGATGACAGCGATGGGGTCTCGTCCGCCGTCGAGGACGCCGCTCCCAACGACGGCGACGGCAACAACGACGGCATCCCGGATCGGCTCCAACCTGCTGTGAGCTCCCTGCCTGCCGGAGTCGGCGTCGGTTACGTCACGCTCGTCGCCGGCGAGGGTTCGGTGTTGTCCGACGTGTCCACCGGCCCGGCGCCAGCACCGCCGCCCATGGTGGTGCTCCCGCAAGGTCTCGTTGGTTTCCGCGTAACAGCCAATCCGACGGCCACCGTCACGCTGATCTTTTCTGACGGCGAGCCGATCACTTCGTATTGGAAGTACGGCCCCGAGGCAGGTGACCCCACCGATCATTGGTACGACTTCGCGTGGGACGGCACCACCGGTGCCACCTTCACCGGCGGCGAGGTGACACTTCGGTTCGTTGACGGGAGCCGCGGCGACGGTGACCTCGTGAGCGACGGTTTCGTTGTCGACCCCGGTGCGCCCGGTGTGGCCGACACCGATGGCGACGGCCTCTCCGATGTCGAGGAAGCGGGGTTGGGGACCGATCCCAGCGACGCGGACAGCGACGATGACGGGTTGGGTGACGGCGAGGAGGTGCTCGACATCGGCACCGACCCGCTCGACCCCGACAGCGACGATGACGGGCTGGAGGACGGACTCGAGGTGAATATCGCCAACACCGACCCGCTCGACGAGGATAGCGACGACGACGGCTTGCTCGATGGCGATGACCCCTCCGTCATTGCCAACGTCGTCTCCGACCTGCCGGACAGCTCGTTCAAGGCCAAAGGCCTTCGGAAGGCGATGCTGGCCCGGCTGGCCAGTGCGGACAATCACGCCCTCAACGGCCTGGACACCCGGGCTGCACATTCGTTGAACCAGCTGCGCCGGCACCTCGACGGCTGCGGAACCTCGGCCGACGGGAACGATTGGATCATCAACTGCCTGGATCAGACCAACGTCCGCGCCCTCGTCGATGCCCTGCTGAGTTGACGAGGGCGGCTGTGGGGTGGGGGAAAGCTCGGCTAGGCCAATCCCGCCAAGTAGTCGGTGAGCCACGAGTCTTCGAGGTCACCGAACTCCTCCGGCACCCCCGGCAGAGTCGACAGGTGAATAATCTCGTTGGTGATGGGCATGGTGATCGAACCGGCCGGGCAACAGCCGAACGGCGACGTGAGGCCGGCTAGGGCGGGGGGAGTGAGAGCAAAACACACATGATCGTGGGCGTGCCACACCGTGAGTGGCCCACCAATGGCCGGCCCGGCTACTCCGATGCCGTCCATCTCGTACATGACGCCGATCAGGACCGGGCCGGTCGGGCCCACCGCGTAGATGAGGTTCTCCGGCCGTTCCGGATCGAAGACGTGACCGTCCTCCTTATAGGCGGAGTTCTGGGCATGGTGGCTCCGACCGACGATGTTCCCCACGTCGTATCCGTCGGCGGCTGCAACCGCCGGGTCTTCGTACTTGGCGACGGCGGCCACGGTCGCGGCGTAGAGAGCGTCGGCGCTTTGTTGTTCTGCCGCGGTTGGCTCTCGGTCCTCACCCGGGGGGAGGAGCACGCCCGGTGACGGGACCTCACCGAGGTAGTATCGCCAGCAATAACCGACGACCATTGGGGCATCCGTGACCAGAGCCATCCTCTGCTTGACCGCGTTCGCACTCGCCTTGACAGCCTGTGGGGGAGGCAGTTCGAGCTGCTCCACCATCATGGATGACGGCATGGAGCTCTTTCAGGGCGCGATCGACGAGTTCGATGGGCTCTCGCTGTCGGACCTCTCGACCGCCGACCCGTTCTCAGATTCGAACTACGAGCAGGAGGCAGACGATCTCGAGCGGCGAACCAACGAAGCCGGATGCACCGACGAAGAAATGACCGAGCTATTTCTCGAGAGGATCGGCACCCTGGAAGCGGGAGATTCCAACCCGGCCGGCCAATTCTTCCTAAGCCTGCTGACCGCGGCCGCCGAGGAGGGTGACTTCGGCTTCGGCGGCTAGACCGCTTTTGCCCCCTGGCTCACCCGTCGAACTTGGCCCCGAGCTTCTGGAACTCATCCTGGTTTGAGGTGGGGATGAGGTAATCGTCGAGCGACCGAATCTCTTCGAGGTGGCCGGAGATGTCCTCGATGGTGATTTCACCTTCCTTGAGAGGATGCTTGAAATAGCCGTCGGTCAGGCCTACAAAGAAACGGCTCACCGATCCGCCCCCCACGGACCAGACCTCGCCGGTCAGCTCACAGGTTTCAGAGGCGAGGTAGGCAACCGCCGGACTCACCAGCTCGGGCCCGAACTGGTCGGTGGTGATGCCGAAGGCGCCGAGCAGCTCCTCGGTCATTCGCGTAACCGCGATCGGAGCGATGGCGTTCACCTTTATGTTGTACTTAGCACCCTCCAGCTTGAGTACGTTGACCATGCCGACCATGCCCATCTTGGCCGCGCCGTAGTTGGTTTGGCCGAAGTTCCCGATGACACCCGAGGCCGAGGAAGTCATGACCACCCGCCCGTAACTCTGCCCCCGCAGGTGGGGCCAGGCCGCCCGGGTCACATAGAACGAGCCGCGCAGATGAACATCGAGCACGTCCGTGATCTGACCGACTTCCATGTTGTGAAAAGCCTTGTCTTGCAAGATCCCGGCGTTGTTCACAACGATGTCGATGCGGCCAAACTCGTCGACCGCTTTCTGAACGATGGCAGCCCCACCCTCGGGCGTCGCCACCGACGAATATTCAGCCACCGCGGCTCCCCCCTTGGCCCTGATCTCGTCCACTACGCCGTCGGCGGCGGCAGACTCCTGACCGGTCCCATCGACGTTGCCGCCGAGGTCGTTGACGACAACCGCCGCTCCTCGCTCCGCCAGGAGCAGTGCGTGCTGACGTCCCAAACCCCCGCCGGAGCCGGTCACAACGGCCACCCGGTCCTTGAAATCCACCATCAGTCACGTCTCCTTCGGGATTCGTCAAACTGTAGTGCTCGTGCTGGTGGCGCCGGCAACCCCCTAACCTGGCACCATGTCCGAGGTACTCACGCTGGAACGAGACGGGCACGTTGCCACGGTGTGGCTCGACCGTCCCGACGCCCGTAACGCCATGGGGGGCGCTCTGTGGCAAGACCTGCCCGAGGTTATGGCTGATTTGGGAGACGACGCCGAGGCACGGGTAGTCGTGATCGCCGCTCGTGGAGAACATTTCACCGTCGGGCTGGATCTCAAGGAGTTTGGACCGGCCCTCATGGCGGGCTTCGGATCGGACGGCGGCGCAGCCGGTCGCCGGCAAACTCGCGCCGCAGTCAAGCGGATGCAGGACACCATGACCGCGGTGGCCCGCTGCCCCAAACCGGTGATCGCCGCGGTTCACGGCTATTGCATCGGGGCTGGAGTCGACCTCATCACCGCCTGCGACATCCGGTTGGCCGCCGAGGACGCCGTGTTCTCGGTGCGCGAGACGCGAATGGGCATGGTGGCCGATGTCGGCACTCTGCAACGGCTCCCGCGCATCATCGATCCCGGCCGGATGGCCGAGCTCGCCTTTACCGGCAGAGATGTCGGGGCAAGCGAAGCCCGCGAGATGGGTCTGGTGAGCCACGTGTACGGCGACCGCGATGAGTTGCTGAAAGCTGCCGCCGCCTTGGCGGATGAGATCGCCGCCAACTCCCCGCTGGCGGTGCAGGGCTCGAAGGCGGTCCTGGCCGCGACCGAGAACATGGGTATCGACCAGGCCCTCGATTATGTCGCCCTCTGGAACGCCGCCTTCCTTCATTCCAATGACCTGCGGGAAGCGGTGGCGGCATTTCTCGAAAAGCGTCTGCCCGAATTCGACGGCAGCTGACCGTGGTCCCGGCCCTGCGCGCGCTGGTCGCCTACCCGACCATTGCCCTCTCCACCCTCCTGTTCGGCAGCATCGCCGTCATCGGCAGCTGGCTCCCGCTCCGCTGGCACGTCTCGGACCGGGCGGCCGCCGGCTGGGCCCGCCTCTTCCTCATGGTGGCCGGGGTCCGTTTCGAGGTGGAAGGCCGTCACCACCTCCGTCCCGATCGCGCCCAGGTGGTGGTCTCCAACCACCTATCGAACCTCGACCCGATGGTCCACTGGCTGGCGCTTCAACCTCTCCACTACCGGTTCATGGCCAAGAAGGAGATCTACCGGATTCCCTTCTTCGGGACCGCCGTCAAGGCGATGCACATGGTCAAGGTTGACCGCCAGGCCGGCGCCGGCGGATACGACTACATCAACCGGCAAGTGCGCGAAGTGTTCGAGCTCGGCCTCTCGTTGATGATCTACGGCGAAGGCACCCGGTCCCGGACCCATGACGTGAAAGAGTTCAAGAAGGGGCCCTTCATCATCGCCAAGGCGGTGGCGGCCCCGATTCTGCCGGTCACCATCGAGGGAACCGAACGCGCCTGGCCGCCCGGGGATTGGCGCATGTATGGCGGGCAGGTCCGGGTGGTGATCCATCCGCTGATCGAACAAGCGGGACCGCCCATGGAAATGCAGTCCAGGGTAGAGACCCTCATCCGCGACGCCTACGAGGGCTTAGCGGGCGAGGCCTGACCCAGCCACTAATTGATCGAAGGTGGTGCTGGGCTCCAATCCCGATTGCTCCATCCAACGGGCGTAGTCGTCAAACGCTTCCATGGCCTCCAACCGCCTCTCATCGGCGAACAACGCCCGGATGAGGAGCCACCAGAATCGCTCGCGGTACGGGTACTCGACCACCAGCGCCCTGAGCCGTGAAGCACACTCAGAGAGGTGGTCGAGGAGCAATTCGGATTCGGTTTCGATCTCTACCGCCAACAGCCGCAGCTCCTCGAGCCGAATCGCCTCCAGGTGCCCGAATTCCTCGTCACCCAGGTGGCCAAGCACCGGGCCCCGCCAGAGCGCAATCGCCGCCCGGGAGGCTTTGAGCGCCTTCTGTGGCTCGTCGTCGACGCAATCTCTGGCCTGCTGCACCAGACGCTCAAACCGGCACGAATCCAGCTGTTCGCACTCGGCGATGAGCGTGTACGAGTGATCCTCGTTGAGGATGGCGTCGCGGCCAAGCAAGGACCGGAGCCGCGAGATGCAAGACTGAATGGTTGCCTCCGAGGAAGGAGGTGGGTCGTCCCCCCACACCACCCAGGCCAGCTGCTCGGCGCGGACTGCATGGTTGGCGCTGAGGACCAGAGCGGCCAGCACAGCGCGAAGGTGATGGCCGCCAATGTGGATGATCTCGCCGGAACGACGAGCCTCCAGGGGGCCCAGGATGAGGATCTCAGTGTCAGATCGCATGTCGACCTCGCCCCTAGTGAATATCGGCCGACCGGGCGCAGCTAGAGGCTTGTGACCGTTTTCACAAGGAACCTGCAAGCGCCTGGCAACCCGGTTGCAGGCTTCTTCCAGGGTCAAAGGTGCATGGTTGGGGGGAAAGAAAGGAACCGCCATGGCAGATCTGCTTGACAAGAAGTTGAAAGCAGAGACGAAGGCACCGACTGCGCCGGAGAAGCAGCGACTCGATCTCCGTCCGAAACTCGAAAAGGCGCCCGCCCCCAGGATCTACCGCTGGATCCAGTGGATGGCACTCTTCGTGATCATGGCAGTGGCCGCCGTGATGGCAGCTGTCTTCCTGGGAGGCAGTGACGAGGAGGTTGTGACCGGACCGGTCGGACGAGAGGCCGAGCACGGCCAGTACACCCAGGCTGTCCTGGTGGACCGGACCGCGGTGGCCCTGCCGATCTTCGTCGGCACCGACCCACCCAACCTGGACCCCGACCCGGCATACGCCGAGCACGGTGAGTTCACCCCGGCCGTGCTGGTGGACCGGACCGCGGTGGCATTGCCGATATTCGTCGGCACCGACCCACCCGACCTCGATCCGAATGGCCCGTATCCGGAGGGGAATCCCTAACAGAAGCATGGCCGCCCAGACCCCACACAGGCTCCCCCTCCGCTGAGGGGGAGCCTGTTTCCACTCTCAAAGGCACTCAGTCGTAGATACCCACCAGGTATGCCTCTCCCCCACGCACCTCACAGAGAAAAGCACCCGCCGAGGTGACCAGCTGGTACCGATCGGTGGCCGACTCGCCCTCCCACCACCGGCCCATCCGGCGCCAGGGACCGGCCCAGGACAGGACCGGTTCCCACCGGCTGCGTAGCCGGACCCTGGTAGGCAGACCGTCCTCCCATTCCACTCCCAACCGGCGAGGTTGAGAAGGCACCAGAGAAGGCGAGGGAGCGGGAAGGCGCCCGGGCCAGGGAGCCGATTGATCCCGGGATGGGAGGGGAGCCGATTCCCCCCACCGGAACCATTGCACACGTTCGAGCGGATCGCGACCGCCTTGCGGACGGGCCTGCAATACCGCATCGGGCCCGACCAGGGCCTGAGCGCGGATGAGCGCCCGGGTGGCTTCCGCTTCGCTCACCGGATCTTCGGCCAGCCCCAACTGGCGCCCTTCCCCCGACAGATCGGCAGGCATCACCCGCAGCCGCTGCAGCCCGCCGGGAATCCCTCCCGATTCAACCCAGGCCCGCAACTGCCAGCGAATCCGTTCGGCCAGATTGGCTTCGTCAAAAGGATCGGCGCTCCGCCATACCCGGCTCAGCACTTTTCCCTCAACCGACTCGGCCTCTACCTCTACCCGGTGGGGGGCTACCCCGTCTGCCTTCAGCTTTTCCAGCAAACGGTTGGCAAGGTTGCGAGCCGCAAAACCGGCCTGCTCGAGGTTGGCGAGCGGCTCTTCGTATTTATCTTCGACTGCGTGGCCCTCTGGCACCCCGCGCGGATGCGTGGCCCGGTCCTCGCCCGAGGCATAGCGGTGGGCATCCAAGCCCAGGGTGCCGAACCGGGATGCCACCGCCGCCCGGGGAAGCCGGGCCAGCTCTCCCAGCGTTGTGATACCGAGCCAGCGGAAGGTGGCGGCGAGGTCCTCACTGCCGATGGCACCGACATCCAGCGAAGCAAGGAAGGCGGCCTCATCGGTGACGATGACAGGGCCGGCTTCTGCCAGTCCCGCCGCCTGGCGAGCCGCAAATGGGCCCTGCGCAACACCGATCGCCGCCCCCGGGCCGGCCACGGCTTCGATGGCCTTTGCCACCTTTCCGACTAGAGCGGCCTCTCCCCCGTAGTAGCGAACCGCCCCGGCAATCGGCACGAATACGAGGCCGGGATGAACCATCTCGACGCGCGGAACCAACGATTCGATGGCAACCGCCACCGGCTCGAACCTGCCTGCCTCAACCCCCCGATCCTGGGCATAGGTGACAACAGTGGGGCACACTGCCTCGGCTTCCCGTCGCAGCATGCCGACCTGCACGTCATGCGCCCGTGCTGCGCGATTGGCCGCCACTACCCGATTGGTGTCGTCGACCACCTGGTGCGGCTCATCCGACGGCGCGTCCAGGCATCGCAACGGCCAATCGGGAAACCACACGCACAGTGTCCGTGCCATCGTCCTCCACCTCGAGTATGTGACGTATCCCCCCAACCCCCTTGCCCGAGGCAGCCAGGGTGAACCGGCGTTCTCGCAGACGACCTCTCCCCTGCCCGGCCCCTTCCCAGGCAACCTCCTGGGCTTCCAGTCGGAGATGGGTGATGCCGGCCGGAATGTCTCCATCGACCGGACGCAACACCATCGATGTCGACCGGGCACGGACGAGTGCACCGAGGCGGCGAACCATTGGGGGAGCTATGCCGGAAGGCATTTCGGCATATACCGCCTGCATCCCCTCCACCAGCGCGGCAGTGACTTGAGGCCAGCGCTGGGGATCTGAACAACGGACCACCACTACCCGATCGGTGGCAATTCCCATTTCCCACAGAGTTAGCGGACTGAGCCAACCGCGCACATCAACACAGGCCACCCATCCCGGCTGACCCCGCAGCAATCCCAGCCCCAGCCGGGTGAGCCCGAACCCTGGTGCCCCCACCAGCCCGATTACCTTTCCCGCCTCCAGTTCCAATGTCATAGACATCTCACATTAATCGAACGTATGTTCGATTACAAACCGTCACTGAGAGTGCCTCAACTGGCCGGAAGTGGGCGCCGAATATCCAAGTACACTGATCGCTTGCTGGGGGAAGGCAAGGCTGCAGGGTTACGACAGGAATTAGATGGTTTTCAACTCGTTTGAGTTCGCAGTCTTCCTGCCGCTCGTATTCATCCTCTACTGGACGGTGCTACGCAAGCGCCAGAACCTCCTGCTGCTGGTGGGTTCCTACATCTTCTATGGATGGTGGGATTGGCGATTCCTCAGCCTGATCCTGGTTTCGACCTTCACCGACTTCTATGTGGCACAGGCGATAGCCGCCCGCCAGGATGCCAAGGTCCGACGCCTGCTCATGTTTGTCAGCATCGCCGTCAACCTCGGCATCCTCGGCTTCTTCAAGTATTTCAACTTCTTCATCGATTCCACCGCCTCCGCCCTCGACTCGGTCGGCCTCCAGCCCAACCTGCCAACTCTCACCGTCCTGCTTCCGGTCGGTATCTCCTTCTACACCTTCCAAACCCTCGGCTACACGATCGACGTCTACCGGGGCAAGATGAAACCGACCACCGACCGGCTCAGCTTCGCGGTCTACGTCGCCTTTTTTCCACAGCTGGTGGCGGGACCGATCGAGCGGGCCAACCGCCTGCTCCCCCAGATCCAAAAAGCGCGCACCCGACTGGCCCAACCGGAGATCCGGTCGGGCCTCTATCTCATCCTGCTGGGTCTGTTTCGCAAGGTCGTGATCGCCGACGGGCTTGCCCCGATGGTCAACGAGGCGTTCGGGCGCTCCGGCTCGGGCGGATGGCTCCGGCTCCTACTCGGCTTATACGCCTTCTCGCTGCAGATCTACGGTGACTTCGCCGGCTATTCCGCCATCGCCCGCGGCACCAGCCGCCTGCTGGGGATCGAGTTGATGGAGAACTTCCGCCAACCGTACCTGTCCCGCAACATCACCCACTTCTGGCGGACCTGGCACATCTCGCTGTCGACGTGGCTGCGGGACTATCTCTACATCACCGTGGGTGGAAATCGCCGAGGGAAGATCTTCACGTATCGCAACCTCATGATCACGATGCTGCTGGGCGGCCTGTGGCACGGCGCCGCCTGGACCTTCGTGGTTTGGGGCGGCCTGCACGGCCTCTACCTGGCCGCTCATCGCAGCCTGCGCCACAAGAGCCCCAAGGCGGCGGACGATCCCTTCACGGTCGGCGATATCGCGCCGGCGCTGGTGACATTTCACCTGGTGGCCTTGTCCTGGATCTTCTTTCGGGCAGATTCGTTTGCCCAGGCGTGGGATTATCTGAGCGGCATCGTGACTCTGCGGGGCGGCGTGCCCGACCTGGTGGCGGCCGGCGAGATGATGGCCCTGCTGGTCCCGCTCGGCTTGATGAGCTTCGTCATCGACCTCGCCCAGCGCCAGGGAAGAAGCCAGACGGCCCAGCTCGCCTGGCCGGATCTGAGCAGGGGGCTAGCGTACGGCGTCATGATCGTCGGGCTCATCGTCTTCACCGGTGGCGGCACCATTCCCTTCATCTACTTCCAATTCTGAGATACCAATGAGCGCGCTACCCACCAGTACCCCCACCGACCCGGAGCTTGAAGTGATCGACGGCGAGGGTGCGTCGTTTGGCATCCTCCGGGGCAGAGGAGGGAAGGTCGCGAGCATCACCCTGGCCGTTTTGCTGGCGAGCGAGTTGGCGGCGCGAGTTCTTGCCGGCGGTCTCCCCAACCCGGATTGGAACTTTCCCCAGACCGACCGCAAGGTTGCCCAGATGGAAGCTCTGGCGGCCGACGGTAAGACGGCCGACGTGGTGCTGATCGGCAACTCGTCGGTCAATGCGGCCTTCATCACCGAGGACCTCGAGACGATGAGCGGTCTCGGCAGCTTCTACAACGCCGGGCTCGACGGTTCCTCGATGCGCCTGACAGAGGACTGGACGCTCAACGTCGTCGTACCGCTCATTGCCCCCAAGACCGTCGTAATCGGCCTGACCAGCCGCGACCTCAACGATGCCAGCAGCTCTAACGCCGAGGTGTTCGAGAAGTACCTGACCTCACGAGGACGAGCCCGGTTCATGGGGGAGGAAACCATGGGTCAGCAAGTACAGCGGAGCCTGGGTGAGGTGTCGGCCCTGGTTCGGATCAGTCCGTTCATTCGTGACCCGGCCTCGCTGGTCACCCAGTACAACCCGGACGGGCCCAACACCGGAGAATTCATCCTGCCGGGCGAGGACTACAACCCGCGCCCGCTCGACATCACGCGCACCCGGGAGCGGGCTCTCAACGACTTCACCCTCGGCGGCATCGAAACCGAGTCGTTGACCCGCCTGGTAGCCGAACTCGAAGCGCAGGGCATCGAGGTGATCGTCGTCGAGATGCCCTACGTCGCCGAGGACTACCTCGACCTGCATCCGAACGGTGTCGCCGACTACGAGGCGTACCGGACGGCGGTGAAGAGCTTCACCGACAGCCGCGGCCTGCCCTACATCGACCTAACCGACTACCCGTGGACCACCGGCGAGTTCTACGACTTCCTGCACGTGAACTCGGCCGGCATCGCACTCGTCAACTCGATGCTGGCCGAGGCACTGGTGGCAACCAGCTAGTCCGGCGGCAACCCGCTAGCCGTCGAAGCCCTTCTCGAACTCGTCTTCGAAGCTGGCCGCCTGGCGACGCTTGGATCCCGACTCGCTGCGGTGCTCGGCGGCTTCGTCCCGGCGGGGACGGCGCCGACGTCTCGAATCGCCACCGTCACGGCTGTCCGACCGCTCGCCACGGTCACGATCACGGCCTCCGCGGTCACGATCCCGGCCGCCTCGATCACGATCACCCCGATCACGGTCGCGGCCACCCCGGTCACGATCACCGCCATCGCGGTCCCGGCCACCCCGGTCATCATCACCGCCGCCTCCACCATCGGAGACCGGTTGACCGGCCATATTCAGGCTGACCTTGCCGTTACGGTCGATCTCACCGACCACGACCTTGACCTTGTCGCCCAGGCTGAGCACGTCCTCGACATTGTCGATCCGCCGGTCACCGCCGATCTTGGAGATGTGCAACAGACCGTCGCGACCGGGAAGGATGTTGACGAACGCACCGAACTTGGTGATGTTGACGACCTCACCCTCGTACTCCATGCCCAATTCGGCCTCAGGCGGGAAGGCGATGAGCATCACCTTGTTGCGAGCTGCCTCCATCGACTCCTGGTCGGCGGCGCCCACCCGTACCGTCCCATCATCATCGATGTCGAGCGTAGCTCCGGTCTCCTCTTCGATCTCGCGAATCATCTTGCCCTTCGGACCGATGATCTCCCCGATCTTGTCGCGAGGAATCTGCACGGCCTCGATGCGAGGCGTATAGGGGCGCAGCTCGTCGCGGGGAGCCTGGATGGCTTCGTTCATGGCCGCCAGCACCTTGAGACGGGCGTCCTTGGCCTGATCGAGCGCGTTGGACAGCACTTCGGCCGGCAGGCCTTCGATCTTGGTGTCGAGCTGGAGGGCGGTGATCACGCTGGCGGTGCCCGCCACCTTGAAGTCCATGTCGCCGAGGGCATCTTCGGCTCCGAGAATGTCGGTGAGAGTGACGAAGCCGCCATCATGGGCGATCAAACCCATGGCGATACCGGCCACCGGGGCGACGATCGGCACGCCGGCGTCCATGAGCGAAAGGCTGGATCCGCACACCGACGCCATCGAGCTGGAACCGTTTGACGCCAGCACCTCAGACACGAGCCGGAACGCGTACGGGAAGTCGTCGGCGGTGGGAATGGACGGAAGCAGCGCCTTCTCCGCCAACGCCCCGTGGCCAATCTCACGTCGCTTCGGACCCCGCATGAAGCCGGTTTCCCCAGTCGAGTAGGGCGGGAAGTTGTAGTGATGCATGTAGCGCTTCGACTCCTCGAGGGCAATGGTGTCGAGCATCTGCTCCATGCGAAGCATCCCCAACGTGGTTACGTTGAGGACCTGGGTCTCGCCTCGCTTGAACAACCCCGAGCCGTGGGTGCGATCCAGCACACCGACCTCGGCCTCGAGTTCACGAATATCAGCCGGTGCCCGGCCGTCGAGGCGGACACCGTCGGACACCACCCGCGAGCGCATCTTCTGCTTCATGACCGACCGAAACGCCTTCTTGACCATGGCGGCCTCTTCCGGATCGGTGTCCTCGGTGATGAGCTCGGCCTCGATGGCCTCGCCGAGCGCGGTCTGCGCTTCGCCGCGGGCCTGCTTGTCGGCGATGGCGATGACCTCGTTTGCCCGATCGCCGATGGCGGCGGCCACCCGATCCAACACCTCCGAGGGGTAGTCGGTTACCAGCGGCCACTCGACCTCGGGTGGGCTGAAGTTGCCGGCCAGCTCGAGCTGGAGGTCGATGAGCTGGGCGATGTAGGTCTTGGCCTCCTCGAGCCCGCGGGCCACGGCGGCCTCATCACTCGGGGGCTGGCCTGCTTCGATCAGGCGAAGCGCTTCCTCGGTGGCACCGGCTTCCACCATGACGACGTCGATGTCGCCGACCTGGTTGCGCTTGCCGGCAACGGTGAGGTCAAAGACGGCACCTTCCATGTCGCTGTACGTGGGCATCGCCATCCACTCGCCGTCCTTGAGGCCCATGCGCACGCCGGCGATGGGGCCCTCGAACGGGATCGGGCTCATCGTGAGTGCCGCCGAGGCGCCGTTGAGGGCGGCCACGTCATATGGATGCTCGTGGTCGACCTGGAGGATGGTGGCGATGATGTGGGTCTCGGACCGGAAGCCCTCTTTGAAGGATGGGCGCAACGGCCGGTCGATGAGTCGGCAGGTGAGGATGGCACGCTCGGTGGCGCGACCCTCCCGGCGGAAGAACGACCCGGGGATCCGTCCCACCGCGTACATGCGCTCTTCGCAATCGACGGTGAGCGGGAAGAAATCGACCCCTTCGCGCAGGCGGCGGGATGCGACCGCGGTGACCAGCACCTCGGTTTCGCCGACGGTGACGGTTGCCGCCCCATCGGCCTGTAGTGCGACTTTGCCGGCCGAGAATGTGATCTCGGAGTTGCCGACCTTGCCGCTGACGGTGAATTCAGACACGCGTCTCTCCTTGTTTTCAGGAGGAACGGGCCAATTACCAGTAGTCACACCTCGTCTGATGACAAGGAATCACCACTGACAACGAACCCGGTCCTCGGTTGTTCGCGTTGTTCGCGTTGAAGGCGACCTCCCGGCCGCCTTCCCGTTTACCGACGAAGTCCCAGCTTGGCTATAAGACTGCGGTAGCGCTCCACATCCTGACTTCGCAGGTAGTTGAGGAGACGCCGGCGTTTCCCGACCAGCATGAGCAAGCCCCGCCGGCTGTGATGATCCTTTACATGAACCTTCAGATGCTCGGTGAGCTGTGCGACGCGTTCGGTAATGAGCGCCACCTGGACCTCCGGTGACCCGGTGTCGGTGGCGTGTTTGCCGAACTCTTCAATGATGGTCTTGGTGTCATTCACCTTGGGAACCCTGCCGGAATCGGCTTTCGGAACTGTAGCAGAGCCGAGACGTTAGCCCGTGGTTCGGGAACGGCAAGTGGAGCAAGACCCAAGACCCAAGACCCAAGACCCAAGACCCAAGACCCAAGCACTGCTCAGTCTTCTGGCTTGGGACTCCGTACTCGGGACATGGGACTTCTCAGGCTTCTGGCTTGGGGCTCCGGACTTGGGACTTCGGACTCATTACCGCTTCTACCTCCACCTCCACCTTCCAGGCGCGGTCGAGGAGGGCGGCTACTACCACCATGGTGGCGGCGGGGGCGGCGGCGCCGAACAGTTCGGCGTGGACCGCGCCGATCTCGTCGGCGTCGGACGGGTCGGTGATGAATACCCGGGTACGCACTACGTCCGAGAGCGTGGCCCCGGCTTCCCCAAGCGCCGTCTCGATGATCTGCCCGCAGCGGCGCATCTGGTCGGCGGCGCCGGCGGCAACCGCCTCGCCGGCGGGAGGCACCGGCGCAGTGCCGGAGACCAGCACCCGGTCCCCCACCCGGACCGCCCGGGAGAATCCGATCGTCTCCTCGTAGGGGGATCCGGACCGAACCCGCTTGACCATCATCAGGCCTCTTCCGGCGCGGCGGCGGCTGCGCGCGTGCCGATGAGCTCGGAGTCGACGACTTCGTGACGATGGATGTAAGTCGAGATGAAGGCCTGGACCGTAGCAGCCACCGGCAAAGCCATGAGGGTGCCCGGCACCCCCATGAGGGTCCCGCCGGCGATCGCCGAACCGAAGGCCACTGCCGGATGCAGCGACATGGTCCGGGCCGTGATCCGGGGGCTGAGCAGGTAGTTCTCGATCTGCTGATACACGACCACGAAGACGATGAGTCCCACCGCCTTGGCCGGTGACTCGAGGAGTGCGATCAGCGCCGGGAGCGCCCCGCCGATGTACGTGCCGAAAACGGGCACGAACTGGCTGAGGACCCCGAGCCACAGTGCCAGCGCGAGCGCGAACGGAACTCCGAGTATCCGGAACACCACCCAGGCAGCCAGCGTGGCAAATGCGGCCAGCAATGCCCGCGAGTAGAAGTATCCACCCGTCTTGTCGATGGCGATCTCCCACACGCGCAACACCTCCCGCTGACGCTCGGCCGGGAGCGTCGACATGAGCAGCCGGCGGAATCGGGGCGCATCGGCCACCATGTAGAAGGTGAACAGCGCGATGGTCAACCCCTGGAATACGGTGCTGATGAGCCGGGACCCAACGCCGAAGGCACTGCCCGCCAGATCGGTGGCGTAGCTCTGCAGGGTGTCATCGAAATCGGTGAGGCCGGCCGCGATCTTGTCCGACGAGAACTCAATCCCGAACCGTTCGGCCTGGACGGCCAGATCATCTATGTAGTCGGGGATGCGGTCGATCAGGAGCAGGGTCTGGTCGATTATGAGCGGGACCATCAAGCCGATCAGGGCCGAGCCCGACAGCAAGACGACTACGAAGATGGCTCCGGTTGCCAGCCCGCGCCGCCAGCCTCGCTTGTCGAGGTAGTTGACGGCGGGTTCGAGGGCGGTGGCAAGGAACGCCGAGATCAGTAACAGCACGATGAGGCCGCGCAGCGCCCGGAACACGGCCAGACCGGCAAACAGCGCCACCACCATGCCGGCCACCATGACGAGAAGATGAGGGATCCATTGGGGCATCCCCGCCCGGGCGGCGAGAAAACCCCGGTACAGGCCTTGTTGCCGGGGCTCGTCGGTGGTGCTCACCAGGCGAGATTAAAGAGCCGGAACGCTGTTTCGTGGGTTTAGCGGACCTCCACCACTTCCTCCCAGGCATCCTGGAACTGGGCAATCCCCGCACCGTTCCACAAGAGGCCATCCGGTGTCCGCGGCTTGGCCAGGCCCCACAGAGTCTGCTTCAGGCTCGTGGCCTGTGCCCGGAAACCTTCGACGACGGCCTCGGCGTGCACATCCACCAGCGGGCTAAACGGCAGACGAACTTCGGAACCGCCCGGATCGGGCACCAACCCCGTCACGATCGCAAACAGCTGCGCCACCAGGTTGATCTGTTCCTCGGCGTCGTCGGCTATGCCGTCGATGGCGAGGCTGTAGGCCCCCGTGTAGTACCCGAGGTTGGCTGCGTTTGGGTAGGGCCGGGCGGGGTCGAGTCCCGGATGACTGAAGAACGCTAGGCGATCGCCGGGTCCAATGAGGTCGCTGAACAAAACGTCGAGTTCGTCAAACCGGTCGGCCTCGATCATGTCCTGCATCCACTGCGAGAGGAGGTTGCCGTGGGGATCGGCCGCGTGGTTGAGCTGGGTGACCACGGCCGACGTATCGCTGCGCAGCAACCCGGCCAGGCGTCCGAGCACATCTTCACGCGTGACCCGGCCGACCGGGTGCAAGCGGCGGGAAGACCTCAATTGCTCGCTCACCGTCAGGAACAGTTGAGCCTTGAGGTGAGGGTCCTGGAACCGGGCCGCCACCTGAAGAAACCGCACCATCGCGTCGAGGCGCAACCGGGAGGCTCCGCCGGGTTGGATTTGATGGATGCCGAGCAAGCCAACCGCCAGCGTCGGCAACGACTCAGCCGCCACGGCAGTCTCGACCAGATCACCCGGCGCACCCTCCACCAGCTCGATGATCTGCCCCCAACCCCGATCCGACGGATCTCGATCACCCCATAGCAGGAGGGCCAACTGAACCCGAACGGCAGCCGGAGCCCGGGTTCCCACCGCGGCCATGAGCTCCGTCGACTTGCCCTGGGTAATCAGCCGGGCGAGCTGCCCGGAGCTCAACCGGCCCGCCAGAATCGTGAATAGGCGGGCCTGCTCGGCGGGGTCGAACCCGCCGCGCCATCCATCGAGCTCACGGATCCACACCCCGAGCTCGTCGTCGCTCAGCGACCCAACCACGGCAGTTGCCTCGCCGGGATCGAGACCTGCGACCGTCTGGGCAATGGTGGTGAGATCGGCGTGGTCGACGTCGGAGAACAGGCTGTCCTGCAGGGACTCCCGAATGGTTTGTTCGGCGCCCGAAATCCTGCGAGCTCTCGACGCCAGAACGGCAAACCCGGCCACCATGGCTGCCAGCGCTGAGGCTGCCCCTGGCCCCGGGGCTACTGGCGTCGGAGCGACCCTGCCCGGGGGAAGCCGCGGTGGCACCATTTCCGCCGGTGCGGGAGGCATCGGCTTCAATGCCAGACCCGCGGCCGGGCTGGCCGGGATGGTGGTGGTCGTCGAGGTGGGCTCGGAGGCCCCCACGCCGAGCGACACGAGAAGGATGGCCGTCCACAGCACCACGACAGCATGAGCAAACCCGCCGCCGGTTTCAAGGGGTGTGTGGTCAGGCCTCTTTCAGGCGAGCCCTGGCCGATACCACGTCGCGTCCGATCTGCTCGACGAGCTCCTCCACCGAGTCGAAGCGGGTCTCGGCTCGCAGCCGATCGACGAACTCAAGTGTGAGGTCGCGACCGTACAGGTCGGCGGCGAAGTCCAGCAGATGGGCTTCGACCACTTCCCGGGCTCCGTCGAAGGTGGGCCGGACACCGATGTTGACGACCGCCGGGATTCGCTCGTCGTCAAGCATGGCAATCGCGGCATAGACGCCCCGGGCAGGGACCAGCAACCCCGGCCGGATATCGAGATTGGCAGTCGGGAACCCGATTTCCGCCCCGCGATGATCGCCGGCCACCACCCGGCCGGTCCGAGCAAACGGACGACCCAACATGCCGGTGGCGGCGTTGACGTCTCCGTCTAACAACGCCTGACGAATCAGCGTGGATGAGATTGGCCCGGAACCGGTTTCGAGCAGCTCGACGGCTCGCACCGCGAACCCGAAGTGATCGCCAAGGCGTCGCAGCTCATCCACGTCACCGCCCGCGTTCAGCCCGAAGCGGAACCCGTCCCCCACTACCACCAACCGGGCCCCTAGGCCGTCGGCCAGAACGGACTTGACGAAGCCTTCGGGTGACAACGACCGCATTGCCACGTCGAAGGTCAGCACGGCCGCAAAGTCGAGACCGGCTTCCTCGAACAAGCGCAGGCGTTCCTCCGGTGTCGTGAGCAGCTCCGGGGCGCGCTCGGGGGCGATAGTTGCCAGCGGGTGTCGATCGAAGGTGATGGCGCCTACCGGGACCCCTGGCAAAGCGGCCGCGTCGTCGTACAAAGCCTGCAGCATCTGGCGATGACCGAGATGCACGCCGTCGAAGACGCCAACTGAGACCGCCACCCCACCCGGCTGGGGTGTCCATACTCTCGGATCCCCCACCAGAACCTTCACGCCACCACCACCTCGGGTTTCACATCGGCTCCGTGTCGCGCATAGACGGCCAGCAGGTTGCCATCGCCGTCCACCACCGCAGTTGGCCGCTCAATCGGGAGCTCGGCGGGTGAGAGTACCGACCCGTGCAGGATCCTCCGGCCCAGATCGTCGTTCACCGTGAAATGCCCGAGATCGGCCAGCCCATCGGACAGCGAGAGGATCTCAGCCGTGACCCGGGTGGGATCTTCGACCATCGCCTCCAAGGGCACGGCTCCGTCCACCGGGAGAGAACCGATCCGGGTACGACGCAACGCCACCAAGTGGGCACGGCCTCCGAGGGCGCCGGCAATGTCATCGGCGAGCGTCCGGACATAGGTGCCGCTCGAACACACCACCCGGAATTCGACGAGCGGGTAGTCGCCACCTTCGAAGCCGACCATCTCCAGCTCGTAAATGTGCACCGAACGGGCCGGGCGCTCGATCTCCTCTCCGCGACGGGCGAGCTCATATAGCTTCTGGCCATCGATCTTGATCGCCGACGTCATCGGTGGGATCTGCTCGATGTCTCCCCGAAACGAAGCCAGGGCCACTTCGACCTCCTCGGGAGCAACCGGCATTTGGCTCCGTTCGGTCTCGGTGCCATCCGCGTCGAGGGTATCGGTGGCGACGCCGAACTGCGCCCGTGCGATATATTCCTTCGGGACCTCCTGCACGAACCGCAGCAGACGCGTCGCGCGCCCGAGTCCGAGTACCAGCAGCCCGGTCGCCATGGGATCGAGCGTTCCAGCGTGGCCGACCTTCCTGGTCCCGGTCAGGCCGCGGACCTTGGCAACCACGTCGTGCGAGGTCCAGCCGCACGGCTTGTCGACGAGCAAGAACCCCTCAGCGGGCACGGAGGTATTCCCGGATGCTCTCGATCGCCTCGGAGGCGGCGCCGGCGAAGGTGCATCCCGAGGCGCGGGCGTGTCCACCGCCCCCAAAAGCGGCAGCCAGCGCCCCTACGTCGACCACGGCGCGGGACCGGAGGCTTGCTTTCGTACCCTCGGGCACTTCGGTGAGCAGGACGGCAACGTCGGCTTCGCGGGCGATGCGGATGTAGTCGATAAGACCCTCGGTTTCGACCGGCAAAATGCCGGCGTCGGTCAGGTCGGTCTCTCGAAGCTCAGACCACACGAGCGAGAGCTCCGGCTCGAGCACTGCTCGCGATTGCACGGCGCCGGCCGCGGCCAGAAACCCGAACGGTGCGTTCTCATACACCATCTGGCCGATGAGCTCCGGGTGGGCCCCGGCCTCCACCAGATCGGCGGCAACATGGAACGTTCGGGGAGACGTATTCGAGTATTGGAAGCGGCCCGTGTCGGTGACCACACCAAGCAGCAGCGCGAAGGCCGCCTCTGCGTCCAGCGGCCAGCCGAGGGCGCGGATGAGGTCGTATGTCACCACGGCCGAAGCGGCCGCGTCGGCGTCGATGAGGTTGAGGTCTCCGAACCCTTCGTTGGTGACATGGTGGTCGACCACGATCAGTGTGCCGGCCGCCGAAGCGGCTTCGGCCAGAGAGCCGAGGCGGGACCGGTCGGCGGCGTCGAAGGTGACCATCATGGGCGGCGCGGTGGGAAACTCGCCGGGCGGCACCAGCAAATCGAGCGACAGCGAGGAGAAGTAGTCGGGAAGCTCGTAGGGATCCCCGAAACTGACCACTACGGTCTTGCCCGCCGCCGCCGCCGCCCGGGCGAAACCAACCGCCGACCCGAGCGCATCTCCGTCGGGTTTGATGTGGCAGCTCACTGCGATGTCCGTGGCTGCGGTCAGGAGCTGGGCGGCTTTCGCCAGCTCGTCGGCGAGCGGATTCTCGACTGGTGGCGCCGTCATCCTTCGCCGCCATCAGAGATCTCGCGCAGGATGGCATCCATACGCATGCCTGCCTCCAGCGAGTCATCCACTCGGAACTCCAGCGCCGGTGTGTATTTGAGCCGAACCTGCGAACCCAGCCTGGCGCGAATGTGGGGAGTAGCTCGCTCGAGCGCGGCTGCGCAGGCTGCCTGTTCCTCTTCCGAGCCCAGCGCGGTGTAGAAGACGCGGGCGTTGCGCAGATCCGGAGAGGTGTCGACCGCAGTGATGGTTAGGAAACCGATGGCGGGGTCCTTGAGCCTCACTACCTCCTCGGCGATTACCTCTCGCAGCAGCTCGTTAACTCGCGGCATGCGCGGACCGCCTCTCATGGCCGCTCCATGTAGGACACTGCGACATCCAGCAACTCAGCGTCTGGCCTGCCATCGAAGTAGCGGGTGACGGCGGTGATGAGGCGCTGAAGATAGCCGGGCTGTGATGTGACCAGAGCCACCCCGAAAGAGGTTCGCTGCCATTGGTCCTGAAAATCCACCTCGGAGACGGCGGCGGCCGGGAACGCGGCGCGAAAATCGGTGGTGAGCATGCTCATGCGGTGTCGCTTCTCCTTGAGCGAGTGGACGTCGGGCAAGCGCAGCTCAACGCGCAGGGCGGCTGCATGCATTGCCAGCACTCCTCACCGACTCCCTAGACCCGTGCGACCTCTCGCAGCTCGTAGGACTCGAGTACGTCGCCTTCCTTGATATCGCGAAAGTTCTCCAGACCGATGCCACACTCGAAACCCGAGGCCACGGAACGGGCGTCATCCTTGAATCGACGCAGCGAAGCGACCCGGCCGTCGTACACCACCACTCCGTCCCGCACCAGGCGAATCTTGGCACCCCGGGTGATTTCGCCTTCAGTGACATAGCTGCCGGCGATGAGTCCGAGCCGTGGTGCCCGGAAGGTAGCCCGCACTTCGGCAACGCCGAGGATGTCCTCGACTTCTTCTGGGGCCAACTGGCCAACCAGCATCTGCTCGATCTCGTCCAGCAGTTCGTAGATGATCCGGTAGGTGCGGACCTCGACACCGGCACTCTCGGCCGCCTTCCTGCTTTTGGAATCGGGGCGAACGTTGAAGCCGACGACGACGGCCTGGGAGGCGTCGGCCAGCAGCACGTCGCTCTCGGTGATGCCGCCGACGGCAGAAGCAACCAGCGTGAGCTTGCCGCCTTCGCGACCGATCTGGGACAGCTTGTCGCGGATCGCCTCGAGCGAGCCGGTCACATCTGCCTTGACGATCAGCCGCAACTCGGCGTCGTCGGCCGTGCGCAGTTCTTCGAGCAACGCGGTCATCCGCTCCTGGGGGGTGGGAACGACGAGGTTCTTGGCGCGCAGCTCGTCATGAGCATCGCTGGCAATGCTCCGGGCAGTCTTGTCGTCGGGGGCGACCTGGAACCGGTCACCGGCGCTGGGAACGTCCGACCATCCCATGATGAGGACCGGCGTCGAAGGACCAGCCTCCTTGATCTGGGCGCCGGTGTCGTCGATCATCGCCCTGACCCGTCCGGCCACTGCACCGGCAACGATGACATCGCCAACCCGCAGGGTGCCGCGTTGGACGATGACGGTCGCCACCGGCCCGCGTCCCTTGTCCAGGTTGCTCTCGATGACCACGCCCTCGGGGTCGGCGATCGGGTTCGATTTGAGATCCTCGAGCTCGGCGGTGAGTTGCACCAGCTCGAGCAACTGATCGACTCCATCACCGGTTAGGGCGGAGACCTCGGCGTTTACCACCTCACCACCGAGCTCCTCAACCACAACCTCATGCTCAGTGAGCTGGGCCCTCACCGCATAGGCGTCGGCCTCGGGTAGATCCATCTTGTTGATCGCGACGATGATGGGAGCGCCGGCCGCCTTGGCGTGGCTTATCGCCTCGGCCGTCTGCGGCATGACGCCGTCGTTGGCGGCGACCACGAGGATGACGATGTCGGTGACGTTGGCACCGCGCGCTCGCAGCGATGTAAAGGCCTCGTGACCGGGGGTGTCGATGAACGTGAGCTTCCCACCATCGGTGGTGACTTGGTAGGCGCCGATGTGCTGGGTGATTCCCCCCGCCTCACCGGCTACGACGTTGGCGTTGCGGATGGTATCGAGCAACTGAGTCTTGCCGTGGTCAACGTGGCCCATGACCGTGACCACGGGCGGCCGGGTGACGAGGTCCTCGGGCGTGTCCTCCTCGTGCTCGAGAGCCCTCAACGAAACCACCTCATCTGCCTCGGCGACCTCGGGATCGGCAACCGTGACGAGGAACCCGAACGCCTCGGTGAGCGGAGAAAGGATTTCCTCTGGCACCGCCTGGGCTGCCGCCGCCATCTCACCCATCGCCATGATGGCCTTGACTAGCGCTCCGGTTGGTCGGCGCATGAGGGTGGCCAGCTCCGCGACCGTGACCCCGTGGGGCACCTCGAGAAGCTCGAACTCACCCTCGGCGCGAGGGCCATCCTCGGATTCGGCATCCTCGTCGGCCTCGGTGGCCTCTGATTCGCCGGCATCCTCGTCGGCCTCGGCCTCGGCCTCGGCCGCGGCCGGCTCGGCGGCCTCGGATTCGGATTCCTCCTGGTAGGAGAGCCGGACCAGTCCGGCCTCATCCTCGTCGAGACCAGACGAAGCAGTCTTGACCTCGAGCCCAAGTTCTTGGGCACGCGACAGGACCTCTTTCGACTCAAGCTCGAGTTCCCGAGCCAGCTCGTAAATCCGTGTCTTACTCACGGACCTCCTCTACTTCTTTCTCGACCACAGCATCGTCGGCAGGCTCCTCGGCGGCAACTTCTTGTGCCGATTCGGCTTCAGATTCGGTGGGCTCCTCCGCCGCCTCGGCTTCAGATTCGGTGGGCTCCTCCGCCACGTCGGCTCCGGTGGGCTCCTCCGCCGCTTCGGCTTCGGTGGTTGCCACTTTCGCGGTGGTCGCCTCTTCGGCGGCGTCCGCGGGCTGCTCCGCGGCGTTCACCTCGGCGGCTTCCTCAGCCTCCTGGTCGGGCGGCTCCTCGACCGGCAGCCCCTCTGGATTGCTCTCGGGACGAATGTCGATGCGGTAGCCGGTCAGCCGGGCGGCCAGCCGGGCGTTCTGACCTTCCTTGCCGATGGCGAGCGAGAGTTGCCCATCGGGAACGATGACGATGGCCTCGTTCTCCTCCTCGTCGATCCTGACCTCGCGAACCCCGCGCACGGGACTGAGGGCTTCGGCGATGAACTGCTTCTGGTCATCGCGGAATTGCACCAGATCGACCTTCTCGCCCCGCAACTCATTGACGACCTGGCGGACCCGCGAGCCGCGCGCACCTACGCACGCACCGACCGGATCCACCGACGCGTCGTTCGAGAACACGGCCAGCTTGGTCCGATGCCCCGGCTCGCGGGCGATCGCCTTGATCTCGACGACTCCCTCCAGGAGTTCGGGAACCTCGAGTTCGAACAAGGCCTTGATGAAGTCCGGGTGACTTCGGGATACCACGATCGGCGCCCCCTTGCCCTCTTCTCGCACCTCCAGCACGAGCGCCTTGACCCGGGCACCGCGATCGAGACGCTCATAAGGAATCCGCTCCGACGAGGGCATTATGGCCTCGGCGTCGCCGAGGTCGAGCATGGCGTAGCGGTGGTCGACCTGCTGGACGATTCCGGTCACCAGGTCGCCCTGGCGTCCTTCGTACCGCTCGAACACCTGCTCTCGCTTGGCGTCGCGCAGGCGTTGCTGAATAACTTGCTTGGCGGTTTGGGCGGCGATACGGCCGAAGTCGTCAGGAGTGTCCTCCCACTCGCGCACGACATTGCCGTCCTCATCGAGTTCCTGGGCGTAGACCAGCATCTCCCCGGTGTCGGGGTCGATGGTCACCCGGGCTTCCTCCGCCGCCCCCGGGCTGCGCTTATAGGCTGATACGAGCGCATTGGCCAGCGCGTCGAGGATCGTCTCGACGGGAATGCCCCGCTCGCGCTCGAGGTTCTCGAGTGCTTCCATCATCTCAAAATGCATGGCTACCTACTTCTTCTTGCCAGGTTTGGGGCTGGTGGGAACTTCGAACACGGTACGGGCCTTCGCTACTTCCGAGAAGGCGATCCGGACCTCTCCGGCGGCGCTACTGACGACAAAACCGCTTTCGTCGACTTCGATCAGCTCGCCTCGCACGGTTTCGCCACCCTTAGTTCTGACCCGCACCGAAAGGCCAAGCGCCTTCTCGTAGTGGCGGTGCCGGCGAAGTTTCCGCTCGAGGCCGGGCGAGGTGACTTCCAGGCTGTATGAGCCGGGAACCAGATCCTCACTCTGGTCGAGGAGCCGGGAAACTTCCCGCGACACATCGGTGATATGGTCGAGATCGATGCCACCTTCGGCGTCAACGACGACGCGCAAAACCCGGCCGGACAACTCAAGGTCATCCAGCTCCACTCGCTCCTCGGCGAGGAACGACTCAATGGAGTCCCACAGCCGATCCACATCGGTCCCTTTACAAAAAAAGCGGGCGCCGGGCGCCCACCGCGTCCAAATTCAACTGGCGCGGACTATAGCACTCAGGCCCTCGCTACCGACCTTCCGCCGCAGCTTCAGCCCAGGTCGGCGGAGAAATCGAACGGAGGAGTCGAGAATCTAGCTGAAGTCGAGCCCTGGACCGAAGAGGTCGAACCATAGGCCCAGTAGGAAGATCGAAATGAAGAACATGATGACGCCGACCGCGAGGGGAACCAGCTTTTCGACGTCGACCGGTCGGCCCCGGAGTTTCTCGTACACCGCCACGGCGAAGTGGCCTCCGTCGAGCGGAAACAACGGCAGAACATTGAAGAGGGCAACGATGATGTTCAGGCCTGCGATCAGGCTCAGAATGCCGGCCCAGCCGGCGACTTCGAAAATGTTGGAGCTCTCGCCTACCAGGCCGACGACGGTCACCGGCCGGGATGTACCCGGATCGTTGCCCTCGACGGCGTCGCCGAACAGGTCGAGAAGATTGGGTGGCCACAGCAGAGTTCCCACCGCGCTCACCGACGCCTCGATGGAGTCCCAGTAGATGCCGGCGGTCTCGGATACGGCCTCGATTGGCCCAAACCGACGGGTCACCGCATCAGGCCGGCCGATACCGACGAAGCCTCGGCCTTCGCGCGAGATCGGCGTGAGCGTGGTTGTGAAGGAAGTCCCGTCACGCACGACGTCGAGTTCCAGTTCCACCCCGGCCTTGTCGCGGAGGGCGTCGAGCAGGTCGCCCCAATACTCGGTGGGGACGCCGTCGACGGCGACGATGAGATCACCCGCCGCCAGGTCGGTCTGCGAGGCAGGGGTGACGACTCCATCCTGGAGGGGAATCACCTCCCCGACCCTCGACTCCGTCTGGGGGACACCGATGGCGGCGAATACCAGGTAAAAGACCAAGAAGGCGAGGGCAAAATTGGCTCCGACGCCGGCGAGCACAACGATGCTCTTCTGCCAGAAGGGGCTGCCTCGATAGGTCCGATGCTCCTCGGCCGGGTCGATCTCTTCGATCGGACTCATGCCGGTTATCTTCACGTAGCCGCCGAGTGGCACGAAGAGTTTCACCCCGTACTCGGTTTCGCCGCGACGGAACGACCACAGACGGGGGCCGAAGCCGGCGAAGAACTCGGTGACTTTCATCCCGAAGGCCTTAGCCGTTGCGAAGTGGGCCGCCTCGTGGAAGAAGATGGCTGCGAACAGCCCTATGAGAATCGCTAACGCAGACACACCTGATCCTTCACGCCGGTCAAGCTAGCGGGATCCGGCGTTTAGCACATCCCTGCCAACTCGGACGCCACCGACCGTGCCTCGGCGTCCACGGCTACCACATCGGCCACCTCCGTCAGTTTCCTGAGGTCGACTCGTTCGAGCGTGCCGGCCACCACCTTCGGAATGGCCGAGAACCCGATGCGCCCGTCGAGGAATGCCTGCACGGCGATTTCGTCGGCGGCGTTGAGGACGGCCGGCGCCGACTCGCCGCGGCGCCCGGCTTGGTAGCCCAGGTCCAGCAGCGGGAAGGCGGCCCGGTCGGGCGGCTCGAACGTGAGTGCGAGGTCGGACAAGGCGAAGGGTGACAACGGCCCCGGCGCTCGATGCGGGTATGTGATGGCGTACTGGATTGGGACCCGCATGTCCGGCTCGCCGAGGTGCGCCTTCAGTGAGCCGTCGACGAACTCGACCAGCGAGTGCACGATGCTCTGCGGGTGTACGACAACCTCGATGTCGTCGTAGCTCAGACCGAATAGATAGTGGGCCTCGATCACTTCGAAGGCCTTGTTCATCAAGGTTGCCGAGTCGATGGTGATGCGCGGGCCCATCGCCCAGGTGGGATGCGCCAGGGCCTCGTCCACCGTCACATCTGCCAGCGAACCGGCGTCGCGACCCCGAAACGGGCCGCCCGACGCAGTCAGAATCAGTCGCCGCACTGCCGTGATCTCCTCGCCGGCCAGGCATTGCAGCAGCGCCGAGTGCTCGGAGTCGACCGGGAGCAGCTCTCCCCCTCCCTGCTCCCGGGCCGCCTGCAACACCGGGCCCCCAGCCACCAGGCTCTCTTTGTTGGCAAGGGCGAGCCGGTTGCCGGCGGAGAGGGCGGCAACCGACGCGCTCAGCCCGGCCGCCCCCACGACGCCATTCACGACCGTTGTGCCCGCGGTGGCGGCCAGTTCGGACAAGCCGTCGAGCCCGAACCTGACTCGCTTGCCGAGTTCGGCCGCGAACCGTTCTTGTTCGGCCCCGGTGGGGGCGGAAACGGCGATCATCGCTTCCGGGTGGGCGTGGGCGATGGCGAGCAGGTCGTCCGAGCCGCGGCGCGCCCCCAGTGCCACGATCGGAATGTCGAGACGGTCGGCCACCTCGAGAGTCTGCATGCCGATGGAGCCGGTCGCTCCCAATACGACGAGGGGGTTTACAGCAGCCCGGTCCACCGGAACACGAGGTAGGCGATTGGCACCGCGAACAGATACGAATCGATCCGGTCGAGAACACCACCGTGGCCGGGAACCAGTTGCCCCATGTCCTTGATGCCGAGTGAACGCTTCATGAGCGACTCCGCCAGGTCGCCGAGCGGCGAGGCGATGATCACGCCGGCTGCCATGGCCATGGCTGATCCGAAATCGAACCTGTCCACCAGCGCGGCGGCAAACAGACAAACGATGACGGTGGCGATGATGCCCCCTACCAGACCCTCGACCGTCTTGTTCGGCGACAGTATCGGCGAGAGCTTGCGAGTCCCCAGGGCACGGCCGACGAAGTAGCTGCCGACGTCGAAGGCCGCCACGGCGAGTAGCAGCGCGATGATGATCGGGAAACGGTCTGATCGAGTCAGCTCTGCGATGGGCATGACGAGAGCAAGCAGGGCGGGTATCCAGGCAACCCCGAGAATGGTGACGAGGCCGTTGCGCCAGGGATCGCGGGGAGGCTTCTCCTGCGACCCGTACCAGGCGAAGGTTGCCACGACCGTCAGTCCGAGTGCGGCGGGGATGGCGATCGGCCCCTGTCTGATTGCGTCTGAACCCTGCACATAGGTCCCAACGAGGGCGCCGATACCGCCCAGCAAGCCGAACAGAACCATGGGGCGATACCCCCCGGTTCGGGTGGCGGAGTAGAACTCGATTTGGGCAGCGAGTGCAATCACAATGATGAAGATGAGGAACACCACGCCACCCGCCCAGAGAGTTCCCGCCAACAGCGCCACCAGGATGATGGCGGACGCCACCCGCAGCGTGAGGTCCGACCCGTATACCTCGGCCTCGGCGTCGGCCGCGGGCTCCTCGTCAGGCGGCCCCTCGCCATCGGGAGCATCCGGGTCGTCGAAGTGAAGATCGTCGTCGAGGTCCCGGAAACCGACGTGCCCGTGGTCGACCCCGGGCATGGTGGCCGCCAGCGCAGATGGCTCCGCGACCTCCGCGGTTGAGATGGAGGCTGCCAGGCCACGGTGCTCTTCGGTCGGCTCGGGGGCAAAGTCGCGAGCGAAATCCTCTTGCACGAACGTTTCGAAGTCGGGCAGTGTCAGGTCGCCGCTCAGCCGGGCGATCAGCTCCTCTTCGGGGCTGAGAGGCACCGGCTCGACCTGTTCGACCTGTTGCTCATCGAACACGGCGATCGGTGCTTCGGCGCCGGTCGGGATTTGGAGCTGGCCGTCATCGGTGGCGGCCGGGTGCTCATCGAGCAACTCGACCACGTCCTCTCCGGCCTCACCGCCTGCCTCGGCGTCGGCCGGCTCGGGCTCGGCTGCCTCCGGCTCAGTCGGTTTGGCCATGAACGCGGCGAGTGCATCCCGGGTTTGGTCGACGTCGGCGGCAACCAATTCGTATTCGGGCGGTACCTCGAACTCAACCACCGGGACCGGGGCCGGCTCAACCGCTTCCACCACCGAAGGGGGAGTTTGCGCCACCACGGGAACCTCGGCGGTGATCTCGTCGTGGGCGATCACCTCTTCGCCCTCCTCGCCTTCGAAGTCGAGGACTTCGAACATGTGCTCGCCGGTGTCGGCGCGGAGATCGGCGTCGTCGAGGTCGATCACTTCGAAGGTGGCGTCCTCCACCACCACCTCAACCAACTCCTCAGGCTCCACTAACTCGAGTTCCTCCGCCTCCAGCTCAGGCGCTGGGCTATCCGAGGCAATCGAGTCGATGACCGCGGTTGGGGTTTCGGCCTCCTCGGTGGACTCGTCGGGCTCATCGGCGGATTCGGTCGGAACGACGGCTATCGAGGGAGCTGCCTCACCGGCTTCGGCGATGTCCTCTAGGGTCATCTCTTCGACTGCCTCGAGCCACTCCGGTTCGGCCTGGAGGTCCTCGACGTCGACCTCTTCCACCGGCACCGCGCTGGCCTCCTCGAACTCGGTCTCCGCGGCCCGCTCTGCGTCGCTAACCGCTCGGAGCACTGCGTCCGGCTCGGTCTCCCGAGCCGCCGCGGTCGCAAGCTCGGCCTCTCGGGCCGCAGCCGCCTCGGCCTCAGCCTCACGAGCCGCAGCCGCCTCAGCCTCAGCAGCCGCCTCAGCCTCACGGGCCGCAGCCGCCTCAGCCTCAGCCTCACGCGCAGCAGCCTCCTCAGCCTCACGGGCCGCAGACTCCTCGGCCTCGGCGTCGACCGTGTCCGGTTCTTCAGCCTCCTCGGCCGCTTCCTCCTCAGCCTCGGCGGGCTCAGTGACGGCTTCGGCTTCCTCGACTGCCTCTTCCTCTTCGAGGTCGGCGATCTCAAGCTCAGCGTCCGAAAGGGTCAGGCTCTCGTCGTAGGGCCACTCCTCCTCGGGCGTGGTTTCCGGCGTAGTCGGCTGCCAGTCCGGGGACCAGGGATCACCCGGATGCGTTCCTCCGCCCTGATTAGATGTCACGGTCCGCCCTCACACCTCGAGCAACTCGGCCTGCTTATGCTCGAATAGCTCGTCGATCCGAGCCACAAACTCATCGGTCATGGTTTGCAGTTCCTTCTCGGCCCGGCGAATGTCGTCCTCCGACATCTCGCTCTTGAGCGCCTCGAGATCGTCCTTGTGGGGCCGGCGGATGTTGCGAATCGACACCTTCCCCTCTTCTGCCATGTGGTTGACCACCTTGACGAGCTCCTTGCGGCGCTCCTCAGTGAGTGGGGGGAAGGACAATCGGATCACGGTGCCGTCGTTGGCGGGCATCAGACCCAGCCCGGCGTTGTTGATAGCTTTTTCGATCTCGCCGAGCGCACCGGGGTCGAAAGGAGAGACCACCAGCAAAGTTGGCTCCGGGACCGAGAACGAGGCAAGCTGCTGCAGCGGTGTCTGGCTGCCGTAATAGTCGACCGATACTCGGTGAAGGATGCCCGGGTTGGCCCGGCCGGTCCGCACCGTTCCGAACTCATTTTGAACGTGCTCGACGGCCTTCTCCATGCGATCCTTCGCGTCGTCGAGGATCTCTTCGATCATCGCACCAACGTCCCTATCGGCTCGCCCCGCACCGCCCGGGGGATGTTCCCCGGCGTGGTGAGGTTGAAGACCCTGATTGGCAGCTCGTTATCCATGCACATGGTAATTGCCGTGGAGTCCATCACGTTGAGTCCCTTCGAGATCACGTCGAGATAAGTGACGTCGGTTAGCAGCTTGGCGTCTGGGTTCCGGGCGGGATCGTCGTCGTACACGCCCTCGACCTTGGTCGCCTTGAGCACCACCCCGGCACCAATCTCGGCCGCCCGCAACGCAGCGGTGGTGTCGGTGGTGAAGAACGGGTTGCCGGTCCCGGCCGCCAGGATGACCATCCGGCCTTTCTCGAGATGGCGAATGGCTCGCAAACGGATGTACGGCTCGGCAACTTGTTGGATGGTGATGGCGGTCTGCACCCGGCTCGGGATGCCTTGCCGGTCAAAACCTTCTCTGAGTGCCAGCGCATTGATGACGGTCGCCAGCATGCCCATGTAATCGGCTGAGGCCCGGTCCATCCCTTCGGCGGCCGAGCTGACTCCGCGAAAGATGTTGCCGCCGCCGACGACGACGGCGATCTGGTAGCCCTCGGCGTGCACCTCTGCCAACTCGCCGGCGACCCGATCGATCGTCTTCTTGTCGATGCCGTAATTGAGGTCGGGGTCGGCGAACGCTTCCCCCGAGAGCTTGAGGACGACCCTCCGAGTTCTGGATTCCGACAACCTATTCCTCTCCCAGCGCCACCCGGGCGATGGCGCCAACCGTGATCTTTTCTCCCAGCCGAGCCGTCAGGTGCTCGAGCATGGCTTCCACGGTACCCTCGAACTTCTCGGGATTCACGAATTGCTGCTCGTACATGACGTGTTCCTTGTAGAACGAGCCGATCTTCCCGGCCACCATCTTCTCGCCCACCTCGGGAGACTTTCCATCTTCCACCGCCTGGGCCGCGAAAAGCCGGCTTGCCTCGGCCACGGCGTCCTCGGGCACCTGGTCACGCTGCACCCACCGGGGACGGGCCGCCGCCAGATGCATGGCAAGGTCGCGCGCCGCATCTTGGAAATCCTCGCTCTTGGCCACGAAGTCGGTCTCGCAGCGAAGCTCCACCAGACAGCCGACTACGGGCCGCTCGGTTTGATAATGGAGGTAGTGGCCGATGGTGCCGGTGTCGGTGGTGCGGCCCGCGCGTTTCTTGGCATCGGCGAGTCCCTTGACCATCAGGATCTCCCTGGCCTTGTCTCGGTCTCCCCCGGCCTCGACGAGCGCCTGCTTGGTGTCCATCATCCCGGCCCCGGTCTCCTTGCGGAGTTCCATGACCTCCTTGGCGCTGACCTCAGTCACCGGTGGCCTCCTGCGGGACCTCAGCGGCGGGTGCCTCGGCAGCCGGTGCTGCCTCGGCAGGCTTCTCGTCGGCCGCCGCCTCTGCCGCGGGCTCGGGAGCAGCCTCGTTCGCCTTGGCGGCCGGTCCCTCAACAGCCGGCGCCTTGGCCGCCGGTTTCTCAGCAGCCGTCGCCTCCGGGGACGTGCCATCGGCCGATCCAGCTTCTTCAACGGTCGAATCGTCGCCCTCGGCCTTCGCCTGCGCCTTGGTTTCGAAGCGTGCCCGTCCGGCAATGCAGGCTTGGGCAATCGAATCGGCGAACAGCTGGGCCGATCGGATGGCGTCGTCGTTGCCGGGGATCACGATCGTGATGGGGTCGGGGTCGCAATTGGTGTCCACCAGCGCAATGATCGGGATCCCGAGCCGGGTCGCCTCTTTCACCGCGATGTGCTCGGTGAGGATGTCGACGATGAAGAGAACATCAGGAGGACGGGTCAGGTCCCGGACTCCACCCAGGTTGTTGACCAGCTTGGCCTTTTCCCGGCGCAACCGAATCCGCTCTTTCTTGGGCAGCGCCTCCATCTCGCCCGACTCGTCCATGCGCTCCAGCTCCTTCATGTACAGGATGCGCTTGTGGCTGGTCTTGAAGTTGGTGAGCATGCCGCCCAGCCACCGGTTGGTGATGTAGGGCATGGAGGCGGCTTCGGCGGCATCCTCCAGGATGTGCTGAGCCTGCTTCTTGGTCCCGACGAACAGGAGGGTCCCGCCCCGGGCCGTCAGCTCCTCGACGAACTTGTAGGCGTCCTGCAGTTGGGTGAGCGTCTGGCGAAGGTCGACGATGTGAATCCCGTTGCGTTCGCCAAACAAGAACGGGCTCATCTTGGGGTTCCAGCGCCGGGTCTGGTGTCCGAAGTGGACACCTGCCTCCAGCAGCTGCTTCATGGTCACGGTGGACACAGCGATTTCTCCTTGATTTGGTTGGTACCTCCGCCCGCCCAACGCCGGTCCCGGAGCATGCTCCGACCACGGACCCGCTGCAGCAAGGCGTGTGTGATGTGCGGGAGCATAGCAATCAGCCGCCAGTCGCCAGTCGCCCGCCGCCAGTCGCCAGTTTCCCGCTTCGCTTTCCTGGTCCCGAAGAGGAAGCGACCCATTTCTTTCTGGCTTGGGTCTTGGTCTTGGGTCTTGGGACTGCTTCAGCCGCCCCGGTAGATGGGCTCCATCATGCGGTTGCGAAGGCTCATCACCGATTTGGTGTGAATCTGACAGACGCGCGATTCGGTCACGCCGAGGACGTCGCCGATCTCGGCCAGCGTGAGACCTTCGTAGTAGTACAGCGTCACCACCAGCCGATCGCGTTCATTGAGCCGGTTGATGGCGTCGGCGAGCGCCCGCCGGGTCTCGTCGGTCTCGAACTCGGCAACCGGGTCGGCGGCCCGCGGGTCGGGAAGCAGGTCGCCAACCGAGGCCGAGTCCCGCTCGGAGGTGTTGAGCAGCTCGTCGAGGGCAACCAGCCCGAGGGTGGAGATTTCGGCCAGCTGATCCTGCAGCGTCTCCACCGGGAGATTCATGTGAACCGCCAACTCCTCGTCGCTCACGGTTCGTTTCAGACTGTGCTCCATCTCCGCGAGAGATCGCTGGATCTCCCGGGCCCGGGCCCGCACCGACCGGGGTACCCAGTCGAGCGCTCGCAGCTCGTCGAGGATGGCGCCTTTGATGCGGTTGACGGCGTAGGTCTCGAACTTGAAGCCCCGCTCCAGGTCGAACTTGTCGATGGCATCGATCAGCCCGAATACTCCGTAGGACACGAGGTCGGCCTGCTCTACGTTGCGAGGAAGCCCAACGCCCATCCGGCCGGCCACGAACTTGACGAGCGGCGAATAATGCAAGATGAGACCCTCGCGAGCCTTGGCATCGCCGGTTTCCTTGAACTGCGTCCACAAGTCCGGGACGCCTTGGTCTTGATCAGGCCCGTGGGTGGCTTCGCTCATAAGTCGCCTTGAGATGGTCCTTGGTTACGGCAGTGTATATCTGGGTAGTTGCTAGCTCATTGTGGCCCAGGAGTTCCTGGACTGCGCGCAAATCCGCTCCCCCCTCCAGCAGATGGGTGGCAAATGAATGCCGCAACGCGTGAGGGAATGTACCAAGCCGGGCGGTGACAACGCGTCTTATCCCGCGGGCGTCGAGGGCGGCCCCCCGCACTCCTACCCACAATGCATCGGCGGCCGTCGGCCCGGCCAGGTGGTCACGTCCATCGGCGAGGTAGCGATCGAGTGCCCGTCGGGCTGGCTCGCCGACCGGGACGTCACGCTGTTTGCCACCCTTCCCCTCGATGCGGATGAAGGATCGGTCGGCTACCCGGCGGCGGGTGAGCGCGGCCAACTCACCGACTCGAAGTCCGCATCCGTACAGCAGTTCGAGGATGGCACGGTCGCGAAGCGTCACCGGATCGCCGGCGTCGAGCTGGTCGAGCGCGGCCATGAGCGTTGCCGCCGGGACCACCCGCGGAAGTGATTGCGGCGCCCGGGGCACCGTCACGCCCTCGGCCGGGTTGGTCGACACCAGGGACCGACGGAGCGCATCGGCGTAGAAGGCCCGGACCGCGGAGACTTTGCGGGCGATCGATCGGCTGGCGAATCCCTGCGAAGACAAATCGGCGACGTACTTGCGAACCAGGCGCCGGTCGACCGATTCGAGGTTGTCGGCACCGGCCTCAGCCGCAAATGCAAAGAACGACCCGAGGTCGGGTCCGTAGGAGGAGACTGTGTTGGGGGAAAGGCTGCGTTCGAGGGCGAGTCGATCGAGATAGGCCTCGACTTGGGCACGCGCCCAACCCGGAATGGCATGAGGCATCGGCTCATCCTATGTCGGTAATCAGAAAAATCTCGCCCAATATGACTAGTTACCCGGCGGGACACGAAAGGAACTGATAGCTAGGTGGGTCCCGGTATTCCTCGCACCGTAACCACGCCCCCTTCGTTCCGTACTGCGCCGGTCGCTTCCAGCAACGAAACGCGCCGGATCGCCTCGGGGGCCGGACAGCCGAGCGCAACTGCGAGCGCCTCGAGCGTCATGCCCCCACCCCGGACCAAGTCGAGGATCGGATCATCGCCTCCCTTCGCATCCGCTTGTTGTGGGGGTGGGCCGAGCACGAAGGTCAGGCTGGTGAGCAGGTCATCGGCATCGAGCACCGGATGGGCCCCATCACGGATGAGCAGGTTGCACCCGCGTGAGGTGTCGCGGTCGACATCGCCGGGAACCGCCAGCACCAACCTCCCCTGTTCGAGCCCGCGGGCGGCAGTAATCAGCGCACCGCCCTTGACACCCGCCTCCACGACCACCACCACCGAAGCCAGTCCGCTGATGATGCGATTGCGAGGCGGGAAACGTCGGATAGGTGCTGTGGCGCTATCCCTTTGGTGCGGGCCCGTTTACACGCCCTTTGACTCGACCTGGTCCTTGAGTGCCTGAAGCAACTCCTCGAGTGTGCCGTACTCTGCGCGCTTTGGTACCGTCCCGAGGAAGTAGGAACTGTGAGTGGCTTGTATCGACTCGAGTGAATCTGAGGCGAGCAGAACGATCTCGACACCATCAGAGTCCCTGTGAGCCTTCTCTGCCTCGAAATAGGCGTCGGTGGCCTTCTCTGATCGCAAGTCGGGATCTGGATACTTCGACTCGTCGAAGATCCGCTGCTCGACCAGTCTTCCCTCGGGGAGGCTGTAAACGAGCAGAGCATGGATTGAGGCTGAGTCCGCACGGTTGCTCATTTGGTCTGATCTCCTTCTATCGCGAACGGTAACACACCGTCGCTACGGAACTGGACTGCGAGTTGATCATCATCGGCTAGTACCTGCGAGAACTGCTGCAGCTCCTGCTGCAAATCCAGCTCGATATTCCCCCACTTGAGTTCGACGCCGGTATCGCGACCTAGGCGTTCAACATAATCTGCCCACAGGTGCTGATTCTCGGTCCGGATCTGGCATTCGATCAGCCGGCCATCCTTCAACACCACCACATGGACGGCGCGGTATCCAGACTCACGCGGATGCGTCACGTAGTCGTATGTTTGCGCAACCTCGTCCTTCCATACCCTCTGCAAGTGGGTGAAGACATTACGTTGCTCCTCGAGGTCGCGGACAATCAGCCGGCACCCTCCGATGTCCTGCATCTTCGCGAGTGGCATAGTGGCCTCTCGCCGGAGTTTCAGCATGATGCGATCGAACCGTTTCAGTCTCTGCGTGAGCCTGGCGTCTTCTGCCCCCAGCGTATTTGTGAATGAGGTGAGGCCCATTCGGACCTTGAGCATGGGCGTCTGGAAGCCACGACGGTACTCGTTGACAAGCTCACGTTCGGCCAAGAGGTTCTCAACGTGACCCGAAAGAGGATCAGAGGCGTTACGAAGCTGCTTAGCAATCTTGTTAAGCCGCGTCTGACTAACCGCCGCGTCACGAAAGTAAAACACCGGCGGTTTCGCAATACCCGGAAAAGACTCTTGAGTCATTCGACAATCGGACACGTTACCGTGGACCGGACCTGAGGCGTTATCATCGCAACCGTTCGAACCCCCTGGAGTCGAAGCCAGCCCAACTAAACACCGGCAGCACCCCTCCGTCGTGTTATCGGAGATGGTGGCGCTGTTCAGCCTCCGAGCTGAGTGTTTTGCCTAAACCGTGGTTGGTGAGATTTGAAGGGGGTTCGACGCTTTGACTGCGGGAGCGGCTACCGCTGACTTCACTGGAACGTGACTGACCAGTTTCCGTCTGCGGTGATCTCCAGGAACTCCGTGCCCGAGTCGATGGTCATTGTGCCTACGTAGGCTCCAATCTCGTTGACCTCTAGATCAAGGCGGTCCGTACCGTTCCACGACCAGACCGCGAAGTTTGAGGTACCGTCGTGGGTGAGGGTCGCCGGCCCGGACCGGTTGACAGTCACCACCTCGTCTCCGGTACCGGAAATGGAGTTCCCGACCATTACGCGGGGATCTTGAAACGTGACCGACCAGTTCCCGTCCGCTTCGACCTCCAGAATGTCAGTCCCGAAGTCGATGAGCACGATCCCGCCGTAGGCTCCAATCTCGTTGACCTCCAAATCGAGCCGGTCAGTGCCGTCATAGGACCAGACCGCGAAGTTTGAGGTACCGTCGTGGGTGAGAGCTGCCGTGCCTGACCGATTCACCCTCACGACATCATCTCCCGCCCCGGCAATCGAATCTCCGGTCAGGATTCTCATCTCGCAGAACGGTTTCACCTGGATCGTCCACGGCCCCGATGACGTTAGCTCCAACCACTCGACTCCGTCCGATGAGCTGGTGTGATTGATGGGACGAGTCCCCTCATAGCTTCCAATCTCGTTGACGAGGAGGTCCACGTTGGAGAAGCCGGAGTCCTGGGACCACACAGCGAAATTGGACGCGCCTGCGTAGCTGATGTCGAGAAGGGCGGGGTTGGGTGAGCTGGCCCCGACCGACACCACATCGTCCCCCGTACCAGTCAGAGCGAAGCTGGTGAACTCACCACAAGGGGGCGGTGGTCCGAACTCACCAGCAGTTGGCAGCCAGGTCCCTTCACCGAAGTCGAGGACGATGTCAGCGTTGCCCAGTTGATTCTCAAAGGAGAGGTAGAAGGTGTGGCCATTAGGACGATATATGCCGACGCTGTCGTCACCGTCACCATCCCAGTCGCCCGCCAGGATGCGATCGCCTGGGTTTCCGTAGAAGAAGCTGTTATCGGTCGGGGCAACCCCGTTGTTTTCAGGGGTGGCGTTGGTGAAGTACACGAATCCAGAAGACTGCCGGTACAACCCAACGGTGTCGGTGCCGTCATTGTCGAAGTCACCAGCAAACGGCCGGTCACCGGGTTGGCCAAAGTAGTAGCTGAACTCAGCGAAGGCGGTCCCAAGGCTATTGATCACATATACCTTGCCCTCGTTAGGGCGGTAGATACTGACCGTGTCACATCCGTCTCCATCCCAGTCACCGGCGATAGGGATGTCACCCGGGGCACCGAAGAAGTACGACGTATCCGCAACTCCGAAGTCATTGGTGTTTCGTAGGTACATGAACCCGGCGGATTCCCGGTACATGGCGACAGTGTCTATGCCATCACAATCCCAGTCACCCATCACGGGCGTGTCCCCCGGGATTCCGTAATAGAACGAATCCACCGTCCCATTTCTATACCGGAGATGCCACTGACCACTCGCAGGGTCAAACAAGGCCAAGTCGGGGTCGCCGGTGATGGCTGCGGCGGCTGGTTCGCTAATGGTGGTCAACGTGAGTGCCAGCGTCGCCAGCACCGTCCCGAGGACAACAACCGACCTCTTGCCTAGCCGTTGAGTCAACACCCGTCCCTTCCTCCTCGCTTGGCTCAACCTACCTACCGGTTGTTGTGACGGCGTAGGGCCGAAAGGCTCATGGCCCATGCTTCACTGGGATATTCACATCGGGTTTCAGTTGCGTTGGATGTATATCCACCTCAAGGACGAGAAACAGCGGGACCTCGTCATTCTCAAACTTGGGCTTCTGGGGAGGTCAGCCAGTCCACGAGGCCGACCCGCTCGTCGCTTACCCCAGTGACCGTGATCTCGAAGTCTGTTAGCTGGTATCCACCGTCTGTGATGAGCGAGCTGACCCTCTCGACGACCTGCACGATTGACTGGTAACTCTCACCCGTCACTCGTTCGATGCGGAGGGGTTGGGTTATCAGCGGTACAAGTTGCTCTCGGTACCGATTATGGACCGCAGTCATGCGTCTGTCATATTCCTCAAATGGCATCTCCAAGGCGGCGAACTTCTCATTGAGAGGAGCCATTTCTCTCTCAATCTCTTTCAAGGCTCTTTGAGAGAATTCGAGTTCGGCTCGGCTCCCGGTCGATAGGTTGAACTCCAGGCCGTCAAGAACTGACCGCTTGCTCGGCCGCTGCTTCAAGCCACGGAAGACCCATCGTGCCGCATATCCGACTTGCCATACCACACCTTCATCGCCGTTTGAGACGGCACTGAGGCTTGTTGGGGTCGATGCAACAGGTCCGTAGGCGACTGCGAGCCTTTGAAGCGCAATCTTGATGTCCGCCCACTCCAGATCCCGACCGACCAGATCCAACAGTTCCGACGTCGCACCGGCTTCGGCCTTCTGAAGTAGATCCCTCGCCAGCGAGTTCGCCGTCTCCGGCTCCCCAGCCAGGTTGAAGGTAAAGGCGGCGACTCCGGCAGCACTCGCCCACTTCAGCGCCTCATCGGTATAGCCGCCGAGCGAGAAGAACAATGGCGTCTTCCGTTCATGAGTTGCGACGCCATTCAGTGCCTGGACTTCGGGCCTTCCAGTCTTGGAAGCTTGCGCCTTCACCTGGGCGGCAGCATCAACGGATAGGACGTCGAGTCCACCATCAGCTCCCCGCGGCGCCACCTCAGCATCTTGAAAACCCATGTAGCGCATCCAGTCACGCGCGGCAACCTCGGCGTCACGGCTTGTTCGGATGAGGCGTGGTTCCGGTCTTCTCAAGTCAAGCCCAGCCGATCTGACAGGTCACGACCAAGGCTATCGGAAATACGCGGTAGGCCAGTATCGTCCGCCGCGCCTCACCTCCCCCGTCTAGGTCGTCGTTCCCCAGCTGGGCAAATTGTGCGGTCCGTCCAACACACTGTTTGTTTCAGTCAACGCCACAGGCCAGACGATGCGTTGCCGGTCCACCGGGCTAAGGGCCATTTTTCCCGAATACTGAACAGACAACCGCATCCAGCTGCGGGCGGCCGACTCGTCCCCATCCATCAGAGCGACCCGCCAGGCGCCATAACTCACGGAGGCAGCGTGCAATGTCATCAGGTCGATTGAGGCGAGCACTCCGGTTTGGTCGAGTAGTTCCGTGATCCGGTCCCATTCGGCCCGAGCTCGCTTTCCGATCCGTTCGTCTTCGATCTCGCCGAAGTCGGGGCGGGGTGGTCGGCCGGGTGGCACCGCCGGCGGGTTTCTTGGTTTCTCACCGTAGAGGGCGGCCAGGGCGGGGGGTGTGCCGGGATTTGGCATCGTTCCAACTTTCGAAGGAGAGGCTCGAATTTTAGCAGTAAATTACTCAGTTTCAGGTGCTGGAAAAGTTGAAGGCCGCATTTTCGCACGCGAAGGGAGCCTCTTGCCGGTGATGTCCGGCTTTCGCGATGGCGACCTGCCCCCTGCGATGAGAATGTGAGCGGCCTGATACCCGCTAGATAATGCCGGATAGGCTCGGAACTGAGTGCACGATATCGCTCCTGGCGGTGGGTGATCTGGGCGTGGTTCGCGGGCTGGGGTGCCGTGATTCTGGGTCGAGTCTGTGGGAACCAGCAGGGTTGGATCATCCATGTACGGGCTTTCGAACAGTTTGCGCATGAGCGCTACCAATGGGGTGCCTGCACCGGCAGCGGCTCGGGGAGCCCGCGTAAGGTAGGAGAGGTGAGAACGCTGGTGAGCGAGTCCGACAGCTAGTGGCCGTCTAGGCGGTCACGAGGAACGAGATGATGATGAAGCAAGCACTTGGAAAGCCGAGACGGGGGGCCGCCAGAAAGGGCGTGGAGTGCTTTGCTGTGGGGCTGACGCTTGGGGCGGTCCTCGTTGGCTGTGGGGAGATTCAGGTGGAGTACGACACGAATGTGTTGTCGGTATGCATGGAGCCTGAGGTGAGCACGAGTCCTGAAATCGTGGCTCCTGCAAACTCCAGGATCGCGGTCGGTTGGGCAGGGACGGGGGCTTTCCAGGGAGAGGTCCACGAATGGCAAGCTGAGCTCCCAGACAATCGAGTCCCTGGTGATACGAATGACGTCGACATCGTGGTCTGCGTGGATGAGGGCAGGACGGTTCTCAAGGAATGCGATTACACGGGCGGCCTGAGCCTAAGAAGCGAGAAATATGACCCGCAGATCTTCGTTTATGATGCAGAGTCCGGAGCAGGTCTTGCGAGTGCATCCTTCCAGGGATCCTCCCCCAAACGTCAGGATTGCCCGTTTTCCTACCCTCAGTCAGACGATGACTGGGAGGGGCCACTTCCCACACAGGACTTCTTGGATTGGATTGAGGTGAGTATTCCCTAGCGCCCGCTTGGAGCTGACCAAATATGTGGAAGCGTCCCTCATGCCGATCCATAACACCCGGTATGCGCCATAACGAGCGCGTTCTCGAAGCACGCATAGCGGCACCTCGGAGTGCGTTACTTCGCCCCACCCGGGTCGCGGCGTCGGCCGCTCCGAGTGCCGGTTCTAGTGCGGGCTGGGTGCCCGTGCGGCTTCCTCGATTTGCAGCGAGCAATGCCGTTGCAGGCCGAAAGCGATGCTCTTGTGTGGTCAGGCCAGATCCACGATGGATGTCACCGTTAGCAGCGGTTCGCCCGAAGTGTCGGTGCCCAGGAAGACTTTCGCAACACCAAGGTGAAGACCGTTTGGCACCCCCCCAGAGTTCAACACCTGGAAACCGTACGGTTCGCTCACATCAGGAACCACACCGGCAGGTATCACTTGTGTTGTCGTTCCCTCCAGAGCCACAAAGCTGTATTGGAATGAACTTCCGACATAGGGGGTGCTGCTCGTACCGACCGTGCCGTCAGAGTTGATCCTGTATGCGTCGAAGCCGACCGTCAGTGTCTCCTGCGGCACACCGGAGATGTTCACATCCACAACCGGTATTGCACATTGATCAGGGCATGGACCCGGTATGTAGAGGGGGTAGCTGCCCCAGTAGTCCTGGTGATACTGGAGCGATCGTTCGTTGTGTACGTCGCCCCCGAAGTAGAAAGTGAGACCGTTTTCGTCTGCAACCACGTTGCCGACGCCGCCACTGAAGCCCACAGAAGCCGATACGGTCAGGGCCTCCACTGGCTGGCAGTCCTCATCGAACTCGTACCCAGGCATATCAGGCACAGGCCCACCAGGAGTCACGTCACCGTGGGCCATATGCATGTCCACCGCAGGGTCTGCGACCGCAATCAGGTGAAAGGCACCATTGCCTTCCGAATGGCACACCTCGACCTTCTCCTGCCCAGCTCCCAGAGCCGGAGCCATGAACAGGCCAACCGCCATCACCGCCAACACGAGGGTCAATAATCGACGCATACCCACTCCCTTCGCTGATACCAACTGCTGTAACAGCAAACGAGCCGGTTTTGGTAGTGCCATAGGGCCACATTCACCGACGGTGAAACCATCCGGCTTCGCTGCGCTCAGCCAACCAGCCCACGCATGCCCTGTCGCTGTCAGTTCAACTCGGGTGGGCAGAACACCACGGACTCCTGAGCCAGGAGGACGCCGTCCGCAGGATCGCCCAGATACATCTCAATGTCGAGGACATTGAGAGCCTTGAAGTTGCTCGGGAGAATGAAGGAAAAGGGCACCACAGCGTAAGACCCCGGCGGTGGGATATCGACCACATTTCTTATGGGTGGAATAATGATCGGGGACCCTCGACTGCCATCCAGGTTCAGCGTGGAACCGCCGAAAATGAACCAGAGCCTGCCCGTCGCCGCATCACCCAGGTTCTCAACAATTGCATTCAACTGAACCCAGTCACCCGGCAGGTACAACTCGTAGACCCCCCACAACGCCTCTGTATACACCAGGTTCGGGTCAGTGAAGACGTTGCCCAAAAAGTCGTACGTAAGCCCGCCTGCGTGGGCCGTCGTGTTGCCAATGCTGCCGACCAGCTCTAAGCGAAGGGTCACGTCAGGCATGGCCTCGACGGTCTCGCACGCTTCGTCGAACACGTACCCCGGCACGCCAGGCACGTCACCACCCGGTGTCCCATCCCCGTGCGCCACATGTGCATCGAACGAAGGGTCCGCCACCGCAATCAGGTGAAACTCACCCGTGCCCTCCAGGTGGCACACTTCTACCTTCTCCTGCCCAGCGCCCACAGCGGGTGCCATGAGCAACCCCACCGTCACCACCGCTAGCACAGTGGTCAATAATCGACGCATTCCCACTCCCTTCGCCGATACGAATGGTGTAACGGCAACCGGTTATGGGCTGGTAGAGGCAATAGACCACTTACCGTGTCACCGCTAGCGTGCCCGCACATAACGGCATTCATGAGGGAGTGGGCCGTGTCAAGGGGTGATTTTTCGCGTTGTTGGTGGGTGGGGGCGCGACTGATCCAGGGGTCGGTGCCGA
>CAMYMH010000013.1 GCA_947259275.1 uncultured Acidimicrobiaceae bacterium | reverse complement strand
GCCGGCGCCTCCATCGCCGCCAACAAGCTGAAGGGCATCCGAGCCACCGTCGCCCACGATGCCTACACCGCTCACCAGGCAGTCGAACATGACGACATCAACGTCCTCACCCTGGGAGCCCGGGTCATCGGAGTCGCCCAGGCCTCCGAGCTGGTGCGGGCGTTCATCGGCGCCAAGTTCTCCGGCGAGGAGCGTCACGTCAGACGGCTCAACAAAATCAAGCAGCTGGAGGAGGAATTCGGCGAGTGGCCGGGCACTCCTTCCCCTGAAGGGGAAGGTGGCGCCGGCCCGGAGGGCCGGTGACGGATGGGGGGAGAGACCGAAGCAACAACACGGTGGATTGAGGGATACCAGGCCACCCCCACCCCGTCTCCGCCTCCGGCGGAGACACCCCGCCCTCAGGGCGGGGAACAACTAGCCAGAGCTACAGCCCCGCAATCCAGCCGGCGGTGACCGACACCACCTCGTCGAGGACCTCCCACACGTCGCGACCCGTGCGTTTCAGGACCTTGAATGAGTGATCACCGTCCTCCACCACGTGCATCGAAGCATCGAGCGAATCCACCACCGGTTTGATGAGGTCGAGAGGTGCCAGCCGGTCCCGGGTCCCCTGGACGAACAGCATCGGTGCCCCCACGTCGGTCAGGTGCGACACGTCCCGCGGCTCGGACCGGCCGATCCCCACCAGCGGATAGCCGTAGAACACCAGCCCGGCTACCTCCTCGCCCTCGGCCGCCAGATGCGACCCGATCCGGCCGCCCATCGACTTGCCGGCCAACACCACCCGGTCGACTCGCCGGCGCAGCTCGCCCAGCGCCGCCCGGTGACACGCCAGCAGAACCCGGGCCGGGTTGGGTGCCTTGCGGCCGGCCTCCAGGTACGGGTAGTTGAAGGTGAGGACCGGGATCCCGGCCCTCGCCAGCCCGTCGCGCACGAAGACCATCCACTCGTGGTCCTGTCCCAGCCCGGCCCCGTGGGCGAACAGCACACCGGTCGGCCCGGCCGCCTCGACGAACTTGCCGGACACCTTCCCGTCCCCCCACTCGATCGTGACCTGCTCAGGAATCGAGAGCTCAGGCATCGAGGGCGTCCGGCAACGAATCAACCACCGACTCGAGGGCGTCGGGGGCCAGCTCGGCCCGCGGCAGGGCGACCCAGGGGAGGCGATCAAACCGCGTGCCGTTCCAGTCCCAGATGATGTGGCGCATAGAGCCAACCTACCTACCCTGGCGGCATGCAACTCCACGTACGAGTCATCGAAGACGCCGACCTGCTGGCAGACCTGGCCGCAACCGCCGTCGCCCGCTCACTGCAGGCCGCCATGGCAGAACACGACGACCCGGTCAGCCTCTTTTTGTCGGGGGGCAGCACGCCCCGGGTCACCTATACCCGCCTAATCGATCAAGAGCTCGATTGGTCGCGGGTGCATGTCTTCCTCGGCGACGAGCGCTGGGTCGGCTCCGACCACCAGGATTCGAACGCCCGCATGGCCCGGGAGGCATTCGTCGAAGATATCGAAGCAACCTTTCACGTCCTCCCAACCCACTTCGAATCACCCCACGAAGCCGCCGACCACTACGAACAAACCCTCTCCGAGCTTTTCGGGAGCGAAGGCTTCCGGGCCGATCTGGTGATCCTCGGCATCGGCACCGACGGTCACACCGCCTCGCTGTTCCCGGGGACCGAGGCACTGGATGAGACCGAGCGTCTCTACGTGGCCAATTGGGTGCCGGACAAGGAGATGTGGCGGCTGAGCGCCACCTTCCGGCTGCTCAAGCACGCCGCCCACGTGATGTTCCTCGCCACCGGAGCTGCCAAAGCCGAGGTGGTGGCCCAGATTCTCGAAGGGGCAGTGGCATATCCGGCCCGCACCGTCATGGAAGGGGCTGCCGATGTCACCTGGTTCCTCGACCAGGCGGCCGCCGCCCACCTCAGTCACGAGTTCCTTGCCAGCCACGCCTAGGTGTCCCTCGAGTCGTCCCTAGGAAGGCTCCGGCCGCCACGCCTCCCAATAGACGCCGAGGCGTTGAACGAAGTGGGCCGGCTCCTCGGCGTAGAGGCGGGCGCCGACGGGACGTGCCGCCTCTTGGAGGCGGACCCGATTGCGCACCAGCAGCCCTTGCAGCAGATTGCGGGCGTTCTCGTCCGGCAGCATCTCGGGCTCCTCTTCCAGCAGCCGCTCGAGCTCTGACAGGTCATGCTCGGCACCGAGCGCGTCCGCCAGGTAGGCAAGATCGTTGATGATCTCGCGCTGCAGTTCCGGCCACATGCTCTCGAGCAGGGTCATTTGGAACCGCAGGTAGCGGACCCGCTTGCGCCACACGTGAAACGCCGCGGCCGTGCCCTGGCGATAGGCGTCGCCCATTCGATTTCGACCCCGTCGATAGACCCGCAACAAGCCACCACCGACTTCGCCATAGCCCTCGCCTAGCGTCTGAGCCGGCCAGGCGGCGAACCGGTTGCGCACTGCTCCGAGAGTGGCCATTACGTCATCGAGGCGAGATCTCGACACCCTGCGGCGGAGGAGCTTGTCCCGCTCCAAGAGATGCGAGCGCAGGATGTCGAAGGCGCCCGGTTGGAGAACGTCGCGATACAGGAACGACAAACCAACCACCGTCTCCACCATCACCGTGGCATCCCGCGAATTGCCGATGAGGCGCCCGGCATCGCGCAGGGCCACGTTCTCGGCGCGATATACGCGATCGCCGAGTGGGTCGCGTACCAGGCGCAGGACGGCCCGCACTCGTCGCAGAGCCTTACGCGCCTCGTGGATGCCGATATCGACGCGCATGGTCTCCAGTGCGTTGATGGCGTGATCGAGTTGCTCGAGGCCAACCCGTTGCAGACCGGCGGCGAGGAACTCGCCCCCGTCGAGTCGGAAATACGGGCTGGTGGGAATGACGGTGCGTGCCGGCGCCTCCGGTTCGGCGAATCGCCCCTTGGTCGTCACTCGGCTCTCTTTGCTCGCGAAGCGTTACGTTAGCGGTGCCGTCAGAGGCTCCGGCGGAGTCGAAGGAGCCGCCACACGCCATAGCCGACGATGGCTGCGCCCACGACGGTGACGATTATCTGTCCTGGTCCGAAGCTGTCCTCACCCCGCCCGTAGCCGATAACGTCGGCGAGGACCGCCGCCAGGATCAGGACGATGCCGGCCGCGAGTGCCAACCAGCCCGCTTCTCGATCATTCATATTTGGCCTCCGACAACAGAATACCTATTTCGAGACCCAGCGGTCCCAGATTCGCCGCCAGCCAATTTGTATCGCCGGCCGGCGCGGCGGCGGAGCCTCGGGCAAGAGGCGGTCGCGGCGGTGAAGCTCGAGGGCCAATTCGGTCTTTTCCATCCGCGTGCGTAATTCCTTCAGACGTTCTCTGAGGAATTCCGCCTCGGTCTCGGCCTTGGCGGCCCGCTCACGTGACTCGGCGAGCTGCTGGCCCGCCTCATGGAGGTTGCCGAGCTGGCCGAGCATCCGATCCCAAGCGTCCAGCGGCACCAGAATCGATCCCTCGGGAGCGGCCTCGACCTGCTGTTCTTCGGCTGGTTCGGGAGCCCTCGAGGCCGACTGTACGGTCGCCACCGGGGCGATGTACCCATCGGCTGCGACCTCACCGACAACCACGTCGGGGCCGTCACGAAGGTCGATCGCGGTCTCGGTGTCGACCGGGCTGATGACCCGCTCGAGCGTCTGGGCCCGGTCGACCACGTCCCCAAAGGCGACCAGCCGTAGGTCTTTCCCTTCGGTGCGCACCAGGCGCGCCCTCACCTTGCCCTTCTTGGCCCACTTCCTGAGGGTGGAGATGGGGATCGAAGTCTCGTTGTGAGCCTGGCGGAGCGTCCTCCAGTCGATGTCGGAGGGCAGCCGCCTGGCCGCGTGCGGTTCGGCCCTGGGCCGGGGCGGGTCGGATGGCCGGGGAGCCCCCGGCGGCTTGCGACCCGGATCGTTGAATACGAATGCGAGGTCGTCGCCCATGGCATCAGCCTAGAAGGGTGGGCGTGCTTCCTGTCGAGCGGACAGGCAGCGGCCGGCCTCCTAGGATTCGCCCCGAGAGCGAGGCCGGGCAATGGCGACTGAGAAGGAAATACGAGAACTGGTGGCACGGGTCGTCGACGGCCTCGAGCCGTCGGCGCTCGTCCCCGCGGCCGAAACCGCCGAATCCACTCCGTCCCGCCCGGCCTCCCCCGAGGGAGCAGACATCGCGGTAGGCGCCGACCATGGCGGCTACGCCCTCAAGGAACGGATTGGCTTCAAGCTCAAGCAGGCCGGCTTCACCGTTCACGACTGTGGGACGCACACCGCCGAATCCGTTGACTACCCGGACTATGCCCACGCGGTGGCCCGGCTGGTTGCCGATGGTGCGTGCACGGCGGGCATCATCGTCGACGGGGCCGGCATCGGCTCGGCCATGGTTGCCAACAAGGTGCCCGGGGTGCGAGCCGCCCTCAGCTACGACGTTTCATCTGCCCGCAACAGCCGCGAGCACAACCACGCCAACGTCCTGACCCTCGGCGCCGGCCTGATCGGTGAAGCGCTCGCCTGGCAGATTGTCGAGACCTGGCTGGCCACCCCGTGGGGTGAAGGCCGCCACGCCCGCCGGGTCGACAAGATCACCGACATCGATCGCGCCTACCGGAGCGGCTCGTGACCGATCGCGACACCCTCATCGACGCCGTCACCCGTGAGGTGATCGCGGCGCTGGGAGCAGACGACGACTGCACCGGTGACGACTGTGCGGTCCACTCGTCGGAGAAGGTGCGGGCCATTGTCGCCAACGGCGCCAGCCGGGTCACCTTTTCGGGACGGGCATCCGAGGTGCCGGCCGATCTGCACCGCTACATCGATCACACCCTCCTCAAACCGGAAGCGACTCAGGCGCAGATCGATCAGATTTGTGACGAAGCAGTCGAGTTCCAGTTCGCCTCGGTCATGATCAATCCCTCCTGGGTGAAGCACGCGGCCCAGCGCCTGAAAGGATCCGGCGTGGCGGTCGGTACCGTCGTCGGGTTCCCGCTCGGGGCTCACACGCCTGAGGTGAAGGCCATGGAGACCCGCCAGGCGCTGCGGGACGGCGCAACCGAGATCGACATGGTCATCAATATCGGCGCGCTCAAGAGCGGCCAGTACGACCTGGTCCGCGCCGACATCGCCCGGGTGACCGATGCCGTGCGCGAAACCGGCGCCATCACCAAGGTCATCCTCGAAACCGCCCTCCTGACCGACGAAGAGAAGGTCATCGCCTCCCGTCTGGCCAAGGAAGCCAAGGCAGACTTCGTGAAGACGTCGACCGGGTTCAGTACCGCCGGGGCCACCGTATTCGATGTAGCGTTGATGCGCGAGGCAGTGGGCCCGGACATGGGAGTCAAGGCAGCCGGCGGTATCCGCACCCAGGCCGACATCGAGGACATGATTGCGGCCGGAGCGACCAGAATCGGCGCCTCGGCCGGTGTCTCGATCATGAAGGGCCGGACATCCGGTGAGACGTACTGATGAGCATTGAACGGCAGGAGAGTCGATGACCACCAATATCGAATTGCGGGCCTATGCCTACCTCGACAGCCTGCAGCCGCAGTTTGGCTCATTCATCGGCACCGTCGCCCAGGGCTACCTGCCGATCATTCACGATGCAACCCTGTTCGTTGAGATCGCCCCCGGCATCGAGATCAACCGCCTGACCGACATCGCCCTCAAAGCAACCAACGTCAAACCCGGCATGCAGATCGTCGAGCGGGTATTCGGCATGCTCGAGATCCACTCCCCCGACCAGGCCGAGACCCAGGCGGCCGGCAAAGCCATCCTCGACGCCCTCGAAGTGAGCGAATCCGACCGGCTCCAACCCCGCATCCTCAGCAGCTCGGTGATTCGAAGGGTCGACGATCACCAGGCCCAGCTGGTGAATCGAACCCGCCACGGCCAGCTCCTGCTGCCGGGCCAGAGCTTCTACATCCTCGAGGTCCATCCCGCCGCCTACGCCGCCCTCGCCACCAACGAGGCAGAAAAGGCCGCCGAGATCAACGTATTGGAGGTGCGGACATTTGGATCGGTGGGCCGCGTGTACTTGGGTGGGGAGGAACGAGATATCGAAGTCGGGTGGCGAGCCGCAGTGGCCGCGCTGGAAGGTGTAGAAGGACGCGATAACCCGGGTTGAGATCCGGATGACAAGGAGCAATAACTAATGGCTGAAGCACTCGGGATGATTGAGACCCGCAGTTTTCCTGCGGTGGTTGAGGCCGCCGACGCGATGGTCAAGGCGGCCAAGGTAGAGCTGGTCAGTTACGAGAAGACCGCGGGCGGCTACGTCACCGCCATCGTGCGCGGCGACGTGGCGGCGGTCAAAGCGGCCGTCGATGCCGGCATCCGGAACGCGGAGAAGATCGGCGAGGTCACGGCCAGTCACGTCATCGCCCGCCCCCACGTCAACATCGACCTGGTGCTCCCGCTCGGCCGGGCCGACGAGGCGGCCAGCGAGGCCGGCTAGACCCGATGCTGCTCGCACGCGTCGCCGGGACGCTCGTTGCCACCGATAAGGAGCCGACCCTCGAAGGGCTGTCGTTTCGCGTCCTCAGCCAGCTGAACACCGACAACCAGGAAACCGGCTCATACGTCGTGGCAGTGGACGCCATCGGGGCGGGGGTCGGCGAGGTGGTGATGTATGCCAGCGGCAGCTCGGCCCGCCAGACTGAGGCCACCGACGGGCGGCCCTGCGATGCGGTCATCATGGCCATCGTCGACACCTGGGAGGTCGACGGCGAGGAGAAGTACCACAAGTGAGGGCTAACCGGTGAGTGCCATCGACGAGCGTGAGATCCGGGCGATCATCGAGCGAGTCCGAAACCGCCTCGAGGCCGCCGGAGACTCCGGGGCGGGACTTGCCGCCCAGGTCGAGCTCGACGGAATCAAGGACGTCGAATTCGGCGACGGCATCTTCCGCACCATCGACGAGGCGGTGGCGGCCGCCACCCGGGCGTTCAAGGAGTACCAGCGGATCGGCCTCGGAGGCCGCTACGCAGTGGTCGACGCGGTACGGGCGTCCATGCTGGAGGAGGCCGAACGCCTCGCCAACCTGGCCCACCAGGAGACCGGCCTCGGCCGCCCGGACGACAAGCTCATCAAGAACCGGCTGGTGGCCTCCAAAACACCCGGCCCGGAGGACCTCGAGCCCCAGGCCGTGACCGGGGACGCCGGGATGATGGTGACTGAATGGGCTCCGTTTGGCGTGATCGGCGCCATCACGCCAACCACCAACCCGACCTCGACCATCATCAACAACACCATCTCGGTGATCTCTGCCGGCAACGCCTGTGTATTCAACGTGCACCCGAACGCCAAGCGGGTGTCGGCCGAGAACATCCGCCTGCTCAATCGTGCCATCGTCGGAGCCGGCGGCCCACCCAACCTGATCACCGCCATCCCCACCCCGACGATTGCCAGCGCCCAGGAGCTGATGCGCCATCCCGATGTGCGCGTGCTGCTCGTCACCGGCGGACCGGCGGTGGTACGGGAAGCGCTCAAAACCGACAAACGGGCCATCGCGGCCGGACCCGGCAACCCGCCCGCGGTGGTGGACGAGACCGCCGACATCCAGAACGCCGCCCGCTGCATCGTGCTCGGCGCCAGCTTCGACAACAATGTCATCTGCACGGATGAGAAGACGACCATCGTGGTGGAGAGCGTCGCCGACCGTCTCGTCCGCGAGATGGGCCGCCACGGCGGTTACGTGCTCAAGGAGCACGAGCTGCGCAAGCTGGAGCGCGTCATCTTCAAGGAGCTCGGCTCCCCCAACAAACCCGGCGTGATCAATCCAGAGTGGATCGGAAAGGACGCCTCGGCCATCCTCGGCGAGATCGGAGTGCAGACAGATTCCGCAGAAACCAGGCTGGTGGTGGCCGAAGTTCCCAACCAGCACAGCCTGGTGTGGACCGAGCAGATGATGCCGGTGATGCCGGTCACCCGAGTGCAGTCGATCGACCGGGCCATCGACCTGGCCGTCAAATCCGAGCACGGCTTCCGGCACACCGCCTCCATCCACTCCACCAACGTCGAGCGAATCACCCGGATGGCGGTAGCAATGAATTGCTCGATCTTCGTGGCGAACGGATCAAACTTCTCCGGCCTCGGGGAGGGCGGCGAGGGCTTCACATCGTTCTCGATCGCCAGCCCAACCGGCGACGGCCTCACCCGCCCGCGGACGTTCTCACGGGAGCGGCGGGTCACCGTGGTCGGCGCACTCCGGATCGTCTGAAGCCGATGGATCCCGCCCTTGCCATTGTCGAGTTCGACTCCATCGCGGTCGGGATCGAGGCCGGTGACGCCATGGTCAAGCGAGCGCCCCTCGGCACCATCCAGTCGGGCACGGTCCAGCCGGGCAAGTACATCGTGCTGATCGCCGGCGACGTTGCCAGCGTCGAGGAATCGCTGGCCGCGGGGCGGGCGCTCGGCGGCGACGCCCTGATCGACACCGTCTTCCTTCCCGACATCCACCCCGACGTCGTCGCCGCCATCAGAGGAGATCGAGCCTTCGACGATGGCGAGGCGCTCGGGATCATCGAAACCCGGACTGTCGCCGCCATCATCGAGGCCGCCGACGCCGCCGTGAAGGGAGCAAGCGTCACCGCCGCCCAGATCGAGATGGCCGACGGGCTCGGCGGCAAGGGCTATGCCCTCTTCGGTGGCGTGCTCTCCGAGGTCGAGGCGGCGGTGGCATCGGGGGTGGCTGCCATCACCGAACCGCAACTGATAGCCAGCGTGGTGATTCCCCAGCTGCACCAGGAAATGCGCGACGATGTCATTGCCAGCCCGTTCTTCTGGGAGCGCGTGCACGGAAGTGAGAAATCATGAAACTGGGACGCGTGGTCGGGACCGTGGTCGCCACCGAGAAAACGCCCGACCTCGACGGCGTCAAGTTCCTCATCGTCCAGATGCTCGACCAGCACCAGCAGCCCGCCGGCGAGCCGGTGGTGGCGGCCGACGGGCTCCACATGGCCGGCCCGGGTGAGCTGGTCTACGTGGTCGGGTCGCGCGAAGCCGCCCAGGCCATGCCCAACCCCTTCGTCCCGGTCGATCATGCCATCGTCGGCATCGTCGATGAGGTGAGCTTGACATGAAGATCGGGCGGGTGGCCGGGACCGTGGTATCCACCATCAGCGCTCCGATATTCGACGGCCGCAAGCTGCTGTTGTGTGACCTGGTCACGCCCGAAGGTGAGCCAACCGGGGACTACACGATCGCCGCCGACGCCATCGATGCCGGCGTCGGAGACCTGGTGCTCATCCTCGACGAGGGAAGCTCCGCCCGCCAGATCGTGGGTGAGACGGTGGCTCCCATCCGGGCGATGGTGGTCGGGATCGTGGATGAGGTGGACGTCGGCTAGCTCTCCAACACGACAAACTCGTTGCTGCCCAGGACGGTCTCGGGCGATGCGAACCGCTGCGTCTCCACGAAACCCGCCGCCGACCATACCCGGACCGCCCGTTGGTTGGCGGTGGCAATGGTCACCCGCAGCCCATCCGAGCTCTCCCGGGCGAAACCCACCACCGCTTCAACAAAGCTCCGCCCAAGCCCCCCGCCCGTCAATGAGGGCTTGACTCCCAGGCCGATATCGCGAGCCGGGGTCGAGTAGTCCCCGCCCGGCACCTGCGCGTCGGAACCGAAGGTGAAGAACCCGGCCAGCTCGCCGTCCCGAACGATCACATGGCAGTTGGTCGACGGGCGCAGAAAATACTCGACCGCCTTCTCGACCGGGCCGCCGATGTTGTAAACGTCGTAGGGCGCATGGTGGCGCCAGGCTGCGAAGTCCCGGATATCTGCTTCGGTCGCGGTCCGAATGGTGAGCTCATCCATTGGGAAGAGCGTATTCGATCCCGTGCTTGCTCCGTCCCGTGACGGCCAAAACACCTGCCTCCCTGAGGCAATAGGCCACTTCCTGGGCCAGGTGTCGGGTGCGGCCGAGACCGGCAGCCAGGTCGGCGGTGGTAAAGGGATCGGGAAGGCCGTCGGGGAGAAGCCCGATGAGGTGCTCGGGTTCTGAGAACTCGACCCGTTCGAGGATGCCCACCAGCCTTCTCTCCGCCAGCTTCCACCCATTGCGCCGCCACGAGGTTGCATCGGGCAGCCGGACCTCTTCCTCCTGGACCAGCAGCACCTCGAGCGTGAAGTTGGGATGACTGAGCAACCCGGGAAACGAAACCAGCTCGGCACCCACGTCGGCGGCGATCCCCCGCTTGGGTGAGCGCCGCCGGGAGACCTCGCTGCCTTCCTCGTCGAGCCTGCGGATCCACTTCTCGGCCGCAATCGGATGCACCAGTCGGATTGGATGGGCGTCGAGGAGCCGATCCAGCTTGCGCCGCATCGATGAGAACCCGCGCGTCTGGATCTCGATGAGCACCTCGTCTCGAACCAGGTCGATGACGAACCCCTCCACGCCCACTTCCGTCAGGTCCCCCTTCTCCCGATACCACTCTTTGAGGGCGGCATGGAGATGTTGCTCGCGCATCACACCTATCTGCGGTGAGGTCATGGTCCGCACCCTATCGGCGAGGGTGGTGTTTCGCGCTCTTCTAACTGCCGCCACCCACTGCCAGCAGCTCTTCCATAGGCGCGCCCGCTACGCGGCCGGGCGGGGAGGAACCAACCCGCACGGACTAGCGTCTGGAACAATGGCAGATTCCATCATCACCGCGGCCGGCCTCAACAAGTCGTTCGGCGACGTCCAGGCACTCCAGGATGTGGATCTCGAGGTGCCGGCTGGTCGGATCGGGCTGGTCGGCGCCAACGGCGCAGGCAAGAGCACCCTCATCAAGATCCTCCTCGGCATGCTCAAGCCATCGGGTGGAGTGACCGAGGTGTACGGCACCAGCGCCCAACGGCATCCACTGGCGGTTCGGTCCCGGGTTGGCTACATGCCCGAGGGTGACTGCTTTCCTCCCGACCAGACCGCGGCGGATTTCGTGTCCTACAGCGCCGAGCTGGGTGGCCTGCCTGCCTCCGAATCGCGCCAGCGAGCTTCAGAAGTCCTCACTCTGGTTGGCCTGGCCGAGGAGCGATTTCGCAACTTTGGTGAGTTCAGCACCGGCATGAAGCAACGCGCCAAGCTGGCGCAAGCCATCGTCCACTCCCCGGAACTCGTCTTGCTCGACGAGCCGGCATCGGGCCTCGACCCCGACGGCAGGGAAGACATGCTCAACCTCATCAACCGGCTGGGTGACTTCGGCATGAGTGTCGTGTTCTCATCGCATGTGCTCGGCGACATCGAGCGCACGTGTGACTGGGTGGTCATGCTCAATGAGGGCCGGCTGCTACGCAATGAGCCGCTGGCCGACATTCGGGCCTCGAACGCCGTCCAGGTGGTCTTGCTCGACGAGCCGACCCCGGCGGTTGAGGCGCTGGAGTCGCTGGGCGCCCGGGTCTCCGTCACCAACCGGACTCTCGACGTCGAGCTCGAGAGCGGGGATGCCTTCGTCGCCATCCGAGATGTTCTCGCCGAGACCGGGGTCGGTCTTCGCAGCATGGGGTCGAAAGAGACAACGCTCGAAGATGTCTACCTCGCTGAAGAGGAGTTCACTCAATGACCTCCGAAGGCGCCATCTTCGATCTCGACTACCGGCGCTACGAGGGCGAGCGGACCGGCCGGACCAAGATCCGCTGGGCCATCGTGCGCGACGGCGTCCGCAAGGTGCTCGGTCTGCGACGCAAGGCTCGTCGCAAGATTCTGCCGTGGGGGCTCATCATCCTGGCGGTGCTCCCCGCCATCGCGGTGGTCGGCTTCCAGGTGTTCACCCAGGGTTTGGGCGCCGACGAGCTGCTGGAAGACCTCATCCCCGGCCACGCCGACTACTTCGGGCTCACGTTCCAGCTGACCTTTCTGTTCGTGGCGCTATCAGCCCCCGAGCTCCTCATACCCGATCGGGTCGGCAACGTGCTCACGGTGTACGCGTCCCGCCCTCTGACGCTGGCCGACTACCTGATCGCCCGCGTTGGTGCTCTCTTGATGGTGGTCCTCGCCTTCACGCTGATCCCCCAAATCGTGATCTATCTGGGTGGTGCCGTTCTCTCGGGCGACATCGTCCGCCACCTGACCGACAACCTCGACCTGCTGTGGAAGATCCCGGCCGGATCTCTCGCCGTCTTCGCTACCCAGGCAGGAATCGCCTTCATCATCAGTGCCTTCGCCCGCCGGCGCGGCATCGCGGCCGGCATCTACATTGCCTTCACCATCATCTCCGGCGGCGTCGCCTTCGGCCTGGCCGAGGCCGTGAACCGCTGGTTCGCGATCATCGACCTGCAGGCGCACGCCATCATTCTCATCGGAGAGATCTTCAGCGATTCCGATCTCAGCGAGGGAACCGCCCTGGTCGAAAACAACATCTCGCCGTGGGTGTCGCTGATTGCCGTGGTGGTCATCGCCGTCGTGTCCGGCGGCCTGCTGTATCGCCGGTATCGGAGGCTGATGTGACCTCGCTGTCTCCGGCCTTCGTCGCCAACCCCACCATCGAGATCACCGAGATTTCCAAGTGGTTCGGCCAGAAGGTCGCGGTTTCCAGTGTCTCTTGTTCCTTCGGGCCGGGGATCACCGGCCTGCTTGGCCCCAACGGGGCAGGCAAGACCACGCTGCTGAGGATGATGGCGGGACTCATCCGTCCCTCGCGGGGGAAGCTGACCGTGCTCGACACCAATCCTCGCCGCGATGTCACAGTGTTTCAGCGGGTGGGCCTGGTCCCGGAAGACGACGCCGTCTACGGATTCCTCACCGGCCGGCAGTTCGTCGAATACGGTGCGGAATTGGCCGGCGTCCGCAACCCTTCATCTGCCGCCGCCCATGCCATCAGCGCGGTCGGGATGGGCGATGCCGCCGAACGGCGGATCGAGGGCTACAGCAAGGGCATGCGCCAGCGAATCAAGGTGGCCGGCGCCCTGGTCAACGACCCCGAGGTTCTCTACCTCGACGAGCCACTCAACGGGGCCGACCCGGTGCAACGGGTCCGACTCATCGAGCTGTTCCACCAGCTTGCCCGGGAGGGGCGGACCGTTGTGGTCTCCTCCCACGTGCTGGAGGAGGTCGAGAAGATGGCTACCCGGGTCATCGCCATGGTCGACGGGCGGCTGGCGGCCGCCGGTGATGCCGCCGCCATCCGGGCCGCCTTCACCGACATCCCATACCGGGTGCGCATCGACGCCGACGTGCCCCGCAAGCTCGGTTCGGCCCTGCTCGGCCAGGAGGTGATTCGCAGCGTCGAGGTAGTCGACGAAACTCTCCACGTCCAGACCGACGACCTCGGCGACCTCGGGCGCATGCTCCCATCGCTTGCCCGCTCGCTCGATATCCGACTCACGATGGTGCAGCCAGAGGACCTGAGCCTCGAGAGCGTCTTCCGGTACCTGGTGCACGGCCAATGACTCGCTTCTTCGCCATCATCCGAGTCACTCTCATTCAGTTGATCGGGCGGCGCCGCTCTATCGGTCTGCTCGTGCTGGCAGCCGTCCCGGCCGGCATTCTCCTGCTGGTCGGCCTCAACGTTGGCGACCGGGAAACGGAGGAGTTCTTCCGAACCGGCGCCCTGCCGCTGGTGCTGGGGGTCACCGTCCCCATCATCGCCATCACCCTGGGGGCGGGCTCGCTCGGTGACGAACGCACGCACAAGACGATCTCGTACCTGGCGCTCCGACCCATCCGGCGCGAGGTGATCGCCGCCGCCAAGCTGGTGGCGGCCTGGCTGGCGTCGTTCCTGGTAGCAGGAAGCGGAGCCTTCCTGGCGGCGATCGTCCTGGGAGCCACCGTCGGCAGCTGGGACGAGATGTTCGCCATCATGGTGGCCACCGCCATCACCACCCTCGGATTCGTGGCCATCATGCAAGTCCTCGGCTACATCACCGACCGGGCCGTAATCATCGGCCTCGCCTACCTGCTCATCTGGGAGGGAATCGTCACCGGCGCGGCCAGCCAGGTGGCGACCACCTCCATCTGGCGGATGGGCGTGTCTGCCTACGCCGGCATCGTGGCCGGCGACCACTGGGGCTCGGCACTCGGCCTCGAGGCCCGGGTCGTCGCCGACCTCGAGGATCTCCTGTCGGGAGTCAACCCCGGCGTGTGGGGCGCCGTGGTCAAAGTGCTCGGAATCGCGGTGGTTTCCGTCGGTGCTCTGGGAGTGCTCATGCGGGACCGCGACCTCGTCAGTTAGCTGCCGTTTGCTGCTCCCAGCCCTCCCCCCATCCGTCACCGGCCCTCCGGGCCGCTGCCACCTTCCCCTCGAGGGGAAGGAAGTCTTGTGAGCGCCTCGGCGATCTACGAGCTGATCGGATACCTCGGATCCGGGCTGGTCGTCGCCTCGCTCTCAATGAAGTCGATCTTGCGACTGCGTCTCGTGGGGCTGGCCGGTGCCACGGTGTTCAGCACCTACGGAGCCCTCATCGGTGCCTACCCGATCGTGATCACCAACCTCGTGATCGTAGGGATACACGTGTACTTCCTCCGCCAACTGCTCGGTTCCAAGCCGGTCTTCACCGTGCTGGAAGTACGGCAGGGTTCGCGTTACCTCGAACACTTCATCAACCACTACGCCGAGGACATCCGGAACTTCCTGCCCGATTTCCATTACGAGCCGAGAGCGGACCGATACCGGGCGTTCATACTTCGCGACATGGTCCCCGCCGGGCTATTCATCTGCGACACGGACGGAACCGAGACCGGCCAGGTTCAGCTCGACTATGTCATACCCGCCTACCGTGACCTGAAGGTGGGCCGCTTCCTGTATTCATCCAACTCGTCGATCTTCGCCGATCCCCGCATCACGCACTTGGAGAGCCCGCCCGGTACGCCCAAGCACAGTGGGTACCTGGAACGGATCGGATTCCGTCCCGTCGACGGCCAGGACATCTACCGGCTGCGATTGGCGGACCTGCCAAGCCAGGCCGGGCGGAAGAGCTGAGCCATAGGATCAAGTTGAGTTGTAGGTTGGACCGCTTCCCCCATCCGTCATCGGCCCTTCGGGCCGCTGCCACCTTCCCCTCCCGGGGAAGGAATAACCGTCTCGCAACTCAGGCGGCTGATATGTTTTCCCGGTGAACCGTCCCCTCTCCCACCGCATGGGGCGTGCGGCGCTGGTCGTATCGGCTGGAGTTCTCCTCTCACGCATCCTCGGATTGCTACGAGAGGTGGCGCTCGCCGACCTGATCGGTGCCAACGCCGCCGGCGACGCCTATCGGGTCGCCTTCATCATCCCCGACTTCCTCAACTACCTGCTCGCCGGCGGATACATGGCGATCACCTTCATCCCCATCCTGTCGCGACACTTCGCCGACCAAGACGAGCCGGGAGCCTGGCGAGCATTCGTGGCCGTCGCCCGCCCGGTCGGTCTGGCAATGGCAGTGACGGTTGCCGTCGGCATGCTGGTGGCGGGGCAGGTGATTGAGGCCCTCACCGACCTCGACCCCGAGGCGGCGAAAGAGGCAACCCGCCTCACCCGCATCATCCTGCCCGCCCAGTTCTTCTTCGTGGTCGGGACTCTGCTCATGGCCGTTCAGTACGCCCGCGAGCGGTTCCTCATCCCGACCCTTGCTCCCATCATCTACAACCTGATGATCATCCTCGGCGGGCTGGCCCTGACCGACCGGGGTGACCCTTCGGCCGACGGCTTCGCCTGGGGAGTACTAGCCGGCGCCATCATCGGGAACTTCCTCATCCAGGCCTACGGTGCGTTCCGGGAGGGCCTCCGGCTCCCCTCTGGGGTTCCGTTGGCCAATCCAATCTTGCGTGAATACCTGTTTCTCGCCCTCCCGCTCATGCTGGGCCAGTCGCTGGTGGTCCTCGACGAGAGTTTCGCCCGCGTCTTCGGGACCCAGCTGGGAGAGGGGCCGACTTCGCAGCTCGGATTTGCCCGCCAGACCATGCTGGTGCCGATCGGAGTGGTCGCACAGGCGGCCGGAGTCGCCGCCTACCCGTACTTGTCGCGACTGGCAGAGGAGGGCAAGCTCCGCCAGCTAACGACTGCCCTGGCGCGGGCGGTGCGCTACGTCACCGTCGCCAGCATGATGGCGACCGGCGTCCTCGTTGCCCTATCGGTGCCGGTTATCCGCGCGCTCTTCGAACGCGGACAGTTCGGCCCCGCCGACACCACCGCCGCCGCCAGCGCCCTCGTCTTCTACGCCATCGGGATTCCGTTCTGGGGCGTCCAGCAGCTCCTGGCTCGTGGCTTCTACGCCCGTCGGCAGATGTGGACTCCGGTCCTGGTCGGCACTGCCAGCACCGTCCTGGCAGTGCCCATCTACATCGTCCTCAAGGAAGTCATGGACATCCGGGGCATCGCACTGGCTTCCACGGTTTCGGTTGCCCTCTACACCGTGGTGCTCGCCGTCATATGGCTCCACCGGACCGGGACCCACGTCCTCGCCGGGGTATCCCACACGGTCGGCCGGGCGCTGGTACCGACAATTGCAGCCGGTGTGGCTGCTTGGCTGGCGGCCGACCTCGTGAGCGACGTCGCCGGCGGATTTGCCGGAGCCGTGTTGCAGACCGCCACCGGCGGCACCGCGGCTGCGGTCGTCTTCCTGGGGCTGGCCGGATGGATGGGAACGATGCAGCAGGTCAGCGACGATTGACCCGGTGGGCACGGTGCACGTCCCACCCGGTGTCATCGCCCGGGGCGAGGCGGGGCGGGCCATCCTCGCCGACCACCACGGTTCCCGCCCCGGTCATCAGCCGGTACTCGGTTCGCGCCCCCCGGTAGGACACGTATTCGACCGTGGCGGAGAAGGGGCCACCCAGACTCGCCCATTCGGGTCGAATCAGCGGGACGCTCCCCGCTCCGCCGGTGCATTCGATGTCGCGTTCCGCCGGGCCGAGCGCCAACCGGGCCCGCCCCGGGGCGGTCGGTGTTAGCTCGACATCGAGCACGGAGGCCGGTCCGGTCAACTCGGCCGCCCACACATCGACCGGCTGTTCGTAGATCTCAATCGGCGGCCCGACCTGCACCGCCCGGCCCGCCCGCAGCACGAGAACCCGGTCGGCGAGGGCCAGCGCCTCCCCGGCATCGTGAGTGGCGTATATCCCGGCCGCCTGCTCGCGCCCGCGCTGGCGATCGATCTCCTCGAGCAGCCCGGTACGAAGCGGCGCATCCAGATGGGCGGTTGGCTCGTCGAACAGGAAAAGACCGGGGTGCCTGGCCAGAGCCCGGGCCAGGCTGACCCGCTGCTGCTCACCCCCGGAGAGCTCGACGGGAAGTCGATCGGCCAGGTGCTCAACCCCGAGGCGGCCAAGCAGCTCACTCACCTCGGCTTCGATGTCTGCCGCGGTGGCGCTCCGGTGGAGTGGGAAAGCCACCGTCTCGGCGGCGGTGAGATGTGGCCAGAGCGCGTGGTGCTGAAAGACCACGCCGACATCGCGGTGCTCGGGCGCAGTTGAGCCGGTCGGGTCCGCCACCCGGTGACCCCCGATCTCGATTGAGCCGGACGAGAGCGGCACGAAACCTGCGATGGCATGGAGCAGGCTCGTCTTGCCCGAGCCCGATGGGCCAAGCACTGCCACCAGCTCACCGGGAGCTGCCTCCAGGTCAACCGATACCAGGGCGTCGACCGATCCGTAGCGGACGCCCACCGACGAGCAGACTAGGGCCGGATCGCTCATCGCCTCCCCTCCCAACTCCGGCGGAGCCACAGGAACGGCAGCGCCGCAGTTCCGACGATGAGGGCCAAAACGGTCGCCAGCGCGGCGGTCACCGTTGGGTCACCGATCTGCTGGTAGTCGAGCACGACCACAGCCAGGGTCTCGTTGCCCGGCCCGTGGAGGATGGAGGACATGGTCAGTTCATGGATGGCAAAGACAAAAACCAGCAGACCGCCGGCGACCAGGGCCGGCCGGAGCAGCGGAGCAATCAGCTTCTGGAGTACCCGGCGGGCAGAGGCGCCGGAGGCCCGGCCGGCGCGGATGAGGTCCGGGTGGATGCCGGCAACCGACGCCGCCAGTGGACGATGGGCGAGTGCCACCAGCTTGGCGACGTAGGCGACGAGGATGATGGCGGCGGTATTGGCGAGCCAGCGTCCGTAGCCGAGCGACACCGCCAGCGCGATCGAGGTGCCCGGGATCGCAAACATGACGAGGGTGGCGGCGCCCCAGCCCCGGCCGGCCGCCCGCTGCACCAATACGAACAAGCCGGCCGCCACGATCGCCAGGAGGGCGGCGCCGAGCGCCAGCACCGCGCTGCGGCCCAGGGCCTCCCAGAAGCGGTCATCGAGCGCCTGCCGGAAGTTGGCCAGCGTCCAATTGGCCGGGGTTGCACTGACGCCGACCGCACGGGTGATCGCCCGCAGGACCAGACCGGCGAAGGGAAGGCCAGTCGTCACGACCAGGTACCCCCAGGCGGCGACGGCAGCACCGCGGGGAGTTCGGAGCCGTCGCGATCCCTCAGACGTCGGGCCCCCGAGCACGGTGTCGGAAGCTGCCGCGTAGCGGCGGTCGGTGAGCATCACGGCTACCAGCGCGATGAGTGCCAGCAGCAACGCCATCACAACTGCCTCACGGAAGGCGGCCGGTTGGGCCGAGAAAGCCACCGCTCGATACACACGGGTCGTCAGCGTCTCGACTCCCGCCCTGGTTCCGAGCACCACCGGCACCCCGAAGCTGGCCAGCGAGGCGGCGAACCCCACCAGCCAACCGGCGGCCAGCGCCGGCCGGACCAGCGGGAGGGTTATGAGACGGAGAGTGAGGCCGGCACCGGCGCCCGAGGCACGGGCGCTCCACTCCAGGTCGGCGATGCGGGAGCTCCGCAGTGCGGCCGCCACCACCAGGTAGGCGAGCGGCGCGACATTGACGGCGATGACGACGACCACCCCGGCCCAGCCCTCCAGCCACGGGGCCGAGAGGCCGGTGAGATCGTCGAGCAACCCGAAGGGGGCATAGGTCGCTTGCCAGCTGATGGCCGAGACGAATGGAGGTACGACCAGGGTCGCCACCACACCCGCTCGCATCAATCGGCCCCCGCGCACGTCGGACCGTTCGGTCAGGAGTGCCAGAGCGGTTCCGAGCCCGAGCGCCAGGGATGCAGCCACGGCCGAGGTCCAAACGCTGCTGAAAGCGGCCGTGCCGACAACATCCCGGAACACGGTGTCGGCCAGCTCGGCCGGCCCGTCGGCAAACGCCTCGATGAGCAGGCGGCCGATCGGATAACCGAGCAAGCCGGCCAAAAGGACCACCGCGGCCGGCTCCCACCCGAATCGACTTCGTCTCACCAGCATCGGCTGGCTAGTCATCGAATACGGCGGCATACCCGGCCACGAGGTCGTCCTGGCGCTCGAACACCGACCTCCAGTCCGGGTAGACGATGTTGGCCCCATCCGGCGGCAGCGGCCCATCGATGCCGGTCACCGCCGGCGTCCAGCCGGTCGACCCGATCGCCGCTTGTCCGGTTGACGAGAGGACATGATCCACGAATCCGCGGGCACCGTCCTTCGGTTCGGCACCGTCGAAGACGGCAATCGGGCTGGTGACGGCGATCGCCGCCGGAGCCGGCCAAACCGTCTCAATCGGCGAGCCCTTATCGGCCGCCACCCGGGCGGAGAATTCGAGGGTGAGCCCGGCGTGGTAGCGGCCTTCGGCTACCCCGGTCACGACGTCCCCCGGAGAGGACACCTGGACCGCGCCGGAGGCTCGCAGTTCCTCGTAGAACTCGAGGCCGAAACCGGGCTCGAGCCCGAAATAACCGAGGGCGGCGAAGGCCGAGCCGGCGAAGCGTGGATCAGGCAGCGCAACCGACAGCGAGGAGTCCACCAGGTCTCGCCACGCCTCGATTCCGTCCGGGTTTCCTTCCCGGGTGACGATCACCAGGTGAAGCACCCGGGTGCCCCAAAAACTATCCGTCCGGGCGTCGGCCGGCACGGTGTCCGCCCCGTCCGGGTCCCAGGTCGCCAGCAGGTCGTCGGCCTGGTATCGGTACATCGACAGCGGGTCCGTCAACCAGATAACGTCGGCGTCGAGGCTGCCGGTACGCCGCTCGGTCTCGATGCGCGCCGTCACCTCCCCGGTGGGTGCTCGGAACACCTCCACCCGCACGTCCGGGTTGGCCTCCTCGAAACCGGCGACCACCGCGTCGACGGTGGCTTGAGTGACCGACGTGTAGATGGTGAGGGTGGCGTCGCCACCACCGGAACATGCGGTGGCCGCGATGGCGACGACGAGGAGCAGCGCCCCGGCACGGGCTGGTTTGATCATCAACCGTTAGCTCTTGCTGGCGGCAAAGATATCGCCGATTTCCTTGGTGAGATCCCACAGCTCCTGGGCGAGACCGGCATCGATGTTCTGCATGTTCTGGGTGCAGAGGTGACCCGCCCGGTGGAACTTCTCGTGCAGGTCGGGCCAGCGCTCGAGGTGCTCGGGCTTGAAGTACTGGGTCCAGAGGACGTCGAGCAGTTCGTACTTGCACTGCTTGGCGTGGTCTTCCTTGTTGGCGACGCGGCGCTCGAGGTCGTGGTGGAACTTGATTTTGTCGGCGCTGGACGCGTCGGAAGCGGGGACTTCCATGGCCAGCAGCTGTTCGACCATCTTGGCGACCGTCTCAGCCGCATTGATTGCAAAGGTCGGATCGTAGATGCCACAGGGAACGTGGCAGTGGGCATGTGCTACTCGGCTCGGCTTGAAGATTCCCATTGATTCCTCCTGGCTGTGATCGGGAAACCTCACGATACACTCGGGGAGAGAGGCAACCATCATGCGCAAATCACGGGCCGCGGGAGCCGCCCTCGTGGGGGGAGTGCTGGTCGGCTTCGGGTTGTGGCACGGTCGCCTGCGCCGGTTCGAGGTAACCGAGCATTCGATGTCACCGGCGCTGCAGGACGGCGACTACGTCTTGGCAACCCGGCTGGTGTCGGCACCGCTCCGGGGAGATGTCGTGGTGTTCCCACACCCACGGTCGCCCGGATTTCTCATGATCAAGCGGGTGATCGGACTCCCCGGCGAGACCGTCGAGCTCGAGCACGGGCAGATCGTGGCCAACGGACATCGCCTGGCCGAGCCTTGGGCAAAGGAGGCCATGGCCGGCTCCCACAAATGGAAGCTAGATGGCCGGCACCTGGTGGTGTTGTCCGACAACCGGACCGTCTCAACCGAAGACAGCCGTCAGCTCGGCCCGCTGCCCATACAAGACCTGTGGCGGGTCAGCCTTAGGTACTGGCCTATCGACCGGGTCGGGCGGGTGCGCTAGCTACGCCCACCGGTTCCGAATGACGAGCTCATCGATTGGCTTGCGGCCGCTCATCGAGCGAGACGCCCGCCCGGCTGCTTCGGCCTCGATGTCCGGATACCCGAAACACAGTGCATAGCGGGCCTGGTGCCCGGCCGGCAGGCTGAGGACCTCGGCCGCACAGGCCTCATCGTGGAGGGTAACGGGACAAGAGCCGACCCCGCGCGTGGACGCCGCCAGCATCATGTTCTGCGAGACCCGGCCGATGTCGAACTCATAGCCGTCCGGCAGGCGAACGGGTACCACGGCCAGTCGGGCATCACGTAGCGGTTGGGAGAATTGGCCACAATCGGCGAGCCGGCCCTGCTGGTCGGGATCATCCACAACGAGAAACATCCAGTCCTGGCGATTCTTGGCGCTTCCGGTCCATCGCCCGGCCTCGAGAATCGCCGCCGCATCCTCGGCCGAAACCGGTTCGGCCAGATACTTCCTAACCACGCGCAGGCCCAGGACCGCGTTGTATGGGTCGGACGGAATCTCAAAGCTCACGTTGCGAGACTACCGCCGGAATTGGTTCCCGGCACACCGATGTCTAAGTCCCGGAATATCGTCCGACTTTGTGCAAACTTTCACAAATTCACAAAAGGTACAAAGACCCTATCCGGCAGGACCCCTCAGGTACAAGGTTGGCCCCGAGAAGGTACATCCGGGTCGACTGTCCCCCACCACCGGGGGCCGGCGGGCCGATTACTCGGAAGGGTGAGCGGATGAGCGACACCAGGTATCTGTTCAAACGGGGCAAGACCTGGTGGGTGAAGATCTCGGTTCCCCCCAGCCTGCGGCCCGCGCTGGGATACGACCTGCGCCGCTCGCTCCGGACTCAAGACCTGGAAACCGCCCGCCAGGCCCGCTCCCAGGTGGTGGCCGAGTTCCGTGAGCGGATCGCCCGGGCTCGGCGGGAGCTGGATGGCCCCACCGATCCCAAACCGGTCCAGGCTGATGGTTATCAAATCACCGCTCGGGAGGACTTCTCGGACGTCACCTACCTGCTCGAGTTGAGTCATCCGATGCTGGCCGAGGCCGCCCAGCCGGGTCAGTTCGTGCTGGTGATCTCCCATGAACACGGGGAGCGCATTCCACTGACCATTGCCGACTTCGATCGAGAGGCGGGGACCATCACCCTGGTGGTGCAAGCGGTCGGCAAGACCACCCGTGAGATGCAGCAGCGATGCGTGGCGGGCAGCACCCTCCACTCGGTGGTCGGGCCGATGGGCATTCCCAGCCAGCTCGAGAACGCCGGCAAGACCGTGTTCGTCGGCGGCGGGTTGGGAGTGGCGTCGATCTATCCGCAAGTGCGGGCCGCCCAGGAGGCGGGGGCGTACGTGATCGGCGTCGTCGGGTTCCGCAATCGGGAGCTGATCTTCTGGGAGGACAAGTTCAACCGCTATTGCGATCAGCTCATCATCTGCACCGATGACGGTTCGGCGGGGATCCACGGTCTGGTGACCAAGGGAATCGAGGCTGCCATCGAGGAGCACGAGGACATCGCCGAGCTGGTGGCCATCGGTCCGCCCATCATGATGCGAGCCTGCGCCGAAGCCACTCGTCCCCACGGGATCAAGACCACGGTCAGCCTCAACCCGATCATGGTCGACGGGACGGGGATGTGCGGTGGATGCCGGGTCATCGTGGGCGGAGAAATGAAATTCGCCTGCGTGGACGGGCCCGAATTCGACGGTCACCAGGTCGACTTCGACCATCTCATGGGCAGATTGCGCAGGTTCATCGAACAGGAGAAGCAGGCCCTGGAGACGTGGGCGGAGGGTTTGACGGGCGCGGCCGCGCCCTGATAGGAGCAGGGAAGTTGGCAACCGAAACCAAGAAGACGATTCGAACGATTCCCCAGGAACGCACGCCGATTCCCGAGCAGCCGGCGTCGGATCGAATCGGCAACTTCGACGAGGTGGCGCTTGGTTACCGGCCCGAGGACGCCTTGCGGGAGGCGGAGCGGTGCCTGCTGTGCAAAGAGGCCGCCTGTGTGCCTGCCTGCCCGGTGGCGATCGACATCCCCGGCTTCATCGAGCGGATCTCCGAGCAGGACTATCGCGGAGCCTATGACATCCTCACCGACGCCAACCTGCTTCCGGCGATCTGTGGCCGAGTATGCCCGCAGGAGGACCAGTGCGAACTGGTTTGCCCGGTGGGCGACGTCCTGGAGCCGGTCGCCATCGGCCGGCTGGAACGCTGGATCGGCGACATGGGGCTGGAGGAAGGCTGGCACAACGTCCCCCACATCGAGCCAGTCCCCTACCGGATCGGAGTGGTGGGATCGGGCCCCGCCGGCATCGCCTGTGCCGCCGACCTGGCCAAGGCCGGATGTGAAGTCACCATCTTCGAAGCGTTGCACGCCCCCGGCGGGGTCCTGCGCTACGGCATCCCCGAATTCCGCCTGCCAAACGAAGTCATCGACGCCGAGATGGAGAACCTCACCCGTTTGGGGGTCGAGATCCAGTGCAACACCGTGGTCGGCCGGATGTTCACCATCAAACAGCTGCGAACCGAAATGGGCTACGACGCCGTCTTCATCGGCACCGGTGCCGGCACCCCCCGCTTCATGGGCATACCCGGAGAAGCACTGCATGGCGTGCTCTCCGCCAACGAGCTGCTGACCCGCTGCAACCTGATGGGGGCGCTGCAGTTTCCCAAATACGACACCCCGATCACCATCGGCTCACATGTCGCCGTCATCGGTTCCGGCAATACCGCCATGGATGCGATGCGGGTATCCCTGCGCGCCGGTGCCGAGAAGGTGTACTGCGTCTACCGCCGCACCCGGCAGGAAAGCCCGGCCCGAGAGGAGGAGATCACCCATGCCGAGGAAGAAGGGGTCGAGTTCCACTGGCTGACCGCTCCGGTGGAACTTCTCGACGACGGTGAAGGAGCGGTGCGGGCGATGCGCTGCATCCGCATGGAGCTCGGCGAACCGGACGATTCGGGGAGGCGACGCCCGGTTCCCATCCCGGGCAGCGAATACGAATTCGAGGCCGACACCGTCGTCTATGCGATCGGTACCACCGCCAACAAGGTGATCGGCCAAACCTCCGAACTGGAACTCGACGAACGCGGCTACATCGCAACCGACGATGACCTGAGCACATCGATGGCCGGGGTGTACGCAGGCGGAGACATCGTCACCGGGGCCGCCACCGTCATCCTGGCGATGGGCGCGGGCCGCACGGCGGCCGGGGCCATCAAGGATTACCTCAAGATCCGCGATACCGAGGTGGTGTACCAACCCGACGGCGCCAAGGAGGGTCCGTTTGGCTTCGACCCCCGGGAGCGGAACCACGTGCGGCTGCGGCTGCCACCCGATCACACCGTACCCGAGCCGGCCCTGAGCGGCTCCGGTAGTCAGGAAGGATGACCCATGGCGACCAGACTGGACTCCCCCCCGCCGGGTATCGATGACACAGCCACAGTGCTGGAAGAGCACATCATCGACATCGTCAGCGACTCCGGAGAGGGCGCCCAGAAGTGCGGCCAGTCATTGGCAGGAATCGCAGCCCGGATGGGAAACGGCATCTGGACCGTGGAGATCATCCCGGCCGAGATTCAGCCGCCGGCGCGCAGCATCGAGGGCGCCAGCGGGAACCGCACCCGGCTGGCAACCGGCCCGGTCGGCAATGGGGGCGACGCCGCCGACCTGGTAGTGGCTTTCAATGAGCAGGTTCTGCTCGGCCGGCTGCGGGCCCAGGAGCTGAAACCCGGCTGCATAGTGCTGATGGAGAACATGTGGGAGAGCAATCCGGATCCCGAAATCGCAGCCTCTTACGTCGCCGTCCGCGACGAGCTGGTGGCCGACGGCTACCAGGTATACGAGATCCCGATGGAAGAGAAGTGTCTCGAGTACGTCGCCGACCCCCGGCGCGGCAAGAACATGTTCGTGCTCGGGCTGCTGTGCCGCATCTACAGCCTCGACCTAGATCTGGCCAGGGAGCAGGTTGCGTTCACTTTCGCCAAGAAGGGCGACCGGGTGATCCTCCCCAACCAGCAGCTGCTGCAAGCCGGCTGGCAATGGGCGGAAGAAAGCCTCGACCTCCGCTTTCGAATACCGGCCACCCCGCCCCGAGAGCCCCGGGTGGTCGTCAACGGCAACACCGCCATCGGCCTGGGGGTGATGGCTTCGGGGATGGAAGTCTGCGCCATGTATCCCATCACCCCGGCCACCTCCGCCTCCCACTACCTGAGCGAGATCTTTGAAAAGGTGGGCGGAGTGGTTCACCAGGCCGAGGACGAAATCGCCGCCTGTGCCTTCGCCATCGGCGCCTCGTATGCCGGGAAGTGCGCCGTGACGATCACATCGGGCCCCGGTTACTCGCTGAAGCAAGAGGGAATCGGCCTGGCGGTGATGGCCGAGATTCCACTGGTGATAGTCAACGTGCAGCGAGGAGGGCCCTCGACCGGACAGCCGACCAAGGCCGAGCAAGGCGACCTGCTCACCTCGGTGTTCGGCAGCCACGGAGATGCCCCCAAGGTGGTGATGGGCGTCGGCGACATCGAAGATTGCTTCTACTCGATTATCACCGCCCGCCGGATTGCCGAGACCTTCAACATGGTGGTGGTGGTGCTGACCGACGCCAGCCTGGCCACCGCCCAGCAGCCTTTCATCCGGCCCCGGTTCAGCGAGGATTGGCTCGCCCCGCCGATCGACCAGAGCCCGATTCCGGACGGGGCGGAGCCGTACGAATGGGACCGAGACTCCGGCCTGGCTCGCCGATTCATCCCCGGGCAACCCAAGGGCATGCACTGCCTCACCGGACTGGCGCATGACCGCAGCAGCACCGTGGCCTACGACCCGTCGATCAACCAGGAGGGCCTGCGGAATCGCAGCATGAAACTGGCGGCCTTTCAGAAGACCTTGATGCCCGCAGCAGTCGTAGGCGACCAGGAGGGCGAGCTGCTGGTGGTTGGCTGGGGCAGCACCAAGGGCGCCATCGAGGAGGCAGTTGAGCGGGTACGAGCCGACGGGCACCGGGCGGGCTCAATGCATCTCAAGTTCCTGCAACCGATGGCCCCGGGGATCGCCGAGGCGATGCAACGCTTCGAGCACGTGATGGCGGTAGAGAACAATTACTGCGATTACGTGGGAGATGGCCTGATCGACAACGAGAACCGCCGCTACACCAACCTGGCCTGGATGCTGCGCGCTCGCACCCTCATCGACATCGACTGCTGGGGCGAGGTCCGAGGCCAACCCCTCAAACCGGGCCGGATCGAAGAAGTTCTCCGAGAGAAGCTGAGTTAGGAGGAGGTCACCACCTATGGCACTTACCGCAACCGACTGCGTGCTGTTGTCCGACGATGAGCGCTCCACCATCGAGGATTACGAAGGTGGGGTCCCCCGCTGGTGCACCGGCTGCGGCGACAACGCCATCCTCACCTCGCTCCAGCGCCTCTGTCGAGATGAGCAGCTCCCACAAGAAAAGGTGGTGTTCGTGTCCGGCATCGGCTGCTCCGGCCGCTTCCCCCACTACATGAACACCTACGGCTTCCACGGCCTGCACGGCCGGGCGCTTCCGGTCGCCGAGGGAATCAAGATCCGCCGTCCCGACCTGCACGTGTTTGTCAACACCGGGGACGGTGACTGCTGCAGCATCGGCACCGCCCACTGGATCCACGCCCTTCGATACAACATGGACATGACGGTGGTGATGCACGACAACCGGACCTACGGCCTCACCAAGCATCAGGCATCTCCTACCTCCCCGCTCGGCCTGAAGAGCAACACCACCCCCTACGGCGCCGATCTCAACCCCCTCGATCCGCTCAGCGTCACACTGGGGGTGACCAACGCCTCGTTCGTCGCGCAGGCAGTTGACTGGATCCCCGAACTGCTCCATCAGATCGTCTCGCTCGCCTTCCATCACAAGGGTTTCTCGTTTATTCGGGTACTGCAGCGGTGCCCGGAGTACTTGCCCGCCTTCTTCGATCCCTGGGTGCAGGACCCGGCGCGAGTGTTGTTGCTTTCTCATCAAGACGGCATCCAGCCCGCCCCCTCCCTGAGCCGCACCTATCGCAATCAGGAGGAACACGACCCACTCGATCTGCTGCGAGCCAAAGACATCGCGGCAGGCGCCGACGCGATCCCGGTCGGCATCCTCTATCGCAACCCCGAGATCCCTCGATACGAAGAGCTACGCAAACCCGACCGGCTCTACACGCCCGATGCGATCGCCAAGGGCTTCGAAGCAGAGCTCGACCGGTTCACCATCTGGCCGGAGCAGGAGGAAAAAGAGCATGCTGCTACCTGAGCTGGTTCGATTCCATCTCACCGGCGAGCCGCCGACCGACACCGAGCCTGCGCCACCCGGACTCCGACCGGCGGTGCTGGCATCCCTCCAAGACCTCTCGACGCTTCGCTACGACTTCCCGCTGCTGCTGACAGAGAATGGGGACTCCCTCACTCTCAGCCTGTCGGAGCTGTTCGACGACATCCTCCGGGAGGTCGCCCCACCCGGGCCCTCCGGGGAGCGCATCCGGCGCCACCTGCTTGGCCTCGAGCTGCGGATTCGCCGCGCCGTATCCGGGGGTGAAGTCGGATTGCTATCCCAAATGTGGGAGGCGGCTGCCAAGGGCCTGCTGGCAGAAACGAACGCCGACGAGGCGGCTCTCGTCCAAGCCAGCCTGGCCAAAGCTGAGGCGGCCCGGCTGGTAGACGGCCGGGCAGTTGATTGTGACGACCGGCTCGCCTCCGACTTCCTGGAGCACATCTGGACGGCGGTTGGGAAACGGCAGAGACTGGTGGTGCGCCAGGAGATCGCCGAGCTCACCCTGCGGCTGTCCAATATCCTGCAGGCCGACTACTCCCGTTCCCAAGCGGGCCTGGCCCCCGAAAGACTGGCCGGGTCGGTTGGGGTGAGCCACCGTCGGGAATTCGACTTCGAGGCCTGGTCGCGGATGGTGACCGGGACACCCTCCGGTGCGGTTGGGCCGGATCGGCGCCGGCGGCTGGAATCCATACTCTCCATCCTGGAGAACCAGCGTTTCATTCCGGGAGGAAAGGCGACGCCCTACTCCTTCCGGTTCGACCGCGCCACCGCGGCGGCAACCGCTTTCCGCCAGCGAGTTCCCGAGATGCTGGAGCTGATCAAGGCCATGACCATCGCCAGGCTCGAGATCGAGAACCGGTACCGGGAGCCCAAGCACGATGAGTTCTTCGCGGCCTTCGACGAGACCTCGCCGACTGCGCAAGATCTGGCGGCGTTTCCCTCCTATCTGGTCACCATGCAGGCAGAGGACGTGGTGGGGACGGAACAGGCCCAGCTGGTCGACATACTCTCCTCCAGCCTTCCCATCAAAGTGCTGGTCGAGAGCGACGACATCCTCGGCGAGTCACCGATCGGCGACGTGCGCTGGTCTCCGGGGGTGGGAGGCGGACGGCTCGGCAACCTGGCGATCGGGCTGGGCGAAGCTTTCACCATGCAATCCGCCAGTTCCAATCTGCCCCGGATGGAGGAGACGGTGGTCGCCGGTCTCTCCCACCAGGGCCCGGCCTTGTTTAGCGTGTTTGGCGGCTCCAAGAAGCATGTCCGGGATTTGCCGCGGTACCTCACCGCCGCCTCGGCCATGCGATCCCGGGCCTTTCCCGCCTTCACCTACGACCCCGGAGCCGGGGACGATTGGGCCGCCCGCTTTCGAGTGGACGGCAATCCGGCGGCCGACGACGACTGGCCGGTCGAAGCGCTCACTTACGAAGACGACAACCTGCAGAGAATCACCGAGGAAGTCAGGTTCACGTTCGTGGACTTCGCGGCTTGCGATAGCCGCTATGCGGATCATTTCGTACCGGTGCCACGCAGCTCCTGGAACGACCAGATGGAGCCGGCCTGGCGGTTCCTCAATGGAGAGGCTCCGCCGGGAAAGGTGCCCTACATCCTGATGGCCACCGCCGACAACCTGCTGCAGCGACTGGTGGTCGACCGTGAGCTGATCGAGGCTGCCCGCCGTTGCCGGCGGCAGTGGAACAGCCTGCAAGAGCTGGGAGGCATTCACAACTCTCACGCCCGGCGGCTGCTGGAACAAGCGCGTGCCCGCTGGGAGGAGGAAACGGCGCGGGAGCTGAAAGAGGTTACCGCCGGCTCGGCCGCCGCCGCGGTGATCGTGGAGGAGCGGCCGGTCGAGGAGCTCGAGACCCCGCCGGCGGTTGAGGAAGCGGCGGTCGTTGAGTTGCCGGAGGAGGCGCCTCCGGCCGATGAGCCCTATATCGAGACCGCCCGTTGCACCACCTGCGACGAGTGCACCACTCTCAACTCGAGGATGTTCGCCTACGACGAGAACAAGCAGGCAATCATCGCCGACCTCGGCGCCGGCAGCTACCGCCAAATGGTCGAGGCAGCCGAGGCCTGCCAGGTGGCAATCATCCACCCGGGTAAGCCGTGGAATCCGAGCGAGCCGGGCCTGGAAGAACTGGTCGAGCGAGCTGCCGCTTTCAACTAGGCGGGGATGGCGGCGACGATAGGATCCACACCTTGGACCCATTTCTCTCTGCCACCGAGCAACTCGAGCTCATCCGTATCCGGGCCGTGACCATCCGGGAGCTGGTGACCCTCTACCTCGACCGCAGCGAAGCCTCGCAGGACCGGCTCAACGCCTACACCTTCATCGATCGCCGACAGGCTCTGCTGCGTGCCGAGCTCCTCGACCGGCAGATGTTCTCCGGTGACGAGGTCGGGCCCCTGGCCGGCGTCACCGTCGCCCTCAAGGACCTCATCGACCAGAAGGGCCTGCCGACCACGGCCGGCTCCTCGTTCTACCGCCAGGTGGGCAAGCAGTCAGCCACCGTCGTTGAGCGCCTGGAAGCGGCCGGGGCAATCGTGATCGGGCGGACCGGACTCCACGAGTTCGCCTACGGCTTCTCGTCTGAGAACCACTGGTTCGGCGCGGTCCGCAACCCGTGGGATCCGGGCACGTCGCCGGGCGGGTCGTCGGGCGGGTCGGCGGTGGCGGTGGCGGCCGGTTTGAGTGCGGTCGCCATCGGGACCGACACCGGTGGGTCGGTGCGGGTACCGGCGGCGGTTTGCGGCACCGTCGGGCTCAAGGTGACCCACGGGCGGGTGCCGCTCACCGGCGTGTTCCCGCTCGCTCCCAGCCTCGACACCGTCGGGCCCCTCACCCGCACCGTGGAAGACGCCGCCCTCATCTACGCGGTGATCGCCGGGCCCGACCCCGCCGATCCGTATTCTCAGGTCGAGCCGGTTCGGGTACCCGACCCGGCTGCCGAGCTCCCCGAACTCGTCGTGGGAGTGCCCCACCCGTGGGTCGATCACCGGGTCGACCCGCCGCTGCGGGCCGCCTTCGACGCCGCCCTCGGCAGGCTGGCCGGCTCAGGCGCCGAGATCCGCCACCTGGAGGACGACTTCGTCCAGCCACCCGGCCATATCAACCAGGCGGCCTCGAGCGAGATCGCGGTCGTACACGGCAAATGGTTTCCGTCCCGGGCCGACGAGTACGGGCCGGAGGTGGCGGATCGCCTGGGCCCCACCATGGCGGTGACCGTGGCGGCCGGCGTGGAAGCCAAACGGTGGCGTGAACAACTCCGCGAGCACACCTTCGATCTGTTCCGGGAGTGCGACGTCCTGTTAACGCCTGCGGTGGCAGCCAATCGCAAACCCATTGGCGCCCCCCAGCTGATGGTCGACGGGGAGGAGATGGGGTACCGGCAGGCCTTCTCCATGTTCTCGGCCCTCGTAAATCACGCCGGACACCCGGCGCTGGTGGTCCCCTTGCACGAAGGGGGCTCCCCGCCACCCTCGATCCAGGTGATTGGGCCGGACTGGTCGGAGGACCGGTTGCTCGCCGTCGGGATGGCACTCGAGCGTTCGGGCGTGGTGCGATTCCGACCACCCCCCAACGGCTAGCGCCCCGCAGCCGAAAGCGACCCGCTACTCTCCCCGGTGTTCTAATCTTCAGTTCGATCGTGGCCATCACTCAAGACTCCGCACCACCCATTTCCGACCGCGAACGCCGCCAGCGAGTCGTCATCCGTTTCGCCGGGGACTCGGGAGACGGCATGCAGCTGGCCGGGGCCCGGTTCACCGACGCATCCGCCGCCTTCGGGAACGACCTAGCCACCCTCCCCAACTTCCCCGCGGAGATCCGCGCCCCGGCCGGGACGCTGGCCGGTGTTTCGGCCTTCCAGATCCACATCGCGGGCGGCGACATCCTCACTCCGGGCGACGCCCCCGACGTCCTGGTGGCGATGAACCCGGCCGCCCTGAAGAAGAACCTCGACGACGTCATGCCCGGCGGGGTCATAGTGATCAACACCGACAGCTTCGAGGAGCGCAACCTGGCCAAAGCCGGCTACGAGACAGATCCCCGCGAAGACGGCACCCTGGACGGGTACAACGTGCTGGCCGCCCCCATGGACGAGCTGACCAAAGAAGCCGTCAAGGACAGCGGGGTGCAGGGTCGCGAGGTCCTGCGTTCAAAAAACTTCTTCGCGCTCGGCGCCCTTGCCTGGATGTTCGATCGGCCCCAGGAGACCACCCTCGACTGGGTGGCCGAGAAATTCGCTGCCAAGCCTGAGGTACTGGCCGCCAACACGGCCGCCTTCAAGGCGGGATACAACTACGGCATTACCACCGAAGCATTCGCTCATTCCACCTTCGAAGTCCCGGCCGCCGATCTTCCCCCCGGTGAATACACGAATGTGGTCGGCAACCAGACGATTGCCTGGGGCCTGATCGCCGGCGCCCAGGCGGCCGGAATACCCCTCTTCTACGCTTCCTACCCGATCACCCCGGCGAGTGACGTCCTGCACGAGCTGGCCAGGCACAAGAACTTCGGCATCAAGACTTTCCAGGCCGAGGACGAGATCGCGGCGGTGGGTCTGGCGCTGGGAGCCGCATTCGTCGGCCACCTCGGGGTCACCGGGACCAGCGGCCCCGGCGTCGCCCTCAAGAGCGAAACCATCAGCCTGGCGTTGATGGCCGAGCTTCCGCTCATCATCCTCAACGTCCAGCGCGGCGGCCCCTCGACCGGTCTCCCCACCAAGACCGAGCAGTCGGACCTGATGATGTCGATTCACGGCCGCCATGGTGATGCCCCGCTGCCGGTTATTGCTGCCTCCAGCCCGGGTGACGCCTTCGACGCGGCCATCGAGGCCTGCCGGATCGCCATCAAATACATGACCCCGGTCATTCTGCTGTCGGACGGCTACATCGGCACCAGCTCCGAGCCGTGGCTGCTCCCCGACTCGGCGAACCTGCCGTCATTCCCGACCTCGTTTGCCACCCATATCGAGGGCAAAGAGTTCATGCCCTATCTGCGCGATCCCGAGACGCTGGCGCGTCCGTGGGCGGTCCCGGGTACCCCGGGACTGGAACACCGGGTGGGCGGCCTGGAGAAGGACCAGTTGACCGGCGACGTCAGCTACGACCCGATCAACCACGAAGTAATGACCCTGCTGCGCGAGCAAAAGGTGGCGGCGGTGGCCAACGACATTCCCGATATCGAGGTCGAGGATGACGCCGACGCCGAGCTGCTGGTCGTCGGATGGGGCTCGACCTACTCGGCCACCCGGGCCGGAGTCAACAACACCCGCCTGGAGGGCTACAAGGTGGCCCACATTCATCTCCGACACCTCCACCCCTTTGCCAACAACCTCGGCGAAGTGTTGGCCCGCTACCCCAAGGTGCTGGTACCCGAGCTCAATCGCGGTCAGCTCTCTCGGCTGCTGCGGGCTGAGTTTCTGGTGCCGGCCATCTCGTTCTCCAAAGTGCAGGGCCTGCCTTTCAAGGCGGCCGAGATCAAGGACAAGATCATCGAGACCCTGGAAATGCCGTGACCATCGCCTATACCCGTCAGGACTTCCAGTCCGATCAGGAAGTCCGCTGGTGCCCCGGCTGCGGTGATTACACGATCCTGGCCTCGGTACAGCTATTCATGGCCGATGCCGGAATACCGAAGGAGAATGTGGTATTCGTGTCCGGCATCGGGTGCGCCGCCCGCTTTCCGTATTACATGGAAACCTTCGGAATGCACAGCGTCCATGGACGAGCCCCTGCCATCGCCACCGGAATCGCCGCCGCCCGCCCGGAGCTGTCGGTGTGGGTGGTCAGCGGGGACGGTGACGCCCTCTCCATCGGCGGCAACCACCTCATCCATGCGCTCAGGCGCAACGTCAACATCAAGATTCTTCTGTTCAACAACCAAATCTATGGCCTCACCAAGGGCCAGTACTCCCCGACGAGTGAGGCAGGCAAACGGACCAAATCCAGCCCGATGGGCTCCCTCGACCACCCGTTTAATCCGGTGAGCCTGGCACTCGGCGCCGAGGCAACCTTCGTGGCCCGCACCCTCGACATGGATCGAACCCACACCATCGAAATGCTCACGGCAGCTCACCAGCATCAGGGCTCGGCCTTCATCGAGATCTACCAGAATTGCAACGTCTTCAACGACAAGGCTTTCATCGAGCTGACTGCCAAGGAATCGCGCGACGAAAACCAGATTCGCCTCGTCCAGGGCGAGAAAGTGCTCTTCGACGGCGGGAAGAAGGGCGTCGCCCTCGAGGAAGGTCGGGCCTTCATCGTTGACGTCGAGCAATACGGAGAGGACGTCGTGCACACCCACGATGCCACCGTCGACGACCCCGCAACCGCGTTTGCGCTCAGCCGGCTCGCCCACGGCCCCCACGGCCCCACGCCGCTCGGCATCTTCCGCAACGTGGAGCGACCGGCCTACGACGACGACATGGAGAGGCAAATCGCCGACGCCACCGAGGCCAAGGGGCCGGGAGACCTGGCCTCGGTGTTGCGGACCAACGCCACCTGGACGGTTGACTGAGCGGCGCCCTGTATCCATTCGATTTCTTGGCCGCGGGTCGAGCCAGGTGGCGGACATGGCCAAGAAATACGAGTGCTGGAAGCTGGAGGTTAGACGTCCCCTAACTACCCTTGTGAGGTGGTGTTTCCTCTCGTCTTCATCGGCATCCTCGGTGCCGTAGTTGCAGCCGCCGTCAACCAACGCAAACGGTCAAATCAATCCTGGGAAGCGGCCGCCCGCCGGCTCGGGATCGTGCTCAAGCCCACCAACGGAGTCTGGGGCGCTTTCGGCCGGCCGTCGATGACGGGCACGGTCGACGGGCTCACGGTCACGATCGACACCCACCAGTCAAACGACAACACCGTCACCCGCTACCGGGTTGGTTACCCATCGCTCGGCCTCGGCCTGAAGGCAAAACGCCAGCACGCGTTTGCCCGCCTCGGTGCCCTGCTCGGCTTTCAGGACATCGAGGTTGGGGACCCCATCTTCGACCAGGCCATCATTTTGAAAGGCGACTACCCCGACCGCATCGTGTCCTACCTGACCCCATCACGCCGTCTCGCCATCAGCGGGCTCATCGAGCACTACTCGGGAACGACCATCACCGACCGCGCCATCTCGTACTCGAAGCGGGGATTGGTCGGCGACGCCGACGAGCTGGTCTCTACCATGCAGCGCCTCGTGTCGGTTGCCCAGGAACTGCGAGGCGTCGACCCCTATTCGAGCGAGGCGGCGGACCGGCGCCTCGCCGGCGATGTCGGCGAGGCGCTCGAGATCCTCGAGCGGGCACCCGCTAGCGGGGATCCGTTTGTCGATTTCTCCCGCAAGCAGCAGGCCGGTGAGATGCGCCACGCCCGGGGCGAGACCCGGGGAGGCCGCCAGGTGTTCGAGGAGCTCAAGCGCCGGGCACCATCAGACCCGGAGGTCGACCGCTGGTCGAAGCACCGCGCACCGGAGCCGTCGGCGGCCCCGGACCCGACCGAAACCATCGGCGACGCAGCCACCGTGGCCGAACATCTCTTCCGCAAGGAGAACTACAGCTTCGACACTATGGAGATATTCGAAGCCGAGTACGAGGGCAAGGCGGTTTCATGGTCCGGCGAGCTGAAACGGCTTCGCCGGTTCGACCACGATCGCGACTTCGGCGATGGCCCGGGGGTCAAGGCCGTGTTTTCCATCGCCGCGCTCGGGACCGACCTCTACGCCGGCCGGATTGTGGATGCGATCGTACGGCTCCCCGACGGAGCCGAGCACCAGCTCGAGATCGGCAGTCGGTACTCGTTTCGCGGGACGCTCAGCCGGTGCGATCCCGCCATGCGAAACCTGTTCATCACCGGCGCGTCGCTGGTCTGAGCTCCGAGGACCAACACCTAACGTGAGGCTCAACGCCACAAGAACGCGAGAATTGCTGGCGACTGTGCCCGGTTACGTTTAGTCTCGCTTCACGGCGAGAGGGCGCGGAGCTCGTCACGACATAGCGAACGGAAAGTGGACCATGAATTGGACACACGTCCTGGCCTTTGGGCTCGGCGCCCTGTGGATGTTGATCGTCTTCGTCACTGCATCTGCGATGCGGTCGCCGAATCGGAGACGGGTGGAAGAGAGTCAGCTTCAAATGCCCAGCACCTGGACGGATCTCCAGGCCAAGAGCGCCGCCCGCTACTACGACTGATCGTCCTCCTCGAGGGCTTCCTCCTCGGCACGGCGCAATGCCTGTGCTTGTTCCCGAGCGGCGTCGGCATCCCCCTCCACCACCTCGGCGCGGTCGGACAGCAGGGTGACCTGATTGCGAAAGACCTGCAGAAACCCCCCGTGTACGGCCACAGTGACCCGGCTGGATCCGGTTTGGATTTCCGCTGAACCGGTCGCGAGGGCGGCCATGGTGGGCTCGTGGCCGGCCATGATCCCGATATCGCCTTCGGTGGTACGGGCTGTGACCAGCTCGGCCTCACCCGAGAAGACCACTGCCTCTGGGGACACGACGTCGACGTGGAAGCTCTCAGGCATCAGTGCACCGTCGGGCGGATAGCGTGCGTGAATCGCCGAGTCCTCGGCGTCATCTGGCAAGGACGCACGACGAAGGCGCACTTGTCAATCTGTGCGTCGAGGAGGAGGACGCAGCGAGGGCCGTCGAGGGCCGGCGAGGCGGGTGCGGAATCTGCTCGGCGGTGCACTATACGCTCTGCAATTCCTTTGCTTGGGCGTACACGTCATCGATGCCGCCTGCCATGTAGAAGGCCTGCTCGGGCAGGTCGTCGACCTCACCGTCGACGACCATCCGGAAGCTCCGAATGGTGTCCTCGAGCGGCACGGTCTTGCCGGGAAAACCGGTGAATTGCTCGGCGACGAAGAACGGCTGGGAGAGGAATTTCTGAATCCGCCTGGCCCGGGCCACGATCAGCTTGTCTTCTTCCGACAGCTCATCGATGCCGAGAATGGCGATGATGTCCTGAAGATCTTTGTATCGCTGCAGGATCTGCTGCACGTCGCGGGCGGTCTGGTAGTGCTCATCACCGATGATGAGCGGATCGAGAATCCGGCTGGTGGAGTCGAGCGGATCGACCGCCGGGTAGATGCCGAGCTCGGAAATCCCGCGCGACAGCACCGTGGTGGCGTCCAGGTGGGCAAAGGTCGTGTGGGGAGCCGGGTCGGTAATGTCGTCGGCCGGAACGTAGATGGCTTGCAGCGAAGTGATCGAACGGCCGGCCACTGAGGTAATCCGCTCTTGCATCGCCCCCATTTCGTCGGCGAGGGTCGGCTGATACCCCACCGCCGACGGCATCCGCCCCAGCAGGGTCGACACCTCCGAGCCCGCCTGCGTGAAACGGAACACGTTGTCCACGAACAGCAGCACATCCTGGCCCATCTCGTCGCGGAAGTACTCGGCCATGGTCAACGCCGACAAGCCGACCCGGAGCCGGACCCCGGGCGGTTCGTCCATCTGACCGAACACCAGGGCCGCCTTGTTGATCACACCGGATTCGGTCATCTCACCGAAGAGGTCATTCCCCTCCCGGGTACGCTCCCCCACGCCGGCGAACACCGACACGCCGCCGTGCTCGGTGGCCACCCGGTGGATCATTTCCTGAATCACGACGGTCTTGCCCACCCCCGCACCGCCGAACATGCCGATCTTGCCACCCTTCACGTATGGCTCGAGCAGGTCGATGACCTTGATGCCGGTCTCGAAGATCTCCCGCTGGGAGCTGAGATCAGAGAAGTCGGGAGCCGGACGGTGAATCGGCCACCGATCCTTGAATTCGATCGAGTCGGCCGGGACATCGAGCGGCTGGCCGAGGACGTTGAAAATGTGGCCGAGGGTCTCGTTGCCCACCGGCACGGTGATGGGCCCGCCGGTGTCGCGCACCTCGGCACCGCGCACCAGCCCATCGGTAGATCGCATGGCCACCGCCCGCACCTGCGAGCCACCGAGGTGCTGGGCAACCTCGGCCACCACCGTGACGGTCGACTCCCCCAGCTCGATATCTACCTCAACGGCGTTCGAGATCTCGGGCAGCCCGTCCGGCGGGAACTCGGCATCGATAACCGGACCTGCCACCTTGACGATTCGTCCCGTGCTCACTGCGTACTCCTATCAGTTCTCTTGCTAGCCGGCGGTCAGCGCTTCGGCGCCGCCAACGATCTCGGAAATCTCGGTCGTAATCTCGGCCTGGCGGGCCTGATTGGCCTGCCTGCTCAGCACCTTGGTCAACTCGTCGGCAGCCTCGGTGGCCGCTTTCATGGCCCGCCGCCTGGCGGCGTGCTCGGAGGCCGAGGCTTCCAGCAGCATCCCGAACACGCTCGCTTCCAGATAGCGAGGCAGGAGGCGGTTGAGGATGGCCTCCGGGTTTGGCTCATAGGTGTAGCCGGTGGCAATGCCCTCTTCGGACTCGGCGGCCGGCGGCTCGATCGGCAGCAACGGCCATTCGACCGCGGTCTGGGTGAGGGCCGACAAATACCGGGTCGTGTAAGCATCCACGGAGTCGACCGCCTCCTCGGCGTAGTCGTTGAGGATGGTGTTGGCGATGGCGCGGGCGTCGCCGTAACCGGGAGTGTCGGTGACACCCAGGAACGATCGTTCAACTTGATAGCCCCGGTAACGGAAGTAGCTGTTCGACTTCTTGCCGACGCAATACAGGCGCAGGTCGGCTCGCTGGTTCTTGAGCTCGATGAGGCGCCGCTCGGCCATCCGGATGACGTTTGAGTTATAGCCGCCCGCCAGCCCCCGGTCGGAGGTGACGACGAGCACCCCGGCGGTCCGGCGCTCACGGCTGTCGAGCAGCGGGTGCGAGGCGCCACCCGAGGCGGCCCCGACGTTGGTGATGACTTCAACCAGCTTGTCCGTGTATGGCTGGGCGGCCTCCACCCGAGCCTGGGCTTTGACGATGCGCGAGGCCGCGATCAGCTCCATCGCCGACGTGATCTTCATGGTCGATTGAACGCTACGAATGCGTCTGCGAATCAGCCGGAGCTCTGCGCTGGCCATAGGTAGCTACTCAGCCTGGAAGGTCTCGACGAAGGATGCGATCGCCCGGTCGAGCTCCCCGGTGTCCGGCAGCTGCCCGGTTTCGACGATGTGCGACATGAGACTGCCGTAGCGAGCCTGCATGTACTCTCGCATCTCGGTGTCGAAGCGGCGGACATCGGACAATTCGACCTCGTCCAGGAAGCCCTCATTCACCGCATAGATGGAGATCACCTGCTCCTCAACCGGTACCGGCTGGTACTGGGGCTGCTTGAGCATTTCGACAACGCGGCGGCCCCGCTCGAGCTGTGCTTGCGAGGCAGCATCCAGCTCGGAGCCAAACTCGGCGAAGGCCTCGAGCTCCCGGAACTGGGCGAGGTTGAGACGCAGCGGACCGGCCACCTTCTTCATACCCTTGATCTGGGCGTTACCGCCCACCCGGGACACCGAGATGCCGGCGTTGATGGCCGGGCGGACGCCCGAATAGAACAGGTCGGTCTCGAGGAAGATCTGGCCGTCGGTGATAGAGATCACGTTGGTGGGAATGAAGGCCGAAACGTCGCCCGCCTTGGTCTCGACAATCGGCAGCCCGGTGAGTGAGCCGCCACCCAGCTCCTCGGAGACCTTGGCACAACGCTCGAGCAGCCGGCTGTGCAAGTAGAAGACGTCGCCCGGGTAAGCCTCCCGGCCAGGCGGGCGGCGCAGCAGCAGCGAGATGGCCCGGTAGGCGACCGCCTGCTTGGAGAGGTCGTCGAAGATGATCAGCCCATGCTCACCGTTGTACATCCAGTGCTGGCCGATGGCCGACCCCGCGTAGGGGGCATACATCTGGTGGGCGGCCGGCGATGAGGCGGGGGCGTTCACCACCACCGTGTATTCCATGGCGCCGTAGCGCTCGAGGGTGTCGACCACCTCGGCCACCGTCGAGGCTTTCTGGCCGATGGCGACATATATGCACTTCACCCCGGTGTTCTTCTGATTGATGATGGTGTCGATGGCGATGGCGGTCTTACCGGTTTGCCGGTCGCCGATGATGAGCTCGCGCTGGCCCCGGCCGATCGGGATCATCCCGTCGATAGCCTTGATGCCGGTCTGAAGCGGCTCGAATACCGGCTGGCGCTCCACCACCGAGGGAGCGGTCTCCTCCAGGAGCCGGGTCTCGGTCGCATTGATCGGGCCCTTGCCGTCGAGCGGCGTTCCCAGCGGGTCGATTACCCGCCCGAGCAGCGCCTCGCCGACCGGGACCGAGAGCACCTTGCCGGTCTGCTTGACCGGATCGCCCTCCTGGACGTGACTCGACTCGCCCATGAGGACGGCTCCGATGCTGTCGGACTCGAGGTTGAGCGCCACACCGAGCAGGCCGCCCGGGAACTCGAGCATCTCCGAGGCCATGGCGTTCGGGAGGCCGGACACCCGGGCCACTCCGTCCCCAATCGAGGTGACGTAACCAACGGTCTCGGCGTCGATCTCGGGTGTCCAGCCCTCGAGGTGGCGGCGGATCGAGGCAGCGATCTCTTCCTGGTTGATGGTCAAATCGGCCATGGTTTCTATGCTCCGAATTCTTCGCGTAGATCTTGCAGGCGGCCCTTCACGGAGCCGTCGATGACGACATCGCCAACCCGGGCGACGATGCCGCCGAGTATCGATGGGTCGACAACCACCTTCGCTTCGACGGCCTTGCCGGTGGCGGCGCCGAGCCGTTCCTCGAGACGCCGGACGGTGTCGGCATCGAGGTCGATGGCCGATCGCACCTCCGCAACTGCCCGATCCCGGGCGGCGGCCGTCTTAGCGACGAGGCGGTCGGCGATGGCAGAGAGGTCGCGAGCCTTGCCGACGCCGATGACGAAGTTGATCAGGTTGATGGTGAGAGCCGAGGCGCGGGTGCCGAGCAGGTCACCGATGATGCCCTGCTTGCGCTCAACCGGAAGCCGGGGATCGCTGAGGGAGTCGCGCAGCTCCGAGGAGGATTCGAGGGTGCGCGCCACCTGGAACAGCTCGTCGCCAATGGTTTCGAGCTGGCCTTCGGCACGGGCGAACTCGAGGATGGCGGCGGCGTAACCGTCTATCTGGTCTTCAGTGGCCACGAGGCCCCTTTCTTAGCACCACTATTCGTTGAGCCCTCCCAGCTCCTCCAGGTATCGCTCGACCAGCGCCGCCTGGGCCTCCCGGTCGATCGATCCGGTCACCACCTTTTCCGCCATGTCGAGCGACAGGTTGGCCACATCGCCCCGGAGAGCGGCGGCCGCCCGTTCCCGCTCGGCGGCCACGTCGGTGCGCGCTTTGTCGAGTACGGACGCGGCCTCGGATTCGGCCCGGGCCACGATCTCGCTCTTCATCGAGTCGGCAGTGGTTCTGGCCTCATCGATTATCTGGTTGGCCTCGTCCTTGGCGCCTGCCACCTGGGCCTGGTAGTCGGCCAGCAGGCTCTCCGCTTCCGATTTGACGTTCTCGGCCTCACGGAGCTGGCCGACAATCGCCTCCTGGCGGCGTTCGAGGGCGGGCTTGATCATCCGGGGCCAGGCGAGGAACCGAATGAAGGCGAATACGATGCCAAAAGCAATGATGCCGGCCCACAGCTCCTTGATCTCGGGCAGCACGAGATCGATTCCTTCGGGCTCCTCCTCAACGGCGAGGATGGCGAGTTCGAACAGCGTCATCAGCTTGGTCCTATCCGGCGAGGAAGAAGAGCACGAACCCGAACAGGGCAAGCGCCTCGGTAAAGGCGATGCCGATGAACATCGTGGTTCGCACCATGTTGGCCGCCTCCGGCTGACGGGCCATCGCCTGCACGGCGTTGCCTGCCAGGATGCCGATACCGACGCCGGGGCCGATGGCAGCCAGCCCGTAGCCGATGATGGCCAGCGAACCGGGCGTTATCTCAATCATGTATGTCTCCTCCTTGAAGATCAGTGCTCGGCGTGAACGGATGTCTGGATATACACCGCGGATAGCAGCGTGAAGATGTAGGCCTGGATCGCCGACACGACGACCTCGAACAGGAAGATGGCGAGCGCCAGGGTCCACCAGGCAATCCCGAAGACGCCGTTGAAGGTGGCGTTCGAAAACCCGGCGACATAGACGTAGCCGGTGACCAGCAAGAGCGTGAGCATGACGTGGCCGGCCACCAGGTTGGCAAACAGTCGAACCGCCAGGCTGAAGGGCCGGACCAGGAAGATGGAGACGAACTCGATGACGCCGACGAGTGGGCGAATCGCCACCGGCACGTCCTTGGGCCACACGATATGCCCCAGGTACCCGAGACCCTGCACCCGGAACCCCTCGAAGACGAATATCACCCACGTAGCAAGAGCAAGGAAGGCGGGGATCGCCATGCGTGAGGTAATGGGAAAGTTCACCCCCGGGGTCAGCTCGAACAGGTTGCCGACCAGGATGAACAAGAAGATCGAGAGCAGGTAAGGGAAGTACTTGAGCCCGTCGGGACCGATGATGCCGAGGGCGACATCATCCTTGATAAAGGTGACGATGCTCTCGACCGCAGCTCCGAATTTGGTTGGAACGATGTTCTGCTTCCGAAAGGCCAGCCACAGGATGAGGATCACGATGGCCGCCGCCACGAACATGAGCAGCATTGCCCGGTTGACTCCTACGCCGAAGATCTCGAACACGTCGTTGGTCTCGAACAACTCGTTAACGAAGGGCGGCGTGCAGACAACGTCGGTCTCGGTCTCGCACTCGAACGCGAGGATCTCTACGTCCAATCCAACTCCCTTTCCTTGCCCTGGGCGACGGCCACCGCTTCCCAGCTCAAAAGCACCAGGTAGGCGGCCACCACCGACAGCCCAAGCGCCATCCGATCGAGCTCGGTGAGGCTACCGAGCAAGAGCAGCGATACGGTAATCAGTATCAGCCGCAGGAAAAAACCGAACAACGCCGCGGCATGATAGAGAGCCAGGCTGATCCTCGCCGCGATCGACAGCACCCAGCCGGACACCAGGAAATTGACCACCACAATGCCGACGCCGATGGCGGCCGCCACCGCTCCATCCAAGCCGCCCAGCAGCCAGAAGAGTGAGATCAAGACGGGAGCAACGAAGAGCGCCCGGCGGGCAACATGACGGGCGATGATGGCTTCGACGTCGACCCGTGCCGGCGCCACGGCGGTGGAGGCCGGCTTATCCACCGGCGTTCCTCAATTGGCGATACATGACATAGAACCCGGTGACGGAGCCAGCGATGATGCCGCTCACCACCAGCACCGGCCTGGTGCCGAACAGGTAGTCGCCTCCGAGCCCGAGCAGGAGACCGGCCATGATGGCACCGAAGAAGTCTCCGCCGGCGATCAAGTCCCGACCCGTGGAGCTCATGCTGCATCCTTCCAGGCCTTGTGATTCTGCTCACAAACTAGTGGGCCGGCCCCGGCTACCTCAAGCGGTCGTCGGCGCGCCCGCCCGCTCATACGTGACCCGGAAAATCAGCCGGGTAGGGCGGGAAAGCCGCCACCAGCTCGGCTACCCCGTCGGCGACTTCCTTGAGCGCCACCGCATCTTCCCGCTGCTCGAGAGTGTCGAGGATCAGCCCACCGAGGCGCTCCATCTCGCCTTCCCGCATGCCGGCGGTAGTGACCGACGGCGTGCCAATGCGGAGACCGCTGGTCACGAACGGCGGCCGCGGGTCATTCGGAATCGCGTTGCGGTTGAGGGTGATGCCGACCCCGTCCAGGACGACGGCAGCCTCCTTGCCGGTCAGCTCCTCGTCGAGGCTGCGCAGGTCGAGCAGCATGAGGTGGTTGTCGGTCCCACCCGACACCACCCGCAGGCCCCCGGCCTGAAGGGTTCCGGCCAGCGCCTGGGCGTTGCGGATGATCTGGGCGGCGTACTCCTGATACTCGGGCGTCATGGCCTCGTGAAACGCCACCGCCTTGCCGGCGATCTGACTGAATAGCGCCCCGCCCTGGTAGCCGGGGAACACCGTCTTGTTGATTGCCTTGCGATATTCCTCCCGGCCCAGGATCAGACCGCCCCGGGCACCTCGCATCGCCTTGTGCGTGGTGGCGGTGACGATATCGGCATACTCCATCGGATTGGGCATCGCCTGGCCGGCGACCAGGCCGATGAAGTGAGCGGCGTCGACCAGGAATACTGCCCCGATCTCGTCGGCGATGGCGCGAAACGCCGCGTAGTCGAGGTGTCGGGAGTAGGCCGAGTAGCCGGCCACAATCATCTTGGGTTGATGCTCGACAGCGAGACGGCGGACCTCGTCCATCTCGATGAGCTCGGTCTCGGGGTTCAATCCGTAGGAAACGAAGTCGAAAAGGATCCCCGAGAAGCTGACCTGAGAGCCGTGGGTGAGATGGCCGCCGTGGTCGAGCGACATCCCCATGATGGTGTCGCCATGTTCGAGCACCGCGAAGTAGGCGGCCATGTTGGCCTGGCTTCCCGAGTGCGGCTGCACATTGGCATACTCGGCGGAGAACAGCTCTTTGGCTCGATCGATGGCAAGCTGCTCGATCTGGTCGGTGAACTCACAGCCCTCGTAATACCGGCGTCCCGGGTATCCCTCGGCGTACTTGTTGGTAAACACCGAGCCGCTGGCCTCCATGACGGCGCGCGAGGCGAAATTCTCCGAGGCAATCAGCTGGATGCCGGACCGCTGGCGGCCGACTTCGGCCTCGATGAGATCGGCAACCGCCGGGTCGACAGCGGATACGGAACGCGGATCGGTCATTGGTGGCTCCTTCGACGGAGCCAGGCTAGTGCCCCGCAGGTCAGCTGCCGGCGAGGAGTCCCCGCAGACGCTCGATGAAGAACTTCCACCCATCGATGTATCCCTGACGCTCGTCGGGGTCCTCACCGTGGGTGTGCTCGATCGTGAGCCGGGTCCCCAGATCTGACTCTTCAAATTGGATATCCACGGTCCGCGGCTGGAATGCTTCATGGGCAAACGCCCAGGTGAAAGCGAGCCGATTACCCGGCTCGGTGACGACATATTCTCCCAGCAGTCGCATTCCCTGGCTCGGCCACGTCAGCTCATACAACCCGGATCGGTTGTCGATGCTTGCCTCTTCTGCCCACCAATGGACCAGCAGTTCGGCTTCGGTGAAATACCGGTAGACAACGGCAGGGGCCGCGGGCACCTCACCCACCAGGCGGGCGACTCCGGCGGGGCTCTCCGTGACTTTCATGGGCCTCCCTGCCGTCCACCATACCGGGACGGTGGCCCGGACGCGCTTGCGGATGGTCGGTTCAGTCGACAACCACCGGTCCCGGTCGCAGAACGATTGGTGGATCGGCCGTCACATCCAGCACCGTCGATGCCCGTCCGGCACTCCCCTCGCCCGCCAGATACCCGATGACGGCATCGCCGAAGATTGCCCGCGCCTCCCGGTCATTGAGCGCAGGCTCCTCACCCGAGCGGTTGGCCGACGTCACGGCGAGAGTTCCCGCCCGTTCGAGCAACTCGATGGCGACCGGATGTTGCGGAACCCGGACTCCGACGGTTCCGTGCGCCTGATCTCCGATCCATTCGGGGAGCTCCCGAGCCGCCTCCAGTACCATCGTCAGCGGTCCCGGCCAGTACCGCTTCGCCAGCGTCCTGGCCCGTCCGGTGATGACACACAGCTCGCGGGCTTGCTCGAGGTCGGCGACCAGCAGCGCCACCGGGTGCTCGGGGCCCCGACCCTTGAGATCGAACAATGAGTTCATCCCGGATTCTGACCAAGGGTCGGCGGCGATGCCGTACACGGTGTCGGTGGGGACTCCGACCAACCGGGCGGCGTTGAGAGCCACCACGGCCTCCAGTACGGTGAAGGGGTGCATGGAGGAAGGTTACCGGGCCGGTGCCGCACGCTCCCTAGGACTCGGCTCGATCCGTCACAGAGAGTGCTTTCTCCATCGCCCGGCGAATCTGTTCGGCGACTACCTCGACTCGAGGCTCGGACAGCAGCCCGACCCGGTGGCCGGGGGCCTCGATGACATCGACCTCCCCTTCAACGTAGCGGTCCCAGCCGAGGGCCGAGTCGGCCGCCCGGCCAAACGGTTGCTGCTCGGCCCGCACCAGCGTTACGGCTCCGGAGTAAGGCTGCGGATGGTATGCCTCGTAGGCCTTCTCGTGGGCTGCCTCGAGCTGCTTGTGCCGGTACGCCTGCGAGTGAGGGATGTTCACCCACTTGGCAACCATTACCTCGAGGGCAACCAGTACGTGCTGAACGAGCCGGGATATCCGCTCGATCAGGAAACCGGGCTTCCTGGCCCACTGAACTTCGACGAGATTCGACCACTCCATGCTGAGCCTGGTCCTAACCCGATTCCATAGTCGAACCGGAACGGGCGCACGGCTCTCGGGCGCCATGAACTCGGGACGAGGGTTGTCGACCATCAGCAGCATGGCGACGTCCTCGCCGACGGTCTTGAGCTGGTGGGCCATCTCGAAGGCAACGTCGGCTCCCAAGCACCACCCCCCGAGGAGATATGGGCCATGCCGCTGCACCGTCTTTATCGCCTCCACGTACTGGGCAGCCATTTCTTCGAACCGACGGGGAACGATCTCGTCCCGATCGCGGGCCATCTCCGGTGCCTGCAATCCATAGAAGGGCTGGTCTTCCCCGAGACGCTTGGCGAGATCGCGATAGCCGATCACATTCCCACCATGGGCGTGAACGAAGAAGAGCGGCGGGCGCGTGCCGTGCGGCTGGATGGGGACGAGCGACGCCCACTCTTCGAACCAGCCTCCGGCCTCGATGACGTCGGCAAACTCGGTGATGGTTGGTGCCCGAAACAGGGTTGCCAATGGCATGGGCTCATGGACGATGCGTCGCTCAACCTCGGCAATCAGCTCAGCCGCCAGCAGCGAATGCCCGCCGAGATCGAAAAAGTCGTCGTGGATCGAGAGCGGGCCCCGCTTGAAAACGCTCTCCCAGATCTCGGCGAGTTGGGATTCGAGGAGAGTTCGGGGCCGTGCTTCTCCATCGGAGAGGCCGGGGCCGGCGGCAACCGGCGCAGGCGCTCCCGAGGCCGATCCATCAACCGGCACCAGATCGGACCGCAGTCGATCCGGCCCTTTGACCATGTCCTCCAGCACCGACTCGATACGTGTCATCAGTGCCGTCACCTCCTCGTCCGGGAGGAGGTTGCTTTGGAATCGGACGACTGATCGATATTGACCGCCCACGTCGTGGATGAAGATCGCCAGTTCGAAATCCGCCGAGTCGGCCTCGATCACCAGCGGCGTCACCGTGACGTCGGGGAACTGCAATGGTTCCTGGGCCGCCTCCTGCAAGGAGAAGAAGCCTCTGGCCAGCGGCACGGTGGCCACGCCGGGAAGTACCGCCACGTCCCGGAACTCGGCCGCTTGATGATCTAGCGCCTCGACTACGCCCAGCAGGTTCTGCTCGAGCAGCCGGCGGACCGTGGCGTCGGCTGACAGGTCGGCGCGCAACACCACCAGGTTGTTGAAATACCCCACCAGCTTCTCGGTCTCGAGATGGGTTCGGCCTGCCGTCGGCGAGCAGATCACGATATCGTCCTGGCCGGTGGCCTGGTGAAGCGCCAGTTGGAGCCCGGTCAGGAGGGTAATGAAAGGCGTTATCCGGTTGTCGGTGCTCAACTTCTTGATGGCCGACGAGAGCTCATTATCGAAAGTGAACTCGAGATGTCCTCCCCGGCGAGTTTCTCGAGCGTGGTCACCGCGCCGCCCGGGGATCGCCAGGGGGGCCTCGAGGCCTTCGAGCCGGCCCGCCCAATAGTCGAGGTCCCGTTGACCGGCGGGACCGTCCCGCTGCTCGGCTTGCCACTCGGCAAAGTCGGCGTACTGCAGTGTGAGCGGCTCGAGTGAGGATGGCATTCCCCTCAACAAGTCGGCGTACACGACGCCGAGCTCGTTCTCGAGGATGTCCATCGACCACCCATCGCAGACGATGTGATGGGCCGTGAGCACGAGCACGTGATCGTCCGGGCCGAGCATCAGCAAGCGGGCCCGAATGGGCGGCGCGGCGGCGAGGTCGAATGCCTGTTCCGCTTCTGCGTTGGCGACGCCTTGGGCGTAGACGAAGGGATCCTTGCCGTCTGCCACCTCAGCGGGAAGCTCGAAATCGCCGTCCGGCATGACGGTTTGTACCGTAGCTCCGGCATCGTCCATGAACCGCGCCCGCAGCGTTTCGTGGCGCTGCAGGAGTTCGCCGATGCTCGCCTCGAGAACCGATGGATCGAGCGCACCCTGCAAACGCCAGGCTCGCTGGATGTTGTAGACCGGGTCGTCGGGCCGCAGCCGACTCAGCGACCAAATCCGCCTCTGGGCAGCCGACATTGGCCACACGCCGCGGTCTGGGCGGGGCGCGATCTGCCAGGGACCGGTCCGCTCCTCAAAAGCCACCGGTACCACCCTCGCACGCGCAGGAGCCACCCAGAGGATTCAGCGCGATTGTTGACATAGCAGGCTCCTGCCCCATTCTTGCGGGCGCTCCGAGCGCTCACAACAAAATCGTGTCTCATTCCGGCGGCGAACGAGGATACCAGCCGGTTGAGCACCTCGTTTCGAGTACGCTCCGTGGCCGACGATCCCCGCTCTATGCAATAATATTAGCTTCCTTCCTCGGGGACCCATTCTCAGGCCTCCCGGTACCGCCGGTAGACTATGACGACGAGCGCGGAGTAAGGGGTTGCGTGAAGATCATCCTGGCCAGTCCCGTGGATGTGACCGCGATCGAAGCGCTCAGCCATGACCATGAGCTCGAGATGGCGGTCGACGATTTCGGGCCCCATCGCCGCGACATCCTGGCTGATCAAGAGGTGCTGGTGTTTCGCAGTGGAGTCGAGATCACCAGCGAAATCATGGATCTCGCCCCCAAGCTGGCTCTCATCATCCGGGCAGGCTCTGGCTTCGACAACATCGATCTGCTTGCTGCCCGCCGGCGGGACATTCGCGTCGTTCGGATCCCAGGTCCGGCGGCCGTGGCGGTGGCAGAATTCACTTTTGGGCTGATCCTGGCACTGTCTCGACAGATCGTTCGGGCCGATGCGCTCGTGCGCGACGGCCAATGGCCCAAACGGGAGCTGGGCGGCAAACTGCTCGCCGGCAAAGTGCTCGGCGTGGTCGGTGCCGGGAACATAGGTACCCGGGTGGCCGAACTGGGCTCGGCCTGGGGTATGCGGGTGCTGGGGTGTGTGCACCCCGACCTGTGGTGGGAACCTCCGCCCATCATCGAGGCCACCAACCTCGGTTCGGTGTTGCGCGGTGCCGACATCGTGACGGTACACACCCCGCTCGCCGAGGACACCCGTCACTTGATCGGCGCACCGGAGCTGGCTGCCATGAAGAGGCGTGCATACCTCATCAGCACCGCCCGGGGAGGCGTGATCGACGAAGCAGCCCTGTACGAGGCATTGGCATCCGGACATCTGGCCGGAGCGGCTCTCGATGTCCACGAACGGGAAGGTGACGGGGTCATTCCCAAGCTGGCCGACCTACCGAACGTGGTGCTCACGCCCCACATCGCCGGCATGGCCAGTGAGTCACAGCGCGCCATCGGGCTTCGCATGCTCGAGCTGATCAACGCCTATATTGCGGGCAATCTGGACACGGAAGTCACCGAGTCGGAGCTGCTGGTGTAGCCGATGCCCGATCACCGGGCCGGAGCCGACAGAATGGAGACCGAATGAACCGAGCCGCCGTGAAGCGATCGCGTTTGCGCGCAGGCCTCAATGCGCCCGACCCGGTGGTGGCCGTCGGCGCCCACGATGCCATGAGCGCCCGCCTCATCGATTCCTACGCCTTCGATGCGGTGTGGGTCTCAGGTTTCGGCGTGTCGACCATGGCCCACGCGCTGCCCGATCTCAACCTGGTCACGATGACCGAGGCACTGGCAGCCGCCGTCCGCATCGACGCCGCCACCGAGCTCCCGGTAGTTGCAGATTGCGACAACGGCTTCGGCGGCCTCAACAACGTGGTGCGGACAATCCGCGAGTACGAACGGGCCGGAATCGCCGGAGTCTGCATCGAAGACAATCTCTTCCCCAAGCGGAACAGCCTGCTGGCCGGCACGGTGAAGCGAGAGCTACTGGCGCCGCTCGAGCAAGCTCGGCGGATCGACGCCGCCAAAGCCGCCCAGGAGACCGAGGAGTTCGTGCTGATTGCTCGGATCGAGTCGCTGATTGCGGGCCATGGCGTCGACGATGCCTGTGCCCGCGCCGACGCCTACGTCTCGGCGGGCGCCGATGCCATTCTGATTCATTCCAAGGACAAGACCCTCCAGGAGATCGAAGGCTTCCTGGCCGGGTGGCAGGGCCTCGGATCGGTACCGCTGGTGGCGGTGCCGACGTTGTTCCCGAGCTTCTCGGCCGATGAGTTGCGAGCCAAAGGCTTCAACATGGTCATCTTCGCCAACCAGCCGATGCGGGCTGCGGTACGCGCCATGGAAGAGACGCTCGAGACGCTGGCAAAGGCCCGCAAACTCGAGGCGGCAGAGGGGCAGATCGCCGGGCTGGAACACATCTTCGAGCTGGTGAAAACTCGCCAAGCCATCGAGGCGGAGGACGCCGAATACACCCGGCCGGCCGAGGGCGGGTCGGCCTCGCGGGCCTAGCCAGGCTCCAGCCCGATGGTTGACCTTCTCCACTCCGTCAGGAGCACCACGGCCCTCCGGGTGCTCGATGGGTTGCTGGCGGTGCGGGCACTACTGTTCGTCGGCCGCCGATTCACCTGTCCGTGCTGTGGATGGCGGCTGCGGGCATTTACGCATGGAGGATCCTCGCTGCGGGTCCGCCGCTGCGGCTACTGCCCCCGCTGCAATTCGAAGGCCCGCCATCGCCGGGACTGGCTGTATCTCCTCGAGCAGACCGACCTCTCGACGGCCAACCTGCGCCTGCTGCACATTTCGCCCAAATACAGCCTGGCGCGGCGTCTCACCCGGATGCCGAATCTCGACTACCTCGCCGGCGACCTCTCCCAACGAGCGCACATTTCCCTTCGATTCGACGTCGCATCACTGCCGGTATCCTCCGAGACCTTCGATGCCGTCATCTGTATCCATGTGCTGGAACACGTCGACCAGGATCGCCGGGCGATGTCCGAGATCTTCCGGGTGCTGCGGCCCGGTGGTTGGGCGCTGATCACTGCACCGGTCCGGCTGGATCAACCGACCCACGAGGACCCCTCCATCACCGAGCCGGAGGAACGGCGCCGGGCCTTCGGCGAGACCGACCACGTCCGGTTCTACGGCTACGACCTGGTCGACCGGCTCGAGGAGAGCGGGTTCACCGTGCGCCTGGATCGGGCCGAAGGGCTAGACGAAGACACCAAGTCGACCTATGGCCTTCTCGACGACGAGAACGTCTTCTTCTGCCAAAAGCCGCTCCCACACCCTGACGCCTAGAACACGCGGGCGTCCCGCTTGCGCTCCCCTCCCCCGAGCAGCCTGCGCAACGAGGTCGCCAAATCGCTGAAGAAGGGCCTGGGGTCCCGGAGGGACCACACCGCATATGCCTTGGGGCCGCGCCACGACTCCCACCATTGACGCAGCGTCAACTCCTTGCGACGCCAGCTGAATAGGGCAGATTGGGTGTCCTTTCGCAGGTTGATCCATTTCACACCGGTGAAAGACTGTTCCCGCCCGGGCGGCAGTGGCAAGCCGACGGTGTCGCAGTAGAGCGTGTAGAGAAGCTCAACTCCGCCCGCCTCGGCGATGGCCGAGCGACCGGTGGGACGGCCAACGTTCGGCTCCATGATGAGGTATTCGCCTGAACGGGCGTCTCGCTTCATCTCCAGGTATCCGAGACCGCGGTACCCGACCCCACCGAAGAGCTTCACGGCCACGTCGGCTACCAGGTCGTTCTGGCATTCGACACCGAGGGAGCTGTCGCCGACCCGGGGCGGCCATTGCCGGATCTTCCGCGCCACGAAGGTCACGAGCGGCGTTGAGGTGGCGTCGAAGTAGCAGTTGCATGAGTACAGCTCGGCATCAGACCCCTCCACCCACTCCTGGACGATCAACAGGTCCGACCAGTCGTGGTGCTCATCGTAGAAGGCCAGCAACCCATCGGCGTCTTCGAGTTTGAATGCCTTCATCGTCGTGTGCTTGGCCCAGCGCCCGGCTTTGCTGGGTGGCTTCACCGCCACCGGAAACGACAGCTGGTTGGCCGCCCGGATCGCATCTTCTCGCGACCGGACGAAGACCGTGGTCGGGATCGGCAACCCCGCCTGTTGGGCATAGGAGTAGAACGCCACCTTGTCGAGCATCAAGTCGATGACATCCTGAGCCGGCAGCGGCACATGATATGAATCCTCGATCCGGTCTCGATGCCGAGAGATCACGCCGACCTGAGCATCGTCACACGGGATGACGACCGGCTTGCGGTCGAATTTGTCTGCCTCCCGCTCGAGCACCCGGATGACTTCCTGACTGTGGGTGTCGGCGATGATGATCCGCTCGCATACGTTGGTCCTGCAGGCGTAGTGCGCCGGGTGGGAGGCAATCGCGACGATGGGGACCCCGCGTTCCGCCAGTATCCGGGCTGCCTGGAGCCCCTGCATCGTGTCCAGGCCAACGATGATGGCGTGGGGATGGTCGATGGCCTGCGCCACTAGGTCCTGCCCCGCCTGGCCCAAGTGCGAGTGCGTAGTCCCGCAATCACCGGTCTGGGCCAATCCGCCGACGTCAACCTCCGATACACCCGACCGTAGGTGCTCGCCACCAGCGGATTGGGGAAGTAATCGAACGCCTTCGGCAGCAGAACCACGTCGCCCCCGAACTTGAGTTTGAAAGCATCGGCCGTCCGCCTCGGTTTGGTGGTTGGATCGACCATCATCCGTTCGGCGGTCTCGCGGTCAACGCCTTCCATGTCGTAGTAGCGGAACCCGTGCGCCTTCGCCCATTCGATCAGGTGCCATTCCAGGACGTCGTTCGGGTAAACGCGGGTATGTTCGCCCGACCAGGCCGATGCCTTCGACAGGAAACGCTCACCGAACGGCACGACCAGGTGGGCCGAAACCACCTGCTGGTGGTACTCGGCAAGAAACAGCCGGATGTGGCCCTGCGGGCGAAGTGCCTGCCACATTGCCTCGAAATACTCCCGCGGGTACGGGGTGAACCCATGCCGGGCCGAAGTCGTCGACATCAGCGCATGGAACGTGGCCACGTCCTCAACGTCTCCTTCACGGATTTCGACGCCCTCCCGCCTGCCGCGCCGAATGTGCTTCCGGAGCGACTTGCCGAGCCTGGCGTAGAGATCGTCGATGTCGGCGTGCAGATCGATCAGGATCGAAGCCGTCGGTGCCACCGATAGGGCGCTCGGCCTGAACCCGTGGGCGACGAGCTCCTCCGCGATCCAATTGCGGTTCTGCCCGGGCTGCACCACCAGGTGTCTGATACGCCGCCGGCGCGCCAGACGTTTCAGCTCCTCGACGACCAGCCCGGCCGCCTCCGTCTCACCGTCGGAAACCACCGGGCCCCTGGGAACGTAGCCGATTCCACCGACGATGGACATCGGCTTGATGAGGACCTGGGCACCCGCCACGATCCACCCGTTGCGTTCAATGACTATCCGCCAGCCGGCGAGGCCCTGTGCCCGCTTGGTCGAGGCCCAGCCGGAGCTCTGAACATGGTCGCCTCCCGGGGCGGTCTCAACGAACTTGTCCCAAACCGGGTCGGGGGTCGCATCAGAAACGATCGCTCGCGTCCGGATCCCTTCGGTCATAGGTACTGCCTCTGCATCAGAAGACACCCCGCTGCTTCAGTATCCGTGCGGTCCGATGGTAGGCGCGGCGAGCACGCCGATACAGCGGCGACGGCAGGTAGGCACTGATCGGCCGCCGATTCGGTCCCGAGCCGGTATCCGGCGGCGCCAGCTCGACCACGTTCGATTCGAACCGGTCGGCCATATCCCGCACAAACCCAGCGAATAGGTGGCGGGAAGGATGGGAGTACTCGGGTGAGTAGCTGATGTAAGCCTGGTCGGGAATGGCGGGGCCGCGAGTTCGCCAGAACGCCTCAATGCGATCCTGGATGGATTCGAGCGGGTACTCCGTACAGGCGAAATGGTCCCAATCGATGTCGAGATGCTCGCCTTCCCGCAGACCGTCCCACTCCCCCGACCGCACCACCTCGTAGTCGAGCGGTGTTCCCTTCGCACCGCCAAGCGCCAACGCCAACCGATGAGGAAGTGCGGTGAGGTCGGACTCGAATTTCACCGTCCCGATGTCGTGCACCCGGCCGCCGGGATCGTCGTGGACCCAGCGAATGCCTGCGACGTGGTCCTCCAAGACCGCATGCACCAAGAAGTTCCCCTGATCGACATCGGGGAAACGGTCCCGAATTCGGTGCGCCAGCCCGGCCCGGCGATCAATCAGCATGCCGCGCATGTCGCAGTGAAAGTCGAGATGAACGATCCGTCGCGGTGCCACCCCCTGATCCCGCCACAGATGGAGCAGCTGGTGGTGGCGTTCCATCGTGTAGATCACTCCCATTTGCTCCTCCACTACACCGACGAGCGGACCGTCTGAGTTGACAGTCTCCAGAAGTAGGCGGTCCAGCCAACGATGCCGAGCAGTTTCAAGCCGTCCTCGACCAGATGCCGACCGGAGAAATCGTCAAAGAGAAAGAACTCCTCCGGCGTAACGAACAGGTCGACCGCCACCGATGCGGCAAAGAAGCCAGACGCCAGCAACAGCAGAGCGAAGTCGGACTCCAGAACCATTCGTCGAAACCGGACGAAGTTGACAACGAGCAGCACCCCATAGGCGGTCAATACAAGTGGCTGGGGGATGTGCAATCGCTCGGGGAAGACCTCTTCGTGGAGAAGATACAGATCGTCGAACATGAGCAGAGCCGAGATGAGCCCCGAAGCCGCCAGGAACATGGCTTGGGGCCGGGCGTCCGGCTTCTGGCGCAGGAGCCAGGCCCCGAACAGGCACACCGAGGCGGCCGAACCCCACAGCACGACTCCGAAGTTCGACACCAGCCCAACGTACATGGGAGCACTGAACTCGGAAACCGGGTCGATGAAGAACAGCCGGAGCGGGACGTCGTCGGCCACCAGGTTGACCACAACCAGCAGACCGAGGCCGACCACGGTCGGGATGTAGATGAGCGCCAGCACCGGCCCCAGCTCCCGAAGCTGTTTCCATGCATCACCCATTGGCGGCCTCCGCCGCATGGTGTTCGACGATCGTCCGGTTTACGGTCGCCAGCACCTGTTCGAAGGCCTGGGTGGCGTCGATCACGACCCAATTCTTCACGTATTCACGCTTCTCGAGTAATCCTTCTCGGTCGGCCTGCAGGTCTTCCCCGGGTACCTCTTGTTTTCGGGCGAGCAATACTTCCGGGGGCGCGTCCAGCAGAATGACGAGACCCGGACGTGGATAGAGACGGTAGAGAAACCAGTGGTGGATGCGATCGGTGAGCCGGTACCGCGCGGTGCGCTCCGAAGGTGGGGGTAGCGCATCGATCACGAAGTGCCGATCGTAGAGCATCACGTGGCCGCGCCGTTGATAGACCCACGAGACCACTTGACGATAGGACTCCTCCGACAGCCTTCTCAGCAATCTGGCAATCGCCCCCAGCCGGCCGCGCCGATCAGTCCGATGCTCGGCACCATGTAGGTGGATCTCGGACGGAACAGGTTGACCTGAATTCCTGAGCGATCTCTTGTGCTGAGCGACCTTGATGCGATGGGCCAGTCGTGAGGTCGGCAACGCCACATTGCTCGACTCGATGCTCATGCCCATGTACAGGTATTTGAGCGGGAGTGGGCAGGCCCCCAACAGGCCATGCGCCACCGAGGTCTTGCCGGCACCATCCGGGCCAATCAGCGCGATTGTTGACATCTCTGGTTTGCACCCTTTGCTGCAGGTTGGTGGCCCCGGCATACCACCCGACATTTGCCTCCCCCGAGCTAACAGGATACCAGACCAGTAGCTACCCAACGACGGTGAGTGGCCGTGATTGGCACGCTGAGTATCCGGCCCGGCGATTGCTGTTTCTCGCACGCCTACACTGCACTCGCGGTATGGTGATGCTGGGAATAACACAGAGAGTGGTCGGTGTCGCGCGCACCATCACATCCTCAGCGGGGAATCGGTGGAACAACTCGTAACAGGCGACGGAGAAGACACGGGGCAGTCGAGTCTGCTCGGCGTGATGTGGCGGTACCGCTGGGCGGTGTTGCTCGTACTCGTCGGCTCGATCGCATTTGGACTGGTCATCAACGACATCAAGACCGTCGATTATGTGGCAACCGCCGAGCTCATCGTCGAGGATCCGCGCGCCTCATCCCTCGAGGTCACCGATTTCACCAGGCAATCGACCCAGAACTCGGAACGCAATCTGGCCGACCAAGTCGAGATCCTGCGCTCGACCGAGGCCGCCACCATCGCCAGCGACCTGACCGGAGGTGAGATCCCCTTCGAGGAAGTCATCGAGAGACGGGTGATCTCGGGAGACGCCACCAGCAACCTCATCACAATTGCGTTCAGAGCGAACTCCCCCTCCCGGGCAAAGATGGGAGCCGACTCCTTGCTCGATACCTACTCGGAAATGCGGCGGCGCCAGGTCCAGGCCACGGCGGAGGCCGCCCTCGCCAAGCTCGATGCGTTGAGCGCGGTCATAGGTACCGAACTGGAAGCAATCAACCTCCGCATTTCCGCGCTGGCAGCCGCCGACCTCGACCGGATCGAGCTGGAATCACAGGTTGACGCGGCGGTACGGGAACTGAAAATCTCTCCCGGTCGGGAGTGACGAACGAGTCGCCATCAACGCCCAGATCGATGAGCTCTTGAGGGACTTCCAGGCCTGGCAGGCGCTGCTGAACATCGAGATCGCCAACGAGGAGCTATCAGGCCTATTGGCCGAGCAGGACGCCGCCATCGCCGAGCGTGCCGCGCTCGCCGCCCGCCGCAACGCCATCTCGGTTGACGCCGAGCTGGCGGCCAGCGGAGTGACCCTGGCATCCCCGGCGGCGCTTCCGGTGAATCCGGCCGGCATCGGCGACGCTCTGGTTATGGCTGGGAGCCTGGTGCTCGGGCTGGCCGTCGCCGCAATTCTCGCCCATCTCCTCTCGCTGCGCGGCCAAGCGGTTACGTCACGGGAGTTCCCGGAACGGGTCCTGCTCGCTCCCTTGCTGGCTGAGGTGCCCGATTTCGCATACGAAGGCATCTCGTCCCCACTCCCGGTCAAAGACGCCCCCTCGTCTGCCTCGGCCGAGGCGTTTCGGTTTGCGGCCGCCGCCATCGACATTCGCGCATCGGCGACCGACACCCGCATGGTGTCGGTGGTCTCGGCCATTGTTGGAGGCGGCAAGACTGCCACAGTGGCGAATGCAGGCATGGCTGCGGCCCGCGAAGGCAAGCGGATCCTCCTAGTCGATGGGGACTTCGCAAGCCAGACCCTCACCTCGTTGCTGGTGGACGAGACTCCCAAGCAGGGACTCACCGACGTGGTGCACGGCGAGGTGCACCTACTCAAGGCCCTGGTTGAAGTATCGCTCGGAGAAGGCAGATCCGTTTCACTGTTGTCGCGCGGCAGCTCGAACGTCGATCCGGCCAGCTTCTTTCAATCGGCGCTGGCCAGGGAGTTCTTCGCCCACCTGCCGGTGCTCTACGATCTGGTGATCGTCGATTGCCCCCCACTCCTACAGGTTGCCTATGCCAGCACCCTGGCGGCCTACACCGAGGCCTCCGTGGTGCTGGTTGAACACCAGAGCTCCGCCAAGCAGCTCGCCGATCTCGCCAACCGAATGGAACTCATCGGTACCCCCGTCCTGGGATACATGTACACCAAGGCACCGCTGCGGCGTGAGATGACTTCCGGCGTCGGCTCGACCGCCAACATACTGGGAACGCCGGCTCCGCAATCCTCGAATTCGCGCTGGTCGAATCTTCGATCCAGTCGCGCATGACCATGTCATAGGCGTATGCCGCCGACGACAACCATGGAGCAGCCGCCTACAATCCCCCCGGTCCCCTACCGAGAGCGCCTCATCCGCGCGCTCCCGGCGGGGAACCCGGCCTCAGGCGGAAGGGCGTCAGGGTGAACGGAATGCGAGAGACAGGCGTGGGTCGGCGGGACGTGTTCCCTCGTCCGATGGCGGCGGTGGTGGTCGGCCTGGCGGCAGGCACCTTCCTGCTGCTCGCAGCCAATGGTTCGATCGTCAGCTTGGCGATCCTCGCGGTCATGCTCGTGTTCCTCGTGACGCTCAGCATCCCGGTGCTCAAGCGGGTCCTGCTGGCGCTTGCTCTACTGGAGATACCGATCCAGCTGGACATTTATCTGAACCACGAGGTCGCCATCTCAGAGTCGAGCACGGTGAGCGGCTTCAACATATCGGTCACCACGATCGTCCTGGTGGCCCTCTACAGTCTTTGGGGCGCCGAAGTCGCCGCCGGGATAACTCGGCGGAACCTGGATCTCAAGGCGGGGCTCCCTTCGCTCGTCTACCTCGCTCTTGTAGTGATCTCGATCGTGGTCGCGGGGGATGTTCTGTTGGCGCTCTACGAGATCGTCATCCTCGCTCAAGCGATCTTGCTGTTCCTTTACCTCCTCCACCATTTCCGAACTCGCCGAGATGTCATGTTCGTCCTCATGGTCCTCATTGCCGGACTCATCCTCCAAGGTGTTGGCGGGCTGGCAGTGGGAATCGCCGATGCGGACATGCCGCTGTGGCGGACCACCAAGGTGGACATCGACGATGGTCGCGTGCTAGGAACATTCAAATCCCCCAACAACCTCGGCGCCTACCTGACCCTCCTGCTCCCCGTAGCCCTCGGGCTCGCCCTCAGTTCGGCAGACCGGCTCTACCGACGACTCGGCGGCCTCGCCTTTGCCCTGGGATCGGTAGTGCTGGTGATGTCCTTCTCGCGGGGCGCCTGGTTTGGCTTCGCCGTGTCGATTGGGTGGATGCTGGTGGTGGCCTGGCGTCGAAAGTGGCTGGTGGGCTTAGCACCGGTGGCTGTGGTGGCGGCCGCACTGCTGTTCTTCGTCATGTTCCAGGATGAGATTCTGCTTCGGGTCGGCGAGTACAACAATCAGGCCGCCCGCTCGCGTCTCCCGTTGATGGATTTGGCTTTCGAGATGATCCGAGACGCTCCCCTCTTCGGCGTGGGGGCTAACAACTTTGCAGCATCGCTCGATCCGTACGTCACGGTTGAATTCAGTCGCGATTGGATCGCCACGGTCCACAACAAATACCTGCTGGTGTGGGCCGAAACCGGCATTCTGGCGCTGCTGGCCTTCCTATGGGTGTTGGTCTCCGCAATCCGAACCGGTTGGCGCGGATCCACCACCGGCGATCGGCTGCTTGCTCCGATCGCCCTCGGGCTGGCTGCCGGCATCGTGGCGAACATGATCCATATGACGGTCGACCGCTTCCACTTCCGTCCCCAGATCCAGATGCTTTGGGTGGTGATCGCCTTGATTCTTGTGATTCCCAGGGCCGGGCGAGTCAGCAACTCCACGCCTGCCGGCCTGGAGCAGGATGCCTTCCCGGCGTCCGCAGGAACCCATAGTTCCGTGCGGGCGGCCGAGTGACCGAACCGGCGGAACGAGCCGGAACCGGCCACGTGAGTGGCCCGTCGGAGGGCGCCCAACGATCAGGGGGAATTGGGCTACTCGCCTCAAACGTGGGCTCGTTGGTCACGAGCAACGCCGTCAACCGTGCCACCAGCTTCGTCGTGTATGCCATGGTGGCACGGTTCCTCGGTGCCCGTGAGCTCGGACAACTGGCGCTGGCGACCTCGCTGCTCTACCTCGTCCAACGCTTCGTGCTCCTCGGGCTGGAGACGTTGACAACGCGGGCGGTCGCCAAGGATCGTACCGAGACATCGAAATATCTCATGACCGCCAGCGCCATCATCGTTGTGAGCGCGGCCGCCTCCTGGCCTGTCATCTGGGGCTTCGCAGAGGTGATGGACTACTCGGCGGACACGTCCCGAGTCATTTTGATCCTCTTCCTCGCGATGGCTCCGTTCGCGCTGATGCAACTGACCGAAGCGACGTTCGTCGCCTGGGAACGTAGCAAATACGTAGCCCTTTCGAATTCGCCAATTTGGATCGTACAAACCGGCGTGGCGTTCGCAATCTTGAATTCCGGCCATGGCGTTGACATGGTTGCGCTATCGATCGTCGTCGCCTACACGACAATTGCCGCGGTCCATTGGCTTTTGCTCGTCACGAGGGTCACCCGGCTGTCGGCACGGGTACATGTCCACTTCGTGCCGTCGATGCTGAAGTCGTCCATGCCGTTCCTGGGCATAGACGGGATGAACGCGATCCGAGGTGCCGTCAATGTCATCTTCCTCTCACGTTTCGCGGGCGAGGTCGCAGTCGGCGTCTTCGTCGCCGCCCGCCAGCTATTGGTTCCCCTCTACCTCATCTTTCAGGCGATCGGCCAGGGCGTCTTCCCGGCGATGGTCAGACAATTCGAGTCGGGGAAGTCTCGGCTCGGCCGTCTCAGCGGGCGGCTGGTTGAGTTCACAATCACGCTCGCCATACCCGCGGTGACGCTGCTGTTCGTCCTGGCGGGGTCGATCCTGCTGTTCGTATACAGCGATCCTGATTTCCTCGAATCGGTGGTCGTGTTGAGAATTCTGGTGTGGAGCATGCTGGGGGTGGCACTGACGGCGATACTCGGCCGGATACTCTGGGCAACCCAGCGTGAAGCGCTTTCGTTCCGAATCGCGCTCACGAACACGATCATCCTGGTCGCGACTTCTTTTGTCCTCGTTCGCGAGTTCGATGTTGTCGGAGCCGCGCTGGCGTCGATGACCGTTGGGATACTCAACGTTGTGCAGCACTACGTGCCGCTGTGGCGGCTGTTTGGGAGATTCGACATCATCAAGTGGGTCTGGAAGCCAGCCGTCGCCGCCAGTGTGATGGCAGGAGTCCTGCTGGCGACACCCGGCATGCAACTGTGGCTCAGGATCTCAGCGGGTGCTGTCGTCTACCTGTCCGCCTTGTTCCTGCTCCACATCCTTGGCGCCGGCGGATACACCCAACTTCGGAAGCAACTGCGCTCGGTGAGTGGCCAGGCCTGATGGCGACCGCGACTCCATGATTAAGGGTAGCCACCTGATATGACGATACTCACCACTACGAGTGACCGAATGCTGGAGAGGAGAGGACATCATAACCCGAAAAGCTGGCGGCATTCGCCGACTCCTACCAGCCGCATTCATAGTCACGTTCCTTGTCGGCCCGTTGGTGGCCGTCTCGGTAGCACTGGCCACACCCACATCGAGTGGCCCGGGGCCGGCCGCTCTGAGCTTGACCGAGCCGACCTCCAACAATCCGGCGCACACCGCCTCTTCCACGACAACGCCCGTCTCGTTGTTCGCCACAACGGCCCCAACGCCTAGTACGGCGCCGACTGTAGTTCCCACCCCGACGACGCCCCCGTCAACGGTCACCGGGACGCCGACTACGGAATCACCGGCCACAACCTCATTGGCAACGACGACCACAACGCCTCCTCCAGCGACCACCTCAACCAGCAGGTCCACCTCAACCAGCACGTCCACCTCAACCAGCACGTCCACCTCAACCAGCACGTCCACCTCAACCAGCACGTCCACCTCAACCACGGCACCGCCGTCCGGTCCCAGTCTCCTATGGTCGGCGGACCACGAGTCCGACCGGCTCCGCGACTACTACCTTCAGTTCGATATCAGTGGCTCGGCAGGTGCAGAGATCGCCACCGACCTGGCCCACAGCGGCAATCAGTCGATGGCATTGACGATCTACGATGCCGATGGGAACGGGGCATCACCGGGCGTACGGGCCGTTGTGCAGCCGGAGCTCGGGCCCACCACCGCCGAAAACCTACCGAGCGGTTACTTCAGCGCTTGGTACTACTACCCGCAGTTCGTGGAGAACACGTGGTGGCTCGTCTTCCAATGGAAGCAAGAGGTGGCCGGCTCCAACAACTCCCTGACTCACAAGCTGCTGTACTTCGTGCTCCTCGACGACCATCCCGACGGGACGATGACCTACCGGCTGCGCACTGCGGTGGATGCCAGCGGCAATCACACCACGAACCATTTCACGCTCCAGGAATCGACGCTCCCGGTACCGATCGGAAAATGGACCCACCTCGAGTGTTACTACGGCTGGTCAAAGGCGGCGGACGGCACGATTGCATGCTGGCAAGACGGTGTCAAGATCTTCGACCGGTCGGGCCTGCACACAGAGCTAGACATGCCGTACAAGTACCGACCACGAGTCTGGACCCTCAACAACTACGCAAGCCACACGGCACCAGCCACTCACACGATCTATGTGGATGATGCCGCCATCAGCCGAACCCGGAGAGGACCAAGCGCCGGCTTCTGACGCCAGGCTCTCACCATGCAGACTCTGAGCTCAGGCCGGTCTGTACGCTAATGGGCGCAGCTCGCCCACCCGTGAAGAGGCTCACGGACGAGGAGTTTCCCCGATGAGGATTGCATTCGTTTCGTTCGGGTTCGGTGAATACAGCATTCGCCTGGCGAGCGGCCTGGCCGAGCACGCTGAGGTGGGCCTCTGGCTGACCGACCGCCAGGCGGCACCGCACCTGCGACGCCTGCATCCAGGAGTTGATTTCCGGCCGTTTCACCGACCGAGAATGCGCCATCCCTTCCGTCAGCTGGGGGCCATCAACAAGCTCCGGAGCGAGATCGCACAGTTCGAACCAGATCTGATCCATCTCCAGCAGGGATACCTCTGGTTCAACCCGGCGCTTGCGCTTCTCCGGCAATACCCTCTCGTTGTCACCATCCACGACCCGACGCCACATTTGGGAGATCGGCCCACCAGGAAGACGCCGCAGTTCATAGCCGATATCGCCTACCGGAGGGCGGATGGAGTCATCGTGCACAACGATCAGGTGGCAAATATCGTCGCCGATCGAGGCATATCGGCCGAGCGAATCCACGTTGTGCCCCACTTGACGCTTGGAGACGGCGGTGAGTCCCCTTCCGTGGATGAGGACGGGAATCTGATTCTGTTCTTTGGTCGTATCTGGCCCTACAAGGGTCTCGAATACCTGATCCGAGCGGAACCACTGATCACGGCGGAAATTCCCGACGCCCGCATCTTGATCGCCGGTACCGGGGAGGATTTCGGACGTTACCGGCAGATGATGGTCCATCCAGAACGTTTTGAAATCCTCAACGAATTCATACCTTTTGAGCGAACATCGGAGCTGTTCCAGCGGGCGAGCGTGGTTGCCATCCCGTACGTCGATGCAACCCAGAGCGGCGTCATCCCCACCGCCTATGGCTTTGCGAAACCGGTGGTGTCGACCACTGCGGGCGGCCTTCCCGCCCAAGTCGATGACGGCGAAACGGGATACTTGGTTCCGCCCCGGGACGAAGACGCCCTGGCCTCCGCAATAATCCGGCTACTCAAAGATCCGGACCTTCGCGCCCGCTTGGGCGCCAACGGCAGAGAAAAGGCGCGCGCCGAATACTCCGAAGGGGCGGTAGCGGCCAAGACGTTTGCCGTCTATCAAGCGGTACTGGCAGCACACGGAGCCAACTAGCCGGTAGCAGTCGGGGCTCGACTCCTAGGCGAAGAACCGGTAGAGGGCGTCTCCTGCCCGTTCCGTGATCTCGTCTGGCACCCGCTCATCGGTGAGCAGGTCCGTCAGCCCGGGCATCAATTGGGCCAGCCGGGTCGGCTCACTCGGGGTGGGCTCCTGGGGGTGGTGTGACAAGAAAGAGATGACCTTCTCCTCCGAGGCGTACTTGCGTTTGTACCGAACCAGGCCTTCCTGGTCCCAATCACTGAGCCCGAGGTCCAGCCGACGGTGCCCACGCGCCCGGCCATACTCGATCCCCGCCCACATGATTGCATCGTTCGGCCGCGTCGCTGAAAACTCCGGCTGGGAGGCGTTGAGTTTGTAGTAGAGGCGGTCCTTCCACTCCAGGAACATCACCCCGGCCGCCAGTTCTCCCCCGACCCGGGCCACCATGAGCGTTCCCCTGTCGTTCTCGACGAACTCACGCCAAAGGTTCTCGAAGAACGCAAACGGTTGGGCGAGCAGCCGATACTTGGTCTTGCGTACGCGTAGATGGAGATCGTAGAAGGCTCGCAACTCTGCAGGCGTTTCGGCGGCGGCTACATCGACATTCGCCGACCGCGACTTGCGGATCGCTCGTCTGGCGGACGACGCCAGGTGTTCCCACGGGTCGTCTCCATCCGGCCGGAGGTCGACCGCGTGCCAGTGCGCTTTGTTGGTAACCGCGAAGCGTTCGTCGGCGAGGGGAACCGCGTTGTGCAGGCACCGGATGACCGTCGCTAACCCATGCTCCAGCAGACCGCCGGTCAGACGCTTCCACTCGTGGAGTGAAGAGACGAGCGGGTCGCAATAGTCGGAGAACGGGAACGACACGACCCGGGTACCGCCGATTCCGTCGACCACCGCATAGGGCAGCCCAGCCATCGGCCCAGATTCTCCCACCAGCACCTGTGCGCCAATCTCGAACCCGTAAGTGGACGAGATGGTGCGCAGCCATTCTGGGGAATGGAAGACGTCCGATTCCCCGGCTGCGACGAGGGTGAGCCAGTCGTCATCCCCGGTGGGATCCAGGGTGACTATGGTCCCCAGCTCCTGGGTCGCGCGGTTGTCCTTCCGACCAGGCGGCATCATGGGTTCGTGTCTGGTGGCGCCCCCGGTCACTTCGTGATCGATTCGTAAGCGGCCAGGAGCTTTGGCTCTTGATGTGCCCACGACAGCGAGTTGACAATCCGATTTCGCCCGATCTCTCCCATTTGTTTGCGTTGCGCCGGGTCGTCCATCAGCTCAGCCAGCTTATGGGCGAAGTCGGGCTCGCTGTTCGGCTTGGCGTAGAGAGCGGCCTCTCCAGCTGTGACGCGGTGCTCGGGAAGGTCAAAAGCAACGACCGGTTTGGCAAGCGCCATGTACTCGCCGATTTTGATGGTCGTCGACCGATCGTTGTATGGGTTTGAGGGTCCCGGGTCGACTCCGATATCCGAGGTCGACAGGTAGCGCATCAGCAGCTCGTCATCGGAGAGATTGCCCGTGAACCACACCTGGTGGGCGAGTCCCAAATCGAGCGAGAGGGTGTGGAGCGCGGGTACTGCATCGCCGGATCCCATCAAGACCGCGCAGAAGTCGGTTCGACCCAGATCCTCTTTGAGGTGATGCAGTGCGCGGAGTAAGTAGTCGACCCCGTCCTGGATTCCCATCACCCCAACGTAGGCGATGATCGTTGGTGCCCTCGCTTGCAGCTCCTCGTCGGGAGCCCTCAGATATACGCGGTCGAGGTCGGGCCCGTTGCGGACAACGGTCGTCTGCTCGAGGGCAACCCCACCGCGCTCCATGGCCACCGCGCGGTAGGACTCGTTGCTAGCGATGACATGATCGGCCAACCGAAAGCTCAGCGTTTCGAGGGCCAGCAGAATTCGGTACATGACACCCCGGGCGTCGGGTGATTTCCCGAAACGAGCCAGGTACATCTCTGGAGACAGATCGTGATGGTCGAACACGAAACGCTTTCCGAAGATCTTGAATATCCCGCCGAGCAGCGCCAACGTTTCGGGGGGGTTGTGGGCATGGACTACGTCGAAACCCCTCACCACCGCCAGGTAGGCTGCCACGATTCCCGTCACCAAGAGCGAGTAGGAATACTCAAGGATGTATCCGGCGGTGCTACCCCGATTCGGCGGGACTGGATATCGGTAGACCCGGACGCCGTTCACTGTCTCTGCCCAGCGCTGGCCTGAGGCAGCCGGGCAGATGACCGTAACCCGGTATCCGGCCTCGGTCAGCGAGACCGCTTCCCGACGCACACGCCCATCCTGTGGGTAGGGGTTGTTCTCGAGAAGCATGAGAACACGCCTGCCACCAGCCGAGCGGCCCGCGCCCGATGGCCGATGCCTCACCGGTATCGTCACCCCCGGCGACCGATGATCGGTTTATTAGCGCACATCGGACGGGCGGCCTTCCTCGGCGGAAGCGTCGGCAAGTCGGTAGAAGACTGCCGCGACCTCGCCGGCGATGCTCTCGGCCTCGAATCCCGCCTGGATCACCTGACGGCCTCGCGTACCGAGCCGGACTCGGAGCTCGCCATCGGTCAAGAGTCGCTCGAGCGCGTGGCCGAGCGCCTCCGCATCCCGCTCGGGCACTAAGAAGCCCGACTCTCCATCCTGGACGAGCTCGGGAATGCCGGCGACTGTGGTGGTCACTACTGGTAGCTCGCATGCCATCGCCTCGATGAGGGCGTTCGGCATGCCGTCGCGGTCCCCGTCTTCGGCGATGACGCAGGCGAGCGCGAAGATGTCGGCGTTCTGGTAGCGCCCGAGCAGTTCGTCCTGATCGTGGGCCCCCAGCAGATGAACCACGGAGCTCAGCCCATGGCCGTCGATCCGTTCCTGCATGGCTTGCCGTCCGTGCTCCCCGCCGAGCACGATGTCGCACACGAACGCCAGGCCACGACCACGCACAAGAGCGCAGGCGTCGATGAGGTACTCGTGACCCTTCTTTTCCACGGCCCTGCCGACGGAGAGGATACGGGGAGGGTCCGCCGCGGTCCGTCCGGCGCCGGGCATGATTCGGCTCGTCTCGACCCCGTAGTGCACCACTGAGACATCTGACGGTGCAAGAGTGGGGCACAGATTGGATATGTATTCTCGGTGATATTCCGAGACGGTCACCACGTGGGTTGCATTGGCGAGTTGTTTGCGCACGTTCGTCTGGTTTCGCCCGAACAGCCCGAACGCGTGCGGATGTAAGGTGAAAGTCGTTCCGACGAGATCGTGTACCACCCCGGCGGCCAATCCCTCCAGCCAGACGAAGTTGGCGTGAACATGCTGGATCTTCCCGTCCTGCATCATGCCGGCAAACAGCACACTCTTGGGGAATAGCGCCAAGGCCAAGGCCATCACCTTGGGCTCTCGATAGCTTTGCCACACGACCCGGGCAAGGGCTCGAAAGTAGGCAATCGGCTTGCGTCGTAGGAAGCGGACCTGGGCTTTCAAGACTCGCCACGAAAACATCCGACTGTAGTAAGCCCGCCCCTGGAGGGATTGCGCCTCTTCGGAGGATGCCGGGTGCTTCTGACGCATCAATGAGAAGATGCTCACGTCGACGCCGTGCTGGCTAAGCCAGTACATCTCGCGAGCGATGAAAGTCTCGGTGATGTTGGGAAAGCGGTGGAGGACGTAGGCAACGCGCAAGGAGGCGGCCCGTCGCCCGGTGGCATCGGGGCCGGAGGGCGTCATGTTCCCGCCCATATGGATTCGGAGGCGAGGCGTCCGGCCGGCGCGAAGCGTTCGATCGAGGCGACCACCCGTTCGATGGCGCCGGCCGCCAGCTCCGGGTACATGGGCAAGGACAGCACCTCCCGAGCGTACCCCTCGGTGAGCGGGAAGTCGCCTTCGCCATGCCCGAGATCCGCGTAGGCGGCCTGGAGATGAATCGGGACGGGATAGTGGATCACTGTGGAGATTCCGTCATCGCGCAGGTGCCGGGCCAGCCCATCGCGATCGGGGCTACGGACCACGTAGAGGTGATAGACGGGCTCAACGCCCTCGGCGGCCCGGGGCGGCGGGATGACCGCCCGCGAGGCGTCCAGCAACTGATCGTAGGCCGCGGCGTTTGCCCGTCTCGCCTGGTTCCAGGCGTCCAGGTGGGGCAACTTGACGCGCAGAATGGCCGCCTGCAACGTGTCGAGCCTCCGATTGCGGCCCTTGGTCAGGTGGTGGTACTTGACCAGCGACCCGTAGTTGCGGGCCAGCCGAAGCGCCTGATCGATACTGGGATCGTTCGTGACGATCACTCCGGCATCGCCGAAGGCCCCCAGGTTCTTGGCCGGATACAAACTGAACACCGCCGCGTGTCCGAACCCTCCCACTCGCCTGCCGTGGTACCTGGCCCCGTGGGCCTGAGAAGCATCTTCGATCACGACCAGCCCGCGGCGGTCGGCAAGTTCCATGAGAGGCTCGAGATCGACCGGGTATCCGTACAGGTGGACCGGCATGATGGCCCGGGTCGCCGGAGTGATGACTGATTCGACCTGGGCAACGTCCATCACGAAGGTCCCCGGATCGATATCAACCAGCACCGGAACCGCCCCCACGTGACTAATCGCAAGCGCAGTGGCAATGAAGGTATTGGCGGCGGTGATGACCTCGTCACCAGCTCCGATGTCAAAGGCGGCCAACGCCAGCTCGAGGCCAGACGTGCCTGAGTCGACCCCGACCGCGAACCGGCTTTGGCAATAGGCGGCGAACTCCTGCTCGAACAACTCGACGCTTTCACCCAGGATGTAGTCGCCGCGCTCCAGCACTCCGGCAATTGCCTCGTCGATCTCGGGACGGATCCCCTTCAACTGGGCACCAAGGTCTACGAACGGAACCGGCTCCCCGGCCTTGCTCTGCGGCACGGCTAGCTGGCCTTCGAGCGGGAGGACGGCGGCGAGCCGACCGGCACCGGCGTCCCATCGAGCCGGATGGAACGGTCGATGGCTTCCATCACTTGCACCACCTCGAGCCCGGCGCGGCCGTCTGAGATCGGCCGTCGACCGGCAGCAATCGATTCCAGGAAGTCCCGAGTCTGATTCTTGAGCGGCTCGCTGATATCCAGCTTGGGGCTGATGATGTCACCATCCCGAATCGAGAAACGCAACTCCCCGTAAGTGGAGAGCTCTGAGGTGTCCGGAGTCACCCCTTTCTCGTACACCCTCACCTGCTCGGAGGTCTTGATGTCGTCGAATACGACTCGCTGCTCGCTTCCCACCACGACGATCTCGCGCACCTTGTTCGGATCGGCCCAGCTGACGTGGATGTGCGCCACCACGCCGCCTTCATAGCCGATTGACACGAAGCCGAAGTCCTCGTTGGTTTCCCGAAGCACCGTCCGGCCGACTGCGCTCACCCAGGCCGGCTGGGCCTCGAGAAGGTAGTTGAAGATCGAGATATCGTGGGGGGCCAGATCCCACAGCGCATTCACGTCATGGCGGATGGGGCCGAGATTGGTGCGGCGCGAGTACATGTAGTACATGGTTCCGAGGTCTCCATTGGTCACGTAGGCCTTGACCTTCTGAATTCCCGGGTTGTATAGGAACGTGTGACCAACCGCCAGCGTCACTTCAGCTTCGTCGGCCAGCTCGATGAGGGCCTCCGCCTCCACCGCCCGGGTGGTGATCGGCTTCTCAACGAGGAGATGCTTGCCGGCTTCGATGCAGCGTCTGGCCAGTTCGTAATGAGAGCCTGCCGGCGTGCAGATGACGACGGCATCGATCGAAGGCGAGGCCAGCACCTCTTTCAGGTCGCCGTTGGTCTCGATGCCCTTGAATCGCTCGCTAACGGCTTTGAGGCGAACCGGGTCATCGTCGCAGGCCGTCACGGACGCGACGTCTGCCAGCTCGTTCAGCACCCGCAGGTAATTGACGCCCCAATACCCACAGCCGATGACTGCCACTCCGTACGAAGCCGTCTCGAGAGCGCCGCCCTCGTCCTGCTCTATATCCAGATTCACGGCTAGTGCGCTCCCTTTCCGGCCAACACTGCCGGCAGGGTGGCCGCCAGCAGCTTCAGGTCGGCACCCAGCGAGGGCCGTCGAACGTACTCGATGTCCATCCGCATCATCTCGGTGAAACTGACCCGCCCCCGGCCGTACACCTGCCAGGTTCCTGTGAGGCCGGGCCGGGCGGCCAGCCGTTCGTAGTGCCACGACTCGTACTCGGCGACTTCATACACCGGCACCGGCCGCGGTCCGACAAGGCTCATGTCTCCCTTGAGAACATTGGCCAGCTGGGGCAGCTCGTCGAGGCTCATCCGGCGCAGGAACCGCCCAACTCGTGTCACCCGGTCGTCTCCGGTCAGCTTGAAGGCCGACATCTCGGTGGCACCGGTGTCGATGCTTCCGTCGACAAACTCTTTGATGAACCGCCGGTGGGCGGTTTCGTCGGTATCCGAAAACATCGACCGGAACTTGTAACAGTTGAAGGTCCGCAATTCCCACCAGACTCGTCCTCGCCGGACCACCCGGCGAGATCCCACCCGCTCTTGGACGAAGATGACCGGCCCGGGGCTGTCGACTTTCAACGCGATGGCAATAGCAAACAGCATGGGGGAAACCACAATCAGCAGGATCAGACTGATGCTGATATCGAGCAAGCGCTTGGTCCATGCCCGGAGCTCATCCGGAAGGCGCCGTTTCGCCGGCCGTAGCCGGTCGCTCGAGAGGTTGAAACTCCCCGCGCCCGAACGCGCGGGAACTCGCGCCTCCCTGTTACCTAACATCCCGTCTCCGCCTTCGTATGAGCCTCGGTGCGCAGCGACGCACCCTTCTCCCCCGCACAGTGGTCGGCCCTTACTCCTTAGAGTGTTTCCAGCTCCTTAGAGCGTTTCCACTTACTGCGCGAATCTAGCACGAATACCCTTACACACCGTCATTCTACTTACTTTCGCACCGCCCGCTTTTGGCTCAGCGATGCCCTGCTAGAACTCGTGGTCGCCCGGTCAGATCCCGGTGAATGGCGCATTCGAATTCCGCGAACAGTGCCAGTGCTCGCCTTGCCTGGGTTTCGGCGATCTCCAGGAACACCCAGCCGCCCGGCTTGACCCAGTGGTAGGCCTGTTCGGCGATACGAACCAGCACCTCGTCACCCTGCGGGCCCGCCAACAATGCCGTCGGCGGCTCGTGCTCCCGGACTTCGGCGGGGAGGTCGGCCTCATCGGCCACATAGGGCGGGTTGGAAACGAGCAGATCGATGTCACCTCTGATACCCGAGGGGAGGGCGTCGAACAGGTCGCCGGCGAGCACCGTCACGCCGGCACTCTCAGTGTTCTCACGCGCCAGCGTCAGAGCGTCCGGATCGATGTCGGTGGCGTAGACGCGGGCGGCCGGAAATGAGTGCTTGAGTGCCAGGGCGAGCGCTCCGCTCCCGGTACCCAGGTCCACGATCACCGTTTGCTCGTCGGCTTCCCGCAGAGCTTCCACCGCCCGCTCCCAGAGAATTTCGGTCTCGGGTCTGGGAATGAGGACCCGCCGATCGACCTTCAGTTCCACCGGGCCGAACTGCACGGTGCCTTCGAGATACTGGAGCGGCTCACCACTGAGACGGCGTTCAACCAGTTGTTCGAAGCGGACCTCCTGATCGCGCTCGAGGCCATCGAGCAGAGCCACCCCGGCCGCGTCGAGGCCGGTTACCAGTTGGAGCAACCGCCGAGCCTCATGCTCGGGCAAGCCCGTCTCCGATGCCCTCACGTCTCGTCTGCGCCGGTGAGCAACCGGGCCTGGTGATCGAGGGTGAGGGCATCGACGAACGCATCGATGTCGCCTTCGAGAATGGTCGGCAGCTGGCTGAGAGTGAGCCCGATGCGATGGTCGGTCACCCGGTTTTCCTTGAAGTTGTAGGTTCGGATTTTCTCCGAGCGGTCACCGGTTCCGACCTGCTGGCGCCGGTTGGCCGACAACTTGGCCTGCTGGGCTTCCAACTGGATCTGGTAGAGACGGGCCCGGAGGATGCGAAACGCCTTCTCTTTGTTCTGCAACTGGCTCTTCTCATCCTGACATGAGACCTTCAGACCGGTGGGGAGGTGGGTGAGACGAATCGCCGAGTCGGTGGTGTTGACCGACTGGCCTCCCGGCCCGCTCGAACGGAAGGTGTCGACTTTGACGTCGTTGGGATCGAGTTCGACCTCGACCTCCTCCGCCTCGGGCAGCACCGCCACGCTGGCGGTCGAGGTATGGATCCGGCCTTGCGACTCGGTCTTTGGGACCCGTTGCACCCGGTGAACGCCTGCCTCGAATTTGAGCCGCGAGTAGGCGCCGGTGCCCTTGACGGCGAACGTGATTTCCTTGTAACCACCTCCCTCAGCCTCGGACACTGCGAGCGCCTCAGCTTTCCAACCGTGGTTCTCGGCGTACCGCTGATACATGCGGGTGAGGTCTCCGGCCCACAGCGCCGCCTCGTCTCCCCCGGCCGCGGCCCGGACCTCGATGATTACGTCCTTGTCGTCGTTTGGATCCTTCGGCACCAGCAGCAACTGCAGCTTTTCGACCAGGTCGGCAGCTTCGAGATCCTTGGACTCTGCCTGCTGGCGAAAGTACCCGAGCATCTCATCGTCCGTTTCGGTCTTGGCGAGCTCGCGAGCCTCGTCGGCTTCTTGTTTGGCTGCTTGATAGGCGTGGTAGGTGTCGACCACCGGCTTCAGCTCGGCATGGTGCTTGGCCACTTCCGTATATCGGAGCTGGTCGCCTGCCACCTCCGGGTCGGCCATCTCGGTCAGAGCCTGTTGATAGGAAGCCTCGACCTCGGCCATCTTGGTGACGAGTTGGTCATCGATCACTGCACGGCGCCCCAGGCCGCCTCGCACACCGGCCCGCGCCCGAACACCTCGTCGCGGGCTTCACCCGAGATGGCAGCCAGCAGGCTGGCGATGGCGACCTCCACCTGACCATCCTCCGGCTCACGGGTGGTGAGGCGTTGCAGCTCGATGCCGGGCCGGGACAGGAAGTGAAGCCACGGCTTGGCATCGGACAGCTTGAGTACCTCGTAGGACAGGCCGGCGATAGCCGGGATGAGCACGATCCGGCTCGTGATGAGCCACAGGAGGTTCGGTTCGAAGATCCCCACCAGCGTGAAAACCAGGACCGACAGCAGCACCACCAGCAGCAAGAAGCTAGTCCCACACCGGGGATGCATCGTCTGATAGTGCTGGACGTTGTCGACCGTCATCGGATCGCCGGCTTCGTATGCGTAGATCGATTTGTGCTCCGCCCCGTGATATTGGAAGACCCGGCGGATCTCACCGGATCGGCCGATCAGCCAGATATAGCCGACCAGGATGCCGACCCGGATGATGCCTTCGGCCAGGTTGAACACGAATGCGTTCGAGCCGCCGAATAGATTCTCGACCACCCGGGCACCGCCCAGCGGGAGCAGCATGAACACGCCGATGAAGAACACCAGAGCCAGGCTCATGGCGATGGCGAGGTCCTTGCGGCTGAGCTCGTTTCCCTGCTCGAGTCGCCGGGCGGCCCGCTGCTTGCGCCAGCCGGCCAAGGGTCCCTTGGCGTTCTCGACGATCTCCGTCAGCCGTTCCGTCTCCTTGGCGTCTTCCTCGGTCGAAGCGATTTGCGCCGACCAGGTGAGCGCCCGGAAGCCGAGGTTGAGTGATTCGCCGAGTACCAGCACGCCCCGAACGAAGGGAACCCGGGCGAGCCGCGAGCGTGAGGACAGACGCGGCAGCTCATGGTGGCGGGTCTCGATCTCCCCATCGGGACGGCGCACCGCCACCGACCACGCCTGGGGGCTGCGAATCATTACCCCTTCGATGACGGCCTGACCGCCTACGGTCGAGCCAGGCGGCCGGCTCATGGGCTTACTCCGCGGCGTCGGCCGGCGCCGCGTCTTCGGTTGAGGTAACGGGCGCCTTGTCGGCTTCCGCCTTAGCCTTGGCCAGCCGCTCCGCCTTGGCCGCTTCGGCCGCCAGTTCCTTCGGCGTACGACGGGTGCGAATCGGCTTGGAGGCGCCGGCCTTGGCGGCCGAGCTCGGTTTGGCGGCAGCCTCTTTGATCTTTGACGAAGAGGCCCGCTTGGCGCGCTTGGCCTCAACCGCAGTGGTGTCCGTCTTCTCGGTGCGCTTGCGGAAACGCTCGACGCGACCTCCCGAGTCGACCAGCTTCTGGCGCCCGGTGTAGAAGGGATGGCACTCGTTGCACAGCTCGGCAGTCAGGGTCTCCCGGGTCGAATGAGTGGTGAACTCATTGCCGCACGAGCAATGAACTGTGGTCTCGACGTATTCGGGATGGATATCTGTCTTCACGGGCTTCGTCCTTTTCTCAACCGTTGCCGCTCTTCGCCACCTCAGCGAGGAACTCGGCGTTGGATTTCGAATCCTTTAGCTTATTGATGAGCAGTTCGAGGGCGGGTGCCGATTCCAGCGCCAGCAACACCCGGCGGAGCTTCCACACCTGCTTCAGCTCTTCGGGGTCGAACAGCAACTCTTCTTTTCGGGTGCCGGAGGCCTGGATATCGATGGCGGGGTAGATCCGCTTGTCTGCCAGGCTGCGGTCGAGCCTCACTTCCATGTTTCCGGTGCCCTTGAACTCCTCGAAAATCACCTCATCCATCCGGGAACCGGTCTCAACCAGCGCCGTTCCCATGATGGTAAGGCTTCCACCCTCCTCAATATTCCGGGCCGCACCGAAGAACCGCTTGGGGGGGTACAGGGCCTGTGAATCGACGCCACCGGACAGAATTCGACCCGACGCCGGGGTGGCGAGGTTGTGCGCCCTGGCCAGACGAGTGATGGAGTCGAGCAGGATGACAACGTCGCCGCCCATTTCCACTAGTCGCTTGGCGCGCTCGAGGGCGAGCTCCGATACCTGGGTGTGCTCTTCCGCCGGACGGTCGAAGGTCGAGTAGACCACCTCACCTTTGGTCGACCGCTGCATGTCGGTGACTTCTTCGGGACGCTCGTCTACCAGCACGACCATCAGGTGGCACTCAGGGTTGTTATCGGCCAGCGAATGGGCGATCTCCTTGAGTACCGTGGTCTTGCCTGCCTTGGGAGGCGAGACGATCAGGCCGCGCTGTCCCTTTCCGATGGGAGAGATCAGATCCATGATCCGGGCAAGGGAATCGTCTGGGTCGTCGTCTCGCTCGAGACGGAGGCGGATGTCGGGAAACAGCGGGGTCAGATTCCCAAACTTGGGCCGCTTGCGGGCGTCATCCGGGTCCATCCCATTGTTCTTGACCACCCGCACGAGTGCTGCGAACTTCTCCTGCGACCGGGGCGGTCGCACCGGGCCTTCGATCAGGTCGCCCTTCCGCAGCCCGAATTTGCGAACCTGGTTGGCCGGGACGTATACGTCCGATTCTCCCGGGAGGTAGCCGCCGACGCGCAGGAACCCGTAGCCCTCAGGAAGAATGTCAAGCAGTCCTTCCCTGACTTCGAGTTCGCTCTCGTCGATCGGCTCCTCGCGGTCTCGCCCGCCGCGCTTGCGGTTGCGCTTGCGGGGTCCGCCATCTCGATTCGATCCACCGCCGGAGCGGGATCGATCGGAAGAACGTCCACCACCATTGTTTTCGCTCTTCTTCTCAGCGGAAGGGAGCTCAACGGGGGCCGTCTCTTCGCTCAACTCGAACTCGTCGGAGCTGAGGATGGCGGCGATGATTTTGGCTTTTTGCAGGCCGTCGGTCTCGACGCCCACCGACGAAGCGATGGTGCGGAGATCTTCGAGGGACTTGCCCTGGAGTTCGGCTCGTGTAGTCATAGGTTTCCTTTGCTGCTGCCGAGAGAATTCGGGCAAGCGCTAAGCGTGAATGCACGTGGGTGCTCAACGGCGGTAGCGCTGGAGTCGAGCTGTGGACCGAATGTCCGAGACTAATCATAGAGGCTCGACGTAATTGAGCCAACCACACTTGTCGGTCATCTATTCCTTCGGTCGCCGGCCGTGCCGAGTTGAGCGACTCGTTACCCGTTATCCGCTGCCCGCTCGGTGATGAGAGCCTGCACCGCTTCCAGGTCGTTTGGCAATGCCTCAACCCGTTCCGGGAGGCCGGCTAGGGCGCTGATCCGGCTGGGGGTGATCGGCCGCTCGCCCAACGCGGCCTCTACCGTCTCGGGAAACTTGGCGGGGTGGGCACAGGCAAGCATCACCAGCGGGACCTCGCCGTGCTGGCGCAGTTCCCGGCCGACACCGACTCCCACCGCGGTGTGGGGATCCACCACCAACCCGGCTTGCTCGTACACCTGCCGGATCACGGTGCGGGTGCCGTCGTCATCCAGACTGTCGGCGTCGAACAGTTCTCGGAAAGCTTCGAGAACCGGCTCGGGAAGTTCCACATGACCGAGGAAGCGAAACCGTTCCATGAGGGCAGCGAGCACTCGCCCGTCACGTTCGAACAGCTCAAAAAGCAGCCGCTCGAAGTTGGAGCTGACCTGAATGTCCATCGCCGGGCTCGTCGAGTGGATGACCTCGTGTATCTGGAGACTCCCGGTGTCGAACGCCCGGCTCAAGATGTCGTTGACGTTGGTTGCCAGTATCAGCTGGCTGATGGGCACACCCATCCGGCGAGCGACGTGCCCGGCGTAGATGTTGCCGAAATTGCCGGTCGGGACCGAAAAGGCGACGCTCGAGGCGGGGGCGCTGAGGTGGACTGCGGCGGTGACGTAATAGACGGTCTGGGCCATCACCCGGGCCCAGTTGATGGAGTTCACGGCCGACAGGGCATGACGGGCGCGGAAGCCGGTGTCGGCGAACATCGCCTTGACGAGGTCCTGACAGTCGTCGAAGGTGCCCTCGATGGCGAGGTTGTGAATGTTGGGAGCGTCGACGGTGGTCATCTGCAGCCGCTGCACTGCGGATACCCGCCCGCGCGGGTGAAGCATGAACAGCTCGATACCGTCCCGGCCCCGCATGGCCTCAATCGCGGCCGAACCGGTGTCACCGCTGGTTGCCCCGACGATGGTGACCGTTTGCGAGCGCTTGGCCAGCTCACGCTCGAATAGGTCGCCGAGCAGCTGCAGGGCCACGTCTTTGAAGGCGAGAGTCGGCCCCCAGAACAGCTCGAGCAGCCACTCGCCGGTCGCTTGGTTCAGCACCCTGAGGGGAGCCACGTCTGGATGGTCGAATCGCTGATAGCTCCGCCCGACCAGGTCGGCGAATTCGTCGAGCTCGTAGTCGGGGGTTACGTAGGGAAACATCACTTCGGTGGCGACCTCGGCGTACGACCGGCCGGCGAAGCTCCGCAAGGTCGACTCGCTCAGCCGCGGAACCTCGAGGGGTACGTAGAGGCCGCCGTCGGGGGCCAGCCCTTCGAGCAGCACCTCGGCAAAGCTGCGATCCCCGGCGCCCCCGCGAGTGCTCTGGTATCTCACAGGTTGGGCGTCGGCCCGGCGCCTTCGACCCGAATCACCGCGCCAACATCGCGCACGACCTCGAGCGATCGCAGCCCCTCGAGACTGGCCCGTTGCCGGCTTTCCGCGTGGCCATGGGTGACCAGGAGGAGAGTGGCACCGTCGTCCTCACCTTCCTGCCACACCGATTTGATGCTCACTTCGTTGTCGCCAAACACGCCCGCCACCTGGGCAAGCACCCCCGGACGGTCGACCACCTCGAGACGCAAATACCACGTGGTTACGACCGAGTCGAACTCCAGCACCCGCCCGGGTTGGAAGCGGATCGGCGGGGCCACCTCGGCACCTGCCAGCAACTCGCGAGCGGCGTCGACCACATCGCCGAGCACCGCGCTGGCGGTGGGCGCTCCGCCTGCCCCGGGGCCGGCGAACAGGAGCTCGTGGAAGCTAGGACCCTCGACGAAGACGGCATTGGTGGCACCCCGGATGACTGCCAGAGGATGATCGCCCGGCACAAAGGTGGGATGAACCCGCACGCTGATGCCGTCTTGCGTGTTCTCCGCCACCGCCAGCAGCTTGATGACGTAGCCGAGTTCGCTGGCGATCCGCACGTCGGTGGCGTCGAGCCGGTCGATGCCCTCGGTGTACACGCGATCGGAGGCAACCCAGGTCCCGAAGGCGAGGCTGGCCAGGATGGCCGCCTTGGCGGCGGCGTCGGCCCCGGACACGTCGGCGGTTGGGTCGGCTTCGGCGTATCCCAGCTCCTGGGCCTCTGCGAGTGCGGTCTTGTATTCGGCGCCGTCTTCGGTCATCTTGGTGAGGATGTAGTTGGTGGTGCCGTTGACGATTCCGAGCACCCGGTCTATCTGCTCGCCGGCGAGGGTCTCGGAAAGAGGTCGAATGATGGGTATGCCGCCGGCCACGGCGGCTTCGAACAACAGAGGGACCCCGGCCTCCTCCGCGATACTGATGAGCTCCTTGCCGCGAGCTGCAATCAGCGCCTTGTTGGCCGTCACCACCGGCTTGCCGGCCCGGAGAGCGGCCGCCACCAGATCACCGGCTGGATCCTCGCCGCCCATGATTTCGACCACGAGCTGGACCGCGGGATCGTTCACCAGTTCCATCGGGTCGTCGGTCAGTACGCCGTCCCGAAGAGCTACCGAGCGGAGCTTGCCGATGTCACGCACCGCCACCTTCTCGACCTCGATCTCGAGGCCGGTCTTGGTTGAAATGGACGCGTTCTCCTCGATCAGCTTGCGGAGCAGCGCTCCACCGACCGTCCCGAAGCCAAGGATTCCAATGCCGACTCTCATACCCGGGACGATACTGCCTCGAGCCGAGAGCGCTTCATCTATCTGGCATGGCTGCCAGCTATCAGTTGCCGTTGCACCACCGAGCTGCCTCCAGATGTGAACCGAGGAGCGTCCGGTTGGTCCGGACGCTCCTCGGTTGTGGCGAGGCCCCTTGGTTGCCTTGACTAGGAGATGATGAGACCGGCTGCGGCGGCGACACCGATGAAGGCTGCTGCTGAACCGAGTGCTTGGCGGATGACGATGAACATGAGACAGACATCGTCGCCACACCACAGAGGGTGGCGATGCCGCTAGGGTTGGTTTTCGTTTCTGAGAAGGGAAGACGCCCGTGACTCGACCAATGCCACGTTTCGCCGCAATTGCCATGCTGGTGGCGCTGATTGCCGCCTTGGTGGCTGCCCCCGCCAGCGCGGGAGCCCCCGGCCCCCAGCCGGTACAACTCTCGCTCGGTGACTCACTCGCCGCCGGCGTTGGAGCCGGGGATCCCGACTCGGAGGGATACGTGGCCCAGTTCCACGATTACCTCACGAACACCCTCGACCCCAACACCAAGCTCGTCAATCTGGGAATCAGCGGTGCCACCGCCGATGATCTCGCCAACGACAAGCATCCGCTCAAGAAGGCCGTCAAAACACTCCAGCACCGCAACGTCGAGGTTGTGACCATCGACATCGGGGGGAACGATCTGTTCGGCGCGGTCACCGACCCGGCCTCGGGGTGTCTCCCGGATCCGAGCACACCCGAGTGCCAGGCGGCCATCGGCCAGACGCTGGCCGACATCGGGGCCGATCTGACGGTGATCCTGGGCAGCCTGCGGGCGGCCGACCCCGACGTGCAGATCATCGTGATGCTGTATCACAACACGATCGCCAACCCGGAAGCCTGCGCCCTCGCCGGCCTGGCACCCTTCGCCGATGCGGTGTTGCTGCCGGCCTTCAATGGTGTGATTGCCGGCGTGGCTGGGGCGTTTGGTGCCGATCTCGCAACCCCGGCCGTCGACGTAGCCAACCTCGTCGACTGCCTGCACCCGAACGCCGCCGGCTACTCCCAAATCCGGGATGCCTTCATCGACGCCTATGAGGGCTGAGTAGAGCGCTCAGATGTCCCGGTCAACCAGGTCGGCGAACGTCTCGCGGCGGACCACGAGGCGTGCATCGCCGTCCCGTGCGAACACCACCGGCGGGCGCAGCACCATGTTGTAGTTGGAGCCCATGGTGTGGCCGTACGCACCGGTCACCGGCGTGGCCAGGATGTCACCGACCGCCAGATCGGCCGGGACCCGCGCCTCCTGCACGATGACATCGCCGGACTCGCAGTGCTTGCCGACAATGCGGACCGACTGATCTCGTTCGGCCGTCGTCGCCCGGGGAAGAAACGCCTCATACCCGCTTCCGTATAGGACGGGACGTGGATTGTCACTCATCCCCCCATCGACGGACACGTAGGTGCGAACGCCGTCGATGGGCTTGATGGTGCCGACCCGGTAGGCGGTAAGCGCGGCTTGGGCCACGATGGCGCGGCCGGGCTCGGCGAGAATGCGGGACTCGATCCCGGCGTCGGCACAAGCAGTCTTGACCGCATCGGCCCATTCGGTGATGGACGGCGCCGCTTCACCTTCGATGTAGGCAACGCCAAGACCGCCTCCGATCGAGAGCTCACGGGCGTCGACCCGATGCGCCAGCGGCGCCAATGCTCCCACGGCCTTGACGAAGGAGTCGACCACGAAGACCTGGCTGCCGACATGGGCGTGGAGCCCCCTCAGCTGCATGGCGGACGAGCCGGCAGCTCGTTCGATGGCCACCTCGGCCACTCCACCGGAGAGGCTGAATCCGAACTTGGAGTCGGCGGCTCCGGTCTGCAGGTACTCGTGGGTGTGGGCCTCAACGCCCGGGTTGACCCGGACGAGTACCGAGGGTGCCGTCAATCCATCCGAGACGAGGGCCTCGACCCGGTCGAACTCGTCAAAAGAGTCCACCACGATGCGCCCCACCCCCGCTTCGAGCGCCATTTTGAGCTCGAGTTCGGACTTGTTGTTGCCGTGCAGCACCAGCCGATCGGCGGGTACGCCGGCCGCCATCGCAACGTGCAGCTCGCCCCCGGTCGCCACGTCGAGCTGCATGCCCTCTTCATGGGCCAGCCGAGCCATGGCGGTGCACAGGAAGGCCTTGGTGGCGTAGGCAACCCCGTCGCCGAAGGCCGCCACTGCCTCCCGGCAGCGCGCTCGCAAGTGGTCCTCGTCATAGATGAACAGTGGGGTGCCGAATTCCTCGGTCAGGTCGAGAACGTCGCAGCCGGCAATAGACAGGCGCCCATCGGCCGCAACCGCAGCGTTGTCGGATAGCAGGTAGTGCGGAAGCGCGGTCATGGGTCGCTATTGAAGCGGTTCGTCGGGTGGCGTGCCGAGTCGGTCGGGGTGGGCTGTTGCTCGGGCCCGTAATGGAGATGGTCGCGCAGCGTCACCGGCATCCCGGCTGCGTCCGCGTCGGGCCAGCGAACCACCTGCTCGCTTCCGACGTCGCTACTGCCAATCTGGTGACCCCTTGTCAAATCTCAGGTCACGTGGCGTCGGCACCGGGCGCGCCGCTGAGTCATTTCTAGCCCTTGCCGTCGTGGATCACGATCGAGCCGCCCCCCAAGACCGTGGCGGCATCAGACGTGTCGCTCTCGCCCTGCTTGTTGTCGTAGACGATTACGTCGACGCCGGCCTCTTCGTACCAGATCTTGATGCGGAACTTGTCCTCGGTGTGGCTGTCGTTCTGATTCACGTCTGCGTCAATCCCGGTGAGGAGGAACTTGTATTCCGTGCCGTTGGGCGCCAGCTGACTGTTGACCAAGCCCTTGCCCTTGTATTGCGCCCTGGAGCCGGCAATCACGAGCCAGTCGTAGGTCGTCGACTTGAACTTGAAGTCACCGGCCGCGAACTTGAAGGTGGTATTGCCGGTCGGAACATTTGCCCCCTTCTTGTACTTGGACACGAACCCGAAGTTCGCCGGCCCGCTCAGGTCCGGGTCAGCCGTGTAGGCGCCGGCTGGCGAGTCGATCCAACCGCCACCGGTCACGAAGCCGCCAGCGGGGTCATAGATCACGACGAACTCAAAGGCCGCCACATGGACGAAACCGTTGCCGTAATCCACGGTAAGGGTTACGGGGTAGACACCCGGTTCGGCATACTCGTGGCTTCCGGTCACGTCGCTCGTACCGGGGGCGGCCACGGCAATAGTGGCGGGTTCTACGGTTTCATCGCCCCAGTCCCATTCGGCAGTCGTCCCGGTCACCCCGGTGATAGTGGTCGCCAGCTCGATCGGTTGATCGTTGACGTCGATGGGGTCAGAGGGTCCGGGGAGTTCGAGCGGCACGACTACGTGATACTCCACCACGGCAGGGATCAGGCTGGATCGATTGAAGATGTCGGTTCCGACGACCGTCAGAGTGCGTGTACCCGGAGTGCTTGTGTCGATGGCGTCTCCATCCTCGACGTCGAAGGCGCCACCGTCGATCGAACCAAAGCAGTCGACCGCCCCCGAACCGACATCGGGGCAGTCGAAGTCGAACTCCGCCGTCGCTCCCTGGACGTACACCTGTCCCGGCAACGGAGCGGTGACGGTTGGGGTCTCGGGAGCGGTGCTGTCGATGAGCACGTAGATGGTGGCCGAGTCGCCGCCGCCGCTCACGACGACCTCGTTGACGCCGTCATTGGGCACCGGGAAAGTACCACCGTCGACGACGGTGCCACTGACGCCGAGCGCCGTGTAGTCGTAGGTCACGCCCGGCTCACCGGTGACGTTGACGGTCACCGGCGCATCGAACCAGGGAGAGGGAGGCGCCGGCGGGGCGGCCGGAGTCGTAGACAACGAGAGGGCGACGCCCGGCTGCGGCGGCGGCGGGGCCGGGGCCTCGTACAGCACGTTCTTGAAGTCGGTTGATGAGACGTTGCCGGCGGTATCGACGACCCAGATCTTGAAGTCGACCACTCCGCCCACGATGCCGCTTGGATCGACCGGACCTCCACCGGAATAGGTGGTCCCGTTATCGAACGGCAATTCGGTGGTGACCCATAGTGACTCCCCAAGCGCGACCTCTTTTCGATAGAGAGCGAGGACCTGGGCGATGGCAACGTCGTCGGTGGCATCGACCGAGAACGAGACCTGGTTGCCCACGAGCACCGAGTCGACCGACAGAATGCGCGGCGAGACGAAGTCGAGCGAGGGCGAGTAGAACACCTTGACGTCGGCCTCCTCGGTCCGGCGTTGGGTCCCGAGTTGAGAACCGTCGGCCGCCGACAGGAAAGAACCGGCGATGAAGGAGGCGCTTTGCGCCTGCTCGAATGGCTCGCCCAGGGGACCGTTCCCCAGCCGATTGTAGGTGGCGATGTTGAGGCCGAACACCGGCGTAGCGATCTCGTCACTCGGCACCTCCGGCTCGCTTTCGAGGCTGCCGGTGATGTTGGGCGTGAAGTAGACGGGATCGACGTTGAGATCGTCGGTGGTGGTGGCCTCTGTGACGATGGCGCCGTGGGCGTAACCGACGGTGGTCACGTCCTGGGTGACATCGAAGGTGTCCAACGGCTGGATGGGGCGGTAATGGGTGTGCTGAGTCTGACCCTCGATCGAAAGGAACTCGCCCTCGGGGGTTGAGTTGGTTTCGTAGGTCGGGGTCAGGCTCAGGGTGGCTGCCTCCAGCCCTGTGCCGGTGTCGGTGGCAACCGGCAGCGGTGGTGGTGGGCTGGCGGGCGGAGTGGCACCGAGCGCATACATGGGCAGGCCGTAGAAGATCGCCTGTTGCATCGCCTTCTCGTCGTAGACGGAGTACTGGCCGAGCTGAGCGAAGTACTCCTGCTTGGCCATCATCATGGCGTGACCGATGCTCATGCCTCCGTCGAGGTTCTCGGCAAACTCGGCCATCAGGCGCTCGCTGAGCGCAATGCCGGCGGTGTCTCCGTAGCCGTACCCGCTATTGGCGATGTAGGTGGCACCCAGACCCAAGTAGCTCTCGGCCCAATCCGTCGTGTTCAAGGTGCCGACGCCAATGTCGGAAACGCTCAAACCGGCATGGCAGCCCATGGTGAAGACGATGTTGCCGGCCAGCGAATCGAACGGCAACGGACCGAGGTCGGCCACCTCGAAAAGATCACTCTCGTCGTTGTTGGCGTCGCCGAACGACGGCAGTTGACGGAAGTGGTCGGAGTGGGCGTTGACGCTGAAGATGTCGGCGGTGGTGCTACCGGGGCTACCGTCGGCCAGGTCGAGGAAAGCCTGCAGATCGGCCAGATCCCAGGTAAGCAACGGGTCGGTACCGGCCGCATCGATGAGGCTCGCCACGTCGCCCGCGCTGGCGGGATCGTAGATATTGGCCAGCCGTTCGAAGACGACATCAGAACCGTCGTCGAGGAAGTCGTAGCCGGCCACCGCCGCCGTCTGCGGATCCAACTCGCCGTTGAAGGTCACGAAGTGATCGAGGGCGAGGGTGATATCGGCCGGGCTCTCGACCAGCCGGCCCACCGACAGCTCCGGAACGTGCAGGAAGCGATCGAGCCACGGAATGGGATCGAGATCCCCGTAGGGGTCATCCGACAAGAAGTGGCGGGTCAACAGGGCACCGTAGAGTGCTCCGTCTGTGAACTGCTCGGTGTAGGTGGACTCGTTGGCGATGGCCGTCAGATCCTCGAGGCGCCCAAAGGGAATGATGTCGTCGTTGCCGATGATGCTGACGTACGTCAAGGTCGGGCGAGCTGCCTGGATCTGGTCGATAACCGACGTGATTGAGCCCACGACGGCGTTGGCCGCCTCGGGATCGCACGGATTGAGGTCCCAGGCGGCGTATGCGGTTTGAACCGCGCTGTCGTCGTTGACGGGGACGATGGCGCCTACAACTCCGTTGGCTCCGCTGGCGATGACCGCATTGATCGAGGCCAGGATGTCGGCGGTAGCCGTTGCCCCGTACTGGTGGGTGAGGCGCTCCTCATTGACGAGGAAGATCGTGTTGAGGCCAGCGGGCAGACCGGCGTAGTTGATGCCGCCGGCGGCGCCATGCGGGAACGTAGCGACGGTGCAGCTCGGCACTGCCACGTCGAGTTCCTTCTTGATCCGCACCACGTAGGGGCTGGTGCTGGCATTGCCCTGGTAACCACTGACCTGAATCGTGAACGGCTCACCCGGAGTGAGCTGGGTGGATGCCAGCGTCGATTCAGCCGACTCCGGGGTCGTTCCCCGGTTGATGGAGATCGCTCCCAGCGGGGCTGATTCGATGTTGATGTCGGGCTCGAGCTCGGGCTCTTCGGTCAGGTTGCCGCCATAGTCGACCCCGTCATCCTCGATTGGGATAGCACCGAGTGGAATGGTGCGGGGCGCGATGTCGGACACCGGCTCGGTTTCGGGCTGATACAGCACCAGATCGGTGTCCTGGTCGAACTGGGACAGGAAAACGGCATGACGCGTGCCAACCGGTCCGGCGGTGAAGCTGAAGAAGTCGGACACGTTGGGAGTGGCGATATGAGAGAACACCAGCGTGTCGTCGGCGATGGACGCCGGCGTACCGAAGTCGTTATTGCCCGTGAACGCCTCGGTGACGGTGATGGCGGCATCGTCGGTCGTGGGTCCGGCCGGAGCAGGAATCGCAGCGGCGAACTCGACATCCGCCTGCGTTAGGAAGTCACCGGTGTCGAAGCCGGGCACGGCCTGCCACTCGACGGTGTAGGTGTCACCCGGGTCGAGACTAAGAGCGAAGGTCAGCTGAACCTCGCCGGTTCCGAGCTCGGTGATTGTGGGATCGGCCAGCGGCTCCGCGGCCGTTGCCAGCCCCGCCACCGAAGCGGACCCGGCGGTGTAGAAGAAGTCCTCTGGCATCACGGCAGTCAGACTGCCGACCAGATCGGAGCCGTCACCGGTGAGATCGAAGGACGCCGAATAGGTGACCGAGCTGTTAGGAGCAATCTCCTGCAAGCCCATCTCGGCCAGCGGCAGTGTCTCCCACGGGAAATCTGATTGCAGCAGCAGCGAAATGAGGATTTGCCCCAGGCTCAAGTTGCCGTAGTCGAAACCGTCGCTCAGGAGGTTGTCGCCGTACAACACCTCCATCGTCAGCAGCTCCCCAAGGTTGCCGAGGGTGGTGGCACCGTATTCACCGAGATCGCCCAGGGTGGCAGTATCGAGAATGGCCCCGGCCGCCTCGGCGTCGCCCAGCGTTCCCAACACACAGTCGACCAGCGAGCAGTTGACCACTGCGTTGATGTTGGGAGTTATGGCACCAAGTGGGATCGCGCCCAGCGGCGAGGTGGCAATACCGACTTCGCCCAGGCCGATGGCCCCGAGCGGAATCGCTCCCAGCGGAGCCTCGTTCAACTCGACGGTATTGAGATCGATGGCGCCCAGCGGCAGTGAATTGAGGTCGATGGCACCAAGCGGGATGGCGCCAAGCGGCGTCCCCGCCAGGTCAGTGGGAACGGCAGCGGCTTCCAACGCCGCCAGGTAGTCGGCAAGCGTCGTGGCGTCAGATACGGGGAGCTCGGCACACGAATACGGGGCGGCCAGCGCCGCGCAGCCAAACAGCCCACCGACTTCAATTGCCCCGAGCGGAATCGCACCCAACGGCGACTGGGCCAACTCGATCGCTCCCAAGGGGATGGCGCCCAGCGGTATCGCCCCAAGCGGAATGGCGCCGAGAGGGATGGCGCCCAGCGGCAAATCGGCAATGGTGATGGCCCCGAGCGGGGTACTGGCCGCGCTCTCGCCCGCGGCCTCGAGGGCGACGGCCAAATCGTAGAAGGTCGGGTCGGGGGGCAGTGGCAGCGTGCCACAGTTGTTTGGTGCGACGAGCACATCGCACGCCCAGCTGTCACCGATGGCGCCCAGCGGTATAGCACCGAGGGGTGTGCCGGCAAGGTCGATCGCTCCGAGCGGAATCGCGCCCAGCGGAATTGCCCCAAGAGGGATTGCGCCGAGTGGAGCGGTGTCGAGAGGGGCACCCAGCAGGTCGATGGCGCCCAACGGGATAGCCCCCAATGGGATGGCGCCGAGCGGGATTGCACCGAGCGGGCTGGCTTCAGGGGCGACCGAGGCGCCCTCCAAGGCATTGATGAGATCGATCAGCTGGTTCGAGTTGGACAGCGAGTAGTCGGTACAGAGCGTTCCGAGCGCGTCACAGCCGACGGTGCCATCGAGATCGATAGCACCGAGCGGTATCGCTCCCAGGGGAGTTCCGGCTAGATCGATGGCCCCCAACGGGATCGCACCCAATGGGATAGCACCCAGCGGAATGGCCCCCAACGGAATGGCCCCCAACGGGATGGCTCCCAGTGGGATAGCGCCGAGCGGAATCGCACCCAGCGGGATCGCACCCAGCGGGATCGCACCCAGCGGGATGGCGCCGAGCGGGGCGCTGGCTATCTCCAGCTCGAAGAGAGTGTCGGTGGCGGGATCGCTGCAGGTGAATCCGCCCAACGCCGGGTCGTCACACAGCGTCGGATCGATGCCGAGCAGTGGTTCGTCTCCCAATGCCACGCTCGGCAGACTGATTGCCCCCAGGGGGCTGGCTTCGAGCGCGATGTCGTTGAGGTCGATACCTGCGAGACGGGTACCGGCGTCGGACAGGGCCAGGACCTCGGCCAGCGTGATGTTTTGAAGTGGAATCCCTTCGAGGCCGCTGGGCGGCGTGGAGAGGATCTCCTCCCAGCTGGTTCCGATCGCCCCCAGCGGAACGCTTGAGAGGTTGATGGCACCCAGCGGGTTGGCCGACACATCGATGGCACCCAATGGAATGGCGCCGAGCGGAATCGCACCCAGCGGCGAGGCGTCGAGATCGATGGCGCCCAACGGAATGGCACCCAGCGGGATGGCACCCAGCGGGGAGGCCTCGTACTCGCCTTCGGCGCCGCCACCCACGATGGCCTCGATCGGAATGTCCGTGATCGGGACTTCAGCGACGCCGACCTCAGTGCTGCCGGGAGTCACGTCGTAGGCGAAGTTGGCGAGGTCGGGCGGAACTGGGATGAAGCCGGTTTCGAAGAACTCCACCTCGCTGACCATCACCCAATCGAAACCACCGTCAATGAGCCGGTTGATCTCAAGGACGACTGTGTCGTCGGGAGGTAGGGCGCTGACGTCAAGATCAATAGCGAACGGGGTCGCGTCGAACGGGTTGGTAACCGAGTAGTTCGCAGCTGGCGCACCGCCCATGGTGACATCGATGCTCGCCGGCGGGTTGACCGACCCGAAGTTGTTGTTGTCGTCTACGTGAACAAGGATCCTCTCGAGGTTGACGGGCTCGCCGAAGGTGAACGTGATAACCGGATCGAAACTGCGCCAGCCGACATACGGCCCAAACACCTGATCGACTTCGACGTTCTGGTAGTTCTGTCGAGCGATCACTCCGTCGGTGAGTTCTCCGGTCCCGCCAGACAGCGGGTCTGTTGGGGAACAGGGACAGCCCGGATATCCATCGTCCAGGAAGTCGATTGCGCTGCCGCCAGTAGATGTCTGGCCGTTAGGCATGGCGTACTCGACCGGGAAGACCTGAGGCGAGTCGGCCTCGTAGGCTCCGATGTCGCACGGAGCTGGATCGAAGCGGCTCGCGCCCCGTTGGTCACTGCCGGCGCAAGTGATGTCGGTTGTCAGGGTCCAATTGAGGATGTCGTGCTTGGCAGTGGCCGAGCCGGAGGCGCCGGTGAATCCGAAGTAGGCGTCGTTGAGACCCACTTGGGCGGCGATGTCGACGTCCCACGAGAGCATCGGGGTGGTCGGACGGTCGTTGGTTTGAGCCAATCTGACTTCCAGCCTGTTGATGTCTGCCCGGTAATCGATCCAGGTGAACCATGTCTTCGCCGGTGTCGGGGGCGGCGGTGGGTCCCCCCGCTCACCGTTGTCGAGCACCTCCCCAGGGAACAGGGTGGCAACGGTGGTGCGGATGTCGGAGACAATGGTGTCCCCGCTGACGTCGGCACCGACGTTGATACCAACGTGGTCGCCGATGCCCGAGAAGATGTCGTACTCGACCGCCACCAAGTTCTGGTTGGAGGAGTTGTTGACAGCCGCCCCGATCCCTAACCGCCCGCCGGCGTCACCTATGAAGCTCGGCGAGTCGGCCACGATGAAGGTGAAGCCGTCGCCGGCTTGGACACCGAACAAGGCCTCCGGATCTACCTGGAACTCGAACTGGGTCGAGAAGCTCTCGTCGACCGGAAGGGGGTTCGTGATGAAAGCGCTGCCGCTCGTGAACGCCGGGGCATTGGTACGAAGAAGATCCTGGCCACCTTCGTTGGCAATTGAGGCGGATCCGTTGAACGTGATTGTCCCGAGGGGTAGTGCGCTGAAGTCCGGGAAAGTGATCGTGTCACCCGGGTCACCCACGTCGATGGCCGCACTACCGGCCAGCAAGGCGTGGGTTGGAGTGGGGCCATTGTTGAACGTGCTGGGGCCGCCGTTGCTGGCGAGGGGACCCAGCATCGGGTCGGAACCCGCTGGCAGGTTGTTGGTGCTAGCACCTGATGTGTACCCGGGGCAGTCGGTGTCGTCGCCCACCAGGTTGTAGAAGAAGTTGATGAGCACGCCGGCGTCGCGGCAGTCGGGGGCGGTTGCAGCGCTGTTGCCGGAGATGATCGTGTTGTAGACCTCCACCGGGGCGGTGGTCGCCGACCAGATTCCGCCTCCGTCGAAGGCAGTGTTCTCCGTGATTGTGGCCGAGTTGATCGCCGTCACGGATAGCCCAAGATCGACGTGTACGCCGCCCCCCGGGCCGTCAGCCTGATTGCCGGAGATGGTCGTGTTGTCGATGAGGGCTCCGCCGCTGGTGTCGATCCCCCCGCCGGAGCCGTCAGCGGTGTTCAAGATGACGGAGGAACGGCGCACATCGAGCGGCCCTTCGCTTCTGATCCCGCCCCCATCTCCGAGACCACCGGTGCCTAACACGGCGTCGTTCCCGGAGACCATGGTGGTGTCGATGGACACCGGGCCGCTGGCATAGACACCGCCACCAGAGCCGCCGGTGGCGATGCTGCCGATGATCCTGGACCGCTTCACCTCCATGGGCCCGTCGCTCCAGATGCCGCCACCGTCGCCGTTTGCGCCGGACGGGGTGAAGCTGGCTGTGGTGCCGCTGTAATTGGTACCGATCTGTGTGTTCAAGATCGTCACGGTGCCGCCCGTGTGGTGCAATCCACCGCCCTGACCACCAGAGCGATTGCTGCCTATGAACGAGTTAGCGATCGTGAGATCGCCGGACTGGTGGGAAATGGCACCACCGGTGGCCCCGGCCGGGTCGGCTTCGTTGACGGTGAAAGTCGAGTTGGAGATATCGGTCGGCCCTTGCCAATTGGTGAGGGCACCGCCGGCGAAGCCGGCGACGTTGCCTGTGAACGTGGATCGGTCGACGGTGAGCAGGCCTGCACCCTCCTTGAGGATGGCACCACCCTCGCCACCGCCCGACGTGGCTTCGTTACCGGTGAAGGTTGAGTTTTCGAACGAGACCTTGCCGGATGAGGAGTTGACGATGACCCAGGCGGCGCCCCCGCCGTTGTCGCTGTCGTTGTCGGTGAACCTACCCTGTGCGATGGAGGCGCAGAGGGATGCCGGCGCAGCGCAGCCCAACGTGAATATGGCCAGGGCTCCGCCCTTGTCGCTGGCAACGTTCTGCTCGAAATCGACATTGCCGACAATGAACGCGTTCGGAGCTGTGGCCTCGGCGTAGACGCCTCCACCGTCGTCGGTTGCGATGTTGCCGACAACGTCGGTTCCCTGGATCGTCAACTGTCCCCCGGCCTCCAGGTAGGCCCCGGCGCCTGTCGCACTGGTGTTGTTGGAGATGGTGGACCCGTTGATCGTGGCCGAGCCGCCTCCCTCGACGTACACACCCTGGTCATTTCCATCGATGACGCTGAGAGTTTGAACCAGGGCAGTGCCTCCGGATCCGACGTAGATACCGCCTCCGAGAGCACCATCGTTGGCGAGGATGTTGCCGCCAGTGACCGTGAGCTGGGCACCGGGTTGAGCGAGGCGGATACCTCCACCACTGTTCGCTTCATTCAGACTGATCGTTGCACCGTCGATCGTGACAATGGAGCCGTTGTTCCAGATCCCGCCCCCACCCCCGCCGGCATCGTTGCCGGTGGCAAGGGAAGTGGCGTTCATGTTGAGGGTGGCACCGTTGATGAGGCCGATGCCGCCGCCGAAGCCGGGCGTGGTGTTATCTGAGAAGGTGCCTCCGTCAACAGTCACCACTCCGCCGTCGGACCAGATGCCGCCACCGGCGCCGAGGCTTCCACCTCCAGGCACGCATTGGATGAAGTTGCGAGCTTCGTTGAGGCTGACCGTCGAGTCGGAGATAGTGAGAGTCGAGCTTCCTTTGTGGATGCCGCCCCCCACGCCGTCAGCGATGTTGCCGGTGATGAGGCTGCCGTTGGTCAGGTTGACGTCGGCGAAGCTATTGATACCCCCACCCTTGGCGATGCATTGGGCACCCCCGAACGTCTCGTTGTTGGCCTCGTTGTTGCTCACCTCTGTGGCGTCGAGGGTGAGAGTGCTGTCGCTTAGGTTGTTGATCCCACCACCGAACTCACGGCTGGTGTTGCCCGTCACCGTGCTGCTTTCGAACGTCACGACGCCCGCGGTTGGGCTGTCTGTAATCAGGGCACCTGAATTGGTCCCCCCGGTGATGGTCAGATCACTGAAAGTGACAGTCGCTCCATCCTCGACCGTGAAGACCGACACCCCATCGACGATGTCCGCGCCGAGCCCACTGGCGTCGACAGTGACTCCAGACCCTTCGATGATGAGGTCCTTGTCGATGAAGACCGTCTCGTTGTACCACTCTGGAACGGGAGGCGAGCCGGGCGAGACCGCGAACGGCAGAGATTCGAGGGTGATTGTGTCACCTGGGGCTGCCGCGTCCACAAGGGCCTGAATGCTGCGGGGGGCGAAGAACTCGACCTCGCTGACAAAGATCCAGTCATCCTCGTTCGGCACCGTCGTAATCAAATCCTGCCGGTAGAGCGTGATGTCCACCAGCGTTGTCGGCCCCATGCCTCCGAGAGGCAAATCGATCGGGAATGGGTTGGCACCGGCCGGATCCGCAATGTCAAACGATCGCGTCTCGGTCCCAATCGTTACGTCCACCGATGCGGGCGGATTGACGCCGCTGGCATCTCCGTCCAGGTCGTCCACCCAGACCCGCACCGAGCCAAACTCGGTCGGGTTATCGAAGTTGAAGGTGATTGTCGGGTCGATGGTCTCCCACCCGACCCACGGCAAGTTGGCCAGAGCTCCCGAGTTGAAATTGTCAGCGGCGATGAACCCATCGGTCAGCTCGCCGGATCCTCCCGACAACGGCGCAAGCTCGAGGCAGGGGCAACCCGAGTATCCGTCGTCGCGGTAGTTGTTCGAACCGGTTTCTCCATTGAGCATGTCATAGGTCGTCGGCACGATCTCGGTGTCGAGGACGAAGTATCCGTTCGGCTGGGCAAAGTCGTAGAAACCGAAGTTGCCAGGAGACAACGCACTAGCCAGGGTGTGGTCAAACTCGAGCACGCCGTCGACCCAGACCTTTAGCCGGGTGCCGTCGAACTCAAACTCGAAGTCGTAGAAATCGTTGGCAGTCCAGCCGGTGACACCCAGGTTCGTTGCCCGTGCCAGCTCAGTGACTGTTCCAATGTTGTCCGTACAGTCGACCACCTCCGCGTGACTCGCCAGCTCCGTGAGGGTTGGCACTCCAGACACGCGCAACAATGCCATACCTTCCGCCATGTTCACTGGCGCTTGCGGTCCGCAGGCGTCGAACGGAGAAGCAAGGAATTGATCTCCAGCCTTCCAGTCCAAGATCAGGTAATCGGCAGCTGGATTCGTGGTATCTCCGGCCGCATAGCCGAGAACGAAGCCGAGGAAGTCGTCGTCCAAGAAGGTGCGCAGAGTCGCCCGGTTAGTCCCAATAGCGGGCCGATCCCCAACAAAGACCGAATGCGAGTTGTCCGGCAGCTGGTTTACCCGCCGGCCGTCGATGGAAATGACCCAGTCGGGCAACACCTCCGAGGGACTGGGGTTGTACTTGTCGACGGTCCAGGTCTGGAGATTGCGAGCGCCGCCGATCCCCCAGTCAGACACCCCGATGGGCGGCGACGAGGGGATGATTTGGGTGGGTGAGCCCGGCGCCGACGGCGGAGCCGTATAGATCGCCACGCTGGTGGCCCCGATAGAAGCCACATGCGCACCGTCAGGGCTCCACGCGTAGTCGTTGGAAGCCCCGAAGTACGCGTTTGTCGTCGCCGGGGAAATCGGAAAGGCCGGTCCCGAGGCGTCGAACCAGCGGACCTCACCGACGTCGAGGCGGAGGAACAGCACCTTGGTGCCGTCGGGCGAGACTCTCGGTTCCACACTCTCGTCGAGGGCGCCGCCGTTGGTCAGCATGGTCACGGACGTGAGGGTGGCGACGTCGATGCGGTACAGCTCGCGTTGCCCACCCGCATTCGACATGAAATAGATGAAGTCGTCGGTTGGCGACCAAGACACGTCCGACACTGAAGCTCCACCGCCGGCCGGCACGACCCTGGTTTCGGTGTCGAGCGCCACGTCCCGAATGACGAGCTCATCGATTTCGCCATACGCCAGCTTGGTCCCATCCGGCGACCAATCCACGCTGGACGTCGTTGAGCTTGCTTCCAAGGCCTCACTGGTGCCGTCGCTGTTGACGATCCACACGTCGCCGTTTCGGATGAAGGCCACCTTGGTTCCATCCGGCGAGATCACGGCTCCACCCTCGACGGTGGCCGCGCCGTCGGTCGTTAGCTGAACCTCCGTGTTGGGAGCGTCGGCCTCAACCAGCCAGATGTCCGAGCCCGAGGCAAAGGCGATCGTGCCACCGAGCGCACCCGGAGTGTGCGACGCCTCAGCCGGGGTGCTGGCCAGCGGCGACGGTGGTGCCACCAGCAATGAAACAACCAGTGCAAACGCACTCGCAATCGACCCGCCACGCCTTCCTGCGCCCCATACCACGCGAGCCTCCCCTGACTCAACGACCGATGTCCGAAGAACAACCATACACAATCTCGATCCAACGTGTCGCTCCCGCGCCACTTCTCGCGTTCGCGTCGAATCCGGCCAAATCGGAACGTTCCATATAGCAACCGGCCCGCGCTCCTCCCCCACCGTCCGTCGCCATAAGTGGGTACGCTGACTCTCGAGGAAATGGTGATGCCGGTAACAAAGTTCGAGCGATACACGCCGCGCCTGCTGGCGGCCTGGCCTGGTCATGCGCGTCACCAGACGGTGACCGGCACGATGGTGTTCTGCGACATCTCCGGCTTCACCGCCCTTTCCGAGCGACTCGCCAAGAAGGGCCGGGTGGGCTCAGAGGAGGTGGCGGCGGCGCTGACCTCGGTGTTTTCTGAGCTGCTTGACATTGCCATCGGACGCGGCGGTGACCTGTTGAAGTTCGGCGGCGATGCCCTGCTGCTCCTGTTTACCGGGCCGGACCACACGGTGCGGGCTGCCGCCTCGGCCTTCGAGATGCAACGGCGGCTGGCCACGGTAGGCGAGATCGACACCGGTTCCGGGCGAATCACTCTCACCATGACGGTGGGGATCCACACCGGGAACTTCGAGATGTTTCTCGCCGGCGATCGACACCGTGAGCTGATTGTGGCCGGCACCGACGCCTCGGCCACCGTCCGGACCGAGGAAAGCGCCGAGTCCAGCCAGATTGTCGTGAGTGACGCGGCCAGCGCGGCCCTCGACGCGTCGCTCCTGGATGCCTCATCAGACGGTCGCAACCTCCTGGCCCGGCCGCCGCAGGCACCCGACCTTGCCGATGGCACAGGCAGGCTGCGCACGGAGCTCGGCGAGTACCTACCCACGGCGCTCCGGTCCGTCGTTGGGACACCGGCCAGCGACGGAGAGCACCGGCGGGCGGTGGTCGCATTCCTCAAATTTGGCGGCCTGGACAACGCCATCGCCGAACGGGGAGCCACGGCGGTCGGTGATGATCTCGATGCAACGATCCGTGTTGTGCAGGCGGCCGCCGATGAGTTCGGCGTCACCTTCCTTGCTTCTGACATTGACGCCGACGGCGGCAAAGTAATCCTCATCGCCGGTGCTCCGGCCACCAGCGAAAACGACGCGGAACGATTGCTTCGAGCCCTGCGAATGATCGCCGAGGCCGATCCACCGTTGCCGCTGAAGATGGGAGCCAACGCCGGCACGCTCTTCGCCGGGGATGTCGGAAGCACCGCCCGTGCCGCCTATACGGTCATGGGCGACGCCGTCAACCTGGCGGCCCGGATCATGGGCCAGGCCCAGCCCGGCCAGATTCTGGTCGAAACGGGCGTGCTCGAGCGGTCCAGCACCACCTTCAAGACCAAGTCGGTTGATCCATTCCTCGTGAAGGGCAAGAGCGACGCAGTTCAGGCGGTGGTGATTGGGCGCGTGGAGGGCACGCAGGAAAAGGCGACCCGAGACGAGCTTCCCTTGGCCGGACGGACCGAGGCTCTCAAGGCAATTGTCTCGGAGTTCGCCGAAGTTCCGAGTGTGGGGGTCCGGCTGTTGGAGGTCACCGGACCGGCCGGTAGCGGGAAGTCACGCTTGTTGGGCGAGGCTCGCGAACAAACCGATCCGGACGCCTGGATCAAGGTCGGGTGTGAACGCTACGAGGCCTCGACGCCCAATCATGCCCTGCGCGGGTTGCTGCGCGGCCTTCTGGGGATCCCCCGGGAGGCTGATCCGGTCGCGGCCGGCGTCGCGCTCACGTCGAGAGTCACAGCTGAAGCCAAGGAACTGACGCCCTGGCTCCCGCTGCTGGCCGTACCGGCGGGAGCAGAAGTGGAGCCGACTCCAGAAGCGACCTCCCTCGTCGAACGATTTCGCAAGGAACGCACCCAGGAAGCAACCCTCGACCTGCTCGACGCTCTGCTCCCCCGCCCGGCGGCCGTCCTGTTCGACAATGCCCAATGGCTGGACGACAGTTCGAGAGCGACAATCGAACGAGCGGCCGCCAACCCGGCCGGCCGGCCCTGGTTGCTGTGCCTCTCCAGCCGAGACCCACTGGGCCTCCCCGACGAGACAAAACGCGTTGAACTCGAGCCTTTGTCAGCATCGGAGGGGCTGGAACTGGCGCGGGCCGTGGCCGCCGAGCATCCTGTTCCCCATCATCGGCTGGTGGAAGCCGTCGAGCGTTCTGGGGGCAGTCCCCTGTTTCTCATCAGCCTGGCGGAAGCCGCTCTCGAGACCGGTGAGCTGCCCGCCAACATCGAGGATCTCATCAATGCCCGGATCGATCGGCTGGAACCGGGACCACGCAAGGTGCTCCGCTACGCATCCGTCATCGGCCGTAACTTTCGGCCCGAGCTTTTGATCGCCAGCATCGGCGATGAGGTACCGGAAGCCGAGAGCGGCGATATTTGGGCCGAGCTCCACGAGTACCTGGAGCCCCTTGGGACCGGCGAGCGCCGGTTCCGCCAAAACCTCTTCCACGAAGTGGCTTACGCCGGTCTGCCATTCCGGCTTCGGCGCCAGCTTCACCTGCGAGTCGGAGCCGCCTTGGAGTCGGAAGGCGGCGATCGAGCTGAGATGGCCGCCTTGCTATCGCAGCACTTCTCGCTTGGCGATGACCCCGCCCGGGCCTGGCACTACTCGGAACAAGCAGGCCGGCAGGCGGCGGATGCCTTCTCATACGTAGACGCCATCGAGCTGTTGGAACGGGCCATGGCCGCCGCCAAACGTCTACCGGAACTCAAGCCGGTGCAGGTGGCCGAGGTGGCGGAAGCGCTGGGTGATGCATCGGACAAAGCGGGATTGTTTGACAACGCCGACAAGGCATATGCCGCCGCCCGCAAGCTCTTCGGCGATCAGGATGTCGCGCTCGCACGGATCCTGGGAAAACAGGGACTGATCCGGGAACGAGCCGGAAGCTACACCGTGGCGTTGCGATGGCTGGGCCGTGGCCTGCGGGCACTCGAATCGGCCGCCCCCTCCTCGGACGCCGAAGCGGAGAAAATGGAGCTTCTACTTAGATACTCAGGCGTCCGCTACCGGCAAGGTCGCTACCACGACTGCATTGGACTGGCCCAGCAAGCTCTTGATCTGGGACCTTCGGAAAAGGCCGAAGCGCACGCCCGGTACCTGCTTGCACTGGCCTTCGCCCACCTGGCGGATCCCGCCAGTCAAACCGAAGGGGAACGAGCTCTAGAGATCTACGAGGCGACCGGTGACCGGTTTGGGAAGGCCAACGTGCTCAACAACCTCGGGCTCAACGCCTACTACCGGGGAGAGTGGGACGACGCCCTTGAGTACTGGGAGTCCGGCCGCACCTCGTACGAGGCAAGCGGCGACATCTTGGGATCGGCGATGTCAACCAACAACCTTGGTGAGATCTACTCCGACCAAGGCCGATACCAGGAGGGTCGGGAAGCCTTCAGCGAAGCCCTCAGCATCTGGGAGGGCGCCAACTACGGAGTAGGCATGGCTCTTGCCTCCTCCAACCTCGGGCGGGTAGAAGCCCGATCCCATAACCATGACACGGCCCAACAATGGTTCGAGAGAGCTGAGGCCGGTTTCGAGGAGATCGGAGCCGCCACCTACGTGCTCGACACGCGAGTACGGATCGCCGAAAACCTGGTGTTCGAAGCCAGGCCGGAGGCCGAGTCGGCGGTGCGCGAACTTCTCACCGCGGCTGGGGATACGGCCGGCGCCACCGTGCTGGAAGCTACGCTGCATCGCCTGCTCGGCTATGCCCTCCGACAAACCGGTGACGCTAACGGGGCCGCCGAAGCCTTCGCAGCCAGCATCGAGAAGGCGGAGGAGGGCGGAGCCCCCTATGAGGAGGCACAGAGCCGACGTGCCCTCGGGGACCTTCTGGCCGATGCCGAACAGCAGGCGGCGGCCTCGACCATCTTCGAACGAATGGGCGTTATCCGCTTGCCGGAGATACCGGTGATGTCACAGCAGACGGTGGGGTAGCGCGCCGTGGGTAAGAGCTCCTTGCTCCATGCTCGTCGGTGGATCAGGCGATGACGAACCCCACGCCCCAGCCGGGCGGGGATCTTGCGACTCGTTACCCCCGACTCCAAGCGTCACGCCAGAGGATGTCAATCGCGGGCACGGCGGAGATCACACACCCGGCCCTGTGGATCAGCCCCGCTGCCCGCCTACATCCGCTCCGGGACCTCGATGCCGAGCAGATCCAGGACCAGCGCCAGCAGTCTGAGGGTGAGGTCGACCAGGCCGAGCCAGGATGCCTGCCGGTCGGCGTCCTCTTCTCGCAGGATGTGGCATGCCTCGTAGAAGCGGTTGAAGGCGGTAACGATGTCGTAGGCGTACTCGGCCAGATGGTTGGGAGCACGCAAGTCGACGGTCCGGTCGAGGACCTCGGGGAACCGGGTCAACTCCAGCATTAGCGCCCGCTCGGCGTCCTTGCCGGGAGCGATGATTGGCCCGGGACTGAGATCGAGCTCAGCCGCTTTGCGCAAGATCGACTTGATGCGGACTGCCCCGTACAGCAGATAGGGACCGGTCTTGCCTTCGAACGACGTGAACCGTTCGAGGTCGAGGATGTAGTCCGAGGTCCGATTGTTGGATAGATCTCCATACTTGAGCGCCGCCAACCCCACCTTCTTTGCGATCTCGCGTCGCTCGGCTTCTGGGTAGTCGATGGCCAGCGCGGCCTCGTCGAGACGCTTGATCGCGGCCGACCGCACCTGGCCGATCAGGTCGTGGAGTCGAAGCACGCCTCCCACCCGGGTCTTGAATGGCTTGCCATCTGGCCCATTGACGGTCCCGAAGGGAACGTGCTCCAACACCGTCGATTCCGGCGCCACCCCGGTCTTGAAGGCAGCCCGGAACACCTGCTCGAAATGGAGCGACTGGCGAGCATCGACCACATAAAGAGCCTCCACCACTCCCATCTCGATCCGGTCGTCGATTGTGGCGAGGTCGGTGGTCCCATACAGGTAGCCGCCATCTGACTTCATGAGCAGCAACGGCGGAATGTCCTTGGTATCGTCGGGCTCCGCCACTTCGACGATGAGTGCGCCGGCGTCCTCGGTGGCCCCTCCCCCGGCCTGGATCCTCCGGAGCATCGGCGCCACTCGATCGTGGACCGTGCTCTCACCGTGCCAAAGATCAAAGACGATGCCGAGTTGATCGAAGTCTCTCTTCTGCGCATCGTGCGAAACGTCCCAGAAGTGCTGCCACAGCGCCCGATACCCGGGGCGGCCCTGCTGGAGTTCGAGCGTGGCCTGGCGGGCACGGTCGGCCTCAGCCGGGTCCGCCTTGGTGCGGGCGGCGACGGCGGGGTACATCTCCTCCAAGTCGTCGAGAGTGAACGGTGAGTCGGTGGGATAAGGTCCCGCGAAATCGATATCGAAGTACGGGAGGTCAGGCTTGCGGAGCTCTGCCTCCATGATCAGCTGTCCCATCTGGGTGCCCCAGTCACCGAAGTGGATGTCGGAGATTACGTCGTAGCCGGCGAACCGGAAGACCCGCTGGAGAGAGTCGCCGATCAACGACGGCCGCAGATGGCCGACGTGCATGGCCTTGGCAACGTTTGGGCCGCCGAAATCGATGAGCACCTTCCCATCGGTTGAGCGAGCGGCATGGCCAAACCGATCGTCGCGAGCCAGGTCGGCCAGCCGGCGCCCGATGAAGTCGTCGTTCAGCTTGATGTTGATGAACCCGGGTCCGGCGATTTCGAGAGCGGCGAAGACCGCTGGATCTGCCACCGCTTCGATGACGTCTTGGGCGATGTCGCCGGGAGCCCGAGCCGCCGGTTTGGCCGCAGCCAAGGCTCCGTTGCATTGGAACTGGGCCAAGTCGGGCCGGTCGGAAACGGTCACCGCGCCCAGCGCGGGATCGAGGCCGAGGGACTCGAAGGCGGCTGCGAAGCGACCGCTGAGATCGGTGAGCAGAGACATAGCGAGAGGATAGGGTCACCCCATCCCCCGCTAGCGTTGCCGGTTGAGTGACCGAGCTATCGACACCCGCCACGCCTGCGCAGCTCTTTGCCTACCTCGAAGAGTTGGGAATCGAGACACGTACCGTCACCCACCCGCCTGTGTTCACGGTTGAGGAGGCGAAACGACTGCGAGGTCAGCTGCCCGGCGCCCACTCGAAGAGCTTGTTCCTGCGTAACAAGAAGGGCCGGATGTGGTTGGTGGTCACTCTCGAAGATCGCCCGATCGACCTCAAAGCGCTCGGCGAGCAGCTGGAGGCAGGTCGGCTGTCCTTCGGCAGTCCCGAGCGGCTGATGAGCTACCTGGGGGTGATTCCCGGTGCGGTGACGCCTTTCGGGGCCATCAACGATCACGGCCAGGACGTGCACATCGCGATCGACCGGGAGATGCTGGACCTCGAGCCTCTCAACTTCCACCCGCTCGACAACACCCAGACCACCGCGATCGGCTCCGACGGCCTGGTCCGGTTTCTTGAAGCTACCGGCCATATCCCGCAACTGCTCGAGTTCGCGCGCTAGCCATCCGGCCCGCCGAGGCCTGCCTACTCCACTCCCGTGTCGCGGTCGGACTTCTTCTCGTCGTAGTAGTCGAGGCGGTCGACGGGCATGACCAGCGATGTGAGCACGTTCATCAGATGCGCCGTGATGCGTTTCAGGTACCGGCACAGCAAGGCTCTTGGGACCGCGTCCCGCGGGGTCTGCTGCGATTCGATCTGCTGTTGTACACATCGGTCGTACTCGTCGAGCATCTTGTCCATCTCGGGGATGAGGGCATGCGCTTCGTCGGTGTTCCGCTCCTGGTAGATGCGGGCGCAATCGCCGATGAGACGCGACGTGCGATCACGCAATCGGGTCAGCCACTCCAAATCCTCGGCGCTCGACAGGTCAATGCCATCGTCGGCCAGATCCCAGATGTTCTTGCCCTGGTCGCCGATGCGCTCCGCGTCCTTGATCACGCTCATGGCGACGAGGACACGGGCCAGATCGACCCGTTTGCCCTGCAGGGATGCGTGGACCACGAGTCGGCGGCGCACATCGCGCACGGCCCGGTTGACTCGCACGTCGCTCTTGCGGACTTCCTTGCCAACCGAAGCAGCATCGGTGCCGCCCACCACGGCATTGATCGCCAGGTCGAAGGTGTGCCGATCGTCCAGGAGCATTTGGGCGATGAGCGCCTCGATCTCCTCGAGGGACCTATCGTCACCCCCTCTGAACAACTCCAAAACCATGGTTTCTCTCCTCTGCACTATTGCAGAACCAACACGCCGATGATAGGGACAATCACGAATAGCCCGATCACATAGGTGACCACCAGCGACTTGTTCGCCTCGGCGGCACCGGCCAGGCGTTGCGCCAGGGTGAGTGGGATGTTCCGCAACGCCGGCACCGAATACACCACCGCCACCCCGATGGCGTTGAACAAGAAGTGGTGGAGGCCGATCACCAGGCCGGCCGGAGACTCGGTGGCCAAGGAGGCAAGTAATGCAGTGATGGTGGTGCCGATATTGGCGCCCAGGGTGATCGGGAAGGCGTTGCGCAGGGTGACCACCCCGGCCGCGATCATCGGCACCAGCACCGAGGTGGTGATGCTCGACGACTGCACCAGCACGGTCATCACCGTTCCGATAGCGATAGCGGTGACACCGCCGCCCTTGTTCAAAACCGCATTGATCGACCGCTCGATTCGTCCTGCCATCACCGGTCGCATATTGCGGGTCACGTACGCCAGCGCCACGAGGACCAGGCCGATCCCTAAGGCCAGCAACACGATACTCGTGAGGTCGTCTCCTGCTCCCAGGCCTTCCACAGCCTCTTCAACCAGCGTTACCGGTACCTTGACGGCATCTTTGATGGGGCTGCCGCCCTGGCCGATCCCGGTCGAACCGACCCCGCCCAGCAAATCCGCCAACCATTCAGAGAGGGTGGTGAGGAACCCGGTCGTCAACTCCAGTGGAAGCATCACGGCGACGTTCAGCACGTTGAAGAAGTCGTGCATGGTCGCCCCGGCGAAGGCCAGTCGGAACTCTCTCGATCGCCGCAGGAAACCAAGCGAGGCGAGCGTGTTGGTGACCGTGGTCCCGATGTTGGCGCCCATGATCATCGGAACCGCCAGCTCCACCGACAGGGAGCCGGAACCGACCAGACCGACGATCGTGGCGGTGGTCACGGAGGACGACTGAACCAGCACGGTCGCCAGAACTCCGACGAACAGACCGGCAAGGGGATTTGACACCTTCTCGAAGAGGGAGTCGGTGAAATCGGCGCCGAAACCCTTGATGCCCGTCTCCAGGGCTTTTACCCCCACCAGGAAGAGATAGAGAAGCGCCAGGACCAGGAGAAGCCTTGCCCAGTCGGGGATACGGTCGGTGCCGGGGCTGTCGGTGATGTCACCTGTCATCGGTCAAGGGCACCCTAGAAGATGCGGGATGGCTTCGCTGCTTTGACACCTCGACCTCAGCCGTCTCCTTCGTCCTGGGTGCGCTGTAGGTGGATGCGACCCACCCTTCCCCGCAACGATTCACCACTTCCCGAGCCATAACGGACCTGGATGATCTCGGCCAGGATCGAGATTGCCGTTTCAGCCGGCTGCTCGGCGCCGATGTCGAGGCCGACCGGGCCGTGAATACGTTCGATCTGCTGGTCGGAGTACCCCATGCCTCTGAGCTTCTCCACCCGCTTGGCCGACGTCCTTCGCGACCCCATCGCCCCGATGTACTTGACCGGACTGTCCAGCACCCAGGGAAGCACGGGATCCTCGAACCGGGCATCGTGGCTCAGTAACACCACATAAGTCCGCCGGTCGAGCGAGATGTCGTCCCTCAAACCGTCGGGCCAGCCGACCAGGACCCGGTCGGCATCTGGAAAGCGCTCGCGGGTCGTGAAAGCGGCCCGGGCGTCGCTGACGGTGACATGGAATCCGAGTTGCCGAGCCATCGTCGAGAGCGGCTGGGCAATGTGCACCGCCCCAAACACGACCAGATGCGGCGGCGGCGCAACGGTTTCGATGAACACTTCGGTGTCGCCGTAGGAGAGGGTGCGGTTCTGCTCATGCTCCATGAGCGCTTTGGCGTCGGCCAGCACATCGGCAGCCACGTCGGAGGGCAACTCCCCCGCCACGTGTCCAGCATCGAAGTCGATCACTGCTTTGGCACCCAGGTCAGCACCCGCCACCACGGTGGCGACCGCCCCGAGACGCTCCTCGGAGATCAGCCGTTCGATCGCCTCGACTACCACTGCTCGACTAACACCTGAATCGTCCCCCCGCATGCCAGTCCGACTTCGAAAGCCTCTTCGTCGGCGATCCCATACGTAATCAGGCGGGGCTCGCCGGACTCCAGGACCTCCTGCGCGTGCAGGAACACATCGTTCTCTACACACCCGCCGGACACAGAACCCTCCATATCGCCCGCCGACGAAACCAGGAACTTGGCTCCCTCCGGTCGTGGCGCCGAGCCCTGGACGCGGACGACGGTGGCCACGGCGACGTCCTTCCCCTCCGTCTTCCACTTCTCGTAGGTTGCGAGAACTTCCTTCATCCCCGGGTCACCTCCTTGCGTTTCGGCACTGACTCTAGAAGCCGCACCACCGCAGTGAGGTCGGCCAGGTTGCCGACCGGCATGAAGTCGTCGACGAACGGCAGTACCGCCTGCATCCCTCGGGTCTGGGGCTCGAAACCGGCCCGGCCGGCCAACGGATTCAACCAGACGACCCGATGGACACTGCGAGCGAAGGTGGCAAACTCTTTGCGCAGAACGGCTTGATCACCCCGATCCCACCCGTCGGAAATGACGATGGCCACCGGACCTCCCCGGGTCACCCGCCGGCTCCAGCCACGGTTGAACTCGGCGAACGCCTCCCCGATCAGCGTTCCGCTCGACCAGTCGTGCACGGCTATCCCCACCTGGGAAAGGGCAACCCGCGGGTCGCGATGGCGCAACTCCCGGGTGATGCGGGACAGCCCGGTCGAAAAGACGAACGCTTCGACCTTCCCGAGCCGGCCGCGGGCGGCGTGAACGAAATACAGGAGCATCTCTGTGTATCGCTCCATCGAGCCGCTCACGTCGGCGATCACCAGCAGCGGCCGGCGACGGGGTTTGGGGGCGTTCAGCGCCAGCGGCATGAGGTCGCGGGAAGGCCCCGTCATCTGCCGCAACGTGCGACGGAGATCGGGCTTGCTGCCGCCGGCGGACGGCGCCCACCGACGGCTGCGGGCGTCGGCCGGCTTCCAGACCATGCGGGCGATGGCAAGCTGCACGGCCGCATACTCGGATTCGGTCAGATCCGAGAAATCCCTGGTAGCAAGACGCTCCACTGCGCTTGCTCCCGCTTGTTCATGCAGGTCGGAGTCCTCTTGATCGCCCAGGTCGGCCTGCACCGTGGTGGGAGCGATGACGTGGACTCGCGGGCCTCGCCGGTGCACCTCCAGCTCAATCGGCTCTCTCGGCTTTACGAAGCGCCGGCCGCTCCCAAAGAACAATTCGAAAGCCTCGTTGAAGACGGGAATCTCTTCGGGTCGCGATACGGTGACTGCCCGAAACGCGTGGTAGGCATCGTTCCGCGCCTCCAGCCCGACGATGCGGGCCGCCTCCATCAGGTCGGTGGTGGTATCCGGCACGACTCGCAGACCCTGGGCCCGCAGATAACGGGTGAAGTGGACGAGGTTGTGGGTGAGCGGTTCAGCCATCAGGTCGCTCGTCCTCACCCGGAGGGGGAGGTGGCCCGAAGGGTCGGAGGGGGCGCCCCCCTGCCGGCTTCGCCGGACTCCCCCCGCCGGGGGGAGCAATCGGAAACAGCCCGACCTTGTCCATCGCCTCCTACCCGGCGGTGGCCAGGAGCTGTTCCACGCCGACGGCCCGCAGCCGTTCGATATCCTCCTGGTACTTGAGGATGACTCCCAGGGTGTCGTCGGCGGTCTCCGGTGACAGGCGGCTGGTTCCCAGCACGCCGAGCGCCGCCGCCCAATCGAGGGTCTCAGCGACACCGGGTGGCTTGAACAAGTCCATCGAGCGCAGTTTCTCCATCGCCCGGGCCAGGTCTCCGGCCAGCTCTTCGGGAACCTCGGGAATCTTGCGCAGCACGATTTCCACCTCCCGCTCGAAGTTGGGATAGTCGATCCAGTGATAGATGCAGCGGCGCTTCAGTGCGTCGTGGATCTCACGGGTCCGGTTGGAGGTCAGGATGACAACCGGCGGACGATCGGCGGAGATGGTTCCGATCTCGGGAATCGTTACCTGGAAGTCGCTCAACATCTCGAGGAGATAGGCCTCAAACTCCTCGTCGGCCCGGTCTAACTCGTCGATCAGCAGGACCGGTCGCTCACCCTTGGCCGCCGCCTCAACCGCTTGCAGCAGCGGGCGCGCCACCAGGTAATCGCGGCTCATGATGTCGGTGACGTCGGCATGTGCTCCCTCGCCTTGCGCCTCGATGAGTCGGATCGCCAGCATCTGACGCGGGTAGTCCCACTCGTAGACGGCGTGGCCGACATCGAGGCCCTCGTAGCACTGCAGCCGAATCAGGGGCGTGTCGAGGATGGAGGCGAGCACCTTGGCCACCTCGGTCTTGCCGACGCCGGCTTCGCCCTCCAGAAAGAGCGGCTTGCCGAGCTGAAGCGCCAGATGAACCGCCACGCCGAGCGATCGCTCGGCGACATATCGCTCCGAGGTCAGGGCCTCGAGTACGTCATCGACGCTCTTCAATGAGTTGGTCATTGCCCCTGAAACCTAGTGGCCCCGACCGGGCAGCCGGCCGGAGCGGGGCGGCCCGGCCGCCCCGCTCCTTTCTCAGCCTCTACGCCGAAACCTCCCCGAATGCCTCAGCCAGTGCCCGTTTGGTGAGCACCGAGGCCAGATGGACCCGGAACTCACCCGAGGCGTAATGATCACCGATCGGATCGGCCAGGTCGCCGGCCACCGCAGCAGCCGCCGCCTCCACGGTCTCGTTTGACGGAGCGTTCCCGACCAGCGCAGCCTCGGCAGTACTCGCTCGCTCGGGCTTGCCGGTAACGCCGCCGATGCCGATGCCGGCTGCGGCGCACGACCCACCGTCCACCGTGACGATGGCGGCGACCCCGACCACCGCGTAGCTTGATGCCGGGTGGCGGTGCTTCAGGTAGACGCCGCTCTGGCCGGCGCTCATCACCGGCACTTCCACCGCAGTCACCAGCTCCCCGGCCGCCAGACCGGTCATGAACAGTCCGACAAAGAAGTCGTCGGCCGAAATCGACCGCTCTCCCCCACCAGAACCGGTCACGTGGATGGTGGCCCCGATCGCCCGCATCAGTGTCGGGTAGTCGGCCGCCGGATCCGCATGGGACAGGCTCCCACCGATGGTCCCGCGATTGCGTACCTGGGGATCACCGATGTGGGCCGCGGTGTCGGCCAGTACCGGACAGTCCGACTTCGCCAGATCGGAGGCAGCCACCGCCGAGTGGGTGGCGAGTGCCCCGATGGTGAGCGAGTCCCCCGTCCGGGTGATCTCGCTGAGACCCGGGATCCGGCCAATGTCGACCAGGGCGGCCGGGCTGGCAACCCGTAGCTTCATCGCCGGAAGCAAGCTGTGCCCGCCTGCAATCGGCCGGGCCCCGTCGACGCTGGTGAGGAGATCGACCGCCTCTCCAATGGTTTCGGGCCGGTAGTAATCAAACGGCGCGGTTTGCATCAGTTGCCTCCTTCCTGAGCTTGGTTGATAGCTCGCCACACCTTCTCCGGAGTGAGCGGCATGTGCACCTGGCCAACCCCGAGCGGAGCCAGGGCGTCCATCACCGCGTTGTACACCGTCGGCGTCGACCCGATGGTCCCGGTCTCACCGACGCCCTTCACCCCGAGCGGGTTCACCGCGGTTGGGGTCTCGGTCTTGCCGAGCTCGAACTTGGGAAGGAACTCCGCCTTCGGAATCGCGTAATCCATCAGCGAGCCCGTTACCAGGTTTCCTTCCTCGTCGTAGTGGGCGCCTTCCCAGAGCACCTGGGCTGCGCCCTGCACGATGCCGCCATGGATCTGACCTTCCACGATCATCGGGTTGATGATCGGTCCGCAGTCGTCGACCGCCACATACCGCTGGAAGTCGATCTCACCTGTCTCCGGGTCAACCTCGACCTGGGCGATATGGGTGCCGAACGGATACACGAAGTTGGCAGGATTGAAGAAGGCCGACGCCTCAAACCCCGGATCGACGCCCTCGGGCATGCTCCAGGCGGTGTTGGCGGCCAGGACAATGTCCTGGATGGTCTTCCCCTCTTCTCGCGAGCCCTTCACCGAGAACACACCGTCGTTGAACTCCACGTCCGCTTCGGCGGCCTCCAACAAGTGGGCGGCGATCTTGGTGCCCTTCTCCTTCAGCTCCTCGATGGCACCCATGATGGCTCCGCTCGCCACCGGAGTGGTGCGGCTCCCATAGGTGCCCCAACCCATCGGGGTCTGGTCGGTATCGCCGTAGATCACCTCGACGTCCTCGACCGCCACCCCGAGCTGGTCGGAGACGATCTGGGCGAAGGTAGTCGCCTCGCCCTGGCCGTGCGGACTGACGCCCACCATCAGGTGAACCTTCCCGGAGGGATGGAAGCGGACGATGGCGCTCTCCCACAACCCGCCGCCGAAGCCGACGGCTCCGGCCACCTCGGAGGGGCCGAGACCGCAGATCTCGGTGTAGGTCACCACCCCGATACCAACCAGCCGGCCCTTGGAACGGGCCTCGGCCTGCTGCTTGCGGGCTTCCTCGTACCCGAACATCTCGAGCGCCTGGTCGAGCGCCGGCTCGTAATTGCCGGTGTCGTAGATCAGGCCGGTAGCCACTTCATGCCCTTCTGTGAAGGGCTCGATGAGGTTCTTGCGCCGAATGTCGACCGGATCCATCGAAAGCTCCCGGGCCACCAGATCCACCAGCCGTTCCACCATGAAGGTGGCTTCTGGCCGCCCGGCGCCGCGATAGGCATCGACCGGAGTCGTGTTGGTGAACACCCCGTACACGTCCTCATGTATGGCGGGGATGTTGTAGGCCCCCGACAACATGAGCCCGTGGAGGATGGTCGGTACCCCGGTGGACGCGGTCGACAGATATGCCCCGAGATTGGCCCAGGTCTTGGCCCGCAACCCGAGGATGGTCCCGTCGCGCTTAGCCGCCATCTCGACCTCTTCCACGTGGTCTCGCCCGTGGATGGTGGCGAGGTAGTTTTCGCGGCGGGTCTCGGTCCATTTGATCGGACGGTTGAGCTGCTGCGAGGCGAAGATCACCATGCTGTCTTCCGGATAGTGCGGAATCTTGGAACCAAACCCGCCCCCGACATCCGGAGCCACCACCCGAATCTTGTGCTCGGGAATGCCGGTATCCAGCGACAGAAGGAAACGGGCGATGTGCGGGTTCTGGCTCGTGACCCACAGCGTGACCGACTCCATCGAAGAGTCCCAGTCGGCCAGCGCCGCCCGGGGCTCCATCGCGGTCGGGATCAACCGTTGGTTCACGATGGTCTCGCCGACCACCACGTCGGCTTCACTGAAAGCAGCGTCGACATCGCCGCCGCTCACCGTCCAGTGGAAGCACTGGTTGCCCGGTACGTCGTCGTGTACGAGGGGGGCACCGTCTTCGGTCGCCGCTTTGGCGTTGACCACGACACCGAGCGGCTCGTAGTCGACGTCGACGGCATAGGCCGCATCCCGTGCCTGTGCCTCCGAGTCGGCCAGCACGATTGCAACCGCGTCTCCGACGTAGCGGACCGTGTCGATGGCGATGGGCGGATGGGCCGGTGTCTGCGTGTCGCTGTCGGGGACAACCCAAGCGCATGGGATGCCACCGAAGCCGGCCGCCTCCATCTCGCCGCCGGTGTAGACCGCCACCACTCCCGGCATCGCCGCAGCCTCGGTTGAGTCGATGCTCTTGATCTTGGCATGGGCGTACGGCGACCGCACCACCACCATGTGGGCCATCCCGGGCCGGGACAGGTTGTCGGTGAAGCGTCCCTTCCCGGTGATCAGCCGGGGGTCTTCCAGCCGGAGAACTGAACTGCCGAATGCTCGTTCTGTCGCCGTCATGTGCGGCTCCTTTCCCGTGCCCGCCGTTCGGCTTCGCGGAGCGTGATCTTGTGTTCGGCCGGATCCATCTCCCACGGGCTGTGCGGATCGAACCGGCGCGCTCCCTCGGCAACCGCCCGCACGATGTTCTCGTACCCGGTACAGCGGCACAGGTTTCCCTCCAGGCCGTGCCGGATGTCGTCCTCTTCGATATCCGGATGGGACTCGACCAGCTTGACGGCGGTCATGATCATCCCCGAAGTGCAGAAGCCGCATTGCAGCCCGTGCTTCTCGGTGAACGCCTGCTGCATGGCATGCAGCTCGCCGTTGGCCAGGCTCTCGATGGTGTTGACAGAAGCGCCGTCGGCCTGGACGGCCAGGACCGTACAGGACTTGACGGCGGCGCCGTCCAGGTGAACCGTGCAGGCGCCGCATTGCGTGGTGTCACACCCCACGTTGGTGCCGGTCAGGCCGACATCTTCTCGGATGAAGTCGACCAGCAGAGTGCGGGGCTCGACCTCACGCTCATAACTCTTACCGTTTACCTTGATTGATACTTCCACTGCTCTCCTTTCTGACGACGATGGCGCGCGACTCTCCTGCGTTCAGGGAGGCGAGCGAGGGGCTGCGAGGGCGAACTCACCGGGATAATGGGAAGCAATGATTCTTGCCATCGGCCCCTCCGGGTGGTCCTCCGTCGAGACTAGGCGTCCGGCGCTCGCGATGTCGAAGTAGGGCGGCGATAGGCTCAGCGGCATCATGTCGTCGCCGAAACGACCCGGCATCCGCCACCGGTTGGGGCTCGTCTGCTTGATCCTCCTGGTAGCGGGTGCCTGTGGCAACCGGGATGCGGTGACCCTCGACGTGTCGGCCACCGAGTGGCAGTTCACTCCCGGCGTCTGGTCGGTCCTCGCCGGAATGACCATCGAAGTGAAGTTCACCAACACGGGCAACATGACCCACGAATGGACGTTGGTTGGCACGATTGTCGAGTCGGAAGCCGACTACGACCCCGCACTGGTGCTGTTCACCACGGGTCTCATCAAGCCGGGCGACACATTCCGAGGGAGATTCACTTCTCCGGCCGCCGGGACCTACACCGTCGGGTGTTTCATTCCCAGCCACTTCGATCAGGGAATGAGAGCCGTCCTGCGTGTAACCGATTGAGGGAGCGGCCTCCCGGCGGACGCCCCTCAGCCCTGCCCGGCGTCTGGGAGCGAGATGTCGAGCAGCTCACCCGATCGTAAGGCTCTGGCGTCGGCGGCCCGCTCCGGGTCGAGCACCTCGAGCACGAAGTCCATGTGGACCAGCACGTCGGCACCCGGCTGAACGTCGGGAACGTACATCAGGCAGGCCGGCTCCATGCGGGTTCCGTAGTCGACCATGCCCATGGCGATGCCGCCTTCGTCCCACACCCGCTCGAGCCGGCCGATGCTACCCAGGCACATGAGCGCTCCAGGCGCGAACCGCGAAGTCGGGGGCGGGCTCGACCACGAGGCCGCTGGCACCACATGACGGGCACTGGGTGAGCTTGGTGCCGGCGTATTGGGTACCGCAGGCAAAGCACTCCAGCCGGTCGAGCACCGCCTCCCACACCACCTCGGCCCCCTCCACCGGGGTGCCCTCGGTCACGTGGGCCCAGGTGTCGGCGGCCACGTCCACCACCATGGTCGGCCCGGTTACCAGGACTACCTGCTGCACGGGACGGTCCCCGATTTCGCCGAGGAAAGCCGCAGCAGCTTCGGAGACGACGCCTCGTTCATGCATTAGACGCCTGCCGGTTTGGTGGCGGCGCGTTTGCCCAGCGGAGCAGCACGTCCTCGGCGGCATCGACGAGAGCTTCCATCCGCTCGGTGGCCCCCGGGCTCAGCCCGTAGCCGGTCTCCATGCTGAACGGCACCATTCCGACTGCGGCCACCAGGGGCGGAGCCTGGCCGACCAGCCGGGCCGCCTGCAACGCCTCGGTGAGACCGAGCTGGTGAGCCGAATAGCACAGTTGGAACGGCTGGTCGAGATCATCAGCATCCAGCTCGAGGATCTCGCCCGGTTCCACTTCACGGGCCGCGATCGCGTCCAAGAACAGCACTCCGTTCCTTCCCTCCAGCTGGGGAAGCAATGCCAGGCCGAGCGTCCCGCCGTCGACGATGTCGACCCCGCTCAAACCTCGCGCTTCCAGCATGCGGGCGGCGACGGGTCCGATCCCCTCATCCTCGAATAGCTCGTTGCCGATCCCGAGCACCAGTACCGGCGCCCTCCCCGGCTCGGCCTCGCTCACTTGTGCCCCGGAGGCACTCGCTTGTGGGAGCCGAAGATGGAGGACATCACCCCGGACTTCTCCTCGTGGTCCATCAGGACCGCCGAGTACACATGGTGGATGACGAAGCCGATTACCAGCCACATCACGATGTGATGGAAGAAGCGCACTCCCGGAATCGACCAGAAGTTGAACACCCACCCTGCCACCGAGTCCTGCCAACTACCTGGCTCCTCCAGACTCATCAGCGCCAGCCCGGTGAAGATCTGGGCGATGAACACGAGATACAGCACGGTGTAGGTCAGGCCGGCGATCGGGTTATGGCCGATGACCGGAGGCGGGTCGTGACGCACGAACAGGTAATACTCGACCGTGTGCCGGGCCAAGCCGCGCCGCTTCTTGTGGACGGGAATGAAATGGTGCCAGCGGGACCACTCATTACCGCGGAACGCCCACGCGATCCGGGCAATCACCATCACAATGAAGATCCAGGCGGTGGCCCGGTGAATCGCCAGCACGTTGCCCATGAGAAAGCCGGTATCACCCCTGGTGGCCCACGCCGGGTTGCCGATGTAGAAGCCGGTGACCGACAGGACGAATACACACCCAAAGATGATCCAGTGGATGCCTCGTACCGGCAGATCCCACACTTTGACGGTGACGTACTCTTCCGGTTCGGCAGGACCTACAGCCTGGTCGGTGTCGGTGGTCATAGGACCTTCACCTCCACCACCGGGTTTCCGTCCTTGTCGACCACGTGGGCGGCGCAGGCCATGCAGGGATCGAACGAATGCACGGTGCGCAGAATCTCGAGCGGCTGCTCGGGATTGGCGATCGGCGTGTCGAGCAACGCCGATTCGTAAGCACCCCGGTTGCCGTTGCCGTCGCGTGGCCCGGCGTTCCAGGTGGACGGGACCACGATCTGGTATTGATCGATGGCCTCGTCCTTGATGGTGACCCAGTGCGACAAACTCCCGCGGGGCGCCTCGTGCATCCCGAACCCCTGAGCCTCCTCTGGCCAGCTGTTCGGCTCCCACCGCTCGCCGTTGTGGGTGCGGGTGTCGCCGCCGGCGATGTTGGTCTGGAACTGATCGAGCACATCCAGCGCTTGCTGGGCAAGCACCAGAGCTTCTACCCCGCGAGCGGCGGTACGGCCCAGCGTCGAGAACAGGACCTCAGGGCCCACCCCGAGGGTTTCGAGCACGAAGCTGACCGCGTCGACCACCTTCTGGTTGCCGGACCCGAAGGCCACCAGCATCCGCGCCAGGGGACCGACCTCCACCGGGGTGTCGTCGTAGCGGGGCGATTTGAGCCACGAGTACTTCTCATCGGTGTTGAGGTTCTCGTAGGGAGGATCCGGCCCCGTGTAATTGGGGCTGGTCTCCCCATCGAACGGCGCCTTCGAGGTCCCGTCGCCGCCTTCGTAGTCGTACCACGAGTGAGCGACGTACTCCTCGATCTTGAACGGATCGAGCGGATGCACGGTCGACAGGTCCTTGCCGAGAATCACGCCCCGCTCCAGGAACAGGTTGTCGGGATCCTTCGATGGGTTGGCCGCCCCGAGTGGGAAGTCCCCAAAGGACATGAAGTTGCCGAGCCCGCCCCCGATGCCCGCCCACTCCAGATAGAACGGTGCCACCGCCAGCAGATCGGGGATATAGGCCTGCTGGACGAATTCGAGACCCTTCTTGAGCAGCCCCCGCAGCTCGACCAACGTATTGGTGTTGATGGCGTTCTGGCTGTTCAGGTCGATAGTGGCCGAGGTCCCACCCACCAGATAACTCTGGAGGTGCGGGTTCTTTCCGCCCAGGATGGCGTGAATCTTGATGTAATCCCGCTGGAACTCCAACGCGTCCAGGTAGTGGCTGACCGCCATCAAATTCGCCTCCGGTGGCAGCGAGTAGGCCGGGTGCCCCCAGTACCCGTTGGTGAACGGGCCTAGCTGTCCCTTCGAGACGAAGTCGGTGAGGCGAGTCGCCACCGCGGCGAAGTGACCGGGGCTGGACCTCGGATAGTCGGAGATGGAACTGGCCAGCTCGGCGGTGGCGGCCGGGTCGGCGTCGAGGGCCGAAACGATATCCACCCAGTCGAGGGCGTGCAGGTGATAGAAATGCACCACATGGTCCTGCACGTACTGGCTGAGGCCGATGAGGTTTCGGATCAGCTGGGCGTTGAGCGGCGGTTCGATTTCGAGGGCGTTTTCGACCGCCCGCACCGAAGCCAGCGCGTGAACGGTGGTGCACACCCCGCAGATGCGTTGGGTGAAATACCAGGCGTCGCGCGGGTCCCGGCCCTTGAGAATGGTCTCGATGCCGCGCCACATGGTGGCGGACGACCAGGCGTCGGTGATGACACCTCCGTCGACCTCGGCCTCGATGCGCAGGTGACCCTCGATCCGGGTCAGGGGGTCTACAACAACTCTCGGCATCAGTTCTCCTCCAGCTCTGAGTCAAGCTCTTGGCCTGCGTCGGCCTCGGCGGCTGCGACTGTTGCCTTCGCTTCGCCCGCCGCAGCCCGCCGGCGTTGTACGTATTTCCCGACCCCATGCGCCCCAAACAAGGCGGCGGTCCCGACGGCTACCCCCACGCCGATGCGATCGGCGGTGGTCTGGACTCCAAAGCCGGCCGCTCTGGGGAGGCGGTCGTAGAACGGGGTCATGGTGTCCCAGAATCCGGGCTCGGAACAGCCGACGCACCCGTGGCCGATTCCGATCGGCCAGTTGGTGCCCTCGTTCCACCTCTGCGACCCGCAGTTGTGGAACGTCGAGGGACCCTTGCATCCCATCCGGTACAGGCACCAGCCCTTGCGATGGGCGTCGTCTCCCCACTCTTCAACAAACTGGCCGGCATCGAAATGGGCGCGGCGCTCGCAGTTGTCGTGAATCCGCTTGCCATAGGCGAACAGGGGCCGCCCCTCCCCGTCGGTGGCCGGCAACGCACCGAAGGTGAGGAAGTGGGCGAGGGTGGCGGTGATGTTGTCGGCATTGGCGGGGCAGCCGGGCAGGTTGATGACCGGCACCCCCGACACCAGGCTCTCGGCGCTGCGGGCACCGGTCGGGTTGGGGCTGGCGGCAGGTATGCCGCCGTAACTCGAGCAGCTCCCGACTGCGATGACCGCCGCCGCCCCCTCGGCGGCTTCCTCGAGGTGCTGCCGGGCCGTCTTGCCGGCGATGGTGCAGTAGACGCCGCCGTCCTTGGTCGGAATGGAGCCTTCCACCACCACCAGGTGGCCGCCGGCGGCAATCGTCGCCTCTTTCGAGGCCTCCGCCTGGTGGCCGGCGGCCGCCATGATCGTCTCGTGATAGTCAACCGAGACCAGGTCGAGAACTATGTCGGCCACCGCCGGGTTGCGGGCCCGGAGGAATGACTCCGTGTTGCCGGCGCAGTCCTGGAATTCGAGCCAGATCAGGGCCGGCTTCTGCTGAGTCTCCAACGCCTGGGCGATGACTTTGGCGTAGCGAGGAGGTAGCGCCAGGGTGGCCGCCAATCCCGAGCAGTAGGTGAGGAATCTCCGGCGACTTATCCCGTACCTGTCCAAGCGGTCGAGCAGGGTTCCTTCAGCCAAATCTGTCGCGCCCATCGACTTCTCCTCCTCGCGAAATATCTCGTTCGAGTCCCTCCCAAAACCTTGTGTAACACACTTACGTGGTCTACCAGACCTGGTCCTAGAGCATTTCGACCCTAAAGGCCTCGGCAACGCGGCCCCTATGGTGGCCGCATGTCGCAAACCCGCAGCCTCGAGTCCCTCGCCGCCTCAACCCTGACAACGTTCGAAGGCATCAATCAGCGTGTCTTCGCAGGCGACCCGGCTGCCAACCCGCGCCTGAAGGTGGAAGTCGTGCAAGCCGCCGTCGTCGCAGACACCCCTACTCTCATCCTCATCACTCCGTGGACGCTCAACGGAATGGCGTTTCCGCCCGATGAGCGGTTTCCGACCACGCTGAAGGTGGGCGGCAAGGAATACCCGGTGTTCGAGCACAGCCTGGAGGAGCTGGGCCCGTATCACTCGGTCAACCTGATGGGCGATGTGAGCACCCTCAAGAGCCCGGAATCGGCCCGGGCGCTGGCCAGGAGCCTGAGCGAGCCGTTTGCCAAGGCGGTGGCCGACGCCCGTGGCCGGCAAACCGTCCCCGACCCGGATCGGCGCAACCTCCTGCTGGGCCGCGTGAGCAGCGAGCACTAGTGCTCACCGATACTCCCCCGGCACCCGGCTCGCAGCTGGCCGGTCCCCTCCTGTTCGCCCGCTACGCCTATCCCCCAAACGAACGCGGATTCTGCGGCCCAGACGATCACCTGGCTCTGCTCGAATACGGGTCCGGCGGCGTCATCGACGACGGCTTGCGTCAGCTGGCCCAGGCCTTCGCCGGAGCCTGGCCCTATCTGGAGCTGATCTCGGGGGCAACCGGGGCGGGTGACCCTCTCGACCGCGCCATCGTCGAGGCCTATTGGATCGGCAACGATCTGCTCGACAGAGTCGACATGCTGCGGTTCGGCAACTCAATCCGGGAGCGGTTCCGGGCCCGGGCCGGCAAGGGGTGGGGCTACCTGGAGGAAACGATCCCGGCCGGAGCGGTCCCCCACCACAGCTTCCACGTCTTCGGGGTCTATCCGTGGGTCGGCCTGCTGGCCGCCCACCGGGGGCCGGAGCCGCTCCACATCCTCGACCGCTGCCGGATTCGCTGGGGAGAGGTGATCGAGGCGTCCGGTGACTCGGCGGTGGTTCGCTCCCGACCGCTGCGGTGGGATGGGCACGCACTCAAGCTCGACCTGCCGGAGACCGAGCGGGTGGTCGTGGCGCTCGAGGGCACCGGGTTGGTAGGTGACGTTGCCCCCGGCGACTGGGTCTCACTCCATTGGGACTGGGTGTGCGATCGGCTCACTCGGCGCCAGCTGGCCAACCTCGTCCGTTACACCCGGCGCCAGCTCCGCATCACCAACCACAAGCTGGCCCATCCCGGCCCGGCGATGATGCTCGGTTAGTAGCCTGGTTGCGGCAATCAAGGGAGCTTTGGTGGCCGGCGTTCTGGTGTTCGACGTCAACGAGACCTTGCTCGATCTGCGGGCACTCGATCCGCACTTCGAGCGGATCTTCGGTGACGGGTCGATCCGCAAACAGTGGTTCGGCCTGGTGCTGCGGAACGCGCTCAGCCTGACCATCACGGGGGGGTATCAGGACTTCGTTGCCGTCGGAGGCGCCTCCCTGGCGATGGTGGCCGACCAACACGAGGTGACCTTGACCGATGACGACCGGGCCGCCATTGCGTCCGCCATGACCAGCCTGCCCGCTCACTCAGACGTCGCTCCCAACCTGCAGCGCCTCACCGAAGCCGGCTTCCGGATGGCCGCCCTCACTAACTCTCCCCAAGACGCGGCTGAGAGCCAGCTCACCAATGCCGGCATCGCCCACCACTTCGAGCGGATGATGTCGGTGGGCGTTACGGGGAGGTTCAAGCCGGCCCCCGAGGTGTACCAAATGGCAGCCGCCGAGTTGGGAGTCGAGCCAGAGGCCATGACCATGGTGGCCGCTCATGATTGGGACATTGCCGGTGCGATGGCGGTCGGATGCCGGGGCGCCTACATCATGCGTCCCGGCATGGTGCGCAATCCGCTCTACCCCGACCCTGACATCACCGGACCCGACTTCGACCGGGTCACCGACCTGCTGCTCGGGACGGCCTAAGCCAGCCAATCCCCTGGGCAGGTCGCGAAATCCTTTTCTGGTCTCATGGACTCGTGACCAAAGAGGGGTGTAAGGTCGATGGCAGTAACGGGCTGATGGAGAACCACATGCTGAGGGAGCACCTTTCACTCGTTCCTGCCGCGCATGCCCGTTCTGTCTCCCCACTGGAGGTCTGATGTTTCCACCCGCGTTTGAATACTCCGCGCCGACATCGGTCGAGGAGGTGCTGGCCACCCTGGCCGCCGAAGGAGATGGGGCCCGGGTCCTGGCGGGAGGGCAGAGTCTCATCCCGATGATGAAGCTGCGGCTCGCCTCTCCCGCCTACCTGGTCGACATCAATAACGTATCCGGCCTCGACTACATCGAAGACGTCAACGGGCACGTTGCGATCGGGGCACTGGCTCGGCATCGCGACATCGTCAACTCCGATGTGATCGCGTCGACCAATCACGCCATGGCTTCGGCTGCTCCGTGGGTGGCGGACCCGATAGTGCGCAACCGGGGCACGCTGTGCGGGTCGGTAGCCCACTGCGACCCGGAAGGTGACTGGAACTCGGTCATGCTGGCCGCCCGCGCCCAAGTCGTCGCCCAATCGTCCACCGGCGAGCGGGTGATCCCAATCGACGACTTCATCGTCGACTTCTTCACCAATTCGCTGCAGCCGGGCGAGATCGTCAAGGAAGTGCGGGTGCCCAAGTACTCCGGCTCCGGGGGCGGCGCCTACCTCAAGCTGGAACGCAAGATCGGCGACTACGCCACCGTGGCAGTGGCGAGCCAGATCGAGCTGGACGGCGACGGCAAGATCGCCAAGGCGGGTATCGCCCTGACCGCCGTCAACAATAAGAACACCCGGGCGAGTGCCGCCGAGGATGCCCTGGTCGGCGAAACCCCGTCGGACGAGCTGTTCCGCGAAGCCGGCGACCTGGCCTCCCAGGCGGCCAACCCGGAAACCAACGTGCGGGGCACCGCCGATTGGAAACGAGAAGTGGTCCGGGTCTACACCCGGCGAGGCCTCGAGACCGCGCTGGCGCAGGCGCAGGGATAAGGAGAGCAGATGGAGATCAACGTCACCCTCAACGGGACCCAAAGAACCGACGACGTCGAGCCACGCCAGCTGCTCGTCGACTACATCCGCGGCACCGGCAACACCGGAACCCATATCGGTTGCGACACCACCAGCTGCGGGGCCTGCACCGTACTGGTGGACGGCACCCCGATGAAGACCTGCACCATGTTCGCGGTCCAGGCAACCGGGAAGTCGCTCACGACGGTCGAGGGGCTCAAGCAGAACGGCGCGCTGCATCCGATTCAGGCTGCCTTCAAGGAGAAGCATGGGTTGCAATGCGGGTTCTGCACCCCGGGCATGATGCTCACCAGCGCGGCCCTGCTGGAAGAGAACCCGGATCCGTCAGAGGACGATGTGCGCTGGGCGATCAGCGGCAATCTCTGCCGCTGCACCGGGTACGTCAACATTGTCAAGGCCGTGCAGCACGCCGGCGAACTGATCCGCGAGAACTGAGGAGACCACAATGACGACCACCGCAGATCAGAGCCCCCACCTGCACACACCACCCGAGATCGGCGGGGTTGGCCACAGCGTTCGCCGGCATGAGGACGACCGCTTCATCCAGGGAGCCGGCAACTACGTCGACGACGTCGAGCTCCCCGGCATGTTGCACATGGCCATCCTGCGCAGCCCGGTGGCCCACGCCAAGATCCTCTCGATCGACACCTCCGAAGCCGCCGCCGTCGACGGCGTAGTGGCGGTGGTGACCGGTGAGCTGATGGCCGAGCACAACCTGGCCTGGATGCCGACGCTATCCGGGGACACCCAGGCGGTTCTCGCCACCGACAAGGTCCGGTTCCAGGGCCAGGAAGTGGCCGCCGTCGTCGCTACCGACCCGTATGTGGCCCGGGATGCGCTCGGGCTCATCTTCGTCGACTACGAGGAGCTGCCGGCCATCACCAGCCCCCAGCAATCATTGGCCGAGGGAGCCGTGCTGATCCGCGACGACAAGGAAGATCAGACCGACAACCTCGCCTATGAGTGGGAGTCGGGCGACAAGGCAGTCACCGACCAGGCGTTTGCCGAGGCCGCGAAGATCGTCACCCTCGAAACCCACTACCCGCGCTCACACCCGTCGCCACTAGAGACCTGTGGAGCGGTAGCAGACGTAAACCCGGCGTCGGGTCAGGTCACGATCTACATGACTTCCCAAGCGCCTCATGCCCATCGCACCGTGTTCGCGCTGGTGGCCGGCCTGCCCGAGCAGAACATCCGGATCATCTCGCCCGACATCGGCGGCGGGTTCGGCAACAAGGTGCCGGTCTACCCCGGCTATGTCATCGCCACCGCCGCGTCGCTGCTGATCGGCAAGCCGGTCAAATGGGTGGAGTCCCGGACCGAGAACCTGATTTCCACCGGGTTCGCCCGCGACTACCACATGAAAGGCGAGCTGGCCCTCAACAACGAAGGCCGCATCCTCGGGCTGCGAACCGAGATCTGGTCCGACCAGGGAGCATTCTTCGCCGATGCGCAGCCCACCAAGTTCAAGGCGGGCCTGTTCCACATCGTCACCGGCTCCTACGACTATCCGGCCGCGCACGTGGTTGCCCGCGGGGCGTACACCAACAAGGCCCCGGGTGGGGTGGCCTACCGATGCTCGTTCCGGGTGACCGAGGCTTCCTACATGATCGAGCGGCTGGTCCAGAACGCCGCCTATGAGATCGGGATGGACCCGGCAGAGTTCCGGGCCCTGAACTTCATCAAGCCCGAGCAATTCCCCTATCACTCCCCCACCGGATTCGTGTACGACTCCGGTGACTACGAGGGGGCGATGCGCAAGGCGCTCGGCATCGTCGACTACGAGTCGCTGCGCAAGGAGCAGGTAACGGCTCGTGCAGAGGGTCGACTGCTGGGTATCGGGATGGCCAGCTTCACCGAGGTGGTCGGGGCCGGCAACTCACAGGAGTACGACATCCTCGGATTGAAGATGTTCGACTCCGCCGAGTTGCGGGTGCACCCCACCGGCAAGGCAATCCTCAAGCTGGGGGTGAAGAGCCAGGGCCAGGGACACGAGACCACCTTCGCCCAGATCGTCGCCGAGGAGCTGGGCATTCCGGCCGGCGACATCAAGGTCCTGGAAGGGGACACGGACAACACCCCCTACGGCCTCGGCACCTATGCCAGCCGCAGCACCCCGGTGGCGGGGGCGGCCACTGCCATCATCTCGCGCACGTTGCGAGAGAAGGCGCGCAAGATCGCCGCCCACCTGCTGGAGGCCTCGGCCGCCGATCTCGACTGGGAGCCCGGCAAGTTCTTTGTGAAGGGCTCGCCCGACCAATCGGTGACCATCCAGGACGTGGCCTTCGCCGCCTACACCAACCCGCCTCCTGAAGAGGAGCCCGGCCTCGAGGGTGTTCACTACTACGACCCGCCCAACATGACTTATCCGTTCGGCACCTACGTGGTGGTGGTGGAGGTCGATGCCGAGACCGGCGAATGGAAGGTGGATCGGATGATCGCGGTCGACGACTGCGGAGTCCGCATCAACCCGATGATCGTGGATGGACAGATCATGGGCGGACTCACCGAGGGCTTCGCAGCCGCCACCAACCAGTTCATCACATTCGACGACGACGGCAACTGCATCGGATCGAGCTTCATGGATTACCTGGTCCCGACGGCCTGGGAGACCCCGCGCTTCGAGCTGGACGAAACGGTGACGCCTTCCCCCCATCACCCGATCGGGGCCAAGGGCGTCGGGGAATCTGCCACCGTTGGCTCGCCGGCCGCCTATGTGAACGCCGTGATCGACGCGCTCGCCCACCTCGGGGTCCGCAACATCGACATGCCGCTCCTGCCCGACCGGGTGTGGAGCGCCATTCAGGACGCCGAGGGCGGATAGCGATGCACGATACGCTCGGCCTGGCCGCCCTGCTGGCGGCTGAGCGGACCCCGTTCGTTCTCGCCACGGTGGTGTGGCGGCGCGGGCCCTCCTCCGGGCGGGAGGGGGCCAAGGCCGTCATCACCGCCGACGGGGAGATGGGCGGCTGGCTGGGCGGGGCGTGCGCCGAACCGACCGTCGTCAAGCAGGCCCTGCAGGCATTGGTGGATAGCCAACCCCGGATCCTGCAGCTCGGACCGTCTGAGGACTTCGGCGCCCGTCGCGGTAACGAGGTGGTGTCGGTGCCGATGGCGTGTGAAAGTGAGGGAGCCATGGAGGTCTATCTGGAGCCGGTGGTGCCCCCACCCCAGCTGGTGGTGATCGGACGATCGCCCGGTGCCGAGGCCCTGGTTCGCATGGGCGAGATTCTCGGCTGGCATTCGGTGCTGGTCGACGACGGCGGCACCCATGGAGCCCATCGCGAGGTCACCAATGTGATGACCACGCTCGATTTGGAGCAGCTCGATATTGGCGAACGCGACTTCGTGGTGGTCGCCACCCAGGGGCATTACGACGAGAAGGCCCTCGAGGCTGCCCTCTCCACGACCGCCGGTTATATCGGTCTGGTGGCATCTCGCAAGCGAGCCGCCGCCATCTTGGAGTTTCTGCGCGAGGCGGGAGTGGAGGATGAGGGCCTGGCACGGGTACACGCCCCGGCCGGCCTCGACCTGGGAAGCTTGCCGAATCAGGAGATCGCGGTGGCGGTCCTGGCCGAGATGGTGGCGTTGCAGGCGACCGGTGGCCTCACGACCGGCGTGGTGGTGGCTCAGCTCGAGGAGGCCAACGACCCGGTGTGCGAGATGATCGTGAACACGGAAACGGCTCGCTGGACGTTCGAGCACGAGGGAGAGACGTACTACTTCTGCGCACCCGGGTGTCGGAAGGCTTTCGAGAGTGACCCGGCGAGCTTCGTCGGCTGAGGAAGGAACAGGAATCTGATGAAGATCACCAACGAGTTCGAGGTAAAGAGCCCCATCGACGTCGTATGGGACGCATTTCAGGACGTGCCGACCGTGGCCGAATGTCTCCCCGGAGCCTCGATCAGCGAAGACAAAGGCGGCAACGTCTACGCGGGAGCGGTCGAAGTCAAACTCGGTCCGATGAGCTCCAAATTCGAGGGGGAGGCCAAGATCTCACCCGATCAGCCCACCCGGAGCGGCCACATCGAGGGCAAGGGTGTCGATCGGAGTGGCGGCAGCCGGGGCCAGGTGGACGTCGACTACCGGCTGGCGGATGCAGGCGGCAGCACACGGGTGTTCGTCGATGCCGACATCAAGCTGACGGGTGCCATCGCCCAGTTCGGCAGGACCGGCCTGGTTGAAGAGATATCGAAACGCTTGATCGATGAGTTCGTCTACTGCCTCCACGCCAAGCTGGCGGCTGAGACTCCGCAGGAGGCGGCGGAGATCAAGGCGGGTGAAGTGAAAGGGTTCTCATTGTTCCTGGCCGGCCTCACCAGCTGGATCGGCAAGTTCTTCAAGCGTCTCTTCAAGCGAGGCGGCGAGTAGGCCGCGGCGGTGTTTCGATTAGGGAACTAATGCCCTGACCCGACTGGCTAAGCGCCGCGCCTCGCCAGCCGATGTCGTTGCGCTACGAGAGATTCTCGATGCGAGCCTCCGCACCGACCCCAAGGACTACATGACCAGCGTTCGATGTCCGGTGCTGGCATTCTTCGGCGAAGACGACGTGGTCCAGCCAAGCGACATCAGCGCTGCCTTGTTCGAGGAGTACCTCACGGCCGCCGGCAACGACGACTTCTCGATCCTCGTGATGCCGGGCGAAGGCCACGACATCAACTGGACAACCCCCGGCTACAACGAAGCAGTTTCCGACTGGCTGAAGGCTCACGCCTGATCTTCTTCACGGAGCCGGCATGGAACAGACTGAGAACACAGGAACGCGCTCAACAACCCTTCGGGTTGCCCACCCCACCCCTGGCCCCTCCCAAAGGGAGGGGTAACCACCGAGGAGTTCGGCGGAGCCGAACTCCCAAGCGGCGCCGGCCGGGAGGTCAAGCGGACGGCCCAACTTGCCGATGGAAACAGGATGTAAACCTTGGGGAAAATCGTGCGAACTCGAACAACCATCGTCGCCGGAATCCTCGCGCTCGTTGCCGCGTCCTGTGGCTCGGGCTCAGCTCGGACCGAGGCACCACTCGGACTCATCCAACAGGGCGACAGCGCTTCACTGCAAGTGCTCGCGTACGCCTATGAGCCGGACAGCAGCCTTTATTATGGGTTCTCCCTCGACATGACCATGAACGCCACCATGGACTTTCCCGACCTTGGTGGTTCCGGCGACATCTCGATGGGAATGGGCATGGACGGTGCACTCGCCTATGACATCGCTCCCGGCACGGTTCCAGGCTCGGTCGCGGTCACCATGCGTTCCGATATCCGGGACTTCGATCTGGACTACTTCACCATGGACGGCCAATCGGTCGCCGATCAACTCTCACCCAGCGATCTGGAAGCGATGCGCGGCGAGAACGCTCTACCCGAGATCACCGTCGTCGTATCCGAGACGGGCGAGGTCCTGGAGCTGCGATACGGGGATACGGCGCTTCCCAGCGACTTCTTGTCGGGATTTGGGTCGAGCGGGTTCTCCGATCCAACCGGGATGAGCCTGACCAATCTGTTCGGCCCGGAGATGCCGGTGGAGGACGTGGGCGTGGGTGCCGAATGGGCGGTCGACGATTCGCAAGAGATTCCGGGCATCGGCACGATCGAGTCGCGGACCCATTACTGGGTCACCGACGAAACAGAGTTCAGAGGGCGCAACGTCCTCGTCATCGTGTCGGCCACGACCATCGAGGACATCGAGATGGACCTCATGGAGATGATGGAGAGCATGCTGACCATGGATCAAGCGTCGCTCGAAGCGATGGGCATGGACGCCGGAGAGCTGGCACAAATGCAGCGCGAAATGTTCGACGGGATGGAAATGAACATGGGATTCAGCTACGACTCGATCGAGACGACCACCTACTTTGACCCCGCCGACGGGATCATGGTGTGGACAAACACTGTCGCCACGACGACCGGCACCATGGAAATGCGCACCCCGGAAGGCAACGGCACCATGACATTCGACATGGACATGGACATGGAGCTGATGCTGGCCGACGAGGCGACCGGCGCCTAGCGCCGACATCGAACAGACTGAGAACACAGGAACGCGCTCAGCGACCCTTCGGGTTGCCCACCCCACCCCTCACCCCCCAAAGGGGTCGTGTCTCGCGATAGGTCCGACGCCTGCCCACTACCTGATTGGCCCGTGGTTGTGTTCCCCGCCCTGAGGGCGGGGTGGCTCCGCCGCAGGCGGAGACGGGGTGGGGGAGAACCCAGAACCCAACCAATACCCTCAGCTGGAGACTCAACCGCCTCCCCCATCCGGCCTCGGAGCTCCGCTCCGAGGCCACCTTCCCCTCCCGGGGAAGGAGCAAAGAAGACTCGTAGGACACGCCCGGGATGCGTCCCACACAAGCCGCGACAGATCACCAGAGGGAGGGGTAAACAGACCGAGAACACAGGGCCGCGCTCAGCAACCCTTTTCGGGTTGCCCACCCCACCCCTGACCCCTCTGTCTCCAAGCAACGCCGGAGGCGTTGCCGCGCCCTCGGTAGGATTCGAACCTACTTGCGATGAGCCGAAGGCAACGCCGGAGGCGTTGCCGCGCCCTCGGTAGGATTCGAACCTACTTGCGATGAGCCGAAGGCGAAGAGCCAAAGACAGGTCGGCTCTGGAGCCGGGTCTATCACATCGCCCCCACTACGACGCCCGCATCTTGAGGGAAGGGGCCCGTGAACGACACGAGAGCGCACGTTGAGGTGGAGCGGAGCACTACCCGGATAGGTTGGAGGTGGCCGGCTCTTTTCTTTATGGCGTTCGCGATCCTGGCGGCACACAGCTCAGGCGCGACGGCAGGCCCAGAAGTTGGATCGAGTGGCGACGTTGTCAGCGTAGACACGACTATGCCGGGCGACGCCAGCACCGTCGATCGTGATTTCCTGGAAGACCCGGAAGTGGTAGTCCTAGCAGACGACATGGGCATCTCTCGAGAGGAAGCCTTGGCCATGTTGGACGAGCAGGGCAAATCACTCTCCTACGTTGACACCGTCTATTCCCATCCAGGGTTCGTGGACTTCCGAGGACCGTTCGGGGAGGGCGCTCTCCTGGTGGTCGAGCCTGGCTTTGAAGACACCGCAGCGTTTCTTAACGCTCCAGCCGAGCTACAAGTTCGAGCAGCGCCAACCACCATGGATGAAAGGGTGGCGGCGCAGCAAGAAGTAGAGGAGGCTGCGAAAGCAGCCGCCGGCTCCAGCCTCATTGGTGTGGCCTACGACGTGTTTGAAAACTCATACAGCTTCTGGGTGAAGCCTGACGCTTGGAGTGCAGCACTGGAAGCCGGGATTGAACAGGAGACCACGTCCAGGTTGCGATCAAACAAAACAGCGACCATCAGCGTCAAGGAGGCCAACCCAGATCTGACCGACCTTCGAGGCGGCCAGACGATCCTGCGGAACTCCAGTTTGTCAACGCCGGTTGAAATCTGCGCGGTTTGCGCCGGTTGAAATCTGCGCGTTTATTGGTCTTGTTGGGTGGTGAGGACCTCCTTTGTTTTGTCTCGTAGGCGGTAGCTGTTGCCTTTGAGGGCGATGATGTCGGAGTGGTGGACGAGGCGGTCGACCATGGCTTCGACGGCGACGGCGTCTCCGAAGATCTCGGCCCAGGCGGAGAAGTTCTTATTGGAAGACACGATGAGGGAGCTTTGTTCATCGCGACCTGCGATGAGCCGAAGGCGAAGAGCCAAAGACAGGTCGGCTCTGGAGCCGGGTGCAACCCCGCCAACACACCCACGAGTTTGCGAAGCAAACTCGAAAGC
>CAMYMH010000012.1:76672-106401 GCA_947259275.1 uncultured Acidimicrobiaceae bacterium | reverse complement strand
AGACCCAAGACCCAAGACTTTCTCCTGCTTGGGACTCGTGACTTGGGACTTGGGACTCTTCGGACCCCGGACTCTCTTGTAGGCTTCGCGTTGCACTCCAGATAGGGGAACCGTGGGCGCAGTTATCGGCTTCATCATCCTGCTGGCGGCCGTCGGGGCGATCGCGTATTTCGTATTCCGCGGCGCCAAGGCCCTGCCGCCTGAAGTGGGGGCATCGCAGAGTGTCACCGAGCCGGCTCGGCCGGTTCCGCCGGTGGCAGAGTTTCACGTCAAAGCGGACGCCGCTGAGGTCTACTTCGATGTCCCGCTGCCGGCCGGTGCGGACCCGGTGCTCGAGAAGCTGCTGCTGCACGAAGCGGTGGAGGTCGTTCGCGAGAAGCGCCATTCGCTCCCCATAGATCAGGTCGCCAGGGTGGTGGCTTATGGCAAGAGCGGCCCCGAGTTCGCCAAGGTGGGCGAGGTTGGGCTCGAGACCCCGGGCACCCTACCACCACCGGCCCCGCCTCCCACCGTCTTCAAACAAGCCGGTCCGGACCCGCTGGCCGCGTTCGGAGGGGACTCCGGCGGGTCGGCTCCGGGAGTGAAATCCACCGTTCCCGAGGAGGGAATTGGTCCCGCCGGTGCCAACCTCGAGTTGCCGGCCGAGATCGAGTCCGGCCTTCGCCTGCAGGGGTTCGACCCCGGGTCGGCCACCGCCGGCCAACTGGTGCTCGGGCTGCTCCGCCTGAGCGGGTACACCGTGTCGGCGCCCACCCAAGCAGAGGGATACGAGACCTATACCGCCTCCAACCCGGCCGGGCGCACCTATGTCTGCGTCGATCCGCTGGTCGACAGCGACTACGCCGAGCTCGGCGAACCCCTGATCAACCGTTTCATGATCGACTTCGGGCAATCGGGACACGAAAGGGGTCTGCTGGTATCGGACAAGTTCGGCCCCTACCTGGTATATGAGAAGGAGCGTCGCGAGCCCCGGATTCGCTTCATCACCCGCGAGCGGTTGCAGCAATTCGTGGATTCCTTGGCACTCACCTGAGCCCCGGTAGGCTTCGAGCCTAAAGAAGGAGGCCTAATGCGCGGACTTGGCTGGGGTGAGCTTCTCATCATTCTCGTTGTCGTCGTCCTTATATTCGGTGCCTCCCGGTTCCCGGCCATCGCCCGCAGCATCGGATCCTCGGCCAAGGAGTTTCGTCGGGGAATGGCCGACGGTGCAGGAGATGGAGCCGACGATGAGCCCTCCGACACCGGCAAGTAGGAGTCCGGGGGAGTCGGCGTGATCGGCACGCGACGGGAACTCTTTGCCGTTCCCGCGCCGTTACTTGTGTAGATGGCCTCCCACGAGGCCGTCCCCACCTGGGAGCAAGTGGCCAGCGACTATGGGCGCATCATTTACAACTTTGCCTACCGACTCACCGGCAATCCGGATGACGCCGCCGACCTATCTCAAGAGGTTCTCTTGCGGGTCAGAAGGGGCCTTGCCGCCTACCAGCCCGGCTCCTTCGAGGGCTGGCTTTGGCGCATCACCCGCAATGCTTTCCTGGACGAGATCCGCAAGCAGAAGCGCCGTCCGACCACCGAGCTGCCCGACGAGGACCGCTCTGCCATCGTCACCGCCCCGACGCCCGATGAGGTGCTGGCCGCAACCAGGCTCAGCGACGAAATGCAGAGCGCCCTCCTGGCGCTTCCCTACGAATTCAGAGAGGCCGTCGTGATGTGCGACGTGGTCGGGCTCACCTATCAGGAGATCGCAGACGCGGCTGAGGTCCCGGTAGGAACGGTCCGAAGTCGTATCCATCGCCGCGGTCGCTGCCCTGGTGGTGGGAATCGGGGTGGGCGTCAACGGGAACCAGGCGGTGCCGCTCCAACTCGATCCGCTGGTCGAACAACACGTCGCCCGGGCCTCGGTCGATCCTGGATTCAACGTGGTGCAGGTCCAGGCGGTGGCGGGCCGATGATCTTCACCGTCACGCTCACGGTGATGACGCTGCTCGGGACGCTTCCCGCCCCCGACCTCATCGACGATCTCGACCAGGCCGGAGATGCCGAATTTGCCGGCAGGCAGCTGGTGGTTTGCTGGTCCGCCGATGGAGTGGTGGCGCAGGTGACCGATATCGAGCAGTCCGGTGGGATGACCATGGTGACCAGCGAGGACGCGTCAATCGCCATCGGCGACGGGAAGATGATCGAGCAATACGCCGGCAGTATCTACTACCTAGAAATGTCGCCCTCGATGGATTGGCGTCTGTGGGATGGATATATCGTCACAGACGGCGAGAACCGAACCGGCTTGTCAAACGGTCGAACCGTTGAGGTCCTCGAGGGAGGCTCGGTTCGGGCGCGCTACGTTCTCGATGAGGCGACGGGCGCGCTGCTCACGACCGAGGTCTACGACGGCGACGGATCGCTCTACCGGTATTCCTCCCTCATCGAGATCCGGCCGCGGTCCGACGACCCGATGCTCGACATGGAGGACATGCCCGAGCCGGAACATCGCGCCTCGGCGGCTGCCGAGAACATCTCCTCGGCTGCCGGTCACTACTGGGCGGCAGATTCCTACGCGGCTCCGGGCGGAGTGCAGGTGTTCTTCACCGACGGCTTGTTTCGGTTCTCGGTCTTCGAGGTGAGTCGCAAGAGCGACGGTGGCGGCCTGGCCGATATGGCCACCGTCGAAATCGGCGGCGATGGCGGCTATCACCGCAGGTACACCCCGGGAGCGGTGAGTGTGTTCTGGCGCACGCCCGATGTTGCCTATGTCCTCGTCGGCGACCTGCCGCCCGACCATCTCGAAGCGGTCCTCAAAGACTTGCCGACCCCGGGCCGCCCCAACCTGCTCAAGCGTGCGTGGCGCTGGGCGTTTGGATGAAGCACCGTTCCGTTGCCAGCAGTACGCAATAAGCAGTAAGCAACTCCGCCTCCACGGAATGGTGAGAGCGCTCCGCTCTTTGGCCGATTGCCGATTGCCTTTTGCCCCCAGAGTACCGAGCCGAGATCCCGGTACCCGACTGGCAGGTCCGCTGGGCCTTCGCCAGCGCCTCCGCAATTTTTGAGGCTTTCGACCTATCGAGTGGTCGAGCGTTCGAGGGTAGGGTATTGGCAATGAGCACGTTAGCTCGAGGTGCTTGGCACCGGCAGTGATCGACACTACGCTGAGTGAACGACCACTGAGAGTGGGGCTAAAGTAGAGTCGTGGCTAACGGGGTGAGAGGGCGGAGAATCCAGATGACGCAGAGCGCGCAGACTTTTTCGCATTCAACGCAGCTGGCTCCAGCCGCGGGCGAAGCCACCGCGACTCGTCGCCGGGGTATCTATGAGCGCTTGGGCAAGGCTCTCATTGATCGAGGCGTTGGTCTGCTGCTTGCGGTGCTCACGCTTCCGATTGTCATCCCCGTTGCCATTGCCGTGTTCATCGACCTCGGGCTACCTATCTTCTTGCGACAAGAGCGGGTCGGCCGCAACGGCAAGGTCTTCAAGGTGCTGAAGCTGCGGTCGATGGAACCGGATCGTCGTTCCCTGCGCGTCCCATCGTTCGTGGGCAGCGACCGGCGTTTGAATCACAAGTCAGAGGACGATCCTCGCTTGACGCCGGTCGGCAAGTTCATTCGCAAGTGGAGCCTCGACGAGTTGCCGCAATTGTGGAATGTCGTGTTCGGGCAGATGAGCCTGGTGGGCCCGCGGCCCGAGATGGTGCAAATCGTGGAGCGCTACGAGCCTTGGCAGCACGCCCGCCATCAGGTGAAGCCCGGGGTGACCGGGCTGTGGCAGATCTCGGCGCGAGGCGAGGTTCCCATGCACGAAGCCACCCACATCGACCTCGAGTACGTCGAAGCCATTTCGTTCTCAACCGATCTCCGGATACTTGCCAGAACCATTCCGGCGGCGCTCGGCAGCCGTACCGGCCACTAACGGAGAGCGCCAGCCAGTTTCAGTATTTCGTTTACACTGAAGACAGAAAGGGGCCAGTCGCGGCGGCGTTCACGCCCCTTCAATCACCCAAGAAGGAATTGATCGATGGATACGCTTCGCCCCAGAGAGTTTGACGAGATAGCCGCTCTCGAGCAGCCGAGCATCGTCGCGTCGATGTGGCGCTATCGCTGGCTCGTCGCCCTGATCGTGATCGTATTCATCGGGCTCGGTCTTGCCTTTCAGGCATACGTGCCCTCAGCGTTCCAGGCCACTGCCGAAATGGTGGTTGAGGATCCTCGCTCCAACACGCTATTCAATGTCGGGGACGTCATCACTGGCGGGCAGAACCCGCAGCGGTACGTGGCCGACCAGGTCGAGATCCTTCAGTCACCCCGGGTAGCAGTTCAAGCGGAAAACCTGGTCCGGTTGTGGGCCTCGACTGATCCGGAGACGCTGGGCGACGAGTGGCCCGGGTGGCTCGACGCCGAGGACGTCGCCGGGGTTGAGATCCCTCAGGACGAGATCCTGCGGTCGACGAGTATCTCGTCCAGTCGCGACAGCAACCAAATCGAGGTCTCATTCACGGCCGACACCGCAAAGCTGGCACGCGTCGGCGCCAACGCCATCGTCGAGTCGTATCAAGACGTTCGTTTTGAGCAGCTGGCGGACACCGCCTCAAACGCGGTCGAGCAGATCAATCGTCGGGAAGAGGAACTCGACGTCATCCTCGATTCGATCCAGTTCGATATCGACAACAAGATCGCTCTCGATCCAGTGCGTAGCGGCCTGGACGAAGAGTTCGAGCAGGACCTGGCCCAGTTCCTGGACCTGCAAATCCGGCTTAACAGCCTCGAGTCAACTAGCGACGCAGCCGAGGTTGTGCGGATCCAGCTCGACGACCTTCTACAGGACTTCCAGACCACCGCAGTAATCGACACGATTGAGGCGGGCGACGCCGAGTTGCAGGCGTTGATCGCTCAACAAGAAGCGGGCATCGCTGAGCTGGCGGAGTTGTCGGGCCGCGCCAACTCCATTCTCATCGACCTGGAGCTGACGGGCTCAGGCGTCAACAACCTGTCGTTTGCCCCCACCCCGCAGACCACCACCGGGTCGGGTCCGGCCCGGATCCTGGCGGCGGCCATCGTTCTCGGACTGGCTGTCGCGGCGGCCGTCTCGTACTTCCTGGCGTCCCGCCGCCGGGCGTTCGGGAGCCGGACTCTGCCGGAGCTAGTGCTCAACGCTCCGCTCCTGGCGGAAGTGCCCGACTTCACGCTGGAAGGGATCAAGTCCTCATTGCCGGTGACGCAAGCACCGACCTCGGCGTCGGCCGAGGCCTTCCGATTCGCGGCGGCCGCCGTCGATATCCGTGCGTCGGCCGCCGGCGCCAAATCGCTGATGATGGTGTCGGCGACACTGGCGAGTGGAAAGACGACCGCAGCGGCCAACACGGCTATCGCGGCAGCTCGCGAGGGTTTGCGGGTGCTGGTGATCGATGCCGACTTCGGAAATCAGGAGCTCACCAGCCTGTTCCTCGGCGAGGAACAGCCTGAGGCCGGCATCACCGAAGTGGTCGCAGGCCTGGTGCCGCTCGACCAGGCGGTCCGCCAGGTTGTGGTCACCGACGATCGGTCCCTGTACTTGTTGTGGCGGGGCCGGCAGCCGGTTGAGGCGGCCAACTTCTTCCGCACCGAGGACACGCAGCGGTTCTTCTCCGAAGTGAAGGAGCAGTTCGACCTGGTGATCATCGACGGTCCGCCGCTCCTCCAGGTTGCCTATGCCAGCACTCTCGTGCGCTATGTGGACGCCGTGGTTGCCATCGTGGCTCACAACAGCCGGGTCGGTGAGCTGGAGGAAGTAGCCGACCGCCTCCACTTCATCGAGACACCTGCCATCGGCTACATCTATACCAAGGCGCCGCTGCGAGCCGAGATGACCGCCTCGGAAGGCTCGATGAAGGACATCCTCGGGCTCGGCGGCGAACCCGCCGGCCGTACCCCAGCCGGAACGAGCGGCCGCGCCGCCCGCCGCGCCCGCGGCAACAGCGAGTAAGGCAACGCCTCCAGCGTTGCTGGCGAGTTGCTTCGCAACTCGTGACCTGCCCGGTCTGGATACTTACTCTGGTTGATAGCCCGGCCGGGGGCCTACGTCACTCCATTGCCGCCCGAAACGCTTCCTCGAGTTGGCGGTGAGCGGACGCGGTATCCAGGTTGGGGGTGTTGGCCAGGCCGGTTGCGCGGTAGAAGTGCGTCATTGCGTTCCCGACACCCTGGGCGATCTCTTCTCGTGAGCCGGGCATGACCAGTTGCACCCGCTCCGGATCGATCGCCGCCTCGGCGACCGTCTTGGCGCCCCCATTGGCAAACACGATGACGGGTGCGCCTCGCAGCATGGCCTCAGCCAGAGCCGTCCCGCCTTCCTCGCGGACACCGGCGAACACCACCGCCCCGGCACGATCTAGCAGATCCATCGCCTCCGGATAGGGGAGCCAGCCGCGCAAGTCCACCCGGTCGGCCAGGTCGAGTTCTTCGATGAGTGCCTCAACTGCGCCCCGTTCTGGCCCATCTCCGACAATCACCATCCGAACGTTCGGATCGGCCTTGGCCAGGCCGAGCAGGGCGAAGCGCACCCCCTTGCGTGGCTCGAACGATGACAGAAACAGCATGAAGCGCTCACGGGCTTTTGGTTCGCGATCTACTTCCGTGAACATCACGTGGTTCAACAGCACGTCGGAGTCGCGTCGGCGGCCGAGGCGGCGCCGGGTCTCCTCGTTCTGAATGATGCGTACGCGGGCCCGGTGCCAGGTGCGTCGCGTGGACCGGGCCAGCGAAAAGAATCGGACGGCGAGAAGGTCGAGTAGCTCGGAGATTATTCCCCTGGTGCCCAGCGCCCGCCACATGTTGAACGGAGTGGTGACCGCACCCCCCACCGGTCCCCATACCAGCGGGACGGCAAGCCGCCGGCCGGGCGACGGCAGCCAGTAGACCGAATAGGTGGCGTGATAGGAGACGTCGAAAGGCTGGGCGGTGTGAAGACGCCGGGCGATCCGTACCGCTCGGCGCTGCCAACCGAGATAGGAAACGAAATAGCCGATGAGGTGTGATCTCGACTTCTCGGTTGGCTCGTGCGGTAGCCAACGAGCCCAGGTTGGCTCCGGGACCAATTCGAAGCTGAGACATGACCCCGGGTTGGCCGCCTCCCAGGCGCGAATCGCCTCGATGTGCTCCGGGCCTACCAACACCACCGGGTCGGCAAACCGGGCAACCGATTGGACCAGGCTCCACCCCACTCCCGGCTCAGAGCCGCGTCCCGGCTCGCAGGCGTAGGCGAACACGATGACCCGGGGGCGCTCACTACCCCGGCTGGCTGGTGCCGGGCTTCTGTTCACGCGGCCTCGTTCTGCCTCGCCCAGGCCGGCGTTTGGCCACGCCACCGGATGACCGTCCCCTCGACGGCTATCAGCGAACCCAATCCGAAGATGCACCAAACCCACACTGCGGCTTGCGGTCCTTCCAGGCTGGGGTCGAAGATGCCGTTGATGAGGGCGGCAAGAGCCGCCACCATACACCAGGCGAGGAAGCCGGCCTTCTGGTCTTCACCGATGGATGCGAAGCGCTTGCTGGACTTCCACAGGTGTCGGAACCACAAGGCCCAGAGGGCGATCCACAGGCTGGCTCCGACCAGACCCATGCGGGCAATGACAGACAGATGTGAATTGTGTGGATTGCGCAGCTCAGGGCCAACCGCGTTGCCGGCTACGAAGCCATATTTGCTGGCCAGATTGGGGCCGAAGCCGAAACCCGACAGGAACCTCTCAGCAGTCAGAGTGTCGGTCATAACTTGCGTCCACAGCTCGATCCGCCACGCGACGGTGCCATCGTCCTCGTTGGTGCCGTCCGGGTCGGCCTGAAAGTCAAGCGAGATCAGGTTCGAAAAGAGCTGATCGACAGACACCTCGCGTCGCTCGAGGTCGAACCGCAGGTTGAAGGAGAAGGCGAGCACGAGTGTTGCCGCCATGACCACCACGACCCCGGCCATGAGCGGTCGGGCTGCTCGCCCGGCAATGAAGATGATGATGAGAGCAACAAAACCGGCCACCATGACTCCACGATTCTGTGTGCCGGCCAGCGATAGGAGTACGAGGCCGCCCACGGTGAGGAGCACATTGCGTACCCTGTCGCGCCGTTCGAGCTCGGGGGCGACCACCAGCAACAGGAAGGCGATCACCAGGATCGCTTGAACGCCCAGATTCCCCGGTTTGTGGGAGGTGATGAGCACGTCTGAATCCGGCACGAAGATCCCGCTGTCCCGGTTGGCCAGAATCAGGCGGACCGTACCGACCACGAGGAAGATGGGGATGATGCGGGTGTAGGACCGGAGGAAGAAGTCGTAGGCGGGTTCCCAGGCTCTCGCCAGCGTACCGATCACCACTGCGAACAGGCCGTAGTACCAGATGGCGGCGTCGCGGGCGGTCAGTTGAAGGTCGTAGCTGAGCACACCGATTACGGCGAGGAGCGCTCCGTAGGCCATGAACAACACCAGCGCCTGCATGGGAGGGCTGAGTCGAATGAACCGGATAGCCTCCTTCGAGCGGAAGGCCACGTAAAGACCGATTCCCAGAACCAGCTCGCCGATGAAGAGCGGGATCCCAGGCGCCGGCACGTGCAACCAGGCGAAGGCCCGATCGAACAGCAGATATCCGGCCAGGAGAAACGCCAGCGCCCGCGCCAGGAAGATGTGGCGGGCCGAACGGTGCTTCATCCCGGTGTGGAGGGCAGCCGTGGCCACCTTCCCAGTCGGATGATTGAGTCCTGAATCCGGGAGGTGAATCGAGTCAGTCATCGCTCCTTCACCTGCCTGTTTCCTGTGCCCCGGGCCCCCGAGCGCTAGCCCTGTTTCTCCTGGACCTTCTTCTCGATCCAGCGATAGGTTCCAACCAGGCCTTCTTCGAGGGCAATAGTGGGTTCCCAGTCGAGGACTTCCCGCAGCTTAGTGTTGTCCGAATTTCGACCTCGGACACCCTGCGGTCCGTCAACGTGCTTGAGCTTGATTTCGCGCTTACCCGAGATTTCGATGATGATGTTGGCCAGCTCGTTGATGGTGACCATCCGGTCTCGGCCCAGGTTGAGGGGTTCGGTGTAGTCGGACATCATGAGCCGGTAGAGACCTTCGACGGTATCGTCGACATGGCAGAACGAGCGCGTCTGCTCGCCGTCGCCCCATATCTCAATGGTCCCCCCATCTTCGGCTTCGGCGATCTTGCGGCACAGAGCGGCGGGAGCCTTCTCCCGGCCACCTGTCCAAGTGCCGTATGGGCCGTAGATGTTATGGAATCGAACCACCCGCACATCGACCCCGTAATCGAGGTGGTAGTAGTGAGCGGCAATCTCTGAAATCAGCTTTTCCCAGCCGTAGGCGTCTTGCGGAGCTGCCGGATAGGCATCCGCCTCCTTGAGAGGGGTTACATCGGCGTCCTCTTGCAGATACTCGGGGTAGATGCAGGCCGAGCTGGTGTACAGGTAACGATCAACCCCGTTTTCGCGCGCCGCCTCGAGCGTGTGAAGGTTGATGAGGGCGTTGTTGTGAAGAATGGTGGAGTGGTTGGCAGAGATGAATCCCATGCCGCCCATGTCGGCGGCCAGGGCGTACACGTGGTCGACATCTTTGGTGGCCTCGAGGCAGTTCTCCCAGCGTCGCAGGTCGAGGAGCTCGAACTCGTCGGCGTCGATTTCGGAGAACTCGGGCTCCTTGACATCGACTCCGCGGACCCAGTAGCCGCGCTTGCGGAGGTCGGTGACTAGGTGGTGTCCAATGAATCCGCCCGCACCAGTTACGAGTACCCGTTCCATAATCTGTCTTCCCTCTTCTTGCTGTCAGATTGTCAGATTGTCAGATTGAACCCGAATGGCCCGGTAACCACTCAGTCTAGTTCACTTTCCGTGGTCGTTTCGGGCGGCTCAGATCTGCCCGCCAGCTCGGCGGGATCCACCATTCGCGGGGGATGGCGCAACACTTGGGCAATGAACTGCGGGTTGTTTCCCAGGTAGCGTTTCCACAGCCGCCGGGGCTCCTTGTAGAGCCGGTAGAGCCATTCGAGCCCGATCCGCTGCATCCAGGCAGGCGCCTGCGGCAACAACCCGGCGTGGATGTCGAAGGCAGCTCCCACACCCAGAATGGCCGGGGCCTCCAGCCTGGCGGCATTGGCATCCATCCATCTTTCCTGTTTCGGCGTGCTCAGGCCGACCCAAACGAAGTCTGGCCCGGCCTGGTTGATCATGGCTGCGGTTGCTTCAGCCTCTGCGTCGGTGAGCGGCCGGAAGGGCGGCGAGTGAGTGCCCACCACTTTGAGGCCGGGGAACTGCTCCTCGAGCCGGCGGGCCAGCAGCTCGGGCACACCTTGCTTGCCACCGTAGAAGTAGTGAGTCCACCCCTCGGCCGGCGACCGGGCGCATACCTCGAGCATCAGATCGGGCCCGTATACCCGCGCCATATGATCGGCCCCGGCCCGCCTCCCGGCCCAGACCATTGGCATCCCGTCTGGAGTGGTGAGGCCGGACCGGTTGTGGATAGCGAGAAGGGCAGGGTCGGCCTGGGCTTCCATGACCCCATGGACGCCGGTCACGCACACATAGTGCTGCTCGCTCTGGCTGATCCATCGGGCCAGCTCGGTGATGGCCATTTCCATGTTGACCGCGCTGATTCCGACGCCGAGGATATCAATGCGCGCAATACCCATCTGTCGATTATCGACGCGGCAGGTGCGGGCCTGAAATAGTACGCACGACCCTTTCGTAGGCCGCTTCGAGGTCCGCCAGGCCCTGTGACTCTGAATAGCGCTGCTCAAACAGGGTCCGGGCCTGCGTCCCGATACGGGCTAGCTCCTCGTCGTCATCGATGCGGGCCAGGCCCTTGGCAAGGTCATCGGGGTCACCGGGCTGCGCCAGCCACTCGGGCCCGAGTGGCGCGACCACCTCGGGAATGGGGCCGATGTCAGACACAAGCACCGGCAAGCCTGCCGCCAGCGCCTCGAGCAGCACCATGCTCAGGCCCTCGTACCAGATCGAAGGAAGCACCAGGGCCCGGGCGGCCAGCATTTTGTCGCGCACGGACGCATGATCGATCTGGCCGAGCAGGGAGACGCCTTGCAGCCCCCGGCGCCTCAGGTCGGGCTCGAGGGGTCCTACGCCGATCACCTCGAGACGATGATCGAGGCCGGCACGCTCCCAGGCATCGAGCAGTACGTCGGGCGCTTTCTCCGGGGTGAGTCGTCCAACGAACAGCACGACGTCCGAGTTCTGCACCGGCCGTGAGCGAGGCCCCGGGTCGAGAACGAAGTTGGGCTTGACTGCGATCCTGTCCTCGGGGATTCCGCTCTCGATGAAACGTTGGCGAGCGAATTCGGTCAGGGCGAGGATGAGATCCACGTCCTTGCGCCAGGTGCCCCTCCGACGGTTGAACGCGATGGCAGCGGACGAGGCCAGCGACTGCGCGTAGTTGTCCATGTAGCACTGGTAGCGGACCCCGTACCAGGCGTTCTGGCTGGTCACGCACAGCTCGCACGGCTTGCCATCGCGCAGCAGCATGGCGTTGGCGCACGCCAACCGGTAGTTGTGGAGAGTGAGCACCGTCGGCGAGCCGGCTTCCTGAGCCGCCCGGAAGACCGACGCCGACAGGTGGTACCAGGTGTTGTGGAAGTGGGTCACGTCGGGTTGGTGCACCCGTACCAGGTCTCGCACCCGGCGGGCGGCGGCTGTATTCCAGGGCGAACGGATCATATCGCCTGCGGCCGCCAGCGGTCCGGGCGGATTCTGCTCGCGATGCTCGATCACCGTATGGCCGGCGTTGCGCAGTAGCTCGGCCTCGTTCGAGGCCACGGTGTCTTCGCCACCCGGTTGCCGGTACTGGGTGTGGATCTGGAGGATCTTCACGAGATATGAGTGTACGTCCGTTTGAGGGAGCGAAGTTCGTTTCGTCCGCTCCTGATGATGATGGTGGCCGGTTGCCGACCGGAACCCGCGATCCGGCTCAAGTCAGCGCGCTCCGTGGTCGATATCACTCCTGGTAGTTGACCGGAACCACTGTGAGGGAATGAATGAAGCGCCTGGCCACTGCAATCACCGTTCTGGCAATTGTCATCCCGCTGCAGGGTGCCATCGCCGGGGCAGGCTCGAGTTCCGGTACCGAGGTCGCGTTCTACGACCCGGGCAGCTCGAGCTGGAACCTTCCGAGCGGGAGCAGTTTCTACTACGGCGCTCCGGGCGACACCCCGCTGTTGTGCGATTGGGACGGCGACGGCGTCGCAACCGTTGGCGTCTACCGGGAGAGCACCGGCTATCTCCTCCTCCGCAATGGGAACAGCACGGGCACAGCCGCTTACGAGTTCTACTACGGCATTCCCGGCGACCGCCCCCTGTGTGGCGACTGGGACGGGGACGGGGTCGACACCATCGGCATCTTCCGGCCCTCCGAGCAGAAGTTCTATTTGCGCAACAGAAACTCGCAGGGCTTCGGCGATTGGGACTTCCAGTTCGGCTTTGCCGCCGGCGTCCCGTTTGCCGGGGACTTCAACGGCGATGCCAAGGACACTGTCGGGCTGCGAGATCCCGAGAGCGGCTTCGTGGCGGTCGCTCGCGGTCATGTCTCGGACTCCCCGGTGATGGAGTCGTATTTCGGGTCCTCCGCCGACACGCTCGTGGTTGGCGACTGGGACGGCGACGGCATCGACCGCCTGGCCGTCTACCAGCCCGCTACCAACACCCTGGCAGTTACCAATCTGTTTGGCCCGGCCAGAGTCGCCCAGGTCTACGACCTCGGAGAGGTAGCCGGGGTCCCGATGGCGGCTGAGTTCAACCCGGCCAGCGGACTGGCCACCACTCACCCGGAGTGGAGCGGAAGCCCGCTTGGGGACATCGTGGTTCCCGAATTGCCGCCGGCCCCATCGCCGGCCGAGGAGCAGCCTCCGGCTTCGCCATCGTCGGCCGAGGAGCAGCCTCCGGCCCCGCCTGCCGAACCCCCGGCCGAGGTGCAGCCGCCTGCTGAGGAGGAGCCGCCGGCCGCGCAGTTCACGAGCCCGGTGCCGGGCGCCGCTCCCGCCTCACCCATCGTCAAGTCGGCGGTTCCAGTGCCGGCAAACGCGGTACGGATCGCCCCCGGAACCAATATCCAGGACGTCGTCAACCAGCACGGAGGCGATGCCACCTTCCTATTGCTTGCGGGGGTCCATCGCCAGCAGCAGGTGAAACCGAAGTCCGGCCAGACGTTTATCGGAGAGGCCGGGGCTGTCATGAGCGGCGCTCGCCTGCTCACCGACTGGCAAGGGGACGGCAATCGTTGGTTCGTGACCGGACAGACGCAAGCCGGCCGGCTGCACGGAGACTGCGTTGCGGACTCCCCGCGGTGCGCCTACCCCGAGGAGCTGTTCATCAACGACGCTCGCATGAAGCACGTGGGCAGTGCTGGTCAGGTCGGACCTGGCAAATGGTTCTTCGACTACGGTGCCGACCGGATATACATCGGTGACGATCCCTCCGGCAAGCGGGTCGAGACCTCTGTTACCGAGACTGCTTTCTCCGGCCAAGTCAATGACGTCACCATCACCGGTCTGGTGATCGAGATGTACGCCAGCCCTGCCCAAGTCGGAGCGATCGACACCCGCGCCAATCCCAGCGGCCACACGAATGGTTCCAACTGGCTGATCGCCAACAACGAGATACGCAACAATCACGGTGTCGGCATCAAATCGACCAACGGCAGCCGGGTGGTCGGGAACTACGTCCATCACAACGGCCAGCTGGGCCTGGGTGGTGATGGGGCGGGCATGCTGATCGAAAACAACGAGATCGCCTACAACAACGCCTCCGGCTACGCATACGGCTGGGAGGGCGGTGGGACCAAGTGGTCCAAATCGACCAACCTGGTGGTCCGCAACAACTACTCGCATCACAACGTTGGGCCGGGGCTGTGGACCGATATCGACAACATCCACACTCTCTACGAAGGCAATCGCGTTACCGACAACGTGGGTATCGGGATCTTCCATGAGATCTCATACGACGCAGTTATCCGTAACAACTACATCGAAGGCAACGGTTCCGGTCACCCGGCCTGGCTTTGGGGCGCCGGCATCGTCGTGGCGGCATCCCCGAACGTCGAGGTCTACGGAAACGAGGTCATCAACAACGCCGATGGCATCGCCGGAATTCAACAGGACCGGTCGACGGCGCCATCGTCGTTCGGCCCCCAGCAAGTCACCAACCTCCACGTGCACGACAACATAATCACAATGTCCGAAGGTCAGACCGGACTGGTCCAAGATATTGGAGACAACGGGGTCTTCACCAGTCGCAACAACCGCTTCGTCAACAACGAATATCGGTTGAATGGCGATGGCCGCTTCTTCGAATGGAACAACGGCTCGCGCACGCTGGCGGAGTGGAATTCGTTCGGACAGTCCTGACGTCGGCCGCTCTCCGAATTGGCATTGCTTACTGAGAGTGCTTAGAGTCGCCGGGCGCTGGCAGGGGCTATTGACCGATGGGCCGGAAAACTCCAACACGACGTCGCTCGTTGATTATGGCATTCGCGCTGGTCGTGTCTGTCCTCTCGGGTATCGTCTCGGCGGCGGCGGTCCCGTCAGGCGTCCAGGTGGCATTCTTCGACGGTGACCGAGGGCGCTGGTCGATGGAGGGGATCGGCGATTTCTATTACGGCATCCCCGGCGACCTGCCGATGGTGTGCGACTGGAATGGGAATGGCACCGACACCGTCGGTCTCTACCGCTCCCAATCGGGCTTCCTCTACCTCCGTCAGCAGAACAACTTCGGGGTAGCCGACATCTCGATCTACTTCGGTATTCCCGAGGATCTTCCCGTGTGCGGTGACTGGAACGGCGATGGAATTGATACCATCGGCGTGTATCGACCTTCCAACGCAACCTTCTACCTGCGCTATACGAACACGACCGGTTTTGCCGATCAGCAGTTCACCTTTGGTTCCGGCCACGGCCGCCCGTTTGCCGGAGACTTCAATGGGGATGGCAAGGACACCGTTGGTCTTTGGCAACCTGGGACCGGCCGGTACGAGCTCTCAAATGGAAACACCAGCACCGTCGGCCCAAGTGGCTACCAGGGCGCAGCGGGCGATGGCGTCGTGGTGGCCGACTTCGACCGCGACGGGCGAGACACCCTCGGCTTCTACCGGCCGAGTAGCGGGCACGTCCATCTGAACTCGATCGGGGAGACGAGTGGATCACCGCTCGAATACGATGCCGGACTTGGGTTCGGGGACCCGGTGGCAGGCGTTACCGGCGGAGCGTCGCCGGACCCGGTCACCGAACCCGATGTTCCCCCAGATGCGATCAGCGTGTGGCCCGGCCAGAGCATTCAGAACGCCATCAACAACGCACCCAACGGGTCCACCTTCTACATTCGGGCCGGCACCCACCGGATGCAGCGATTCTCCCCGAAGGCCGGCAATGTGATCCTCGGCGAGCCGGGCGCGGTTCTCAACGGAGCACGGGTGCTCAGCGGCTGGTCGCAAGACGGATCCCAGTGGTGGGTGGGCGGTCAGAATCAACAGGGCGCCCGGCCCGGGGTATGCGAGAGCTCCTCACCGAGGTGCCGGTATCCCGAGGACCTCTTCGTCAACGGCGTCCGTCTCCAACACGTCGATAGCCGCTCCAAGGTTGGACCGGGCACGTGGTATTTCGACTACGGCGCCGATCGTATCTACATCGGCGAGAACCCGTCCGGCAAATGGGTCGAGACCAGTGTCACCCAGGGTGCCGTCTATGGGAACGCGCCAAACGTGACCATCACGGGCCTCGTCGTCGAGAAGTACGCCAACCCCGCCCAGCACGGAGCCATCGACAACCGCTCAAACAACGGCGATGCCGGCGGCGACAACTGGCTGATCTCCGGAAACGAGGTTCGTTTCAACCACGGCGTTGGGATCAAGGTCGGGAAGGCCGCCCGGGTCGAGGGCAACAACGTGCACCACAACGGCCAACTCGGGGTTGGGGCGGTTGGCAACGGAGCTGTGTACGACGGCAACGAAATCGCCTACAACGGCGAGCTCTCCTATTCCCTCGACTGGGAGCGGGGAGGGTCGAAGTTTGCCGACACGACGAATATGCGTATCACCAACAACTACGTGCACCACAACCAGGGGCCCGGTCTGTGGGCCGACGTGAATGCCAAAGACATGCTCTTCGCCAACAACACGGTGATCGGTAACACCAAGGCCGGCGTGTATTACGAGATCAGCTACGACGGAGTCATACGCGACAACTACATCGAGGGGAACGGGCATGGCTTCACTCCGTGGTTGTGGGGCGGTGGAATTGTCATCTCCTCTTCGGCCAATGTCGAGATCTACGGAAATACCCTCGTCAATAACGGCGACGGGATCGGTGCGGTGGAGCAGAATCGTCCCGAGGGTGCGAAGTACGGGCCCCACATCATCCAGAACCTCTACGTGCACGACAACACGGTGACGATGTCGCAGGGTCACACCGGCGTTGCCCAGGACGTCGGAAACAACGCCGTCTTCTCGAGCCGGAACAACCGGTTCGAGAACAACACCTACCACATCGGCCCGGGCAGCTGGTTCGAATGGGACAATCGCCAGATGACCCATGACGCCTGGCGCGGATACGGTCTCAACTAGAAAATCGACAGCTCCATAGAATCTCGCCGATGAACCGTTCCCGCCGCTATCTGGCGGTCTCCGTCGTAGCCGTTGTGGGGCTGTTGGCCGTGGTGGCGGCCGTGAGTTGGGGGTCGGGATCGCCGCCGGAATCGTCGTCCCCCCCAGATGCGATTCCGGCTACCTCCGGCCCCAGCCCGGTGCCCTCAACCAGCTCGACCACTTCGGCTACCGCCGCACCCCCGGCCGGCTCGCCCACCATTGTGGTCCACCCGGAGGACGACCTGGCCGCGCTGGCCGCGGCGCAGCCGCCGGGTGCCACGTTCGTGCTGTTGCCCGGCATCCACCGTCCGGAACCGATTATCCCGCGCCACCGGCAGGTGTTCATCGGCCGGCCCGGTTCGGTGCTGAGCGGCGCGGTTGTGCTCACTTCGTTTGTGCAACGGGACGATCTTTGGCTGATTGAGGGACAGCAACTCGAGAGTCGCGTGCACGGCGAGTGCAACTCGGATCGCCCCCGCTGCGGACACTCATACGAGCTGTTCATCGACGACCGCGTTCTCACTCATGTCGGCTCGGTTTCGGAGGTGGGTCCGGGGACATGGTTCTTCGACTACGAGCGTGACACGATTTACCTCGGCGAGGATCCGGCCGGGCGGGACGTCGAACTGAGCGTGCAGACCCAGGCCTTTCGGGGCGATGTCGACGGGGTCGTCATCCGCGACCTGGTGATCGAGAAGTTCGCCACTCCCGCCCAGCAAGGTGCCATCGACAGCCGTCGAGACAACAACGACATTGTCGGTGGAGCAGATTGGGTCATAACCGGCAACGTTGTCCGATGGAACCATGGGGTGGGCATTGCTGCAACCACGGGCGCGCTGGTCGAAGACAACCTTGTCTACGAGAATGGTCAGCTCGGCTTGGCGGCGAAAGGAGCCGGAGTCACGTTCGCGGGCAACGAGGTCTACGGCAACAACACCGCCGGCTTCAGTTCGGGTTGGGAGGCCGGTGGGTCGAAGTTCGCGTTCACCAGCGGCCTGGTGGTGCGCGACAACTACGTTCACGACAATGCCGGGGTCGGCCTGTGGACCGACATCGACAACATCGACACCCTGTACGAGGGCAACCGCGTCATCAACAACGACCGCATGGGCATCTTCCACGAGATCAGCTATGACGCCGTCATTGCCAACAATGAGGTGCGAGGGAACGGCTTCGGTTTCGATGCCTGGCTCTGGGGAGGGGGAATCGCGGTGGCGACGTCCGTCAACGTCCAGATCTACGGGAACCTGGTGGAGGGCAACGCGGACGGCATCGTGGGCATCGACCAGGATCGTTCGGAAGCTCCCGCCTCCCATGGACCCCTCTCGCTTGTGAATCTCGACGTGCACGACAACCTCGTCACCGCCAACCAGGGGTGGACGGGTCTGGGCCAGGACATCGGGGACAACGCAGTGTTCACCACCAGCAACAACCGGTTCTACGACAACGTCTACGAGCAGCCAGGAAGGCACTTCTTCTGGCTCAACGACCCGCGCACCTACGAGGAGTGGCTCGGTTTCGGCCAGTCCTAGGGCAACGGCAACACCTTCGGTGATGCTGGCAACACCTTCGGTGTTGCTTTACGAGAGCAGGGTTCGGGCCGCCCAAGCCACTGGATCGGCCAGTTCAGCAGTATTGGGGAGGGCGTCCGGTTCTGCCCACGCCGCAGCCGGCGCATCCGGGCCCCACCGGCGTTCGATCTGCTCGAAGAACTCGGTGCCGACACGGTACTCGGGACGCCGCAGCTCGATTCCGAGCATCTTCTGGAGAAAGACCTCGCCTTGCGATGGGGTCGCCCGGCGGCGGTCGACTGCCTCTCGGATCCGGGGGAGTTGGGGCAAGAGGTTGGAATCGAGCCGATTGAGGAGAAAACCGACGTAGCCCTCGGCCGTCGCCAGGAACGCTTGGATTCGAGCCAGGTCGTCGGCTTGGTGGGGTCCGGTAAACATGCCGGTGAGAAACGACGGATCCTGCATCATTTGGCCGAGACGTTCCGGGTCGAGGCCGGCTTCCATGCCATCGAGCGGGAGGGCTTCAGGATCGAGCTCCAGGCCCGTGATATAGGTCTCCACCAGCGACCGGAATCGACCGGCGATATCGGGCACGGCCAGCAGTCGGTTCTGAACCAATTCGTGAATCGCAATCCAGAGGTGAGCTTGGTATGGGTCCAGATCGTGTGATTCGGTGAACTCGGCGATATTGGGAGCGACGAATCGCAAGCTGTCGGAACCGAGCGGCGGAAGGGCCGAGTCGAAATTGGCCAGGGTCCGGTGGCTGATTGAGCCGACCATCGAACCGATCTGGAGACCGACCATGATCGAGAACACGGGAGCGAACGGGTTGTTCTGGTCCTCGGAAAGCGTGGCAGCCAACGGCTCGGCCAGGTAAGTGAAGCCGGTGATGGTTTCGGTCGTCCAATCTCGCCGATCGAGGGCAACCACCCTGGGCGGTGTGAGATCGACGGCTCCCGTTTCTGCCAGCATGCGTCCGGCGGTGTCGACCAGCCCGTGCCAGTAGTCGGCGGCGTCGCCGGGAACGCTTCCCGGGTCGCCGGCAACGCTGCTCCCGAGCTCGCTAGCGATACCCCAATTGACCGCACCGGGTGACGAAAGAAGTTCGGCGAGACGGTCGAAGATGTTGTCGCTCATGGCTCGGTCCGCTCTCCGAGCTCGAGCGTGACGTTGAGGGCGGCACCATCCCGGCGTACCTCGACATCGACCTTATCCCCGGGCCCGAAGCGCCGCAGCGCCGAGATGAGGCCTTCCATGGTCGTCACCCCTCGGCCGTCGACTGTGGTGATGATGTCTCCGGTTTCGATGCCCGACCCGCCGGCACTTGAGCCGTCCAGCAGCTCTGATACCAGCACGCCTACCGGTGCCTGGCCGCCGTCCGCTTGCGACGCCAGCTGGGTAGTCCCCCGGATGCCGAGGAATCCGTGTCCGCTCGAGCCGTTGGCGATGATCTCATTGGTGACCCGGGTCATCACCTCCACCGGTGTGGCAAAGCCCAGTCCCTCCGGGCCCAGATCGCTGACACCCACCGCAGTGGTGATTCCGATGAGCCGGCCTTCTGAATCCACCAGAGCCCCACCGCTCGAGCCACGAGTGAAAGGCGCATCAGTCTGAACCATGCCGTACAGGTCTTCGGTTTGTGTATTGCCCTCCACCAGCCGGTCAAATGCCGACAGGACGCCAACCGTCACGGTGGGGCCTCCCAAGAGCCCGAGTGGATTGCCGATGGCAATCGCCGTGTCTCCCACCTCGAGGCCGTCGGTACTGCCCAGGTCGATTTCGACGAGTGCCTCGGCGATGATCTGGACAACCGCCAGGTCGGTGAGCTTGTCGACGCCGAGCACCGTTCCCTCGTAGCGGCGTCCATCAGACAGCACGATGCCGACCCTCGAGTGGCTATCCACCACGTGCTCGTTGGTTGCGACATAGCCGTTTGCTCCATCGATGATGACACCGGATCCGGACCCAACCAGGGTCACCCCGCTGAACAGTTCGACGGTCACGACCGACGGCACCACCCGCCGGGCCACCGCCGACGCCTGACTGTTGGCCGACACTTCGTCGGGAGTCACGATCTCGGTGCGAACGATCTCGGTTACCCGCTCGGTGATGGGCTCGTCAGAGGAACCAATGCCGGTGGCGAGCACAATGGCGATCGCTACGCTCGCCCCGAGGAATCCAGCCGTGAGGGGCACAATCCAGCTGATGCGCGGGGCGGCCGGGACCGGTGGAGGGGTGCTTGCAGACGGCGGGATGGTGGTTGCCGGCTCGGGCCACTCGATGGGAAGTCGTTCAGGATCGTGCATTATGGTCAATTGTATGGTCCAGAACAGTCATCGGGATCTGGTGCGAGTTTCTGAATTGCCCCTGGATCCCTCTGCCCTCCTCGACGCCGTCTCCGATCCAACCGCCGGTGCAGTGGTCTCATTCCTGGGGACGGTCCGGGATCACTCGCCCGGAAAGGTCGGGGTCACCCACCTGATATATGAGGCATACCTCGAGCAGGTCGAAGCAAAGATCGTAGAGCTGGTGGCCGCCGCGCGAGATACCTGGCCGCTCATCGCCGTCGCCATCGAGCATCGGGTTGGCCTGGTCGAGGTCGGGGAAGCCTCGGTGGCCGTCGTCGTCAGCTCTGCCCATCGCACCGACGCCTTCGCCGCGGCCCGCTTCCTCATCGACGAGCTCAAGGCCAAGGCCCCCATTTGGAAGCAGGAGCACTGGGCCGAAGGCTCGGAGTGGATCGAGGGAGCTTGAACCCGTTGCCCGCTGCTTTTCGATTTCTTGGCCGCGATCGAGCAATGTCGTGACGATGGCCAAGAAATGCGAGTGCTGCCGCCGGACCTGAGGTGGGGGATGGCCGGCGCCGCCGGCGCCGGGCCCAGGGAAACCACTTTTAGAAATAACTAGCACCGGTATGACGGGGACCGCCAGCCGTTCCTTTGCAGGTGACCGTGGAGCCGGACATCGTCGCGCGGGGGGAGAGCCTTCTGGCACCCCTCCCACGAAGTGGGAGGGGACGGGGGTGGGGTGGGCAACCCGAAGGGTTGCTAAGCGCGTTCCCGTGCTCCCAAACAGCGTTCTGGATCCTCCGCCACTTCAGTCAACGGTGGGCGGTGGGCGGTGGGCGGTTGGCCCCTCTCGCCCCAGCACCATCTCAGCCACCTCTCGGACCATTGGATTTCGGTCGAGGCGAGCAGCCGCAAGTGCACGCTCCACTTCCGGCCCCTCGAAGGCGGTGAGGGCCACGATGGCTCGGCGTCGAATCTGTGGTTTTCCGGTATCGGCAGCCTCCAGCAGCACCGGCAAGGCCCGCTGGTCGCCGATGGCACCGAGAGCGGCCACCGCGGCCTCACGTACGATTGCCTCACGATGGACCGAGCCGGTTTCAATCAGCCACGGCACGGCCGTCGGGTCTCCGATCTCCCCGAGGGCGGTTACCGCAGCTTCGACCACTCGGGTCGACGAGTCGCGGCGGGCTTCCCAGACCGTCCCGAATGCGCCGGCTCCGAGCGTCCCCAGCACCTCAACGGCTTCAGCACGCACGTCCTCGTTGCCGTCTTCGGCGACCAGTTGCGCCAGCGGCTCGATGGCGGCATTGCCAAGCCGGGCCGACGCGGCCACGGCGAGCCGTCGGACCTCGGCACGAGCGTTCCGCAGGTGAGGAACCGGGTCGCCCTGCACGAGTTGTTCAAGGATTTCGCGACCGGCTCCCACGACACGCAGGTTAGGGCGTTGGTATTGTGGCAACCCGTGAACTGAGGGAGACAGCTTGCTTGCCGTCAACAACCTCGAGGTCGTCTATAACGACGTGATACTTGTGCTGCGCGGCGTCAGCCTCGAAGTTCCCGACGGCCAGATTGTCGCACTGTTGGGCGCCAACGGCGCAGGCAAGACCACGGTCCTTAGGGCGATCTCGGGCTTGCTCGACGTTCACGAAGGTGACATCACCAAAGGTGAGATCACCATCGACGAGACCCCGGTCCACAAGTACCAGGCGTCGAAGATCGTCGAGAACGGCGTCACCCAGGTGATGGAGGGGCGGCGGATCTTCGCCGAGTTCACAGTCGACGAGAATCTGCGAGTGGGTGCCCATACCAATCGGGCGGGTATGACGGAGAACCTGGAGCGGGTGTACGGGTTGTTCCCGGTGCTGGCCGATCGCCAGCGTGCGATTGCCGGGTATCTATCGGGCGGTGAACAACAGATGCTGGCTATGGGCCGGGCGCTCATGTCTGGACCCCGATTTCTGCTCCTCGACGAGCCGAGCCTTGGCCTGGCACCGCTGCTGGTGGCGCAGATTCGGGACCTGATCGTTGAAATCAACGCCCAGGGGACCGGAGTGTTGCTCGTCGAGCAGAACGCAACCATGGCGCTTTCCATTGCCGCTCACGGCTATGTGATGGAGACCGGCAAAGTGGTGATGGACAAAGGAGCCTCCGAGTTGCTGGCGGACGAAGATGTGCGCGAGTTCTACCTGGGACTGGGTGGCGACGAAAGTGTGAAATCCTTCCGCGAAGTCAAGCACTATCGGCGAAAGAAGCGATGGGGATGAGCGAGCGCCAACGAAGCCTTTCCGCTCACCTTAGGGGCGGCCGCACCGAGCATGAAGGTCCGGTCCTGGAATTCGGTGGAGTGCATCTCAGTTTCGGTGGGCTCAAGGTGCTCGACGACGTCTCGTTCCACGTCAATCCAGGAGAGCTGTTCGCCATCATCGGTCCGAACGGCGCAGGCAAGACGTCGATGTTCAACTGTTTGTCTGGCGTTTATCACCCCCAGGAGGGAACCATTCGGTTCCTCGGGCAGGACATCCTGGGGATGCGCCCCAACAGGATCGCGGCTCTCGGGATGGCTCGCACCTTCCAGAACGTGGAACTATTCGAGCACCTCACGGTGCTCGACAATCTCATGCTCGGCCGGCACCTTCACCTCAAGTACGGTGCCCCAACCGCGGCGGCTTTCATCGGCCGGGCCCGGCGGGAGGAGCTTGCCAATCGTGAAGTAGTGGAGGACATCATTGACTTTCTCGAGATTCAGCCGTTCCGCAAGTCGTTCGTCGGATTCCTGCCCTACGGCGTCCAGAAGCGGGTCGAGCTGGGACGGGCGCTGGCAATGGAGCCACGGCTACTGCTGCTCGACGAGCCGGTGGCGGGGATGAACCTGGAGGAGACCGAGGACATGGCCCGCTTCATGCTCGACATCCGGGATGAACTGGAGATTGCCATCATCCTCGTCGAGCATGACATGCGGATGGTGATGGACCTGGCCGATCGGGTCCTGGTAGTCGACTTCGGCCGTCCGGTTGCGCTGGGCCCGCCGTCAGAAGTGCAAAGCAATCCCGACGTCATCCGCGCCTACCTCGGTGAGGAGCACAGTGTTGTCGGAGGAGGAGAGAATCCATGACCGTTGCCGCCCCAACCCCCCGCAAGGTCGAGGTTCTGACCAATCCCCAGCGACTCAGGGACCGTGCCGCCGAGGCGCCGGACCGGGTTGCGCTCCGGGAGAAATTCCTCGGCATCTGGAGCGATTTCACCTTCGGCGAGTATTGGGAAGCGGCCGAAACCGTGGCTCACGCCCTGCTCGCTCTGGGTATCGAGCCCGGTGACCGGGTCGCAATCCATTCGGAGAACCGCCCCGAGTGGTTGTTTGCAGATCTTGGCATCCAGGCGGTGCGAGCGGCCAGCATGGGGCTTTACCCAACCAACCCGTCGGCCGAGGTCAAGTATCTCCTCGAGAACTCGGGCTCCCGGATCGTCATCACCGAGGACCAGGAACAGACCGACAAGGCCCTGGCAGTCAAGGATCAGCTCCCGGCGCTGGAGCGCATCGTCTACATCGAGCCGCGCGGGATTCGTGATCGGTACGACCATCCCATCCTCATGTCGTGGACCGATTTCCTTGCCGAAGGACGGCGGCACCGGGAGCAGCACCCGCAAGCGGTGGCCGAGGTGATGGCCACCGCCACCGAGGACGATCTGGCGACGCTGGTGTACACGTCCGGGACGACCGGCCCGCCCAAGGGCGCCATGCTCACGGTCAAGAACGTGAATGCCGCCGTCGCCATTGCCGGCGCCGACTCGGGTTTCGTCAGTCCCCAGCCGGGACCGGACGATCTCATCATCTCCTATCTGCCGCTCTGTCATGCGTACGAGCGTGCCTTCTCGGAGTGGTTCGGGCTGAGCGCAGGAACGGTTGTCAACTTCGGCGAGTCACTGGAAACCATCCAGACCGATCTTCGAGAGATTCAGCCTTCCATCTTCCAGTCCGTCCCTCGCATCTACGAGAAGATGCATGCCGGCGTGCTGATTCGAGCGGCGTCCGCATCCCGGCTGAAGAAGCTCAACTACTCCATCTGGATTGCGGCCGCCGACCGAATCGGGAGAACGCTCGAACGAACCGGAGGCGTCCACACGCTCTCAACCCGGGTGCTCTACGGCCTTGGCTACCTGTTCCTCTACCGGGCACTGAAAGAGCGGCTCGGCTTGCGCCGCTGTCGCCACGCCATATCGGGGGCGGCGCCGATTGCGCCGGAAATCCTGCGGTTCTTCATGGGGATCGGGGTGCCGATCTATGAGGCCTACGGGATGACGGAGAACTCGATCGTGGCAACCACCAATCGACGGGGGAGGGTGAAACTCGGAACTGTCGGAGAGGCCTATCCCGGGATCGAACTCAAGATCGATGACCAGACCGGGGAGATCCTCGTCCGCCATGACGGCGTCTTTGCCGGCTATTGGCGCATGGAAGAGGCCACCGCCAACACCGTCGACGAGGACGGGTGGCTGCATACCGGTGACGTGGGTGAGTGGGTCGATGGCACCCACGTGAAGATCGTCGACCGGATGAAGGACATCATCATCACTGCCGGCGGCAAGAACATCTCCCCATCGGAGATCGAGAACACGCTCAAGACCTCGCCATTTGTCGGAGAGGCAGTGGTGATCGGAGATCGGCGCAAATACCTGACTGCCCTCATCGGCATCGACTACGACGTGGTTTCGAGTTGGGCCCAGTCGAAGGGGATCACGCACACGACCTACCAGGACCTGACCGAGAAGCCCGAGGTTCGCAAACTCATCGAACGGGTGGTGGAAGAGACGAACGAGAAGTTCGCCCGGGTCGAGCACCTTCGCAAGTTCTCTTTCTTCACCAAGGAGCTGGATGAGGACGATGGAGAACTGACGGCGACCCAGAAGGTGAAGCGGGCCGCGATTGAGAAGCGATTCAGTCACCTGATCGAGGCGATGTACTAGTGGCGCGGCTCACCATTCCCCGATCGATCAGGACGGCCGATCGATGACCCAGTTCCTGCAGGCGACAGTCAACGGCCTCAGCCTGGCGGCGGTGTACGCCCTCATCGCCATTGGATTTGTCGTGATCTACAAGTCGACTCAGGTGCTCTCCTTCGCCCAGCCGGCCCTGGTGCTGACCGGCGCCTACTTCGTCAGCTACTTCGCTTTCTCGCTCGGCTGGAACTTCTGGCTGGGCCTTGGTTTGGCGATCGCGATTGCGGTTTTTCTCGGGCTGTTCGTGGAACGCACTGCGCTCCGTCCGATGATCGGCAAGCCGGTGTTCTCGGTAGCGATTCTCACCATCGGTCTCGATATCGCGATCCGAACCGTCATCAACGACCTCATCGGCGTCGACTTTCGAGGCGTCGGATCGCCCTGGCTGGGGCAGTGGGACTGGGGCGGAGCAGTTGTCCGGCACGCCCAAGTGGCGACCGTTGTCATCACTGTGGTGTTGGTCGTGGGCGTGGTTGCTTTCTTCCGTTATTCGCGTCTCGGACTGGCGATGCGGGCGGCGGCTTTTGACCAGGAGGTTGCGCTGGCTCAGGGGATTTCGGTGGCCGTGGTGTTCGCGGTGGCCTGGGGCATGGCCGGGGGGTTGGCCGCCGTCGCCGGCATGCTGATCGGTACCAGCTTCGCCGGAGTTTCGGCCGGCTCTGCCTTCGTGGCGCTCAAAGCGCTTCCCGCCATCGTCGTCGGAGGTATCGACTCGCTCCCCGGTGCCGTCGTGGGATCCTTGATCGTCGGGTTGGCTGAGGCATACGCCGCCACCTATCAAGCCGGCAACTTCGACTTCCTAGGAGCCAACTTCTCGCAGGTGGTCCCCTGGCTGGTGATGTTCATCGTGCTGCTGGTACGACCGTACGGCCTGTTCGGTACCAAGGAGGTGGAGCGGGTATGAGGGGCCGGCCGGGGCTGATTACTTCTTACCGCAAGGACATTTCGCTGTTCCGGACCGGCACCCAGCGGCTCTGGCTGGTTGTGCTTCTGCTGGTCGCACTGTGGCTGCCATTGTGGATGCCGAACGACTGGCTGGTGCCGGCGGGTATCTCGCTGTTCGCCGCCATCGGCGCCATCGGCCTCAACCTGGTGACCGGCTACGCGGGTCAGGTGTCGCTTGGCCACGCCTTCTTCCTCGGCATCGGCGCCTACACGGCGTCTGCGCTCTCGACGGTCGAAGGCCCGGGAACCCGGGGCTTATTGGCCTACGGGTACGACATGATCATTTGGCTGCCGGCAGCCGGCCTGGTGGCGGCACTCCTGGGGGTGATCGTGGCACCGGTCGCCCTCCGCCTGAAGGGCCTCTACCTCGCATTTGTGACCCTGGGGCTGGTGTTTCTGGGCCAGCATTTGTTTCAATCGTGGCGTGAGCTCACCGGGGGGGCCGGGATCGGGCGTCGGGCGGCCGAGCTGAGCCTGCTCGGATTCCGGTTCGATGAGGATGGCGAGGTTTTCGGGGTCTTCCTGTCCGACACCCAGAAGATCTACTTTCTCGGCTTCGTTCTCCTGGTGGTGATGGCACTAGTCGCCAAGAACCTCGCCCGCTCGCGGATCGGCCGGGCGTTCGCGGCCATCCGGGACCGAGACATTGCGGCCGAGATCATGGGAATCGACCTGACCCGTTACAAGGTGATCGCGTTCGCCATCTCGTCGTTCTACGCCGGCGTGGCCGGTGCCCTGTTGTTCACGGTGACCGGATTTCTGGAGCCGAACGCGTTCAATCTCGAGCTATCGATCTTCTACGTGGCGATGGTGCTCATCGGTGGCGTTGCCACCATCTCGGGGTCCATCATGGGCGCGGTATTCGTCACCATGCTCCCCAATCTCATCGATTTCGTGAGCGACTACCTTCCGTACGACCCGGCGACCGGCCCGCTCAACACCGGCCAGCTCGAGGCGATCCTGTTCGGCCTTTTGATCGTGGTCTTCCTCATCTTCGAGCCGCTCGGCCTCTACGGCCTGTGGATTCGAATCCGCAACTACTGGAAAGCCTGGCCATTCAGCTACTGAATGAGTGAATGAGTCAGGCATTGAGCGGTAGGCGGTGGGCGGTGGGCATACGGTGGTAGGCCAGAGCCGGCCGACGACCCCGGTGCCGGGAACGCGATCCTGTTTGCTGCTTACTGCCAAGCTGCCCGAAGGGGGCAGCCTCTTTTCTGCCTACTGCCTCGATATTTGGGTCCGTTTGCCCCTTTTTCGTCTCATATCGGGTTTCTAGCGTCTATCTTGGCTGCGACTCCCCGGCGGAGTCACCAATTCCTAGGAGGATTACGGGATGAAAAAGGGTTTCCGGTTGATCGCATTACTGGCCGCGCTGGCACTTGTGGCCGCCGCCTGTGGTGACGACGACACCAGTGACACGACCGCCCCCCCGGCGGCAACGACTACAACGGCCGCCGACACCGGCGGTGACACCACCACCACTACCGAAGAAATGATGACGGGACCGGTATTCGACATCGGCGTAACCGAGGAGCCATGCCCCGGCGGCAGCCCCGATCGAGGCTGCATCTTGCTCGGCTCGGTCACCGACCAAACCGGCACATTCGCCGCCGCCTCCCCAGGTTTGCTGGCCGGACACGAGCTGTTCTGGGCGCGTGTCAACGCCTCAGGCGGCATCGGAGGCCTATTTGATGTCGACATCGTCGATGAGGCAATCGTCAACAACAACTACGACCCTGCCACCCACGTGGAGGCCTATCAAGAGATCCGTGAGGATGTGCTCGCCCTGGCCGAGTCGCTCGGTACTCCCCAGTCCCTGGCCGCCCTGCCCGATTACATCGACGACAACATGGTTGCCGCCCCCGCCACCTGGTGGTCCGGCTGGAACTACCCCGAGAGCGACGCCGGTCTCATCCTCGAGGCCGGTGCCAGCTATTGCGTCGAGGCAATGAACGCGGTCGACTTCGCCTTGGGCAACTTGCCTGGTGGAGCTGCCACCGTCGGCATCGTCCACTTCCCCGGTGACTACGGCGAGGATTACCTTGCCGGTGTCAAGATTGCCGCCGAGGCGAACGGCCTCGACGTCGTCTTCGAGCAGCAGACGCTCCCGATCTCGCTCGACGCAGCTCAGACCGAAGCCATCAACACGGTGGTCACCCAGGCCGCCGATGTGACTTTCCTGGTGATGAGTCCGAATGAGACCGCCACCATTGTCGGATCGGCCGCCGCAGCCGGCCATACGAAGCCGTTCATCGGTGCCGGCCCCACCTGGAATGGTGCTCTCCTGCTGAGCCCGGCCGGCCCAGCATTTGAGGCCGGGATCTACTTCAATTCGGCGCCGTGGGGCTCGTGGGCAACCGATACGCCCGGACATGCGGCTCTCCGAGCCTCCGCTGAAGCCGGTGGCGCGCCGGCGAGCAACTTCGTGAGCGCCGGCTGGGTGGAGCAATACCCGCTCAAGGCGGTACTCGAGGCAGCCGTCGCTGCCGGTGACATCACCCGGGCCGGAGTAGTTGCCGCGGCCAAGTCACTCGGTGAGGTCGACTTCGAGGGTATGGTCGAAACGGTCGCCGACTACGGCGCCAACCCGATCGTCACGTCGAGCTACATCGGGAAGGTGGACCCCGCCGCCCCGGACGGACTCACCGTCGTGGCCGGGCCCTTCACCGGCCCAACCGCAGCGGGATACTCCTACGACGGCCCCTGCGGCGGTTAACGGAGCCAACGACTTGGCTGAAGAGGGCGCCCTGTGGGGCGCCCTCTTCTCTCGGCTCGTCGCGAGCCGCCAACCGGCCATCGCCGGTTCGTTGGCGTCGTTGTGCTTTCCCCGCCCTGAGGGCGGGGTGGCTCCGCCGATAGGCGGAGACGGGGTGGGGGAAGCCAGGAACCCTGCCATTCACTCGGCTGCAGGCAGGAGTGTCTCCCCCCCATCCGTCCTCGGAGCTTCGCTCCGAGTCCACCTTCCCCTCAGGGGAAGGAGGAAGAACGGAGGAAGTGGGACCGGTTAGGCTCGCCCCCAATGACAACCACATACTTGCCGCTCGCATCCACCGTCCTGCCTCGCAAGCGGGTGGTCACGGTCGCACTCGTCGTCTCGTTCACCTTGTTGACGGCGCTGGCCGCCCAGTTCAAGATCACCCTCCCTGCTACACCGGTTCCCATCACCGGGCAGACTTTCGCAGTGCTGCTCGCCGGGGGAGTGCTGGGCAGCCAGGCGGGCGCCGCCAGCCAGGCCCTGTATTGGCTGGGCGGGCTGGTGTTCCCTTTCTACGCCGGTGGTGATAGGGGTTGGGAGGTGGCCACTGGGACCACCGGTGGATATCTGGCAGGTTTCATAGTGGCGGCCTGGATGGTCGGCCGGCTGGCCGAGAAGGGCCAGGATCGAACGGTCGCAAGCGCGATTCCC
>CAMYMH010000012.1:0-76647 GCA_947259275.1 uncultured Acidimicrobiaceae bacterium | reverse complement strand
AGCCCACCGCCCACCGCCCACCGCCCACCGTTGAAGACGTTCTGGCTGGTAGCTGGTAGCTGGAAACGAGGCTCTTCACGGGCACCGGTGGAACTAACCCTGGTAGCTGGAAACGAGGCTCTTCACGGGGAAGGGGCAACCGGCAACGACTCCAGGGAACCTGGCCCAGTACCTACAGCGTTGACTGGATGTACCATCAATCCCGCTCATGACCGACGTTCTCACCCCCATCGAGTATCCGCCGCCACCCGAGGGCGAGCCACCGCGGCGTCGCCGGATCACGCCCGGCGTGGTGGCGGTTGGGCTGTTGCTGTTTGGCTTCTTGCTGATCATGGCGGCGGGGATCAGGGTCCCCTTTCTCGCAACCTCTCCCGGACCCGTCACCGAGGTCCACGGGATCATCAGCGTGGACGGTGCCGATAGCTACGACCCGGCCGGCGAATTGTTCTTTCTCACCATTTCCCGTCCGATCGAGTCGCTAACAATTCTCGAGCTGTTCGAGGCGTGGCGGGATCCGGCGGTCGACGTCGTCGACCGGGACAGCGTGGTGCCGCCCGGTCAGACCAGCGACGAGCGGCGGTTGCAGAACCTCGAGCTGATGATGAACTCCCAGCAGATAGCCGTTGCCGTTGCCCTTGACCGGCTCGGCGTGGAAGTTGGGGTGGTGGGTACGGGAGCGCTGGTTGCCGAGGTCCTCGAAGGCAGCGGTGGCTTCGGCATCGTGGAAGTCAACGACATCGTGGTGGCGCTCGATGGCGCGGACCTGCAGTTCGTGCAGGAACTGATCAATGCGGTACGAGCCAAAGAAGTAGGAGACACGGTCACGCTCACCATCAGTCGCGACAACGAGTTGATTGACAGGCAAGTGGTGCTTGGCGAGAGCGAGACAGATCCCGGTCTGCCGATCATCGGCATCAGTGTGGCCGATGCCGGAGCCGCGTTCGACTTCCCGTTCGACGTGAACATCGATGCCGGATCGGTCGGTGGGTCGTCAGCCGGGATGATGTTGTCCCTGGCGGTGTACAACACCCTGACCGAGGGGGACATCACCCACGGGCACCGCATCGCCGGCACCGGAACCATTTCCACCGATGGTTCGGTTGGGCGCATCGGAGGGATCAAGCAGAAGACCTTCGCCGCCGTGGGAGTGGGTGCCGAATACATGCTGGTTCCCGAAGGCGACTTCGAGGCTGCGTTCGAGGCCGCACATGGAAAAATCCAGGTGATTTCCGTCTCGACCATCGACGACGCTCTCGAATTCCTCGAATCGCTCCCGCCGGTATAAATCTCTGGCCGCAGCCTGGGTTGAAGGGTATGGTGATTGCGCTATGAACGATTTTCGCGACCTTGGGGATCTCGAGTTCGAGGTCGTCCGCCGTGGATATGACCGTGAGCAGGTCGATTCGGTGCTGGCCGAACTCAGGTCCGAATTGGCCAAATTGCACGCCCAACTGGCCGCGACGTCGACCATTCCCGGCGACGGCAGCTACCCGGAGCCGGTTCAAGCCGAGCTGGATCGGGTGGCCGATGAGGTCGAGGCGGTCATCGATGCCGCCCGTGAGGCCGCCGAGGGTCTGCGTACCCGGGCGGCCGCCGAAGCGAGCAAGTGGCGGGAGGAAGCCGACGCCGATGCCCGCCGGTGGCGTTCGGAAGCCGAGGCGGAATCGGCCCGGCTACGCAGCGATGCCGAATCCACCGCCGACCGGCTGATGACGGAGGCTCGCGAAGAGAGCACCAAGCTCCGCGGCGACGCCGATGCCTATGCCGCCCGGGTGAACGAAGAAGCCGACGCCTACGCCCAACAAACTCGCCAGGTCGCCGAATCGGAATCATCCCAGGTTCGAGCCGAGGCCGATGCCTACTCCCGCCAAACTCGTCAGAGCGCCGAGGAAGAGTCCGCCGAGGTGCGCGAGAGCGCCGATGCCTACGCCGCTCGGGTGACCGGCGCTGCCGATACCCACGCCTCCCAGACCCGGGAGGCAGTCGAGGTCGAGATCACAGACGCCCGCGACGAGGCACGGTCGGACGCATCCGCCTGGCGCAATGAGGCCGAGGTCGAGTCCCGCCGCCTCCGAGAAGAGGCCGAGTCGTACGCGGCCGAGGTTCGGTCTGCCTCCTCCGCTGAAGCGGAGCGTGTCACCACCGAGGCGAGGGCTGAGGCCGATGCGGTCAGGACCTCGGCCGAAGAGTACGCGCTTGCCCTCCGTCAAAGCGCCGATGCCGAGACCGAGCGGCAGCGAGCCGAGGCACAGGCTGCGGCCGAGCTGGCCCGTTCGACGGTGTGGGACGAAGCCACGGCCATCCTCGACAACGTTGCGCGCGAAATCGTCGACGTGCGCGAACGAGGCGAGAACGAATCGCTCGCCATCATCGCCGATGCCGAGCAGCAATCCCACCGGCTGGTGAGCCAGGCACGTCAGTCGTCAGAAGAGAAGCGGAGGTCGGCCCGCATCGAGGCCGATCGACTGGTGGGTGATGCCCAGGAGCAACACGACGAGATCATCGAGGCGGCCAACCGGGCCGCGGCCGCCGCCCAGGAGCGGGCCCAGGCGCTCGAGCGACGTCGTGAGGAGCTCATGAGCCAGCTGGAAAAGGCCCAGAAGTCAATGAAGGCACTCGAAGAGGAACTGGAAACGCGGCGTGTGACACTGCGCGAGCGGGAGGTGCCGGTCGAGTCGAGCACCGTCAAGGTCGTTCCCCAGACCGAGTCCGAGGAGCTGGCGGGAGTGCGGGTGATTCCTTCCGCCAAACCGGCTCCAGCCGCGACACCGGTTACGGCCGAGGAAATCATGGATGAGGTGCGCAGCCTTCGACAACAGCGCCAAAAGGTGAGCCAGGAGTTGGGAGTTGACCTCGAGGCCGAGGCAGAGCTCGAGCCGGCGGAACCATCGGACGATGTCTCGCTTCCAAGGGAGGCGGGGAATGACATCGATGCGCTCTTCGCAAACCTCCGTCAGGGTGGAGACGATGAGGCCGCATCTTCCGACGCCCGGCCCCGGAGACCCTCCACCGACCTGGATCCCGACCAGCTCCGAGAGCGCCTCCTCCTTCCCCTCCAGAACCGTGCCCACCGCGACATCAAGCGGCAGTTGACCGAACAGCAGAATCTGGCACTCGAGCAGCTACGGGTGGCGGGTGCTGATTGGAGTCCTGACGCAGCCGAGCACGAGGCGGCATTCACGCCGGCCGTTGCCGAGCTGATCCTCGAGAGCGCCCGGGCGGGCTATTTGGCTGCTCGCGAGCTCGGCGTCCGCACCGACGGCCCGCCCGATATCTCTCTCGACGACCTCGAGGTGCCGACGGGAGGCTTCGCCTCCGACCTGGTTGAAGCCGTGACCGGTTCGCTCGAATCGAGCCGCGCCGCCGGAGAGCCAAACCGCAAGGTGTCGGCCTCCATGTCGCGGGTCTATCGCTCGTGGCGCACCGAAACGGCCGAGCACCGCTTGCGTGAGATGTCGGATAGTGCGTACGCCGAAGCCGTGCGGAACGCCCTCCAGCTGGAGGGCTACGAAGACGCCGAATGGGCGCTCGGCGATCACGGCGCAGCCCGCCACGCCTCCTGACTGAGTCGGCTTGCCCCCGGCCGAGCCATAGAATGCGGTCGTGATTCACCGCGAACCTGAAGACAGCCCGCCACCGCGCCCACCCCGCCAGCCGGGACGGCGCCGCAACCTCCTGCGAGCAGGGGCAGTCATACTGCTGGTCCTGGCCCTCACCGCCCGCGGGTTGGCGGTGGCCTGGACCGATTACCTGTGGTTCAGCTCGTTGGACTTCCCGGGCGTGTGGCGGACACTGGTCTTCACGCGCATCTTCATCGTGATCATCGCCTCCGTCATCGCCTTTCTGGTCATCTACCTCAATCTGCGCCTGGCCGATCGCCTCTCACCCCGCCGGGCCGTGTTTGCACTTGGCCAATCCGACGAGCTGGTGGCACGCTTCCAGGGGTGGGCAGAGATCTATGGTGGCCGGATTCTGCTGGCGGCGGCCGGGCTGTTCGGTTTGCTCATCGGGCTCACCGCCGGCAATTGGTGGGAGCGGGCGCTGCTGTTCTTCAACCGGACGGACTTCGGCGTCACCGACCCGGTGTTCGACACCGACATTGGGTTCTTCGTCTTCAGCGTGCCCTTCTATCGAGATGTCTTCGCCTGGGGCTTCCAGCTGCTCATCTGGACCACGCTGCTGGTTGGGGTTCTGCACTATCTGAACGGTGGCATCCAGATTCAGCAGAATCTGCAGCGAGTGAGCGCCGCCGTCAAGCTCCATCTCTCGATTCTGTTCGCCGCATTGGCGGTGTTCAAGGCGATCGGCTACTGGCTCGATCGTTACGACCTCCTGTTTTCCGGCCGGGGAGCGGCCTTCGGCGCCACCTTCACTGATATCAACGCCCAGAAGCCGGCTCTGGAGCTCCTGGTCGGCATTTCCTTGGTTGCGGCCATCCTCATGCTCGTCAACATTCGTTTCCGGGGGTGGACCCTTCCCCTGGTGGCCGGAGGCCTATGGCTGGTGACCTCAGTCGTCGTGGGTGGGATCATCCCGGCCGCGGTACAGCGGTTGTCCGTCGAGCCGAATGAAATCGAGAAGGAATCCAAGTACATCGATCGCAATATCGCTGCGACCCGCGCTGCCTATGACCTGGCGGACATCAGCGTCACCGACTTCGCCGCCTCGGAGAACTTGACTGCAGCAGACATCGAAGCCAACTCGACCACCATCGACAACATCCGACTGTGGGATCCCGGAGTGTTGCGCTCGACCTACAGCCAGCTCGAGAAGCTCCGGCAGTACTACCAGTTCGACGACGTTGACGTCGATCGCTACGAAATCGACGGTGAGATCACCCAGGTGGGGTTGGCCGCCCGTGAGATCGAGGTCGACAACGTCGCTGAGAGCACCTGGGTCAACGACCACCTCGTATTCACCCACGGGTTCGGAGCGGTCCTCAGCCCCGCCAACGCAGTGTCCGTGGAAGGCCAGCCCGAGTTCCTCGTCAACGACATCCCGCCCAAGATCGCCACCGACTCGCTGGAATTGACGCAGCCGCGCATCTACTTCGGGGAAGTTCCCGGCGGGAACGACTTCGTCTTTGTGGGAACTGAAGAGCAAGAGGTCGATGCCCTCACCGAGACGGGTGCCGTCAGCTTCAACACTTATGACGGTGAAGGCGGCGTCGCCGTCGGCAGCATCTTCCGGCGAGCCGCCCTCGCCCTGCGGTTCAACGACTTCAACACCCTCATCTCCAACCGCATCACCGGCGACAGCAAGGCGTTGCTATTCCGCAATATCTCCGACCGGGTGGAAAAGGCGGCTCCCTTCCTGGCCCAGGACTCCGATCCGTACCTCGTGTTCGACAACGGCGGTCTGTTCTGGGTAATGGACCTCTACACCACAACCGACCGGTACCCGTATTCGACGCCGGCCGAGGCGGGGGGCACTTTCGGCGGGACGTCGCGTCTGAGCTTCACGGCCCATTCACTTCCCAATGGTTTCAACTACGTGCGCAACTCCGTTAAGGCCGTCATCGACGCCTACAACGGCACGATGACGTTCTATGTGGTCGATCCGGCAGACCCGGTTGTCGCCACCTATCGCAAGGTCTTCCCCGAACTGTTCACCGATTTCGACACGATGCCGACTTCGCTGCTCGACAACCTCCGATATCCCGAGGACCTCTTCCGGGTGCAGTCGGACATGTACGCGGCCTATCACGTCACCGACGCCCGGGTCTTCTTCAACGAGGGCGACCTGTGGCAGATCGCCCGTGACCCGTCATCGGCCAACCCGGTGCTCGATATCGAAACGCTGCGGGCGGCCGGCACCGGTGATCGCCCCATGCTGCCGTATTACTTGCTCATGACCTTGCCGGATGAGAACCAGCCCTCGTTCCTCATCTTGCAACCGTTCACCCCGCGGGCCACGCCCAACATGGTCGGCTTTCTCGTCGCCAAGAGCGATCCGGAGAACTTCGGCGAGATGATCCAGTATCAGTTCCCCCTCGGAAATCCGCCAGACGGTCCCAAGCAGGTCGGGGGCCGCATCAACCAGGACACCGCCATTTCCAGCGACTTCACGCTGCTCGGCCAGCAAGGGTCAGAGATCGTGCAGGGCAACATGCTCGTGGTCCCGATCGAGGAGTCGGTCATTTACGTACAACCCGTCTACCTGCAAGGAACGGCCCAGAACGCGCTGCCCGAGCTGAAGCGGGTTGTGGTCGTGTTCGAGGACCGCATCATCATGCGGTCCACTCTCAACTCAGCCATCGACGTGATCTTCGGCACCGACTCCGGCGATGGGGGATCAGGCGGCGTCATCGATCCGGGCCAGGTGGACGGGACGGTAGCCGAATTGCTCCAGCAAGCCGAGGCCGCCTTCAACGCCGCCGATGCCGCCCTCCGGGCCGGCGACCTGGCGCTTTACGCTGAAAAGGTGGCCGAGGCGCAAGGTCTCATCGGCCAGGCGCTGGCGCTGATCGGACAAAGCGAGCCCACCGGCTGAGGCCAGCGGTGGCTTCGGAGTCCGTCTGGCCCAGACGACAATGGCGTCATGGGTAGCCAACCGTCGCTGCACCAGGAAGCCGCCGACCTGATCATCGAATGCTTCGTGGAATACACCGAGCGTTTTGAGAGAATCACCGGTCGTTCCCAGGCTCGGTTCGAAGCTCAGGATTGGGCGGGGACGCACGCAGACGCAGTTGAGCGACTCGAGCTGTACCCGGCGATGGCCGGCGACGTGCGTCGGCGCCTCGGCGACCTGTTGGGTGACCTGGTCCATGATCGTGCCGTCTGGGCGGGGATCAAGGCAGAGTATTCGACCAGTCTGTCCGCGCGCGACCGGTGGGAGATCGGCGAGACGTTCTACAACTCGGTAACCCGGCTGGTGTTTGTGACTACCGGCGTCGACCCGCAAGTCGAGTTCGTTTCCACCGACTTCCTGAAGCCCCCCACCCGGCCCCAGCGCCACCTCTACCACCGCTACGACCGGGCGGCATCGCCCGAGCGCCTCGTGGAAGCCGTTCTCACCGACTTCCGTTTCGGAGTCCTCTATGAGGACATTCGAAGAGATGCCCGCAGGGTCGGTGCCGAGATCGAAGCCAACCTCCAGGACGCCGGCGATCCCGGCCTACTGGAGCGGGCCGAATTCATTGATGCCGTGTTCTACCGAGAACAGGGTGCCTACCTGGTTGGGCGTCTCTACCGCGGCGCCCGGCTCATTCCCAGTGTGCTGGCTCTTCGGATCCGTGGTGAGGCGGTGGTGGTGGACGCGGTGCTGCTCGATCAGGATGCGGTAAGCATCCTGTTCAGCTTCACTCGCTCACACTTTCATGTGACGACCGAGCGGCCCTACGAACTGGTGGGATTTCTCCGCACGCTCATGCCGCGTAAGCGGGCCTCCGAGATGTACAGCGCCATCGGGTTCCACAAGCACAGCAAGACCGAGTTGTTCCGGGAGATCCTCGGTCACCTCGAGACCACCGAGGCCCGCTTCGAGCATGCCCCGGGTGCCCGGGGATTGGTCATGGTGGTGTTCACGATGCCCGACCTGGACCTCGTGTTCAAGGTCTTGCGTGACCGGTTCGGTCTACCCAAGCAGACAACGCCGCGTTCGGTCAAGGAGAAATACGAGCTCGTGTTCAAGCATGATCGGGCCGGTCGCCTGATTGACGCCCACTCGTTCGAGCACCTGCAGCTGGAGCGTCGCCACTTCTCCGAAGCGCTGCTGGGCAGCCTGATTGGCGAGTGCGGCAACACCGTTCGGGTCGACGGCAGCTCGGTCGTCATCGATCATGTGTATATCGAGCGACGAGTAGCGCCACTCGACCTCCACGTGCGGGCCGTCCCAGGAGAGGAGGCCGTGTCCGCCGTCCTCGACTACGGTCGCGCCATCAAGGACCTGGCGGCCAGCAACGTATTTCCAGGTGACCTTCTGCTCAAGAATTTCGGCCTGACCCGCCATGGCCGGGTTGTCTTCTACGACTACGACGAGCTGATGCGTCTGACCGAGTGTGTGTTCCGCGAGCTCCGCGAGCTCGAATTCGGGGACGAGTTGGCCGAGACTCCCCTCCAAGGAGTGGGACCAAACGATCTGTTCCCGGAGGAATTCCAGTCGTTCCTGGGTCTACCCGGTCGGTTGCGAGACGTGTTCCACGCCCACCATGGCGACTTGTTCGATATCCAATTCTGGAAGGACACTCAGCGGCGAATCGACTCGGGCGAGATCATCGAGGTGCTGCCATATGCCGAGGAAGAGCGTCTGGCGTAGTGGTCCGTCACACCGCCACTAGCTTTTCGACAGGACCGCCTTGGCCTCCTCGAAGGTGAAGCGGCCCTCGGTTATCTCACGGCCGACCACGACACCACTCAGTTTGGACCCGTCGGCGTCCAGCTGATTCAGGTCCTCCAGGTCTTCGAGGTTGCGGACCCCGCCGGCGGCAACCACCTCCTCTTCGGGAAGGATGGTGCGGAGGGCCAGTTCGAGGGCGGCATGGTTGGGTGGCTCGTGGAGGGCGTCCCGGCCGGCCTCAGCGATCATGAATCCGCCCGCCCCGGCGGAAGAGAGCTCGACAAGCGCCTCCTCGAGGAAAGTGCCACTGTGCTCGGTCCAGCCACGCATCACCAGCTCTTCGTCCTTCTTGACGTCGAGGCTGACCAGGATCTGGCCGGGGTGCTCGCGGCACAGCTCCCAAAAGAGCACCTGGTCGACGAGTGCCACGGTGCCCATGGTCACTCGCCAGGCACCGGCCTCGAGCAGCTCCTGGACTTCCCGGGCGGATCGAACCCCGCCGCCGACGATGACGGGAACGCTGGCGGCGTTGATGATGCGTTGCACGAGCGGCCGGTTGCCGTAGTTGCCATATGCGGCGGCGTCGAGATCGATGATGAGCAGCTTGTCGGCGCCCTTTTCGACCCAGCCTTCGGCCCGGGCGACCGGGTCGGCCTCGAGTGAGATCGCCGTCGCCACATCCCCGCGGGGAAGCCGTACGGCTCGTCCATCCAGGATGTTGACGCGAGCGTAGAGGTCCATGGCGAACAGCTTACCGGGCCGAGGCTGGTGGCTCATTTCGCTGTCGGCCGAGGGCCAACTGCCAACCGCCTGCCGCCCACCGTGGCGTCGGCGGTCGGCTGTCGGCGGTGGGCGGTGCGCAGGGCCTGGTTAGCCTGCCGGGATGCACGCTCCCACCAGCAGCTTTCCCCCCGATTTCGCCTGGGGGGTGGCCACGTCCGCATACCAGATTGAAGGTTCCCCGCAGGCCGATGGCAAGGGCGAGTCCATTTGGGATCATTTCGCCCACCAGCCGGGGCGAATGCTCGACGGCAGCACCGGCGACCTGGCGTGCGATCATTATCGCCGGTGGGAAGAGGACGTTGCGCTCATGGCTCGACTGGGGGTCAATGCCTACCGGTTCTCGATCGCCTGGACCCGGGTGTTTCCTGAGGGGACCGGGTCGGTCAATGCGGCGGGCATCGGGTTCTACGACCGGCTGGTCGATGCGTTACTGGAAGTTGGCATCGCCCCGTACGTCACCCTCTATCACTGGGACTTGCCCCAGAAACTCGAGGAGGACGGAGGCTGGCGGAGTCGGGCGACGGTTGACGCCTTCGCTGATTATGCGGGAGTCGTCAGCGCCGCTCTCGGGGACCGGGTGGTCAACTGGATCACCCAAAACGAACCGTGGGTGGCGGCCTTCCTTGGTCATCGCGATGGTGAATTCGCCCCGGGGCGAACCGATTTCGGCGAGGCGCTAACCGCCGGTCATCACCTGCTGCTTTCGCACGGCCGGGCGGTGCCGGTGATTCGTGCAAACAGCCCCGGGGCTGCAGTGGGCATCTCGCTGGACTGTCGTCCCTCCACGCCGGCAACCGATCAACCGGCCGATGTCTCAGCCCAGGTGCATTTTGATGGGTTCCGGAACCGGTGGTTCTTCGATCCGGTATTTGGCAAGGGGTATCCATCGGACATGAAGGCCATCTATCGCGCCCAGGGCCATTACCCGAGCGCCGAACCACCGTTCGTGAAGCCGGGCGACACGGACGAGATCGCCACTCCCATCGATTTTCTGGGCCTCAACTACTACACCAGCCTGGCGGTGCGGGCGGGTAAGGAGCAGTCAGAAGACACGGGCGTTCCGCCCGCAGTACCCGCTCCCGAGGGCTACACGGAGATGGGATGGCCGATCACCCCGGGCGCATTGACGTCGTTCCTGAGCCGCATCCACGACGAGTATGCACCCGCGGCGATCCTCATCTCCGAGAACGGAGCCAGCTACTCAGACGCGCCCGGCCCGGGGGGAGTGGTGGCAGACGACCGGCGAATCCGATACATCGCCAGGCACCTCGCCGCCACCCGCGAGGCGCTGGCGGCCGGCGTTCCGGTCACCGGTTACTTCGTGTGGAGCCTGCTCGACAACCTCGAATGGTCTCGTGGTTTCACCCAGCGGTTCGGTCTCGTATGGGTTGATCACCAGACGCAGGAGCGAATCCCGAAGGACAGCTTCTTTTGGTTTCGGGACGCGATCGCGCACAGCCGAGGCCGATAGCGCCTAGCCGCCTGCTTCGTGCTTGAAGGAGACGCTCACCTTGGCGCGAAACAGGCTGACGTTGCCGTTGTCGTCCAACTGCATGTCCAGCTTGATGACTTCGGCGATGCGGAGATCGCGCAGCGACTCGCCTGCGGTCTTGACCGCGGTGGTAGCGGCGTCCTCCCAGGAATCGCTGCTGGTTCCCACCAGCTCGATGACCTTGTACACACTCCCTGCCATAGGTTCCTCCTCGTTGTGGCCCCATGAAGCTACACCGCGGCAGAGTGGCCTGGTCTGGCGGCGTTGAACTCGGGTCCGGGCCCCCCTACTGCTGCCACCAATTCCGAGGTTCCCAAGGGAGCCCGGCGGCGGTAGGGATTGAACCGATCCCGGGAAGCTGCCGCCAATAGGCGGGCCATTGCCGACAAGCCGCAGATTCTCGATGTGATGGTGCTCGGCTTGGGAGAGCGCCGAGCTCAATCTCGCCTCGAAACGAAGGTGGACTCCCCGAAAGAGCACCTCCCAGCCAGCGATAGGGCTCGATCAGTCGGATGCGATACTCGCCGCCGACGTCCTCGTCATCCGCTTGGGACCAGTCCAGCCGGTGCCGGATACAGAATCGGGGCGCTCATGATCTCCTCCGCCACCTGGGCCTCTCTACCAGATGAGAGTGGCGGCGGCGATGAGCCCCATGACGAGCATCGTGATGACCACACCGGCCGCCGCCTTGGGCCAGTCCTTGCTCCAATCCCACATTTCGGAAGGGATGAGCGATCCCACAAAGCCTCCTTTCACTCATTCTCGCACCCGGCGCCGAACCCAAATAGGGCCTTTGGGCTCAGGCCGTGCGGCCTGGTCGACGCCGGCTTGGCCACTAACTTCATGCTGAGCAAATAGAAGGGAAGACCATGAAGGTTGACGGTGTTTCGGCATTGGTTACCGGGGGCGCCTCGGGGCTCGGCGCCGCCACGGCTCGCCGCTTGGCGGGGACGGGAGCACACGTTCTCATTGCCGATGTTCAGGAGGTCCTCGGAGAGGAAATGGCCGCCGAGGTGAAGGGTGGTTTCGTCCAGACCGACGTCACGAATTCAGCCCAAGTGGAGGCCGCCGTCGTTTCTGCCGCCGAAATGGGCCCACTGCGGGTGGTGGTGAATTGCGCGGGCATAGGTCCTCCCGCCCGTACGCTCAACCGCGACGGAAGTCCCGTCGATCTCGACTTCTTCGAGAAGATCGTCGGTATCAACCTGATCGGCACCTTCAATGTCATCCGGCTGGCGGCTTCGGTCATGGCTTCGACCGAGCCCCTCACCGACGGCCTGCGCGGGGTAATCGTCAACACGGCCTCGGTGGCCGCCTACGACGGCCAGGTCGGCCAGGCAGCCTATTCGGCCTCCAAGGGAGGCATCGTCGGCATGACGCTGCCCGTCGCCCGCGACCTGGCCGTGGTGGGAATTCGTGTGAACACCATCGCGCCCGGCTTGATGGACACGCCCCTGCTGGCAGGGCTGCCGGAGCCAGCTCGAGAGTCGCTCGCCACCCAGGTGCTGTTTCCCGCCAGGCTCGGCCGGCCCGACGAGTACGCCGACCTCGCCTTTCACCTCATCGAGAACGACTACATGAACGGCGAAACCATCCGCATGGACGGCGGCATCAGAATGGGCCCGAAGTAACTCTTAGATTTCTCCGCCGCGTCTTTCGCACCTTTCCGTCAGTGACGGAGAAAGGCCGGGCTTCGCCCGGCTTGGCAGTTGCGTAGCAACTACTTAGCTGCCCAAAGAGCAGCCGAGTGCTGCCGCCGGACGGCGGGATGGGGACGGCCGGCGCCGCCGGCGCCAGGCCCAGGGAAACCACACTTCCTTTCGATTTCTTCGTTGCGTAATCGCTAGGCGCCTCTTGAGGGTGGACAGAGGCGCGGTTCGCGGTGGGCGGTGGGCGGTGGGCCTTCGACCTTCGACATACACTCGTTTCGATGACTTCCACCCTCGACACCTTGCTCTTGCTGGCGCTTCCCGCCTCCGGGAAGTCTGAGCTGCGGCGCTACTTCGAGAGCCGGACCCCCGCAGAACTCGCCGAGCTGCACCTGCGGCCGACCGTACAGCTGGATGACTACCCTTATGTGCATCTGATGCGGCGGATCTCCGCCGAGCTCACCGCACTCGGGGCCGACCCGGTGTTCTTTGCCTCGCCCGACCAGGGGTGGCTGGAACCGCGCGACTGGGGAGCGCTCATCCACCTGCTGAACGAGGACTACGCCGCACTCACTCGCCCGGTGCCGTTGCCGGCCGGAGCGGCCGCCCAGGCGCTGCTCGACCGATTGGACGCAGCTCGAAGTGCCGTCGGCGCCCCGGCTCCGTTTGGCTCCCTCGACGATCGGGTTCGCACCCAGCTTTGCGCCGCTCTCGAAGACGAGGCGGCCGCACTCGAGCGCCTCGCACCGATCGATCTGTCCGCCAAGACGGTTGTGATCGAGTTCGCACGTGGTGGGCCCGACCATGCTCCTATGCCGCTAGAGCCGCCCCACGGGTATGCATATTCGCTCGGGCTCCTGGCGGCTCCGATCCTGCAATCGGCGGTCATCTTGCATGTTTGGGTTGAGCCCGAAGAGAGTCGACGTCGCAATCGTCAGCGCGCCGAGCCGGGATCGGCGGGAGATGCTTCGATTCTCCACCACGGAGTGCCCGAGGCCGTGATGACCCGGGAGTACGGCACCGACGATATGGAGTGGCTCACCGAGCACACCGATCGGCCCGATACGGTGACGGTGTCGGCCCATGGCCGGACCTTCTACGTTCCCGTGGTCCGTCTGGATAATCGAGTCGATCGCACCTCGTTTCTTCGGGAAGATAGGCAGAGCTGGGACGGGAAGCAGGTCGCCGCGCTCCACCGGGACCTGCGGGCTGCGTTCGCCCGTCTGGTTGGCGTCAGCCGCCACGTCGAGCAGGGCTAGTGTCGAAAGCGAAAGAGGAGGGACTGTGACGACGATTGTTGTTGGATACACCAACACACCAGAAGGGGACGCCGCCCTGGCGCGGGCGATGGAGGAGGCCAAGTTGCGTGAGGCACGCCTCGAAGTCGTTCACTCTCGCAAGGAGGGCTCGGAACGCGACGCCGCCGACATCCAGCGGTATGTCGAGGTGCTGGAGGAAATCAGCCAGCAGCTCGAGGCGGCCGGCATCGAACACGGCACCCACGACTACATCAAGGGCCAGACGCCCGCCGAAGACATCATCGAGTGTGCCGAGAATACCGGGGCCGAGCTCATCGTGATCGGGCTTCGGGCTCGTACCAAGACTGGAAAATATCTCCTGGGAAGCATCGCCCAGGATGTGCTGCTCGAGGCACCCTGCCCGGTACTGGCCATCCAAGCCGCCGAAGGGTCCTCCTGAGGATCGTTCGTCCGTCAGACTAGGATCCAAACCGCGACTAGACGGTTGCTGGCAACCTGCATGCCGGTTGGCACCAGGCATAGGGTCTTCCTGCCCTGGTGCGGGTTTTCGGCTCGCCGATACGGTCACTGCATCCCCGGCGTCAGCCGGGGGCTCGCTAGAGGAGGAGCACGGCCTGTGAGGAAACAACGAAAACTTTGGGTGTTGATGCTGGTACTCGCGATGGTCGCCGCCGCCTGCGGCAGTGACGACACAGCCGATACCACCAGCGCACCCCCCGCGGCTACGACGACGACGGCTGCGGCCGGAACCGACGATACGACTACCACCACTGAAGCCGAAATGATCCCCTGCTCGACCAGCACGCCAGACGGGTGTGCCGGGACAATTCTATTGGGCGCCGCGGTGAGCGAGACCGGGCGGTTTTCCCGGGAGGGCAAAGACACGCGGCAGGGCTATGGAACCTGGGTCGACTGGCTGAATGAGGAGTACGGCGGCATCAAGGTGGGTGAGGACCGTTACCTGGTTGAGCTCATCCAATACGACGATGAGGGAGACGCCGACACGGCCGCCAACCTGGTCGAGCGCCTCATCACCGAGGATGAGGTCGACTTCTTGCTGGGCCCCTATTCGAGTGGTCTCACCATGGGTACCTCAGCCATCGCCGAGAGGTACGACGTGTTGATGGTGGAAGGCAACGGCGCCTCGGAGACCATTTTCGAACGCGGGTTCCAGAATATCTTTGCGGTCCTCACGCCGGCTGGGAATTACACGCAGTCGGCGATCAAGGCCCTGGCCGATGCGGGCGCCGAGACGATGGTGATCGCCTATGAGGACACAGCGTTTCCGACTTCGGTCGGTGCCGGTGCCGTCAAGTGGGCTGCGGAGTACGGTGTCGAGGTGCTGGCAGAAGAAACCTATCCGCTCAATGTCGCGGACGTCTCGGCCATCATGACCAAGTTCCGGGATCTCGATCCGGACATCTTCGTCGGAGGCGGGCACTTCAATGACGCTTTGTTGTTCGTTCGGGGCGCCAAGGAGGCCGGTTGGACGCCCAAGGGAATGGTGATCACGGTCGGTCCATCCAACCCGGAGTTCGCGGCTGAAGTCGGCGTCGATGCCAACTACATCATCGGCCCCACTCAGTGGGAAGCGTCGATGTCATGGTCGGATGAGTGGTTCGGAACGGCGGCGGAGTTCGCCGCCCGCTACGAGGCGAAATGGGGCGAGAAGCCGTCCTACCAGGCGGCGGAATCGACCGCCACCGGGCTGGCGCTGCACCTGGCGATCGAACTGGCGGGCAGTCTCGATACCGATGCGGTGCGCCAGGCCTTGCGCGACCTGAATGTCGACACGTTCTACGGTCCCATCGACTTCGACGACACCGGCAAGAACGCCGGCAAGCCGATGGGCGCCATCCAGATCCTCGACGGAGCAACGCAGGTGATCGCACCCGCTGAGGCAAGCGTGGCGGATCTCGTGTATCCGATGCCGGCGTGGGACGAACGCTGATCGACAGATAGCGACAAGGTGAAGGGGAGTGGCCTGCGGGCCGCTCCCCCTCCCCACAACCGGGAGGCAGGTCCATCGACCAGTTCGTGCAAGCCATCATCAACGGCATCATGCTGGGAGGGTTCTATGCGGCCATGATGCTCGGTTTTTCCGTCATCTGGGGAGTCATGGGGGTCATCAACCTCGCGCACGGTGAGTTCGTGATGGTCGGCGCCTATCTCACCTGGCTCATGAGCGATGGTGCCGGCATCGACCCCTTTGTGGCCATTCTCCTGGTCTTTCCGATCATGTTCGTATTCGGCTACGTGCTCCAGCGAGTCCTCATCAATCGGATCGTCGATCGACCCCATCTGGTGGCGCTGCTTGTTACGTTTGGTCTGTCGATCATCATGGCCAACGCGGTCAAGCTCCGGTACACAGCGACGCCGCGCCTGACAGATACCGCCCTCAGCGGAGTGTGGAGCCCGTACGGGGGTGTGACGATTCCCCGCACCAAGACCGGGATCCTGGTGGTAGCACTGCTCATCATGGCCGGTCTCTACCTGTTCCTGCATCGCACCAAGCTCGGTAAGTCAATCAGAGCGGCGGCGCAGAACAAGCAGGCGGCCCGCATCGTCGGGATCGATGTGAACAAGATCTATGCCATCACGTTCGGGATCTGCATCGCCATAACCGGCGTGGCGGGGGCCCTCATCAGCTCAACGCAGGCAGTCTTTCCCTTCATGGGCCCACCCCTGACGCTACGCGCTTTCACGATCACGGCCCTGGCCGGGCTCGGCAGTATCCCAGGTGCGCTCATGGGGGGGATCACGCTCGGCCTGGTCGAGAGCTTCATCGGCATCTACGTTGAAGGCATCGGCACCAACCTGGCCATCGTGGCGTCGTTTGCGCTGCTGTGGGTGATCCTCGTCACCCGACCGCAAGGCTTGTTCGGCGGATTACGGCCAGCAGAAGAGCCACAACCGCTGTGACAACCGACACCCTCTCGCCCATGCGCTCGACCATGCCGCGGTGGCGGATAGGTCTGATGGCACTCGTCATCGCCAGCCTGTTCGCAATGCCGCTGCTGAGGGATCAGGTGGACTGGATCACGAACTCCCGGCTGTTCTCCTTCACCCAGATGTTCATGCTGGTTGCGCTCGCCAGCAACTGGAATCTCACCGGCGGGTTCACCGGGTACGTCGACTTCGGGCACGCCGTCTTCTTCGGCATCGGGGCCTATGGGACCGGGGTGCTCATGCACAACGGCTGGGAGTTTCCTCCTGCCTTGATCGCGGGTGCGATATTCGCCGCCGTTTACGCGCTCATCGTCGGGTACCCGACACTGCGCCTCAAAGGTCCCTATTTCTCGATTGCCATGCTTGGAACGTTTGTGGCGGTGCGTGAGATCGTCCGCGTCTGGAAAGGGGTCACCGGGGGTGGCGTCGGCCTCACCCTCCCGCCGTATCTCAACCGGGTTGCCTTCTACTACTACACGCTCGCCTTTGCCCTCTTCGTCGTAGCCATCATGTGGTGGATCCGCCGCTCCGAGTTCGGAGCCAGCTTGATCGCCATCCGGGAGGACGAGATCGGTGCGGAGATGCGCGGCATCAACACCACCGTGCAAAAGATGACCGCGTTCATCGTGGCCGGCTTCCTCTCCGGGGTAGTCGGGGGAATGTGGGCCTATCAGAACACGTTCATCGACCCCGACATCGTGTTCATCGAGAGCCGCACAATCGAGCTGGTGATGATGACCATGCTGGGCGGCCTGGGGACGGTGCTCGGGCCCGTCCTCGGTGCAGCCACCATCTATTGGATGCGTGACGTGGTTTGGGCCAGCTTCCTCGACTATCACCTGATCGTTGAGGGCTTGTTGCTCATCCTCATCGTGCTCTTCATCCCGCGCGGCATTGTCGGGATGTTCGGCGACCGCTCCGGCACGTCGCTGGGTGAGCTGTGGGGTAAATGGCTCGGAAAGAGCCCGCCGGAGGAAACATGATCGAGAACGGCGAGGCCCTGCTGGAAGGCCGGCACGTCACCAAACGTTTCGGAGGCCTGGTTGCCGTCAACAACATCGACTTCGTGGTTCGGCAGGGAGAGATGGTCGGGCTGATCGGGCCGAACGGCAGCGGGAAGACCACCCTGTTCGACTGCCTGAGCAGGGTGCAGCCCATAGACGAGGGGCAGGTTCTCTTCAAAGGGATCGATATCACCGCCAAGAAGCCGCACCAGGTTGCCCACCTTGGCATGGCTCGCACCTTCCAGGTGATCCGGGTGTATCGGAAGCTCACGGTCCTGGAGAATCTGCTGGTGAGCCGGCAATGGCGAGGTGAATCGCTGTTCGGCCAGCTCACCCGCGCCAATGTCGACCTGGAAGACAGGGCTCGGGAGCTGATTGAATTCGTCGCCCTCAGCCACCTGGTGGATTCGCCTGCCGGCACGCTCTCGGGTGGCCAGCGCCGGCTGCTCGAAATCGGAATGGCGCTAATGCCCGACCCCGATCTCCTGCTGCTCGACGAGGCGGCGTCGGGGGTGAATCCCACCCTGGTTGAGACGATCAAAGACCGGATCCGGGTGCTCAACCAGGACCATGGCAAGACCTTCTTGCTGGTTGAGCACGACATGCGCTTCATCTCCGACCTGTGCAGCCGGGTCTATGTCCTCAACTACGGGGAGCGGCTGGCCGAGGGCACACCGGCGGAGGTCATGAAGAGCGAGGCCGTTATCGAGGCGTATTTCGGAGCATGAACGGCGACCCTCTTCTGGAAGTTCGTGATGTCTACGCCGGGTACCTCGACTTCGACATCCTCCGGGGAACCAATCTGGTGGTGCACCCGGGCGAGATCGTGTGTGTGATAGGCCCAAACGGAGCCGGAAAATCGACGGTGTTTCGCGCCGTCTATGGGCTCCTCAAAGTGCGAAAGGGCCAGGTGCTGTTTAACGGCGAGGAGATCACCAATCTCACACCGCAGCAGGTGCTGCGCAGTGGCATCGCGATTGTTCCCCAGCTGCGGAGTGTGTTCCCGCAGATGACGGTTTATGAGAACCTGGAGATGGGCATGTTCGTCGAGAGCAACAAAGCCCGGGTCCGGGAGAGAATTGGTGTGGTGCTCGACCTGTTTCCCCGGTTGGCCGAGCGGACTACCCAGCAGGTTCACACCATGAGCGGCGGGGAGCAGAGAATGCTGGAGATCGGACGGGCACTGCTGCTCGAGCCCAAACTGCTGATGATGGACGAGCCATCCGCCGGGCTGGCGCCATCGATTACCCGCCAGATCTTCGATCATGTCCGCCGCCTCAACGACGAGATCGGCCTGACCATCCTGATGATCGAGCAAAACGCTCGCCAGGGTTTGGAGACCTCCGATCGCGGCTATGTGCTCGAGCTGGGACAGAACAGCTTCGAGGGGACCGGACAAGAGCTCATCGAAAACCCCGAGGTGCGCCGGGCGTTCCTCGGCGGACGGTGAGTGGCGGCGCCAGCTCTCCCGTGACGGCTGCCGAGAGACAAGCTGTCGACCGATACCGCTGGACAGTTCTGGTGGCGGCGACCACCGCCCAAATCGGAACCGCGGTGCTGTACCTGGGAGTTGGGGTGCTGGCAGGGTTTATTCAAGAGCGGTTTGATCTGTCCGGAGCGCAGACCGGGTTGCTGATCACCGCCATCGGCATCGTCCCCCTGTTCGCGCTCATTCCCGTCGGTCGCTTCCTCGACCACCACTCGGAGCGGGCCATCATTACCGGGGGCGCCCTGCTGCTTGGCGGAGGAATGGCGCTCGCATCCATGGTCGACACCTACCTGGTGGTGCTGCTGGTGTTCACCGCGGCCGGAGCCGGATACGCCACCGCCCAGCCCGGCGGGAGCAAGGTGGTTGCGGCCTGGTTTCCAGCTGAGGAACGGGGAGTTGCGATGGGTATCCGCCAGACCGGGCTCCCGCTGGGAGGCGCCCTGGCGGCGGCGGTGCTTCCGTGGACCGCAGAGCGCTTTGGAGTCGACGCCGCGCTGCTGACCGCCGCCTTCGCTTCGATCTCCGGTGGTCTGCTGTTCTACGCCCTGTATCGCCCGGCGCCCCTGGCCGCCGAACCTGCCTACCGCTTCGGTCGCCAGCTGCGCTCTCTGCTGGCCGAGTTCAGGATCCGGACCGCCATGTGGGCAGGTCTCGCCATGGTGAGCGCCCAGTTCGCCCTGCTCGCTTATCTGATGCTCTATCTACGGGACGTGCACGAAGTCCCACTCACACGGGGCGCCTGGGTGCTGTTCGTGGCTCAGATGAGCGGCGTGGCCGGGCGGGTGGTTCTCGCCCGTTGGAGCGACCAGATTGGTGCCGGACGCCTGAGGGCGGTTCTGACCGCCATCCTGGCTTCGGCCGCCGGCGCGTTTGTCCTGGCGGCAATCCCCGGGGGTATCCCCCTGGGAGCCCTGTACGTCCTGGCTGCCGTGGTTGGTTTTTGGACGTTCGGCTGGTATGGGCCGTGGGTGGTCCTGGTGGCCGAAGCGGCCGATGGGCAGGCAGTGGGATTGACCCTGGCCCTGGCCATGACCGCCAATCAGCTGGGTTTGGTGGCCGCCCCGCCGCTGTTCGGATTGTTGGTCGACCTGGCGGACTCGAACTATCGGCCGGCCTGGGCGGCGCTGGGATTCGCACTGGTCCTCACGGCCTCCCGGGTCAACGCCGGTGACCGGCACCACCCGCCCGGGGCGGAACGCAAAGTGTGACCGAAACGACGGTCGAAAGGTAACGTTGGCGGGTGACAACCTCCGATCGGCAGACGACGGAAACCGACCAAGCTGCTCAGCCCGGCGACTCGCCGGCCACTCGGAACGCTGCCCTGGCAGAATTCTCGCAAGCCTTCCTCCGGCGCCTGTCCGACGAGTACGCCGCTTCCGTCCCAGCTGATGTGTTGTGGGCAAAGATCGAGAGCGTCTTCGACTTCGCCGCGTCCCGCCGAAACGAGGCCATCGCGGTGCGGGTGTTCGACCCCACCGAGGATGGGGACGGATATGACACGACCGGCACCGTGGTGGATATCAACGTCGCCGACGGCCCCTTCCTCGTCGATTCGATAACGGCCGCCCTCGATCGGTCGGGACGCCAGGTTGTGATGGACGTGCACACGGTGGTGGGGGTTATCCGGTCGGCCGATGGCAACGTGCTCGACGTGACGCCCGCCCGGGGCGCCCAACGGAGAGAAGCGATCCAGCACTACGAGCTCGATGCCCGTCTCACCGATGCGGAGAAGGACCAGCTGGAAGCCGACCTGCGAACCGTGCTGGCGGACGTGCAAGCGGCCGTGCGTGACTTCGAGCCGATGCAGCGCATCGTCGAGCGCATGAAGCAGGTTGCCCGGGACGGAGCGAATCGCTACCCGGCGCAGACCGTGAGCGAAGCCGAGGAATTCCTCGATTGGCTGCTCGACCTCAACTTCATCTTCCTTGGGTATCGCGAGTACAAGATCACCGATCACGATGGAGTTCCGGCGCTGTCGGTGGTTCCCGGGACCGGCCTCGGGGTCTTGTCCGACATCGGCACCTCCAAGTACGCGGCGCCGGTGCCGTTGTCCGAACTCCCGGTGGATCTCCGGGCTCGCTATGCAGAAGGCTTCCTGGTAGTGGTCAGCAAGACGAACCGAATCTCGACGGTCCATCGTCCCGCCCGCATGGACTACATCGGCGTTCGCCACATCGGGCCGGATGGCGACGTGGTTGGCGAGGCTCGCCTGATCGGGCTGTTCACGTCCCGGGCCTACATGTCAGAGGCTGCATCCGTGCCCATCCTGGCGGGAAAGCTGCAGCGGGTTCTCGAAGAGGATGACCTCATCGAGGGCTCGCACGATCACAAGGCCATGGTCCAACTGTTCAACAGCTTCCCCAAGGATGAGCTGTGGTCCATGTCGATCGACGACCTTCGCCACAGCATTCACGCCCTGCAGCAGTCGGCTCAGCGAGAGAAAGTCCGCCTGTTCGTGCATCGCGACCTGCTGGAACGCAGCGTTTCGCTGCTGGTGGTGATGCCGCGCGACCGATTCTCGGCCACCTTGCGACGCAGGCTGCAACGGCTGTTTCTCGAACGGTTCGAGGGCTCAAACATCGACTATCAGCTGTCGCTGGGTGAGGGCGGCCCGGCTCGCATTCACTTCACCCTGTGGGTGGCAGGTGGTGCGGTGCCAAACGTTCCCTTCGAGGAGCTGCAGCACGAGGTGATTGAGCTTTCTCGCACGTGGGAGGATCGCCTCGCAGAAGTAGTGCGGGACCGCTTCGGGACGGCCGGCGATGGGTTGGTGGACCGTTGGTCACCTCGCATCCCCGACTACTACAAGGCATCCACCCGCCTCGAGATCGCGGCCGGGGACCTTGCGATGCTTGATCGTCTCATGGACGGGGACGCTTCGGTGGCGGTCGGCCTCCAGAACGACACTCACCCGTCGGAAGCTCTCACCCGGCTAGCGGTCTATTCCCGGGGAGGGAAGCGGGAGCTCTCGGCCATCCTTCCCGTCCTGGAAGCGCTCGGCCTTCGGGTGGTGGAAGAGGTCCCGACCAGGCTGTCCGGCGAAGGCGACGACATCCTCATCCACGACTTCGGAGTCCGGGGCCCGGGGGGTGGGCTGCTCGACCTGGCGAGCTGTGCCGAGCGAGTGGCGGAGGCCGTCGTCAACGTGCTGGAATTTGAAGCCGAGTTCGATTCGCTCGACCGCCTCATTACTGGCTCCCGACTGGACCATCACCAGGTCGGCATCCTGCGGGCCTATCGCATGTATTGGCGACGGGTCATGCCTCGATTCACCAACGACTACATGAACGATGCCCTCGTTGAGCATCCCCCCATCGCCGAGAAGCTGATGGCCCTGTTCCGCGAGCGCTTTGACCCGTCCGTGGAAGGTGATCGCATCGAGGCGCTGGGTTCCGAGATCCTCGAGGCGCTCGACTCGGTGCGATCGCTCGATCAAGACCTGATCCTGCGGGCGATGCTCGGTCTCATTGATGCCACGCTGCGCACCAACGCCTACCAACCCGGCCGGGGTTGTCTCAGCTTCAAGCTCCGGTCGGCCGACGTGCCGGACATGCCCGAGCCACATCCGCTGTTTGAGATCTACGTGTACGCCGCTCAGGTCGAGGGCATTCATCTGCGCGGCGGGATGGTGGCACGCGGTGGGATCCGCTGGTCTTCCCGCAGGGAGGATTATCGAACTGAGGTGTTGGGTCTCATGAAGGCCCAGCGCACCAAGAACGCCATCATTGTGCCGGGTGGCGCCAAGGGTGGATTCGTGCTGCGTCGCCCGGCCCAACCGGGAGAGACGATGGCCGCCGCGGTCGAGCGTGCCTACTCCACTTTCATTCGGGGGCTGCTCGACCTGACCGACAACCTCGTCAGCGGCACCGTCATTCGGCCCCCGCAAGTGCGGGTCCACGATGACGATGACACCTACCTGGTGGTGGCAGCAGACCGCGGAACTGCCCGATTCTCAGACACCGCCAATGCCATCGCCGCCGAGTATGGCTTCTGGCTTGGCGATGCCTTCGCCTCGGGAGGATCGGCCGGATATGACCACAAGGCGCTTGCCATCACGGCGCGGGGGGCCTGGGAATCGGTCAAACGTCACTTCCATGACCTCGGGACCGACCTGACCCACACTCCGGTGACGGTGGTGGGCATCGGAGACATGTCGGGCGACGTGTTCGGAAATGGGATGCTCCAATCACAGCACCTCCAGCTGGTGGCGGCGTTCGATCACCGCCACATCTTCGTTGATCCGCATCCGGACGCTGAGGCCGGGTTCCGGGAGCGTCGACGGCTCTTTGAGCTGCCGGGGTCCAGCTGGGACGACTACGACAGAAGCCTGCTGTCGGCGGGCGGGGGAGTGTTCCGGCGCGACGCCAAGCGCATCGACCTATCCGAGGAGATCCGGCAGGTTCTCGAGATCGAAGCGAGTTCACTGACTCCCGCCGAGTTGATACGGAGGATATTGCTGGCCCCGGTGGACCTGCTGTGGAATGGCGGCATCGGCACGTACGTCAAGGCGACATCCGAAACCGACGCCGAAGTCGACGACCGGCAGAACGACGCCATCAGGGTGAACGGCGAAGAGCTGCGCTGCTGGGTGGTTGGTGAGGGCGGGAACCTCGGCTTCACTCAACGGGGCCGCATCGAATATGCCGCCCGGGGTGGCCGGATCAACACCGACTTCATCGACAACTCCGGCGGGGTTGACTGTTCCGATCGCGAGGTGAACCTGAAGATCCTGCTCCGTCTGGCCGAAGAGCACGGCGAGCTGGCGGCGGAAGATCGCGCCGATCTGATCGCGGCGGTCACCAAAGATGTAACCGGCCAGGTTGTCTACGACAACTACCTGCAGGCTCAAATCATGTCGCAGGAGGCCGGGCGGTCGGCGGACAATCTCGAGGCTTACGACGACCTCATGAAGGAGCTCGAGAAGGTTGGAATGCTGGACCGGTCCATCGAGGATCTGCCGTCTACGGAAGAACTCGACGAGCGGATGCGTGAACGCCGCGGGCTGGAGCGTCCCGAGCTGGCAGTCTTGCTTGCCTACGCCAAGCGGTGGCTGCGCCGCGAGTTGCTGCTATCAGATGTGCCGGACGGATTCGACTTCGCGGCGGATCTCATGGACTACTTCCCCCAGCGGGTCGTGAAGCGGTTTGGGCACCTCGCAGCTCAGCATCCGCTGCGTCGTGAAATCATCGCCACCCGGGTAGCCAACCGGGTGGTGAACTCGGAGGGCATCACTTTTGTGAACCGGCTGGTCGTCGAGACCGGCGCCTCACCGGCCGAAGTTGTCCTCGCCTATCAGGCCGCCCTCGGCCTGACTGGTGCCGAGGAGCGCTGGGAGGCAGTCGAGGCACTCGATCCTTCGATCGGACCTCAGGTACGGGGCGAGCTCATGGATGGCGTCGACCGGCTGGTGGAGGCGATGACCCGTTGGTTCCTCGGGCGGGCGTCTATCTTGGCGGTCACCGGTGCGACCGGCCCGTCCCGGGCAGCCTTCGAGGAGCTGACCGGTGTGATCCACCTCGTCGGTACGGCCGATTGGAAGGCCGACCGGGAGGACGCGGTTGCTTCGCTGGTCCAGGCCGGAGTTCCGGAGGAGCTGGCCAGGCGTCATGCGTTCCAGGATGACCTTTTGCACGCACCGGACATCATCGACTTGGCCGACCTTTCCGCCCGACCCGTCGCAGACGTTGCTGATGTGTTCTTCCTGGTCGGTGATGCCTACCGGCTCGATTGGCTCGAGACCCGGGCCGAGCAGCTCCCGGCGAAGACCCGCTGGGAGCGTTGGGCGGTCCGAACCTTGGAGAACGATCTGCTGCGACTGCGCCGAGACCTCGCCGAGCAGGTGCTGGCGGCCGGCGACATCGCAAACGGCAAGGCCCTGCTGGAGTATTACCGGACCACCCGATCCGACCAACATGCTCGCCTCAACCACTTCCTTGAGCTGCTGACCCGGGACGGCGGCGGCGACCTCGACTCCCTGATGGTGGCCACCCATCAGATAAGGACCGTCCTCACGTAGCTGCTGGCAGCAGCAGCTGCCAGCAGGTCGCCAGTTGCTGGTCAACAGCCTCGTCTTCGACCAGAGCCGGTGACCCCTAGTAGAAGCTCTCGCCTTTGTCCGCCATCTCCGCCAGCCGCGGGGCGGGGGCGAATCGGTCGCCGTGTACCTTGGCGAGCTCCCGGAGACGCTCGACGATGGTGTCGGCGCCGAGTTCGTCGACCCAGCGGAACGGGCCGCCCCGGAACGGCGGGAATCCCAGGCCCATGACGGCGCCGATGTCACCGTCGCGAGCCGATCGCAAAATCCCTTCCCCCAGGCACCGGGCCGCCTCGTTGATCATCTGGAGTGACAGCCGGTCCTGTATCTCCTGACGGCTAATGGTGCCGGGACGGGGCGTAACTCCGAGCACGGCGTAGACGGATTCATCTACGCCTGCCTTGACGCCGTCCTCGTACCGGTAGAAGCCGCGGCCGTTCTTGCGACCCCTCCGGTCGTCGGCGGTGAGGGCGCCGAAGGCGGGAGGGGCCTCCATTCGCTCGCCGAACGCGTTCTCGAGAATCTTGCCGATCTTGGCGCCAACGTCGATGCCCACCTCATCGCTGAGGGTGACCGGTCCAACCGGGAAGCCCCACTGGACCATGGCTCCATCGATCTCTTCGATCGTGGCCCCGTCCTTCAGCAGGTACATCACCTCGGCCGAGTACGGCCCGATGATGCGGGTGGTGTAGAAACCAGTCCCGTCGTTCACCACGATGACCGTTTTCCCCTGGCGCTTTCCGAAGGCCACAACGGTGGCCGTGACCCAATCGGCCGTTTGGTCGGTGACGATGACCTCTAGCAGCGGCATCTTCTCGACCGGGGAGAAATAGTGCATTCCCACCACATTGGCCGGTCGGGCTGCTCCTCGGGCGATGTCGGAAATCGGTATCGACGATGTGTTGGTAGCGAAGATAGTTCCGGAGGCCGTCACCTCCTCGGTCTCGGCCAAAACGGACCGTTTCAGGTCGAGATCCTCGAACACGGCCTCGATCACCAGCTCCACGTCGGTCAGATCGCGGTAGTCGGTGGTTGCGGTCACCTGTCGTTGCATGGCGAGCCAGGCATCGGCCTTTTGCATCCGGCGTCTCTTGACCTGGCCGTCGACCACCTTTTGGACGTAGCCGATGCCACGGTCGACGCCGGCTTGGTCGACCTCCTTGATGATGGACGAGACGCCCGCCCGGGTGGTGTTGACGGCGGCGATGCCGCCGCCCATGAGGCCGCCACCCAGCACCCCGACGCGGCTGATATCGCGGGCTTCGGCGTCGGTGGCGATTCCGGGATCCCGCTTCAGCTCCTGGGTGGCGAAGAAGATGGAACGGAGCGCCTTCGACTCGGGCGACACCACCAGGCGCCCGAACGCCGCCTGCTCGGCGGCCAGGCCGGCCGCCATTCCCTTCTCTACTCCCACCCGCACACACTCGAGAGCGGCCGGTGGAGCCGGGTAGTTGCCCTTGGTCTCCTTCAGCATCGCCTTTTCAGCCTGGGCAAACAGGACGCGACGACCGATCGGATTCCGTTCGAGCACGACGGTTTGGAGGGCGGCCGGGTTGAGGTATGCGTTCAGGCGCTCGGTGAGGGTTTGTGGCTCAGGCGGAGGCGGGTGAAGCAACTGCAAAGCACGTGTCCGGGCGGCTTCCAAGAGGCCGGAGCGGGGCACCACCGCATCGACCAGGCCAAGCTTGAGCGCCTTGCGGGGTCTCACCGGCCGGCCGGTGAGGATGAGGTCGAGCGCCGAAGCAATCCCGATGAGCCGCGGAAGCCGCTGGGTGCCGCCGCCACCGGGCAACAGCCCGAGCTGGACTTCGGGCTGGCCGAGTTGGGTCCGCTTCTCGTCGTCCGAAGACACCCGGGCTCCGCACGCCAGCGCCAGTTCCAGTCCGCCACCCAGGCAGGCGCCATGGATGGCTGCCACCACCGGCTTGCCGCGCCGGAGGTGCAGCGCCTCCAGCCGCCCGAAACCATCCTGGGCCGCTTGCATGGCGGCCTCGGCCTCGGCCGGATCGACCAGGGTGGCGAACCAGCGAATATCCGCCCCGGCCAGGAAGTTGTCGGGTTTGGCCGATCCGATGACGACACCCCGGATGGCATCGTCTTGCTCGAGGCGGTTGAGGATCACGACGAGGTCTTCGCCGGTCTCGGGTGAGAACGTGTTCATCGCTTCGCCGGCGCGATCCATGAGCACGGTGGCGATACCGTCGCCGTCAACGTCGAATATGAAGTGTGTGAGATCCATACCCGGAGTCTGCTCAGCGAAGTCGCTTATCACCAATCGAAGTCGCTACGGTCACCCCGTGTCTGTGCCCGATCATCGCGCGCCAGCAGTTCGTGCCAGTCCCTGGAGGGTTTTCCTGGTGGTGACCTCCGTCGGGCTGCTGGCTTTCAGCGCCTACGGACTTCCCCCCGCCTGGTACGTGCCGGTCAATCTGGTAGTAACCATCGGCCTGCTACTTGTGGCCCGATGGGTAGGTCTGACCCAAGGGAAGCTCGGTTTGGAACGGGATCGGGTCCCGGCAGGACTGAGGTGGGGTGCTGCGGCCGGGCTCGCGATGGGCGTTGGGCTGATTCTCGGGGCGGTGATTCCGGCCACCCGGCCGTTGTTCGACGATGCCAGGGCTGCCGGAATCGGTCCCGGTCTGCTCGCCTACCGTACCCTCGTTCGCATCCCGCTGGGAACCGCCCTGCTCGAGGAGGTGGCGTTTCGCGGCGTCCTGCTTGGCGCCTGGAGGCGGATCTCGACCGCCGGAAGAGCAGCAGTGGGGTCCAGTCTCGTCTTTGGGCTATGGCATGTTCGGCCCGCGCTCGAACTGCTGAACGAGAACGATGCTGCTACCGATGGGCCCGAGCGGATCCTGGCAGTGGTTGGTGCCGTGGTCGCCACCACCGTCGGCGGCCTCGCATTGTGTTGGCTCCGCCTGAGAAGTGAGAGCTTGGCGGCGCCCTACCTGGCTCACGTGGCCGCCAATTCCCTGGCAACGGTGGGCGCCTACCTGGTTTGACATCGGATCAAGTAATCAGGCGCTGCGCCGACATTGTCTCAATCAACCGCAAGACCGAGGTACCGATGACCGCCCAGATTCCGCCGAACGAAGCCGAACGACTCGCCGAGCTGCAGTCGTATCGGATCATGGGGACGCCCCCCGAACAGGTATTCGATGACATCACCTACCTGGCATCTCAGATCTATGAAACTCCTATCGCTCTCATGAGCCTTGTCGACAGCGACCGCCAATGGTTCAAATCATCGGTCGGCCTGGCAGTGCCGGAAACTCACCGCGACCTTGCGTTCTGTGCCCATGCCATTTGGGACCCGACCGAGGTGATGGTGGTCGAGGATGCCGCCTACGACCCGCGGTTCTCCAATAACCCGCTCGTGATTGCAGACCCATCGATCCGCTTCTACGCAGGTGCTCCACTTCAGACTGCAAACGGCAACGCGTTGGGAACGTTGTGTGTGATCGATCGGGTCCCACGCCAGCTCACGGACGACCAGGAGGAGGCGCTGCGTGCCCTGGCCCGCCTGGTCATGAATGAGCTCGAGATGCGGCGGGCTCTGCTGGCTCTCTCCGATCAGCTCGATCAAGCCGCCGTCCGCGAGGTGGCCTAGCCGCGATGCACGAGTTCCTCGGTGCTCAACCGGCCGCGGCGGGGGTTGGGTGCGGCGAACGGACCGCGGCGAGTTTGTGACACAGCTCGCCGCCTGAGCCGCGTCCATATACTCGCCGGCATGCATCTCAGACCGGCGGGGAATCGATGAGTGTCGAACCTGCCGCCTACGACACAACTCGAAGCCGTGTCGTGCTGGGCTCCTTGCTGCTGATCGCCATGGGTGTCGCCACCTATCCGGCCGCGGTGCTCGGCGTGTTGGCCACATTCCTCATCGACGATTTCGACATCAGCCGGGCCGAGGTCGGCCTGATCGTCACCGCCAACATTGCGGTTTCCGCCTCATTGTCGCCTCTCACCGGACGGATCACCGACCGGGTCGGGGGCAAGCGAGCTCTTGTGTTCATCTTTGTGGCCGGCGCCACCGGCTTTTTGGCCCTGGCCTTGTCCCCGGTCTACCTGGTGTTGCTGCTGGCCGCGATACCGGCTGGTTTTGGACAAGCGGCGGGGAACCCGGCGACCAACAAGCTGATCGCGCTGCACCTGCCGCCGGGCAGGCAGGGAGTGATGATGGGCGTCAAGCAGTCGGGAGTGCAGGCGGCAATCTTCCTCGGCGGGGTCCTGGTGCCGGTTGGCGCCGAGTCGATCGGATGGCGAGCCACCCTCATCATCTTGGCTGCCTTGACGACGGCGGTCGTTCCCGTCGTTCTGCGAGTGGTTCCCGTTGATCGGCCGGCGGCGGGCACGGTCGCCGAGCGGGCCCGCGGAAAGTTGTCGCCGGCGATCCGAGAGATGGCGATCTACGGCTTCCTGCTCGGCTTCGGGGGCTCGGTTACATTCCTGCTGCCCCTGTTTGTTGAGGAAGCGCTCGGCGGCACGCCCACTCTCGGCGGCTTGGCCATCGGACTCGTGGGTCTGGCGGCATTCTTCGGTCGGATCGGCTGGGCGCGCCACGCCGAACAGGCGGGTCGCTTTTCGGGGTCGCTGGGTGCGATTGCGTTGGGTGGCGTGGCTGCCACGCTGACGTTTCTCCTCGCCCAGGTAGTGGGTTTGTGGGCGGTGTGGATCGCCGCAGTGTTGTTCGGCTTCAGTGTCTCGTCGTGGAACTCGGTAGGGATGCTCGGCGTGATCACAGTGGCGGGTCCCGGCCGGGCAGGTCGGGCGTCGGGGATCGTGCTGCTTGGCTTCCTGGCCGGCCTCGCTGTGGGTCCCCCGCTCTATGGCTGGACCGTCGACACCACCGGGGTGTACACCTGGATGTGGTGGATCGCTATCGCTGCCTTCGTGCTCGCGGTGTTGCCGTTGCGGGCGTGGGCGCGGCGCGAAGCTATGGCATAGGGTTGCATCAGGCCGGCCTTCAACGTTATCGAACCGGTCTTCGAAGCCGCGCTCGCCCCAAAGCCAGGCTGGCGATGACCGCCATCACGCCAGCCAGGACATCGAAGCCGATGTCGAGAGGGTCGAATACCCGGTTGGGCAGAAAGGCCTGGATGCCTTCGTCGAGCACTCCGATCAAAGACACCGCCAGCACGGCGAGCAGGGCAGGTACCGGGACGCGGCGACCCTGGCTCGCTCGCTCGGCAAGCGCCTCGTATGTGAAGATGGCTACCGCGCTGTATTCGATCAGGTGGGTTCGTTCCTCCGGGATCGCCATGCGCAGGAACACCATCAGGTAGACGGCCGCAACTCCGAAGGCAACGCCGATCTCGGCGCCGCCCGGCCGAGTCTTGAGCGCGATCGTCGCGATCGCCGCCCCGATCAGCAGCAGGCCGCAGCCGAAAGCGGCGTCGAACAAGCCCCGGTTGCGTAGCGCAGCGGCCAGTGTCCCGGCCAGGCCCAGGGTCGAGTAGATCGCCACCACGACCGCCAGCGTCCATGCCCACAGGCGCCGCTCCCGGTCGGTGGAGAAGAGGGACACGCGGCGATACCTCGGCGGCGGGGGCGTCATCAAGTAGTGCCTGGTCATCAACGACATTGTGTCTCACTGAAGCCGCCTGCCTATTGGGGATGACCCCAGTCCAGCTCTCGGGGAAGCGTCCGCCTAGGGATCATCGGCACAGTCTGAGCGGGAGGCGGGAGGCGGGAGGCGGGAAGCGGCTGCTGGCTACTTCTTCGCCTGTTCGTAGTAGGGATTCGTCCCACCGGCATGATCGGTCACGTCGACCACCTTGGTGATCTCGGGGACGGTCTGCTTGAGCGTCGATTCGATGCCCTGGGAAAGCGTGACGGTGGCCATTCCGCACCCCTGGCACCCGCCACCCAGGCGCACGTAGACGGTGCTGTCTTCGACCGCAACCACCTCGGCGACGCCGCCGTGCGATGCGATCGCCGGGTTGATCATCTCGGTGACGACTTGAACCACGCGCTCGGCGACGGGACCCTCCAGCTCCGGCAGCGGCCCATCTCCGAGCACCCGCGGGCTGGGCGAGTTGGGATTCTCGAGGATGAGACCGGGGTTCAGCAAATCGCGTGACATTTTGACTTCGGCGCCGCGCATGTTCTCGACGTCGGCCGCCGGGATTACGAAGGTCAGCCCGCCGTGCTCCTCCAGGTGGACGTCCTCGGGTGCGGTCTCGAGCAGCATGAGCGCCATCTCGTAGCTGAACCGATCCCCGGCGACGCCGGAAATGGCCAGCACCAGCCCGAGTTCCTCGGCGTCGGGCTCCTCAGCGCGAATGTCGAGCAGCCGGCTGAGGGCCTGCGGCTGTACGGTGAGTACTGGCTCGCTTTGCATGGAGACATCGTAGGTGACTCCGGCTGCTTCCGGGGCCGCGCCATGATTGCTTCCATGAAACGCGTGGTGATCGTGGCCTCCGGCCAGTCGTACCGGACCGGTGATTTTGTGAGTGCTGCCGAGCTGCTGCAGGTGGAGCCGGTGGTGGCAACCGACGTGACACCCCCCATCTCCAGCGGCCAGTTGCAGATAGATCTGGCGGACCCGGAGGCAGCCTGTGCCCGGATTCGTTCGCTCGACCCGCCCCCCGATGCGGTAGTGGCAATCGACGATCAGGGAGTCGCGGTCGCGACCCGCGTTTCGCAAGAACTGGGGCTGGCGCACAATCCGGCGGAGGCGGTCGCCGCCACCCGGGACAAGGGCCTCATGCGGGAGTTGCTGGCAGCGGGCGGTGTAGCCCAGCCCCGGTTTGCTCTGGTCCTGCCCGGGACCGGCCCGGCGGTGGCGGCTGAACTGGGGTTCCCGGTGGTGATCAAGCCGGTCGGCCTCTCGGCCAGCCGGGGGGTGATACGGGCCGACGACGCCGCCTCCGCCCGGCGGGCGGAGGCGCGCATTCGGGAGATGCTTGGCGGTTCCGGTCTGGAGGCCGGGGAGGCGCTCCTGGCCGAGGAGTACCTGCCGGGCTCGGAGCTGGTCGTCGAGGGCTTGCTCATTGGCGGGGAACTGGAAGTGCTGGCCCTCATCGACAAGCCCGACCCAATGGATGGGCCGTTCTTCGAGGAAACGCTGCTGGTCACCCCCTCCCGGCACCCGGTGGCAGTCCAGGAGGCGGCCATCGCGCTCGCCACCGCCGGCACCAGTGCTCTCGGGTTGGTGGCCGGGCCGGTCCACGTTGAGGTTCGCGTCGACCCCGATGGCTCCCTCCGCCTGCTCGAGGTGGCGGCCCGCTCCATTGGCGGGCTGTGCGGGAGAGCGTTGAGCTTCGGGCTGGTGGGAGAGTCGCTGGAAGTGATTCTCCTACGGAGCGCGCTCGGCATGCCGACGCTGGATACATCACCGGCTCGTCCGGCTAGCGGTGTGCTGATGGTGCCGATCCCGGCGACCGGTGTTCTCACGGCCATCGAGGGGGTTGAGGAGGTTGAGGACATGGCGGGGATCGACGGTGTGACGCTGACCATCGCGCCCGGTCGGAGAGTGACCGCCCTCCCAGAGGGAGACAGGTATCTCGGGTTCGTGTTCGCCGGGGGCGCCGACGCCGATGCGGTCGAGACGACCCTCCGGGCGGCGGGCTCGACCCTGACGGTCCTCGTCGATGGGGAAGGAATGGAGAAGCCGGTCACCCCCCCGGACTGAGGCGACTGCGAGCGTTCATCTTCTGCGCTACCTTGGGGACCGCATTTGGAGCCGTAAGTGGACGGCAGATACCGAAGACGAAGGGGCAGGCATGCAACGGAACCTGGCGTGGGTCGCTCTCGCGCTGGGGAGCATCTGGCTGGCGGTTGCCATCATCAGTCTCGCCTCACCGGATCTCGTTTATGGAGCCGACCGTGACACCTTTCCGCTGATCCCGGCGGTCACCTGGATGTCGGGGGCCGCCGCCTCCAGCTACGTGCTCCGGGCCCTCGTCACGAGGCACCCGACTCCAGGCGACCAGCGAAACGCCTGGATCGGCATTGCGATGAGCACCACCGCCATCTGGGCGCTGGTAACCCTGGTGACGCTGCTGCTGCCCGAGTTCAGCTTCAACATCGGCGACGACCCCATCATCATCCCGCTCGGCCACCTGATGGCACCGGCCGCGGCCGCGGTGGCAACGGGCATCGCCGCCCAGTACGTACCGCTCCTCACCGACGCCGCTGCCGACGAACGCCGCGCGGAAGACCGGACCGGCGAATACGCCGACAAAGAGATCTACTGAGTAAGTAGCGGGTGGCCGTAGCTGCCCATAGTGGAGCTGTCTTTGGGTGCAGCCGAAGCTGCCGTAACGGCAGCCGTACACTGCCGGGATGTCCGAAGCCGCCCAGCTGCCTCCGCCTCCGGTTCGCCGACGGCTGCTGGCGGTGTTGTTCGCCGGCAGTGCCCTCAGCCGGACGGGGTTTATCGCCGTCTTGACCGTGGCCGCCCTGGCGGCCGAGGACATGCTCGGCTCGGCCACCCTGGGAGGGCTGCCGGCGGCGACCGCCACCGTCGGGATCGCGGTCGGCACACCACCGGTGGCTTGGCTCATGGCCCGGTCGGGACGCCGGGTCGGCTTGGCGGTTGGCCTGGCGGTAAGCGCCACCGGTGCCGGGCTGGCGGCGGTGTCCGTCAACGCCGGATCGTTTCCCCTGTTCGTGGTCGGCATGTTCGTGTTCGGTGGCGGCATCGCGGCCGAGCGGCTGTCTCGCTATGCGGCGGCGGACATCACGCCCGTGAGCCGCCAGGCGTTCGCGATCAGCCTGGTGGTGTGGGCCGGCACCATCGGCTCGGTGGTCGGCCCGGCCGTGCTGGCCCCGGCCCGGAGGTTGGCAGCAGGCCTCGGCCTGGAGGGCCTGACCGGGCCGTTCGTAATGGCCGCCGGCTTTGCAGCGGTGGCATCGGCTGTGATCGCCCGCGGGCTGCGCCCCGACCCTCTCTCGTTCGCGGCGGAGCGCGGTCGGGAGACCACGAGAGCACCCGCAGGTTCACAACTCGCCGACCCGAAGGTTCGGGTGGCGGTAGCCGCCCTCATCACCGGACAGGTGGTGATGGTCATGATCATGACCATGACGCCGGTGCATGTTCGGAGGGCAGGCGAGGAGCTCGGCATCGTCGGCCTGGTCATCGCAGCCCACACGCTCGGGATGTTCGCCTTTTCGCCGCTGACCGGATTCCTGAGCGATCGCTTCGGACGGCCCAGGGTCATCGTGGCAGGACAGATGATGCTGGTGGTATCGGCGGTAACGGCTTCGTTCGCTGCCGGTGACGATCGGGTGCTGCTGGTCGCTTCGCTTTTCTTGCTGGGGCTCGGCTGGAACTTCGGATTCGTGGCCGCCAGCGCGCTCCTAACCGAGGATGCGCCGGCCGAGGCCCGGGTGCCACTGCAGGGGCTGGCGGACTCGATCGTGTGGACCTCGGCGGCGATGGCGTCGCTGTCGTCGGGAGCACTGCTGGAAGCAGGAAGCTATTCACTGCTGGCGCTGATCGGAGCGTCGCTGGTGGCGATTCCGGTTGCGGTGCTGGTGCGCTACCGGTCGAGGCTGGTTCCGGTCACCCCATAGCCCGGCTTTTGCTGCTACCGCCAGCGGCCGCTGACCGGGGTCCAGCCGGCCGTCCCCCAAGTGTAAGAAAGGTCCGTCGGGGCCGGCGCACCGCCACTGGCATTCGTGTTGCTCAGGTACACGGTGGTGTTCGAGCCCCGGAATATGCCGGCGGTGTCGACCCCGTCCTGGTTCCAGTCGCCGGCGACAAAGCTGTCCGAGGCGAGGCCGAAGAAGAAGAAATCGGCGGTGCCGGCGACGGCGCCGGGTCCGGCCGGCGTCTGATTCGTGTAATACACAAAACCGTCGGACTGGCGGTACAGGAACACGCTGTCGCGTCCGTTGCCGTCGGCGTCACCGCCGAAGGCCCGGTCGCCGAGGGTTCCGAACCAGAAGTCGTAGTCGGTTGGCACCGCGCCCCCGCCTGACCCGTTGGTGTCGGTCAGGAAGATGTGGCCACCTCGGTTGATGCCCAACGTGTCCTGGTTGTCGCCGTTCCAGTCGCCGACGAACACCTGGTCGCCGGGAATGCCGAAGAAGAAGTCGACCTCGGCGACGCCGACTCCACCGTCCGGCGGCAACGTGTTGGTCAGATAGGCGAACCCGCCCCCGGCTCCCTGACGCCAGGCGCCGGGCGTCGACAGCCCGTCGCCGTCCCAGTCTCCAAACAGCGGGACGTCTCCCGGCACGCCGTAGAAGAAGGTTCGGTCGGCTTGCCCGGGAATGCGGATGTGCCAGCGGCCGCTCGGCTCCACCAGGACGACCTGGTCGGACGCGTTGTTGGCGTCCAGCTGCGGTCTGAGGGCTGATGCCCACGCAGCCGCCATTTTGGCCTTTCCCGAGGAGTTCGGATGTACCCGGTCGGGCTTGATATCTCCGGCCGTCAACCCGTGGTCGACCAGCACGATCGGAGACTGGGGGGTGGAGGAATCGCCTGCGATCCGGGCCCACACGTCGTTCATGCCTTCGACCGGCTGTCCGTTGTTATCTTCGCCCCCATCATGAGTGACCTCGCAGCCGAGGAAGCCGGTGGCCGGGTTGGGCCCATCCAGGCAGGGGATGATCTGGGCGAGATAGATGGTGACCGTGGGGTTGTTCTGGCGTAGTTGGCTGATGAGGTTGCGGTAGGCGGGCTCGAGCGTGCCGCTCACGTACGCCTGGTTCCATCCGAAATCGACACCGTTCTTGTCATTCGTCCCGAGGTGGACGAGCGCCGCGTCATAGCTGAGGGCGGTCGCGCCTGGTCCGACATCTGCGACCCAACCGGCGGTCGTAATCCCGCCTTGTCCCGCATGGTCGGCGTCGAAGCCGGCCGTCCCGCAATCCCCAACTCGTGACCCGTTTCCCTCGAAATCGACCGCATACTCCGGAGTCAGCGTGTTCCACAGGTCACAGCGATAGGCGGTATCGCCGTCGACGCCTGCGGTGATCGAGTCGCCGACCAGCAGAATCCGGGTTGGGGGGGCCGCGTCCGCGATTGCGGGCGGGGCGCTGAGCCCGGCGGCCATGATGAGGAGGGCCGCGGCGGCAAATCGCAGTTTGATTGAGCGCATTGTTCTCCACCCGCCTAGAACTAGACCACTTTCTGTGGTGTTCGGCCACTAAGCGTAATGCCAAAACGGAACGGGTGTGACGCTACCGCGCCCGCGGGCACTACCCGTCGTCGGCCGGTTCGGGGGTTGCGGTATTCCTCGATGAGCGCGAGATAGCGCGTTTTCTCGGATTCGGAGAGCGACTTTCGGATCTCCTCGATGAATGACCGCACGTTCTCTGCTCACATGCTTCTGCCGATCCGGCTGCCGGGAGTACTCGGGGTTCGAGAATCGGTCACTTGGGCCCGACCTCGCACTAACGTCGCTCGGTGCGCCCAATCGTCCTGCTGATCGCTCTCCTCGCCGCCGCTTGCAGCGCGGCCGGGGGAGATGATGTGCCCGATCCCGGGACGGTGCCAACGACGGTTCCGCAATCTACGACCACCGTGACGGTGACGACGACCACCACCCAGCCCCCCAGCAACTGGCACCTCGCCTGGCAGCCGACTGCCCTCATTGAGGGGTTTGCTGCCGACCTGGCGGCCATCCCCGGAGTTGGAACCGTGTCGATGGTCCGGGTGGGAGATACCCGGATTGTGGAGACCGCCAGGGCAGATGGCACGATCGTCGATAGGCCAACCGGCGGCTTCGTCATCCCGGTTGAAGTGCACGCGTTCGACGGCGACGCTCATGCCGAGTTCGTCCCGGCCGAGGTAGCCGCCACCCTCGCCGAACTTGCCGATGACGAGATCATGCTCGGCTCGACCTCGGCGACCCTGCGCCGCCTTGCGGTCGGTGACACCATCGCATTCTCGGGCGGGCTGGTGGCGACCGTGGCCGGCATCATCGACGATGAATACGTTGGAGACGCCGAGATCATCACCACCCGCCCCGACCCGGAAGTGTTCGGCGACTTCCTCGACAAGTACGCAGTTTTCTGGTTCGAAGGCCGGCGCGCCGACCTAGAGGCGGCGGTTGAGTCGTTCGATGGCGAACCGGTCACCATCCGCGCCTGGGGCGAGGTCCTGGTGTTTCGACACGGTGATTCGGTGCGATCCCAGGCGGCCTTCAAGGATCGGTTCGGCGAGTTCACCATCCGTCCCGCCGGCAACGGGTTTGAGCAAGAGCGGGCCTGGCGCGACGAGAACATCGTGACTGAGACCATTCCCCTGCTGGGGAGTGTGACTTGCCATCGAGAGTTCGTAGACATGCTGCGTCAAGCGATGACGGCTCTCGATGAAGACGGCAATGGGTCGGTCATCAATCGGGGCTCGTTCCAGGGCTGCTGGAACGCCCGCTTCATCTCCGGCCGTCAGGCGATATCTCACCACTCGTTCGGCGCCGCCGCCGACATCAACTTCTTTGAACCGTTGGACGGGTCGTTCTCGCCAACCGATCCTGATCTGCTCGTCGCCCTCTACACCGCCGGCCTCACATCGGGCCACGTGTGGGTCAATCCCGATCCCGGACACTTCGAGTGGTTTGATGGCTGATGCCCATTGTCACTTCTCGGCCCACTGATAGGGCAGGGACGTCAGGCCGAGAAGTCGACGGCTGCCGCCGAGACGGGGCTTGATCGACGGCCGCCGCCGCCGGCGTCAGGCGCAGGGAAACCCCATTGACGCCCGGCACGCTTCGCCTGATCCCTGAAGCCGGATGCCGGATGCCGGATCCTATTTCCCGATAGCCACCACTATCCCCACCCTCACGGGTAAGTTCGCCCGCAATGAAAGCTGCGCTGTTCATCTTCGGGTTGCTGGCGGCGCTGTTCGGCGGGGTGGCGGTCCTGTTCACGTTGGGAGAGGTTCAGGCGCTGGTGGTGGTCATCCTGCTGCTGGCCGCCGCTATCGCCGCGTTCTTTGCGAGTCGTCCCGTCGTGCGCAGCCTGCTAGTGGGCGTTCTCGTCGTGTTTCTAGCCAGTGCGGCGTTCATCACCTATGGCGCCGTTCAGTTGGCAAATGCCCTCGCCACCACCGAGGGCGAAGTCGACCTTCCCGATCCGGCGGCTCTGGCATCCGCCGATGACAAAGTGGATGACGTTCGGGACGCGGTGGCCTTTCGGCTCGAACTCACCGAGGCGGAGATGACCGCCTATGTGCTCGACGGTCTGCAAGGTGTCGAAGACAATCCTCTGCGGTCGGTGGTTCTCGATGTCGTCGAAGCCGCCGACGGCGGCGCCGGCCGGCTGGATTTCGAGGCCGAGTTCAAGAGTGGCGGCGTCGGTGCGAGTGGGTCGGTCAGCGTCGAGCTGGAAGGCGGGACTGTCCACGTTGAGCTTGCCGACATCTCGGTTGGATCCTTCGACATGCCGGGCTTGGCACAGACCTCACTCGAGGATCTGGTTGAGCGAGTCGCCGATTTCAACGAGACCCTGGCGACGGCGGATGCCGACGTTCAATCAATCACGTTGGCCGATGATCGGATCGTCATCACCGGCACTCAGACCAGCACCGACCTCCTGACTTCTGATGCGCTGCTGGCGGGCTTGCAGCAGGCTGCGGCCTCGGCGGTGGAAGCAATTAGCGCGCCGCCCGAGCGCCTCGGGCCGGGTGTGGTGGACTCGACGACGGCTGCCGGCAGCCCGGTCTACGTGGCGCTCGGCGACTCGCTCGCCGCCAACGTTGGCGTGGTTGATGCTCGCGACGGGTACGTGTCCCGGTTTCACCACCAGCTCGAGATGCGTGACAACGCCGATTACGGCCTTCGTAACTTCGGGATCTCGGGTGAGACCACCGGAACGCTCATTCGGGGAGGTCAACTGGAAGCTGCCGTTGCTTTCATGGAGGCAAGCGACGTTGCCTACGTGACGGTTGACATTGGTGCCAACAACCTGCTTGGACACCTCGGATCGGACGCCTGCAGCGACACGCTGGAGGCTGCCGAGTGTCAGAGTCGCGTGAGCGTCACCTTCGACTCATACGGCCCCGATATCAAGATCATTCTCGAGCAGATCCGGGACGCGGCACCAGATGCCACCATCATGTTTCTCACCGCCTACAACCCGTTCAGTCTCGGGCTTGGCACCGCCCTCGAAGCGGCCACCGACGCGACATTGGTCGAGTTCAACGACATCGCCGCCGCCGTCGCAGATGACCTCGGGGTCGTGGTGGCGGACGGATTCGGCCCGATGCGCCTCACCACCGCTGCCACCACTCATATGCTGGATGCCGCGCCTGACATCCACCCCTTGCCGATCGGCTACGACATCCTGGCCGGGGCCCTGGTCGACGCGCTTGCTTCACAGGGGTAGCACAGCGGGTCCCGGTATTGTGTGCGTCGGTGGCCGTAGCTACCGCCTACCGCGCACCGCCTACCGCCGGATGCCGGATGCCTGATGCCTACCGCCTGAGTCAGTCGTCGTCCTCGGCTCCGTCGTCGTCGGGGGTGGAATCGACCACGTTGAACTGCTCGTCGAGCTGTATATCCACCGATGATCCGTCCGGCTTGCGGACCTCGACCTCGTAGTAGCTCTCCTCGTCGTCGACTTCCGTTTCGGTCACGGTTCCCCCGCCGGTGTGCTCGAGAGCCGCCCGGCTGGCCCGCTCGAGTTCGACGCCGGTTATCGGAACCTCGGTTCCGTCGTCATCATCCGAGCTGAGCGCCGTCCCGGCACCGGCCGCCGAAAGCGCGACAACTGCCACGCCGGTGAGGATGAGCTTGGTCCGTTTCTTCATTCGTGGTCCTTTCACGATGTGCTCTCAAACTAGGAGGTCGGACCTGAAGGGAGCCTGAAAGGGCCCTCCCGGCTGGTGCTCATGACCCGTCCTCATTGCCACCCAGGAACCGGTAGATCGGTTGGCCGACGCCTTCGCTGACGGTGTAGAACCCCTGCTCGTCTGGGGTAAGCGCGATGGCTTCTCCCTGCGGCTCGTCGACCGAGGCCACCCGGCAGCCGGGGGCAAGCAGGGCCTCGGAGAGGCTTTGGCCTGAGCGGCGCTGCCAGATGAACACCTCGTCGTAGGTGCGGATCACGATTCGGCCGGTGCCGGCGTCGCCGCCGGTGGCGGGAGCAAATGCGCCCAGCCTGATCTCCCCCAGATATGTTGCCTCCTGGGGGACCGACCAGTCGAGTTCTCCGGACAACCCGTACAGCGCCGTGATACCCGACACGTCCTTGCCGGCGATCACCATGTCTCCTGTCAGGGGATCGACCAGCAGCGTTTCGGCCTCGATTGGTCCCTGTGGATAGGTGACATGCAGGGTCTCTCCGCCGGTCCGGACCCCCGACTCGGGCAATGGCTCGGGGATGCGGTGGATGAGAACCTGCTCGCGCTGCTCGTCGTTGTCTCCGATGTCGGCCAGGTACAGATAGTCGCCCTCCGGGTCTGGTCCCGGCCCCCGCGCCATGTCCTCCCAATCGCGGGCCGACAGGTCGGGAAGCAAGACCCGGCCAACATCCGTGCCGCCAATCTCGGCCGCATAGACCGCGGCTTCGTCGCCCGAGTCGTTGTGCAGCCACATGACCCCGGGGTGCCGGCGGCTGACCGCCGCGCCTGAGATCTCATCGAGGTCGGTAGAGGCCACCGAACCGATGCGATCCTGCTCCCACGTGACATCGCACCGCGGAGGCCGGCCGCTGGCAGGTTGGGTGGTAGCGGGCGCGGTGGTGGCGGGAGTGGTGGAGGTCGCCAAAAGGGTGGACGGCTCCGCCGCGCTCTGGCTGCAGGCGGTGGCCAGGAGCGCGAGCAGGGGGAGGAGTAGGCGGAACATGCGTTGGGAGCCTACCGGGAGTTGACATGTGAGTAAACACTCACATATAATCCAGGCTATGGATGAGGTGTTCAGGGCACTCAACGATCCGAGCCGGCGGCTGCTGCTCGACAAGCTGTTTGTCGAAGACGGCCAGACGCTCGGGCAGTTGTGTGCGCATCTTCCCGGGATGACCCGGTTCGGTGTGATGAGCCATCTGCGGGTTCTCGAAGCGGGCGGGTTGGTGACGACCCGCCGGCAGGGGCGGAGCAAGCTCCATTATCTGAACCCCGTCCCGATCCGGCTGGTCCATGACCGCTGGATCAGCAAGTACACGGAGCCGACGGTGGGCGCCATCGCCGACCTGAAGGCTCGATTCGAAGGAGGAGGACCCATGACGAAACCCGTCCACGTATATCAGGCTTACATTGCCGCCGAGGTCAAGGAGGTCTGGAAAGCCATCACCGATGGCGACTACACCGTGCGGTACTTCTATGGCACCCGGGTGGAGTCCGACTGGACCGAGGGCAGCGCGATTCGGTACCTGGGCGACGATGGCTCGGTAGTTGCCGACGGCCATGTCATCGCCATCGACCCGCCTCACCGCCTCGAATACACCTTCACGCCCCATTGGGACCCGGAGTTGGAAGCCGAGGGCCCGGCTCGTGAGGTCTGGGTGGTGGAAGACGCCAACGGTGCCTCCAAGTTGACCGTCGAGCTGTACGACGTCGCCGTCGATAGCAAGACGTACGCCGACTTCACGAATGGTTTCCCGTACATCGTCTCCGGCCTCAAGAGCGTGCTGGAGACGGGCGAGAGCCTGCCGCCGCCGTATTAGCCGTTCGATTTCTCCGCCGCGTCATGAATAGCGCGTAACCATGGCGGAGAAATGCGAGCTGCCGCCGAGCCTGAGCTGATCGACGGCCGGCGCCGCCGGCGCCAGGCCCAGAGAAACCCCAATCACGCGCGACACTCTTCGCTGGTAGCCCACCTGTTCCACAATCGGGTAACGGGTAACGGGCACCGGGTAACGATGTCGGGCATCGGTCCGCGGGCACCAACTACAACGATCTCTCTTTCACAATCTTCGCGATTTCCAGCCGTCCGATGGCTCGCAGGCCCGGCCACTGGGAGAGCAGGGCGACCACGAGGATGGCGAGCCCGGAGATGACGAGCGTGCTGGGCCGGATGTACAGGTCGAAGGCGAACAAGTCGCTGTTGAACGACGCCATCGCTTGTTTGGCCGCGAGGTAGCCGGCGCCGAGCCCGAGTGGGATGCCAACCAGCGCCACCATCATGTTCTCGGCGGTGATCATCCGGCTGATCTGGCGGCGCTCGGTCCCGACCGCCAGCAGGGTTGCCACCTCCCGGGTGCGCTCGGCGATGTTGACGGACATGGCGCTGAAGATGAGGGCGAACGCCATCGCTCCGCCGAACACGAGCATCACGCCGACAAACACGTAGAAGAGGATCATGTACCGCTGAACGGTGTCGTAGAGAGCGTTGGCGTCTTCGAAGGCCGCCACCGATTCCCGTTCCACGAGGGCGGCGCGCACGCTCGCCAGGTCGCTGCCCTCGGTGTAGCGGATGAGAGCGCTGGTGGCCGGAAGGTCAAATCCGGTCGCCTGCTCCAGGTAACTGCGCGAGACGTAGGCCATGGTGCCGAGCGGTTCGTTCACGAAGCCGGCGATCGGTACCTCGATGGTGGCTCCGGCCGCGGTCAGGGCCACAACATCTCCCTCGGCGATATCGAGCAGGCCGCCGACGGCCTGTCCGACGAGGATCCCCTCGGTCGGTAGTGATCGTTCCCCGTCTTCCCCGAAGAACCGGTGCATGGTGGTGTCCGTTTCGTACACCACGAGCGCCGTTTCGTACCGTTCCCCGGACGTGAGGACCACTGGGGCCTGCAGCACCGGCTCGGCCTCAGCGATGCCCGGCAACTGCCCGAGATCGGCGACGTCCCCCGACTCCACCGGCCCGGTGAAGTATACGGTGGCGTCTTCCTGCTGGATCTCGACGAATTGGCGGTCCATCAGGTTCACGATCGTGTCGAGCATTCCCCAGGAAACCAGCACGAGGGTGAGCGACAGCACCACGCCGAGCACCGTGAAGACCGTGCGACGCGGATTGCGCTCGATCCCGCGCAGGGCCATCCGCCACGGGATCGGCAGGCGGCGTAGTGGGGGTGCGATGCGCTCGGGGATGCTGGGCCGGCCGCCACCGGCCGGGACGGTGCCTCGCATCGCCTCGGCGGGTGCGAGACGGGAAGCCGATCGGGCGGGAGCTATGACGGCCAGCACGCTCGTGATGAGGCCGAAAGCCACTCCCGCCACCAGCGTGGCTGGGTAGAACTGGACGAGGGTGACCGGCACCGACAGCATGCTCGTGTAGAACCCGGTGATGATCCGGGCCATCAGAACACCGGCCACGGCCCCGGGGAGCGCCCCCACCAGCCCCGGCACCACGCCATACCCGAGATAGTGAGCGAGCACTTGGCGTCGGGTGAAGCCGTTGGCGAGCAGTACACCAATGTGGGGCTGCTGGGCATGGACGAGGCGGCTGATCATCACATAGGTGGCAAGGGCGGCCGCGGTCAGGAACAACATCGGGAAGAACACCGCCAGTTCCTCGAAGCCTTTCAGGTCCTCGGACAGGGCGGCGTTGGAGGGTTGCTCGTCACGGGTGAAGCTGACGGTGGCACCGGAATCGGCGGCTTCGGTGAGAAGCAGGTTGGCAAGCGCTTCGTTGTCGGCGCCGCCGGAGAAGTAGACGATTGCCTCGTTGGGGGTGCTCGTCCCGGCCAGTTGCCGGGCCAACGGCTCGGGTACGAAGGCCACGCCGAAGTTGTCCGGAGTGGTGAGCAACTCCTGGCGATCGCGAGCCGGCCAGATGTACTCGGGGGAGGACGCGGTGCCGCTGGTAGTCACCGTCTGCCAGCCGGAGGGTCCGAGGATTTCGAAGCTGCTGCCGGGGGTGAGCTCGAAGTGGTCGGCCATATGCTCTTCCACGAGGACGCCGGTCGGTTGGGCGGAAGACAGGTAGCGGCCGCTGGCCACTCGCACTTGGTTGACCGACGGCTGGGTTTCGGCCGGGAGGCCCACTACCCGCCCAAGCAGCTTGAGGCCTCCCACCTGCATCGGCACATCCGCCACGGTGCGCAGCTCGATGGACTCGACGCCGGACCGGCCGGCGGCCGTGTCGGCGAAACCGGTGACGTCGCCGCCTGCCACGGTGAGATTGGCGAAGCGGAACTCGGTGAAGGTGCTCTCATAGGAGGTGCTGAGGTTTTGATACGAGTCGTAGGAAGCGGCGAACATGGTCACGCCCAGGAAAATCGTGACGATGACGGCGGTGAATTGGGCCCGCTGGGTGCGGATGTCCCGCAGTAGTTTGTGGCGAAGGGGGCTCACCAGATCAGCTCTCCGGCCTCAATCGGGTCGGCGATGCGGCGGTCCTCGACGATCTCGCCCGAGCGCAATCGCACAACCCGGTCGGCCATTTCCCCGATGGCGGCGTTGTGGGTGACCAGCAGCACGGTTTGGCCCTGCTCGCGATTGAGCCGGCGAAGCAACCCGAGGATGAGGCGTCCGGTCTCGAAGTCGAGCTCGCCGGTTGGCTCATCGCACAGCAACACCGGCGGCGATTTGGCGAGGGCGCGGGCGATAGCTACTCGCTGCTGTTCGCCGCCCGAGAGCATGGCGGGGAAGTGATCGAGACGGTCACCGAGCCCGACTTGTTTGAGCACCTCGATGGCACGCTCGGACCCGTCGTGCATGGTGAGGTTGGCCACCAGCTCAACGTTCTCGGTGGCGGTCAGGGTCGGAATCAGGTTGAAGAACTGGAACACGAATCCGACTTGATTGCGCCGGAACGCAGTCCGCTCGTCCGTGCCCAGCCCGGTGAGCTTCTCGTCCTCGACCACCAGGTCACCTGAGGTGACGTCGTCGATGCCACCGATGAGGTTCAGCAGGGTGGTCTTGCCCGACCCGCTCGGTCCCAGGATGACGGTGAAGTCGCCCGACGGAATGTCGGCATCGATGCCGGCGAGGGCATGGACGGCGGTCGGCCCTTCGCCGTAGGTCTTCCAGACGTTGGTGAGGGAAACGGCCATGGGCTTACCTTTCCGGGGCTCTGAGGCCCGCAAACACGATTTCGATGTGGCGGGCTACCGCCCGGCGGAGCTTGTTCTCCGGCATGTCTTCCATCGCGATGTACATGATGAGTTGAGTGATGAGAAGCGAATAGATGGCGATGGCCGCTTCGCCAACCTCGACGTCAGGATCGAGGTCTCCTGAGGCGGCGAAGTGGCTCAGCAAGCTTCCGAGCTGGTCAAGGAGGAGCTCGTCGAGGCGAATGAGTTCCGGCAGGAGGTCGGATGCCGGGCTGAAGCCGGCGGCGAAGAGCTCGCGCAGCAGTTCGCGTTCGAAGCTGACGAATCGATCGAGGTACAGCCCGGCCAGGGTTTGCACGGCCTCAATGATGTCCCCCGGGGGATCGGAGAGCACCGCCGCTCCGGATTGGGTCATGTCGGCCACCCGCGACCCGAGGTCGGCGAGGAGGACGGTGTTCTTGGTCCCGTAGTAGTTGTAAAGGGTGCCGGGGGAGACGCCCGCCGCCGCCGCGATCTCCTCCATGGTGGTGGCCTGGAAACCTTGGGTGGCGAAGAGGCGGCCTGCCTGTTCGACGATGCGGTCTCGGGTTTGCTGCTTCTTTCGCTCTCGCAGGCCGGTCATCTTGTTCTCCGTTTCATATAGCTACTCTAAATTTAGAGAAACTATAAGAATAGAGTCCAAGGTCCCATGCCGGGCTGGGTCGGCCGGCGTTCGATCTCAGTCGTCGCCGCTCGCCGGCCGGTCGCCCCATTGGAGGCAGTACCACTGATGAAAGCTGAGCCCTAGCCTGGCGCCTGTGCATATCGGCCTGTCTGTGTTCCCAACCGACCAAACGTTGCAGCCGGTTCCCTTGGCCCGCGGCGCCGAGGAACGCGGATTCGAGTCGTTGTGGTTTCCCGAGCACAGCCACATCCCGAGCGCTCGTACGACGCCATGGGGTGGCCGGGAGGGCGCGCCGCCACTCCCCGAGCATTACTGGCGGACCCATGACCAGTTCGTGGCCCTGGCCGCATGTGCGGCGGTGACCACCACCCTGAGGCTCGGCACCGGTATCACGCTGGTTGCCCAGCGCGATCCAATCTGGCTCGCCAAGCAGGTGGCGTCGCTTGACCTGATCTCCGGAGGTCGAGTGCTGTTCGGCGTGGGCTATGGGTGGAATAAGGAAGAGATGGCCCACCACGGCATCCGCTACACCGAGCGGCGGGCGATCCTGCGTGAGAAGGTGTTGGCCATGCAGGAGCTGTGGGCGGCTGATGAAGCGTCGTTCCATGGAGAGCACGTGCAACTCGATGCGTCCTGGTCCTGGCCCAAGCCCATCCAGAAACCTCATCCGCCCGTGATCCTCGGCGGCGGGGCCGGGCCGAAGACCTTTCGGGACATTGCCGAGTTCTGCGACGGGTGGATGCCGCTCAGCGGCCGTCACGAACTGGTCGCCAAGATCGAGATGCTCCAGGCTGCTTGCGAAGCGGTGGGCCGCGACGCGTCGGAGATCGAACTGGGTCTCTTTGGCGCTCCGGCCGACGCCAAGCAGCTGGAGTGGCTGGCCGGTCACGGTGTGAGTCGGGCGGTGCTCGGCCTCCCCCAAGGCACGCCATCCGAGGTCGAGGCCGCCATGGATGAGATGGCGCCGCTGGTGGCTCAGTTCGCCGCTTGAGGTTCGGCCGGCCGACTTGAGCCGCCCCCGGCCGGTCTTCGGTTTGACATCCCAGAGATAACGGATGCAGATGTGCTCGATCCTCTGTGTGCGCTTGGGACGGACGCCTGCGACAGGGTGGGCCGGGTAGTAACTGGGGATATCTCGCGAACAGAGTTCCCGGCTGGAGATGTCCTCGGATCGATCCGGTCAGCGAACCCCCGAGATGTCGAAGCTGATTCCGGTCTCTCGCTCGGACAACTCCCACAGGATCTCGAGATCTCGCGGCCGGCGCGAGGCCTGGAGGATGGGGCGCCGGACCGCCGGGCCACTGTTGACGAAGCGGGGCGCGTACAGCTCGCCTCCCTTCGCCTCCGGGTCGGTGGCGGCCCGCAGTTGGGGGAGCGCGCCGTCGGCCGGACTCATGCCCACCCGCTGCACCATGGTGTGGAAGAACTTCTGGGATCGGCCCTCCCCGCCGGTGGATTGGTAGCTCTGCGCTTGCAGGTTGGTGTTCGAGTAACCGGGGTGGGCAACCAGGCTCGCCACCGGTGCCCCGGCCGCCCGGAGACGGCGATCCAGCTCGAGCGCGAAGTGCGAGTTGGCGCGCTTCGATTGCCCATAGGCCCGCCAGGGTCCGTAGTTCTCGGTCAGATGAGGATCGTCGACGTTGAGCTTTCCCCAGAAGTGGCGGGCGGTGCTGGTGACCGTGACCACCCGGGCGGCTTGGGATCGGAGCAGTGCCGGCATCAGCCGGGCGGTGAGGGCGAAGTGGCCGAGGTGGTTGGTGCCGAACTGCAGTTCGAACCCGTCGGCGGTCTCCTGGCGCGGGGTCCCCATCACGCCGGCGTTATTGACCAGAATGTCGACGCGCGGGTGAGCGTTGAGAACTTCGGTGGCGAATGTCTTGACCGAGTCGAGCGATCCGAGGTCTAGCTTCCGAACCTCGAGCGACGGGTTGGGGATCTGGCGGCGGATGTCCTGCTCGGCGGTGGCCGCCTTCTCGAGGTTGCGAGCCGCCATGACGACATGTGCCCCCTTGCGGGCGAGCTCCCGAGCGGTCTCGAGGCCGAGGCCTCCGTTGGCTCCGGTGACGACGGCGACCCGCCCGGTTTGGTCGGGAATGTCGGATGCGGTCCAGCTCATGAAGTCTCCTCAGGACAACGGTTCAGTTTCCTCAACGCAAGATGAACCTAGTCATACCTGCCGGTGCACGGCCGTCGCCGCCACCCAACCGGCGGCGCCTTGGTCCGTTCGGGTCTCGACCCAGCCGTCGCGTTCGGCGCTCGCCCAATACCAGGCGCCCGGGTTGAGCTGGGCAACGGTGTACCCGCCCGAGGAGGTGAGCGGAGCGGTATCGGTGACATAGAACCAGTAGCCGCTGAAGGTGGGTTGGGGCGGCGGGGCCGCCGGCTTCGGCGGCGCAGGCAGGGCGGCCGGTTGAGGCGTCGGGCTCGGCGGGGGCGCAGCTATCGTCTCTGGTGGAGGAGTGGCCATCGGTGACGCCGGAGGCGGGCTCGGGAAAGAGCCGGCTGGGGGCGGCGTCGGTTGACCGGTGGACATACCTGCGAACGGGTTCAGGTCGGCTCCGGTGGCTCGCCAGCTCATGAAGGCGCCATAGCCGATGACGATGGCCGACGCCAGGCCCAGGTATAGGCCGAAGTCCACCGCCCGCGACTCGGTGAACAGTCTCACGAGTATCAGCACCACGCTGGTTGCAGCCAGAACCAGCACGACTTCCTCAACTCCCCAGCGGCCCAGCGAGAACCGCATCCCACCAAACACCACCACCGCGAGCACCACGGCGGCAGCGGTGCCGGCCAGCACTCCTCCCCACGCCCAGAATTCGGCATCCCAGGCGTTGATGCTGAAGCCGAGCACCCCATACCAGGGCAGGAAGCTGGAGATGATGAGTGCCAGGCCGCCGCCGAGGACGATCTGTTGGTTTCGGGTCAGGTTCATAACGCCTCCAGCCAAAACAGGTAGTTTTCAACGACCTCCTGGGCGAGTGCCGGCAGCTGTGGAGCCATGGTCGCCTCACATTGGTTGCAGGCAAACAAGTAGTACAGTAACGGCCCGGCGGTGCCCACCAGAATGTCGCGCCGGTCCTGATGGTAAAGCCTGGCGCCGTCGCCGATCTCCAGATCCTCCGTGGTGCCCGGATAGCCTGAGGCTCGGTCGATGGCGACGAAGGCATCCTCGTAGGCGATGATCTCTGCCCACAGCTTGACGCCCTCGTAGCCGAGGTTGTCCTTGTGGACGCAGATCGTGCTCATATCTGGCGTGGCGTGAATGGCGGCGGTAATCGGAACCGGAACTGTATTCTCCGGCATGAAGAAGCACACCTCTTCGGGAACCGGGAGCTTGATGCCCTCGCCCGGTGGGAGCTCACCGAGCGACTCGGGGCCGCAATCTTCACGAGCCTCGGCCAGGGCGGGTTCCAGCTTGGCCCGGACGGCGGCCTCCCAGTGATCCATGTCATCGCCGTACTCGCCCATCCGCCAGGTGCCATCGGGGTTCTCGTAGTCCGCCACGATGGGTTCTGAGTACTGGGCGCCGCTCGACGGCGCCCGCCATCCTTCTGCCTCGCTGTACCAGATGAAGCCGTGCGAGGCCATGACATCCTCGGCGCAGCGATCGCCCGGCGGTCCGACATAACGGGTGTTCGGGTTGGGGTCGGCAGTGCGGGGTGCGACCTGGAAGCCGCCGCTGCGGTAATTGAGGCCGATGCCCACCAGGATGACGGCCACGACCGCGAGAACGGTGACCGGGTGGGCGAGGGCGGGTCCGAATGTCCGGAGCGCGGCGCCGATGCCGTGGCGGGCAACCGGACGAGCCGCCTGCATGACCTGTGTTCCGCTCGAGCGGCCGGCCGAGCCGACTGCCCGCATGACCATGGTGCGAGCTTTGCCACGAGCCATTGCCCGCTGAATCTGACCCTGGAGAGCGTGGATCTCGGCCCGGGCACCGACCTGACTGGGTGGGAACGATGCCTGGCGCATCATGAGGTCGCGCAAACGGGAGACGGCGGTGCGCAAGCGTGTACTGCTCACCGAGCGGATGCGGCCCCACTCTTGTGGCCCGATCAGGTTGCGGAGCCGGGAGGCCCGGTTGCGCATGAACTCGATGAAGTCCTTCGTTCCGACGACCGGTCCCGGCATCTCAGGCCTCCGGGGTTGGCGCCCTCGTGCTCTCGAGGGTCACGAGTTGCAGCCCGTCGTAGCCGTACAGCATGCCGTTGACCCAGTCCCAGATGTAGGCGACACCATCGTGTTTGATGATGCCTGCTTCGAGACACCGCGCCTGGAAGACGTGCTCATCGATCGTCCCTGCGTTCAGCTCATTGACCGCGTTCTCGACGGCGTTGGCTGCCGCGGCCAGTGCATGTCCGAGGTCGGGGTCAGTAGTGGCTGTGCCCGGCTCGACCGTCATGCAGGACACCCCTTTCGTGGGCTTCCTCCACTATTGGAAGCCGACGGGCGCGGGGCCAGAGTCGAAGGTCCCCGGTTCGCCCTCGCGGAAATCGAGCAGGTGAGCTGCGGCTCTGGGTCCACCGACCACCAGCGCGCACCGATCGGTACGCTTTGGTATGTCCGCTTGCCCCAGTTGTGGTCAGGACACCCTGGCGGACACCCACATCTGTCCGCACTGCGGCAGCTCGGACCTCGGAGATTGCCGCTCATGCGGATCGCGCTTGGCCGCGGGAGCGCGGTTCTGTAGCCAGTGTGGTTCCCCCGCCACAATCGCCGACGACTCGACGATCGCCGGAGGCTTCGGGCAACTCAACCTCGGAGTTGAAGACCGCCGACGACTGCTTACGGATGTCGAAGGCGAACACCGGCTGGTCACGGTCGTGTTCGCCGACCTCACAGCCTCGGTGGCCCGCACCCGGGAACTTCATCCCGAAGAGGCAGCCCAGCTCGTCAACAGCCTCCTGGAAACGATGGTCGACGCCCTGATTCGGTACGGCGGCCGGATCGACCGTTTCTTGGGGGACGGGGCACTGGCGGTGTTTGGCATCCCCGAAACCCACGAAAACGACCCGGAGCGTGCCGTCCGCGCCGCGCTCGACATTCGCGAGCGTGCCCGGGAGATCGGCCTCGGTGCCACAGTCGGCGTGAACACGGGCCGCGTGTATTTCGGTCCGATGGGGTCCAGTCTCCACGAGGAACTCACCGTGATGGGCCCAGCGGTGAATCTGGCTGCCCGGCTCCAGGGCAAGGCATCCGACGGCGAGGTCATGGTGGGACAAGCCACCAGGGATCATGTGCACGCCGCCTTCGAGCTGACTCCGAGGACCGTGGATCTGAAAGGCTTCGATGAGCCGGTGACCGCCTACGTAGCCGATCGGTTACTGGACCATCCCGACAAGGTGCGGGGGATCGAGGGCCTGAAGGCGCCGATGATTGGGCGGGAGAAGGAGATGGCGCAACTGGAGGCGGCCTTGGCTGCCGGTGGGCGGTTTGTATCCCTCGTCGGTGAGGCCGGCGTCGGGAAGTCGCGCCTGGCGGCAGAGCTTCATCGCCGGGTCGTCGACTCCGGGTCCCGATGGCTCGAAGGTCGGTGCACGGAGCTGTCACGGGATGTCGCCTACGGTCCGATCCGGGACCTATTGACCCGATGTCTGGGTGATGAGCCCAGCCTCGACGCGGTCCGTTCCTCAACCCAAACCCGGCTCGACGACACCTGGATGGAAGAAATGGCGCCGTTCCTGCTCCACATCGTTTCGGAAGGCATCCCCTCCGATCCCCGGGTCGAGAATGCGTCGCCCGCCCAGCGCAGGGCCTTGACAACTGCGGCGGTGGGAGACTATCTGGCGGCCATCGCCCGCGGGGGCCCGGTGGTTATCTTCGTCGATGATCTGCACTGGTCAGATGCGCTTTCGATTGATTTGCTGGCCGAAGTGTTCCCTCGGATCTCAAAGCTTCCCGTGCTCGAGCTGGGCTCCTACCGACCCGGCGACGGATCACCGGCCGGTCGGCTGGTTGAACGAATAGCCGAAGGAAGCCCCGAGTTGATCGACACCCATCGCCTGGCCGAATTGTCCCCGACCGAAGCGCGTCAGATGATTACTTCCCTGCTCGACATCGACGACCTTCCTGCCGATCTCGAGAATCTCATACTCAGTCGGGCGGAGGGGAATCCCTTCTACGTGGAAGAGATCGTCCGCTCTTTGATTCAGAAGGGCGTCGTGTACCGGACGGGACCGTCCTGGACCGCGGTGGAAGGGGCGGCCGATGTTGAGGTGCCGGATAGTGTCCAGGCGGTCGTGATGAGCCGGGTCGACCGGCTGGAGCCCGCCGTCCGCCGCTGCGCTCAGGTCGCGTCGGTGCTCGGTCGTACATTCACCCGTCCGGTTCTGGAGGCAATGGCCGACCCCGACGTGGGCGAGAGTCTTCAGGTACTCGCCAACGCCGGCCTCCTCTACCCGGAGCGACTCACACCGATCGAGGAGTACTCGTTTGCCCACGCCCTCACCCAGGAGGGTGTGTACGAGACGCTCCTCCCGACCCGACGGGCCGAGTTGCACGAACGGGCCGGTGATGTGTTCTTAGAACTGCTGCCCGCGGAGGCAGAGCGGCGCGCCTATCACTTCGAGCGAAGCCACAATCACAGAAAGGCCGTCGACGCCTTGCTGGTGGCAGGAGAGAAGGCGATGCACGCCTACCTGACGGAGGCTGCGTTTGGGTATCTGGACCGAGGTCTCGAACGAGTCGAAGAGTTGCCTTCTGAGGAGCGTGCCCGTCCAGCCTCGCGCTTTCGAGTCCGGCGGGGAGAGCTGCTGGAGCGGCTGGCCCGTCACGAAGAGGCTCGTGCCGAGCTGGAAGCCGCGCTCGAATTGAGTGACCAGGGTTCGCTCGAGTCGGCCAGGCTCTACCGGCTGATCGGGCAGACCCATCGACTCGAACAGCATCTGGATGAGGCTCACGCCGCCTACGACCAAGCCGAAGCAACGCTCGACGCCTCTCCCGAAAGGGACTCGTCCGACTTTCACCAAAGCTGGATCGACCTCCAGAATGAACGGGCCGCGGCCCTCTATTTCGGCGGTCGGGCTGCTGAATTGCCGGCACTCACTGCCCAGACTGCGCCGGTAGTGGAAGCACACGGGACCGAGGGTCACCAGATCGACTTCCTTCTGACCAGTCCGATGGCGGAATTCCGGGCTCAACGATATGCGATCCCACCGGAAGCGATCGATCGCGTGAATCGAGCACTCCGGCTGGCTGAGGACGCTGCCGACCTTGGCCGGATTGCCGGGGGGCGCTTCTCGGCCGGCTTTGCCTCGCTGTGGGGTGACCGGTTGGAGGACGCGGAGCGGCTACTCGGCCTGACGGTCCGAGATGCCGACCGAATCGGGGATGTGATGTTGGGAAACCGGGCCCGCGCCTACTACGCCATCGCGCTCCGTCGACTTGGCAGGGTGGATGAGGCCCGCCAAGCGGCCCTGAGCAGCCTCGAGGTGGCCGGATCGCTCAACGACACCTACTACTCGGGACACGCACTCGCCACTTTGTGCTGGGTCGCCTGGAGCGACGGGAACATCGCAGCTGCCCATCGGTGGGCGGAAAAGGCGATCACGAGCTGGAGGGAGTTCGAAGACGAGCGCGGCACAGGCCTGGGCACCGAGTTCGCCTGGATGCTGGTTTGGCCGATGGTGTCGATTGCCGTCGATGCAGGCGACCTCGACGAAGCAGCTCGCTACTTCAGCTACCTGAATTCCCCTTGGGAGCGAGCGATGCCGGCAGATCTGGCGGCGGCAGTGGAAGCGGCTCATGATGAGCATGGCATGCGTGCGGCGCTCGAACTGGCTCGGGAGTATCACTTGCTCTAGCCGGCGTCCCCACGTGGCTTTGGCCTATCCGCAAACCGAAACCGGCACGTGACCCCGGCGACTAAAGGTTTTGGTGTTCCCGTCGATGCCCACGTTGTGTATGTGCAGCGAACGCTGTGCGTAGCATGAGGAGTAGAGGAAGGGGAAAAAGTGAGGAAAAGGCTGGCGTGGCTAACTACTTGTGGGATGGTGGCGAGTTCGCTCGCCATCCCCGGAATCGCGGCCGCCAACACCACCGAGGCAATTGCTGAAACCGGCGGCTTCTCGCTGACCCTGCCCGGCGTAGGGCTCAACGTCGATGTGATGCTGGACGAGTTCGGGCATATCGCATCGGTCGACGTCATCGATCCCACCGTCGAACCGGAGTTGGGAGAGGACGGGAGCGCGGAGGAGCCCGAGACTGCGCACAAGATGCGCTTCGATCTCACCGAAGACGGCACCCGTTTCGCGGTCATGGCCAAGAAACACAAGCTGACGGGCAAAGTCCAGGCGGGCGGGCTCGATGATCTGCTTGGAATCCACGAGTGGTCGGCCGTGCTATTCCCCGATCTTGCCGAAGAAGCCACGACCGTGATGTTCACCGTCGATCATGACGAGGCCGGCCTTCCGCTTCTGACCGACGTGGTTATCTCCGGATTGCCTGACGGGGTTGAAGCCCTCATCGAGGCCGACGACGACACCGACGACGAAGATGAAGCCAAGGTCGAGGTCACGTTCAGCTGGATGGGTTTCACCAAGGTGCTCAAGATCAAGGTCGACGTGGATGACGATGACGATGACGATGACGATGATGACGATGGGCCTTCGGCGGTGCTCAAGGTGGAGCTGCGGGCCAAGGATCGCCAGCGGCTGCGTCAGGACTCGATCGATCTGTTCCTCGGATCTCATGAATGGAGTGGCCTGCTCTGTGACGGGACGCCGGTCGGAGTTGAGTACGTGATCGGAGACGGCGGCACAGCCGAACTGGTGGCCGTGAGCATCGGGGACGAGGCCGCCGCCGCAGACGGATTCAGCATCAAAGACAAGGGGAACGGCTTCGAGGTCCGCTTCGACGACTCGAAGGCCCGGGTCCGGGTCAAGTTTGGTGAGAAGGATGACGGCAGCTGGGAACTCAAGGTCGACTCGAAGACCACCGAGAAATGCAAGCACGAGCGCGGCGCTGATGGCGACGGCGAGTCGGGGCACAAGGACAAGCGTCACAAGGACAATGATGACCGGGACCGCCGGGAGCATGACAGCGACGACAACGACGACGACTAGCGCCCCGCCGCGTTTGCGACCACGGCCCCGCTTCGGGGCCGTCGTCGCGTTCGGCTTGATGCTGGCTGCCTGCAGCGCGGCTGAGCCGGCGGCGGCACCATCTACGACCCTGACCGCTCGTCCCAGCGTCACGCGGCCGGCCGCTTCCGAGACCCGCCCGCTCCTGGCAGAGGCCCTGGAGCGTTACGAGGCAGGATACGAGTTCGCGTCCCGGGTGATCGTCAACGGCGAAGACGCCGTCTCGGTCAACGGTCGGACCATTGACGGCGCATTCGAGATGACCATCCGGTCCGGCGAGGGTGAGATCGAATACCTCGCTGTCGGCTCCGATCGCTGGGCGCGTTCTCCCGATGGGGCGTGGGATGCGGTCGTGGAGGATGGCACGACTTCGCTACCACTCGGGTCCTTCCGGGCACCGACCTCCGTCGCCGTGAGGTCCGAGAACGGGCAAGTCGTCGTGCTCGAAGCGACCTATCCGGCCGAAGCGTTCATGCAGAGTGGCTCCGATTTGGTCGTCACCCTTACGATTGACGGCGGGCGGCTGGCATCCGCTCGATACTCGTCACACCGCGAGGGTTTGCTGGCAACGGTCCAAACGGACTTTCGCGACCTATCGGACACCACGGCGATTACGGCTCCTATCGCCTAGAGCGGCCGGCGGCTCCCGTTTATCGCATTCCAAACCAACTCGGATAGGGTGGTCCCGAGGCCTTAATGCCGGAAGATCCGAAGAGCGTTCTCACTTTCCTCCCTGCCAAGGACTTCGGGGTGTCGTGCCGGTTCTATGAGGCCCTCGGCTTTCAGGCGGGTGACGATGATCCCGACGTGCGGTATTACGGCCGCGGCACTACCGGATTCCTGCTACAGAACTTCTACGTGAAGAAGTGGGCCGACAACTTCATGATGGCGATGCATGTGGACGATCTCGAGGAGTGGTGGACCGAGATCCAAGCGCTGGTCGACTCAGGAGAATTCCCCGGAGTTCGCGCAAGGGGTCCGCAGCTCGAGGACTGGGGCATGCAAGTTCTGTACCTGTGGGATCCGTCGGGCGTCCTGTGGCACGTCACCGCCGATCCCGGCCCGTGAGCCTCAGCACCCCCGCGCAAACCTTCCCAGCCTCAGATTCAGGCTGGATGTCTCCGCGTAGGGCGCTAGATAGTGCCGGATCTAGGACGCGTTCGGCGGCGCTGACAGGGGGAGGTAACTGTCATTATGCGCTGCAGCACCCGCCAACGTTGCGGTGCGCTCATACACTTGAGTGGTGAGAACGGCAGCACGAGGCCAGTGGGGATTCGGGAGCGTGCGAACTCGACGAGTGGTTGGGGCAGCACTTCTCGCCCTTGCTGTCGCGGGTTGCACGAACTCCTCAGGTGCCGATTTCCCACCGTTGGGAGCCGACGGTTCCTTGGCGGTCGGCGAATCACGGATCGCCAACGGAATCAATACCCACTGCGGAGTCGATTGGCTACTGGTATCCATCAACGGGCAATTCTGGCGAGCCACTGATCTCGACAGGACCGATGCAGGTGGGATCGACCGGGTGCCAAGCGCATGGGGGCAGGCAGATGAACCGCTCGATCTGATAGTCACCTTGCTCGATGCCACCACCCTTCAAGCGACAGACCTCGAAATGGATGTCACGGTCACCTACACACCCGATCCCGAATTCCCTGGATGCGAGTGATGACGGACAGCCCGCCTCAACCGCCCAAGAACACCCTGATCTCGCGCCATAACGCCCAGTTCCCAAAGTGCGCGAGAGCGGCACTTATGGGGGTAATCGTGTCAAACGATTTCGTGATATGGGGGTAATCGAGGGTCACGGGGTGGCCTGTTGGTTGCGGTTGAGGAGCATTTCGAAGAGGTCAACCCGGTGGTGTTGGGCTCGGTCGGCGGCGTGGTCACGTTGGGCTTGGAGGACGGGGTCGAAGCTGGTGTTGGTCGAGTAGTAGGCGCAGGATTCGCAGATCGATTCGAATTGACAGTCGAGTTGGGTGGGCCGGTTGCAGTAACCGTTGCCGAGCATCCGCTGGTGGTATTCGACCGCTAGTTGGGTCATGCCCGCCGAGCCGGTCCCGTCAGATCGGAGGCCGGATGGTTTGGTGTAGAGGGCATCAACTTGGTCGCTGACACGGTCGTAGGCGTCAGCGACGGTTTGGTCGGCGACTCGGGCATACACGAGGGTCATGCGCAGTGTCTTGTGACCCAACATGGCCGCGACTGCTTCCAGGCTCATACCCCGGTTGATGGCTTGGGTGGCGAGGGTATGACGCAGCTGATGGGGGTGGACGTGACCGATCCCCGCCGTCTTGGCGACCCGGTTGAGGATGCGGGTGATCTGATGCCGGTTGAGGGGCCGGCCTTTCCAGGTGATGAGCCGATCGATGTCATCACCACGACCAGCCCGGTGTATCTCGAGGAGCTCAACTAGTTGGGGATGGAGCGGCACATACCGGTCGTTGTGGAGCTTCCCGATCGGGACCCGGAGCCAATGCCGGCCGTTCATTCTGACCACCGCGTCGCTGGTGAGTGCGCATAGTTCCCCGACTCGTAGCCCGGTACGGGCCAGCATCTCAATCACTAACCGCTGAGTTGGTTCAGCCCCAGCGGCGGCGCGCATCAACTTGGCCGCGTCAGGGTCGGTGAGGAACTTGGGGAGCGGATCATCAGGGGTGGGGAGATCACCGTTGAAGATCAACACTCGCCGGGGGGCGTCGGGGTAGTCCCATTCCGAAACCCGTTCAAAGAACGTCCGCAGCGTGCCGAGGGTCATCCGGATCGTCTGCGGTGATAGTGGCGGCCGGCCGCTCTTGCCTGCCCGGGTCGGGAGGTATTGCTTGAACGCCTCGATATGACTGCGGTCAACGTCAACCAAGGCTCCGATGTCGGAATGATTGGCGGTGAGCCAGCCCGCGAAGCCGCGCAGCATCCCATCGGTGCGTTGCACACTGGCTGGACGCAGCGACAGGCTGATCTGGTCGAGGTAGCGCAGCATCGTTGCCGCCAACACCGGCGCCGTTTCGGCGATCTGTGACCAGTCGAACTCGCGAGGCCGGGGCCGACCCGGCGCCGACGACTCGGCTGTCGTCAACGCTGGGGCTGTCATTTCCCCACCTCCTCGGCAGCAGCCAGGAACAGATCGGCGTCGATGATGGCGGCGGCTTGGTGATACTCCTCGGCCAGCCACTCATTCGCCAGGTGCACATACAGGCGGGTGGTCTCGATCGAACGATGCCCAGCCTGGGCTTGGAGTGCTTCCAACTCCATGCCGGCCTCCCGCAGCCGAGTGAAACAGGTGTGGCGCAACTCATGGCAGGTGATCCGCCGCAGCCCCGCCCGTTCCCGCGCCGAGACGAACACCTGCTTGAGTCCCTCATCTGAGAGTGGTTGGCCGCGGCGGGGGCCCTTCAACACCACAAAGACCCGATCCGTGGACACCTCCCGGGGTCGTTCGGCCTGCAGATAATCACCGACTGTTGTGAACCATCGAGCCGAGATCGGGATCCGGCGCTGATGACCACCTTTACCCTCGACGATGAACACCTGCCGGTGAACGGCGTCCAGATCCTCGAGCCCAACACCTCACAGCGGCGTAACCCACCCAGCACCATCGCTTCGAACATCGCCCGGTCCCGCCGGGTCCGACACGCCCCCAACAACGCATCCACCTCAGCGGGATCCGCCACCCGCGGCAACGTTCGCGGGGTGCGAATCAACGGGACACCCCGCCCACCCCGCTGCCGGGACCGGCGGGTGGACAACCCCCGCGGCACCGGATTGACTGCCACATCACCACGGGTCACCAGAAACGAGAACAAACTAGACAACGACGACAACCGCCGCTGGATCGTCCGCGACGACAACCCCGACTCACCATCCGACAACCGGACCACCTTCGGATCACCCGCCGACCGTTGCGCGGTAATAAACGCCAACACATCAGCCGTACTCACCTCAGCGGGCTCTTTCGGGACCAGGGCGAAGAAGACCTTCAAATCATGCCCCGCCGCCAGCACCGTGTTCGGACGACAACGGGCAGCCAGAAACTCGAGATAGGAATCAACCAACTCGTGGCCGAGCTTCATATGCACCCGATCACGCGACGGCGACCAACGAACCAAGCACGGGGACCAAAACATGCGGGCATCCATTTCCGGCCCCGACGGGACCACCACCCAAAGTCCACCACCACCCACCCACCGTCGACAAAACAAGCCCCCGATTACCCCCATATCCTCACATCGTGCGTGCTCATGCGAGCATGGGCCAATGGACGAGTTGGTGGTAGGTCGGGGACCTCAAGTGGCCATCTTTCGCGACGCGAGCCGGTCCGATGGTGACACTTCATATACCGGTGAGGGAAGCTTCGTGATCGAGCTTCGCGCAGAGGGACTTCGTGCCGAACACACCGTGTTCATGTTCAGCTTCGATTGGGACAACCTCGGCGCGTTCTTCGCAGACCTGGCCGATTCGTGGAAAGGTTGGGACGGTGAGAAGCGGTGGCACTCCATCGAGCACGACCTCTCGATCGCGGCCACGTCCGATTCGCAAGGGCACTGTCAGCTTCACTTCACTGTTCGCGATGGCCCGGTCCCCACGTGGGAGGTGTCGATGACCGGCCCGCAGATCGATGCTGGCGAGGACATGGCCGCGCTGGATCGCGCAGCCCGCCGTTGGATACCGGGAAAGACGACGGGCTGACCGAATCGCTCCGATCACCCGGTATGGGCGATAACACGCATCCTGCCGACTGTCCGGGATCGGCACTGATGCGCTCGGGTCTCCGAGCACTCTGACCACCCGAGCACACCTTTTGTGGTGTCACTGGCGTCTCTCGGCTAACGAGCACCGGCCATGGCGCATATCTACCGGTTCTAGTGCGCCTGCAACGGCGCAGACAGGGTGAGGTGGCCGTGATTATGCGTTGGCTGCGATTGAATCGGTCGTTAAGGGACCAGCTGCCAAGTGCCAAGCGGTGTGCGTGCAGCATCGACGGGTACGAATGTCTCGACACGGAACCAGTAGCTGGACTCACCCCACTCCAAGAAGGTCAGCCCAGCGTCGTTAGTGCCCGCGCAACCGTCTCGTCCTCTGATGAGGATCGGTAGCCAGGTCGGTGAACCTTCCCCCGTCGTGTTGTTGATGCGTTCCTCACAGGCGGGAGCACCCTCTGCACTGGACTGGCTGGTCACCGATATGGACACCTCGCCATCCGGGAAGTCGAGCGTGACGAACAGGAGTGAGAAGACCGATCCGCTTGCTGCCACAAACACGTCAATGCTGGCACGTGATCCGGTCTCGTCTCCACCATGTTCAGGGACGAGGCTGATCGCACCGTGCCGCTCAAGACCCTCATCCGCAGCTACGCGCGCCGCAGGATCGCTAGCAGGTTGCCAGTCGCTTTGGAAGACTCGCTGGGGAGGAGCGGTGCCCAAGGGGCCCTTTTGGTTGGATGTCGTCGCAGACTCACCTGCTGACGAGCAGCCAGCGATAGCAACCAACAATGCCAGAACCATTGCCGCAGGACGCGTGGGCATGTTCTCATTGTCGCTCACATGGACCGTTGCGTTGATACCACTCCGAACCCATTCGCCGGACCACCAAATATGGGCGCTATCGCCCAGTTGGAGAAACCACGCCGATCGGCACGTAGGCGTGCGGTCCGGGACGTTTCATGGCAAGCACGCCCGGCGACGCGTTCGACCATGGAGTTGACAATTGCGAAGGGCGATGATCAGGATCCGACGGTGGGCGGCCTGAAAGAGATGACCATTGGGCCCTGCACGCCCGCCCACTCTCGCCACGTATCGGATGGGCTGGTGTAGGTCACTATGTAGCCGTGGCCGTCATGGAGAGCCATGACTTCGCCGAAGAACAGATCCAATTCATCCGGGTGAAGGGTGGCCTCGTAGGCGACGAACCAGGCTCTGGCGTCACCGAGAACTGTGGCTCCTTGTTCAATGAATTCCTGGCCAGGTGAGCCTGCCTGAATGTCATTGATGCGCCACTCCACGAATTCCTCGAGAGTGGTTCCTGGCTCCGGCTCGTTCGTGAAGATGTGCACCGACGGCCCGTTCGGGTAGCCAGGCCCAGCGAACAGCGCAGTGATGCCACCAGTGGGATCCGGATTCGTGAAGGCCGCCCATCCCTCCGGGTAGGAGATCGAAAACCCGTCCTCCTCGTCGGTGTAGTCGACATATGAGACGGTTTCGCCCGGCCGCAACGCCTGGTCGGTTGCTTCGTTGTCGGCCGACGGGTAGCGGCTGGTGCAGTCGGTGAGCGCATCGGCCAAGGTACGGTCGATTTCGTCGTTGAGTTCAGGATCGAACTCGGGTGTGGTTACGGACTTGGCAAAGGTGTCGCTTGCTGTGTAGGTCTCGGCTGCACAACGAGCGATCTCCTCCGAATCTGTGAGCTCCCCAACCAGGACGAGATCGGTGAGCTGGCCAACCAGATTGACGCAGTCTCGCATCAGGTCGACCATGTGGACTTTCTCGACATCGGTTTGGGCGTCGAGCAGGTCCTCCTCTTCGGGAAACTGTCCGGCGGCGGGGTCATAGCCCAGTTGACGGAGTCGATCTTCGGTTGACCCGGCATACACACCCTCGGCGAGGCACGTCGCCTCCTCCCGGTCCACGACCAGTTCCCCCGATTCAGCAGTCACTTCGCTCACAAAGCTTTCGGCCAACAGCCCCACGAACGCGGCCCGGTTCGGCGCGATCGTGGTGGTCGGAGTCGGCGCAGTGATCGCTGACGTGGCAGGTGCAGTGTCGCCTCCAGAACAACTCGTTGCCAACACGCCGATGAGAACAAGCACTACCGCGGTGCCACGACCCCGTGTCATTGTTCTACTCCTGAAACGACGTCCATTCAGTCTTGCCATCGACCGCTAGGGCTGCTGAGTTGAGGCCATCGAGCCTTGTCAAGCCACCCGAGATCACCCACATCTCGGACGATATCGCACACTTCTCAGTGTGCTCGGGATCGGCACGTAGCGCTCGGGCAAACGTAGCCATCATCTCGACGCCTAAGAACCCTTCGACGGCCACTCATAGTGATGGAAACCAGGCGTAGCTTCGGGCGCGGGGCGTCCGCACTCTGAAGCCAGACTGAAGCCCAACGACCTGACATTGGTTAACATCGCCTATCACTCGTTACTATCTGTACTACAATATTATGATCTTAAATATCGTTAAATGCCGGCCGTTAACACCCCTGGTACCCCAATCGTCGGGCTCATAACCCGAAGGTCGCGGGTTCAAATCCCGCCCCCGCTACGACCAGAAGACCCAGGCACTGCCTGGGTCTTCCAACTGAGGGTTTGTCGAGGCCGATTGTTGAGTGAGTGAGCAGCCTAGTCGAGGTCGTCTTGGGCGACAGCCGGGCAGCTGCGAGTCGCTCGTGTTGGTTCGGGAGGGGTGATCTATGCGATGAGGTCCTGGATGAAGTGCCGGGCACGGGCCATGGCGTCATTGAGGGAGAGGGCGTTTCCTTCGGTCCACTTCCGTTCGAAGCCGACGCTGCCGATGGCGGTGCGCATCCCGTGGAGGGCTTGATCGTGGCGCCTCTGGTTCCATTGGCCGAGAACCAGGTGCGTGCGGTGCCGGGCCGCGCTGGCGGCGGCGTGGAGCAGGGTCGCTTCGGCCGGATCGCCTACTGCTAGCGCGATGTCGCCCGTGATGGCCACCACCTCGGTCTGGTCGATGCGGTTTGCCAACGTCTCCGCGCATTCAATGGCGACGCGAACGTGGGCAGCGGCGGCGCCCGGTTCAGCGGCGTCGAGTTCGATGAGGCTCTGCAGCCGCTCGACGAGATACTGCCCCGCAGTGAGCCCCAGTTCGTCGGCCAGCAATCGGCAGCGGGTGGCGACATCGCGGGCGGCGTCGAGGTCGCCTCGCTGCAAGGCGAGCTCGCATCGCAGCGTTTCGAGTCGGAAGAGCAAATCGGGGTAGCCGGCTCCGTTGGCGAAGATGTTTGCGTCGTCGAGTCGCCGTTGTGCTTCGTCGTGATCACCACGGGCGAGAGCGGTCCACACCCGCAATGTTTCGGCCGTTTCAATGGGCTCAATGGGCCAGCTGCCTGCTTCGCCAGAGGCGGCTTCGAGTCGCTCGGCGACGTTTTCTGCCTCTTGGTGGCGACCCAGTTGTATCAGGCAGATGATCCGCCCGGCCAATGCATTCTGATGCCGCGGGTCATTGGCGGCTCTCAGGCAACGTTCGGCCTCTTTGTGCAGGGTGTCGGCGATTGCGAGGTTTCCGGTCCGTTCCACAAGCGTGGCTTCCAACCACGTCGCGATGCCGGCCGCGCCCTCGTCGCCAAGAGCCTCCGCGTCGGTGCGCAAGCGCTCGATCAGGTGCCGCGATCCGCTCGGGTCACGGTGACCTAGGAAGGCGCCCGCTGCGATGCCGAGGAGCCGAAGGCGCAGTGGCGTCGGCTCGTCGCCGAGGACGTCGAGGACGCCGGTAACCCAGGTCTCTGCTTCCCTCGGGTGGCCGGCGTGGGTCAGGTACTCCTGGAATTCGATGGCCGCTCGGGCGGCTGCCTCCTTGCTCTTCGTAGTGAGCGCCCACGTCAGACATGCGCGGTAGTTGTCGCTCTCCTGATCGAGCCAGGCGTACCAGGCTCTTGGGTCGGGCAGGTTGAGATCGACCCACGAACCGGGGGCAGCTCCATCCAGGTACTCGGCGAGCCGCTTCATGGCTGGGTTGGTTTCGCCTGCTGTATTGAGGTGGCGGCGGGCGTATTGATGGATGGTTTCCAGCATTCGGTATCGGGAAGCTGGTGGTTGGGGGGGAATAACCATCGAGGTGTCGCAGAGGCGCTCGAGCAAATCGGCGATCATTGGCTCGTCGAGGGGATCGAATCCGCACACCTGTTCGACAGCTTCGAGTGTGAAGCTGGAGGAGAAGGCGGAGAGGCGGCGGAGCAGCACCTGTTCTGGCTCGGTGAGAAGATTGTGGCTCCAGTCGACGAGTGCCTGGAGGGTCCGGTGGCGGGATGGCGCCGTCCGGAGGCCCTTGGTGAGGAGGTGGAACCGATCGTCGAGCTCGTCGGCGATCTGACGCGGGGTCAGCGTGTTGAGGCGTGCTGCGGCGAGTTCGATGGCTAAGGGGATACCGTCGAGCCGGCAGCAGATCTCCGCTACCGCTGAGGCGTTGTCGGCATCCAGCGTGAAGCCTGCGACCACGAGGCGCGCTCTGTCGAGGAACAAGGCCACCGCTTCGATCGCCTCGAGTTCAGCAGGGGGCAGGTCAGCCGTCGCGGGCAGGTCCAGGGACGGAACATGGAGCGTACCCTCGCCCGCAATCGCTAGTGGCTCGCGGCTCGTGGCTAGGACCCGCACACTGTTGGACGCTTCGAGCAGGGCTGCGGTGAACTTGGCGGCGCCGTCGATGAGGTGTTCACAATTGTCCAGGACTAACAGCGTCTCGGAATCCGCCAGATGTCGGGCCAGCGTTTGGGCGACGTTCTCGCTGGGACGCAGCTTGATGCCGAGCACCCCGGCTACCGCGTCGCCGATCAAATCGGGCTGCGGCAGCGCGGCGAGTTCGACGAGCCAGACGCCGCCGGGGAACGCGTCGACGATCTCGGCAGTGACACGGATCGCGAGGCTGGTCTTGCCGACCCCGCCGACGCCGATGAGTGTGACGAGCCGGCGGTTCCGTAATTGGCCGGCCACGACTTCGATCTCTCGACGGCGACCGATGAATTCGGTGAGCCGGTGGGGCAGGTTGTGCGTATATGAGCCCAGCGACCGTAAGAGTGGGAACTCGCTGCACAGCTCGGGATGGTCGATCTGGAACACTCGCTCGGGTCGAATGAGACCCTTGAGATGGTGCTCGCCAAGGTCGGTGAGCGAGGCGTCGACGGGTAGCTGGTCCCGAGCCAACTGGACGGTCGCCTGGGTGGCTACGATCTGACCGCCGTGCGCCGTGGCCAGCAGCCGGGCTGTTCGATTGATGCTCGGGCCGACGTAGTCGTCGCTGCTGGGCTGGGCTGCTCCGGTGTGCAAGGCCATCCGAACCTCGAGGGCGACGCCGTCCCACGAGTCTGCGGCTAGTCGTTTCTGCGCGTTGAGCGCTGCCCGTACGGCATCCTGCGCCGAAGAGAAAGCGGCACGCACGCCGTCGCCGACGCTCTTGAACACGACCCCGTCGCAGTTCTCGACCGCCTCGGACAGCACGTCCTCGTGGCGGGCCAACACTCCCGGCATCGCCTCGGGGTGCTCCTCCCACAGCGTGGTGGAGTCGATGATGTCGGTAAACAAGAACGTGACCTCGCCTGCCGGCAGCTTCGCTCCAAGGCCAGGCGCAGCCAGGCGGGGATCGCCGAGCAGGATCTGCTCCTCGAGTTGGAGGAGGTCCGAACTTGGTTCGAGACCTGCTTCCTCACCAAGGTGGTCCCGATACGCGGTAAACGCTCGGAGCGCCTCCGCCTGGCGACCGCACCGGTGCAGGGCGAGCATTAATTGGGCGCACAGGCGCTCCCGTAGCGGAAACCGTCCTGTCAGTCCTTGGAGCTCCGGCACCAGGTCGCGGTGATTGCCGAGAGCGAGGTCCAGCTCGATGCGCTCTTCGAGAGCTACGAGGCCGGACTCTTGCCATCTCACTCGCTCGGCGCCCACAGCGGAGCCCGCATCGATCCCGTCCAGGAATACCCCCCGCCAGAGCCCCAGCCCCTCACGCAACCGGGCCACGGCAGTTTCGGGGTCCGGGGCAGCTCGGCCTTCAGCCACCAGTCGCTCGAACTGCCTTGCATCCAGCTCCCGGTCTTCCACTCGAAGCTGATAGCCGTGCAACTCCGTCGCGAGCCGCTCCCCGCCCGCATCTCCCAGCGCCACTCGCAATCGGGATACGTAGCGCTGGATCATGTTGCGCGCAGTCTGTGGCGGATCATTGCCCCACAGCTCATCCACCAGCCGGTCCGTTGACACCGTCTCGTTGGCGTACACCAGGAGCACTGCCAACAGATGCCGCTCGGCCGGAGTGCCCAGCGGGAGATACCGGTCCTCCGCTCGCACCTCCAAAGGCCCGAGTACCAGGAACTCCATACCCGAACAGTACGCGCCAACCGTCCCGGCAAAGAAGGGGCTTTCGCCCCGGACCCTCATGTCGTTCAGCGGCCGTTCAGTCAACGTCCAGTCCCGTCTGACACCCTGTGGAGTAGGACCGGAAGCCACCCAGAAGGAGGACAAAATGCATCCCCACTTCCCAAAGCGCACCATCGTTGCGCTCGTTAGTCTGATCGTGGCAGGAGCCGTTCTGCTCATGCTCGGCAGTCGTGGTGACGACGGCAGCGATGCCCTTTCCGCGACGCCCGCCACGACCCCTTCCTCGGTGCTGCCGTCGGCACCGTCGACGTTGCCGGGGTCGACCACGCCGCCGACAACGGCAGAACCGACAACAGGCAAGTCGCCAGCCGTCCCGGCTGTCCTTTCGATCGCTATCGACTACAGCTGCGACGACGGATCGAACGGCTCGGCGGAAGTTCCGACGGGAGACCTCGAACTGATCGACGACACCGTGAACACGATCGACCTTTGCGAGTTCCGTGGCGGCCTCGCTGAGATCTCGTTCGTCGCGTCGTGCCCGAGCGGAGACCGCCCGGTGACCGTGCCGGCGACCGACGGGGGCCTACCCGATCTGGCCACCCTCGACCTCTGTGAGACCGCCGCCTAGGAATCTGATTGGAGGTGACGAAAGTGGAACGAACCAGCAACGATCGAATCGAAGCGGCTTCACTACATCGACTGGCTCCGGGTCGCGCCGCCGTCTTACTCCTGTTGCCGTTCTGGACGTGACGTTGGACTCTGGACGACAACCCGGGCTGATGCATAGCTTGGTTGCGGAGGCAGCAACAGTGCGATCGCATGTGTCCATGTTGGTAGCTGTTTTGTTGCTCGTGCTGCTTGGCTGTGGTGATGACGACGCCGTGGGGACAACGTCGACGGAGAATTCCCTCCCACCATTTGAATCGACAACGACCGGGCCACCTGGACCACCGCCCCCATCAGAGTCGACCACGACCATCCCCGATTCCATTTCCGTCGCATACGTTTGCGGAAATGGTGAGGACGGTTCGGCTGAGATCCCGGCCGGCGACCTCGAGATGGTGGACGACGCCGTAAACACGATTGATTTGTGTGAGTTTCGGGGGGGCCTCGCCGAGATATCCCTGACTGCTCCGTGTCCGAGCGGCGATCGGGACGTGACCGTTCCGGCTGTCGACGGGGCGGTGCCCGATTTCGCCACCCTCGATTTGTGTGAGGATACCGGCTGAGCAATGACCGACAGTCACCGAGCGGATAGATCGGCAAGAGCCTGCGCATGCCGGCCATAGAGGCCACCATGGCCAGTCACAGTCGACCGATCCATCTCAGGGCTGTCGGTACGGCTTTGTTGGTCACCTTCTTATGGAGCTCTTCATGGGTGTTGATCCGGTGGGGCCTCGATGAAGAGGCACTGGAACCGATCACGTTCGCTGCGCTTCGCTACGGGTTGGCGGCGATGGTGCTGATCGGCTGGGTCCTGGCACAACACCGCTTCCGCCAGAACCTAGCTGCGCTAGACCGAGCATCCGTTGCCCCGATCGTCGTCCTCGGTGTGGTCTTCTATGCGCTGACCCAGGGTGCCCAGTTTGTAGCCATCGACAGCCAACCGGCCGCCACCACAAGCCTTGTCCTGTCCTGGACACCGTTGCTCGTGGCTGTCTTCGGCTCTTGGTCGATCGCTGAGAGAACATCGAAACGCCAACTCACCGGGACCTTTCTAGTGGTGGCAGGTGCCTGGTTCTACTTCGCGGGCGATCTCGGGGGCCACCGCGGCCGGAATGACAGCTGCCTTGATCGGGTTAGGCGCCAACGTTGTCAGTGCGTTGCTTGGACGTCACATCAACCGCCAATCCGACATTGCGCCCGTCATCGTCACAGCGTTGAGCATGGCCGTGGGTGCGGCCCTTCTCGTGGGCGCCGGGGTCGCGGTGGAGGGCGCGCCGGTAGTCTCGCTCCGGGCATGGCTCATCATCGCCTGGCTCGCGGTGGTCAACACCGCCCTGGCCTTCACTCTCTGGAATCTCTCCCTGCGCAAGCTCTCGGCTTTGGAGTCCGCAGCCATTAACAACACCATGCTGGTCCAGATCGCAATTCTGGCGTGGATCTTCCTCGACGAGCCCCTTGGCCCTGGAGAAGCAGCCGGCATCGTCCTGGTTTCTGCGGGAGTTCTTATGACCCAAACCGCTCTCATCGGTCTCAAACGAAACCTTCCCTCCGCTCGCACCACTAGGGGGTTGCAGCGGTGAGGCCGAGATCAGCAACTATGGGCGATATCGAGTGGGTCGGTGATCGGGACGTTCCGCAGTGTCACGGCGCGTCTGTGGCCTTGTCCTCTACCGGTGAGTGGTGGTTTGTCGGAAGCTCGGGAGGTTTGCTCATGGGGAAGGGTGGGTAGATGATGGATACGTTGTTGCCTACTGGACATCGCGACCCCGGATCTGTCCGAGGCCGAATGAGGCGCCCGCATACATCGAGGGGATCCGCCGTTCGAGACAAACGAGCGCCCATGTGGTCGCGTGTCGCTTTGGCTGCTGTGCTAATGGCGCTCGCGGTGGCTGCCGTTACGCCATTGTCGACACCGATTCCCCGGGGTCTTGAAGCCCCGAGCACAGTGTTCTCGGCGGAACGAGCCCGCGCCGAGCTGAGTGTCGTTGCGGCGCGCCCGCACCCGGTCGGCTCCGAGGCGAACATGCTCGTTCGCGAGCACCTGGTGCAGCGTGCTCGAGAGATCGGTCTGTCGGTGGATACGCAGCGCGGCGATGACGGTGCAGAGAACGTCATCGTGCGGCTTCCCGGAGCTGCTTCGACTGGTGCGGTGTTGCTCACCGCCCACTATGACGCAGCCCCATCTGCACCAGGGGCAGGCGATGCCGGGGTTGCGGTGGCTTCCCTGCTTGAGTCGATGCGGGCACTCGCAGCGGGGCCGCAGCTGCGCAACGACGTAGCGTTTCTGTTCTCCGACGGGGAGGAGGCGGGTTGGCTCGGATCGAACGCCTTTGTCGGTTCGCCGGAGGTCGAGCAGGTCGCGGTGGTGGTGGCGATGGAATCCGAGCCGGGAAACGGACCGACCACTCTGCAACAGACGAGCCGCGGAGATGGGTGGTTGATACGCCAGCTGATCGCTGCCGATCCGCCCGCATGGGTGAGTTCGGTGAGCAACAGCGCTGAGCGCGACGACTTCGACAGCGACTTCGACGTTTTGAGTCGGGGCGGGCTAGTTGGCGTCGAGTTCGCCAACCCCAAGGACGCGACCCGCTACCACTCCCCACGCGACACCGTGGAGGCGATCGACCTTGGTCATCTACAGAGCCACGGCGATACCGTCATGTCACTGGTCGAACGATTCGGGGAACTTGATTTGCGCCGAGACTGGGACGACAACGACCGCGTGTTCACGACCCTGCCGATGGTCGGCATCGTGTCGCTGGATGCGAAGGCCGCCAACGTTGTTGCTGTCGTGGCCCTGGTCGCGCTTGGAGCGCTCATCGGGCTCGTAATTCGCCAGCGACGTATCAACTGGTGGGGGGTGCTGCGCGGGACCCTCGCCATGGGCGTAGCAATCGCAGCCCTCATCATCGCCGCCGCGGTGATCTGGGCGATAGTGATCAGAGCATGGGGGGGCACCGATACCGCCGACTTCCCCGACTTCAACGGCAGCAATATCGCTCTCACGTTGCTGTACGGCGTCGCCGGTGCGGCGTTCGCTCTGGCACTCCGATACTACGCCTCTCGACGTGACCCTCTCCAAGTCGCGCTGGGCGCCCTCGTGTGGCTGAGCGCCGTTCACGTGCTGCTCATGGCGGCCAGTCCGCTCGCCATAGCGCTCACCACCTGGTCGCTCTTGGCCGGAGTCGTGGGAGTGATCGTTTGGACGTTCGCTCCGGCGAGTGCGGCACTCCCCGTGCTCGCTCTGGCTGCCGCGCCGCCCCTGTTCGTCCTTCTTCCCCAGCTTGCCCTTTGGGTTGATAGCCCGAGCGAACCCATGGCACTAATGATGCTCGTCGCCATTCTGCTCTTCGGCAGCCTCGTTCCTCATCTCATCGTCTTGCTGGGCTCGCCGGTGTCCAGAGGCGACTAGCTCGATATCGGCCGATGACTCGACCAGGGCCGGTCATCGTTCGCCATCCCAGGGAACAGGCGGCCGGTCCGAGTCCAACCAGCACCGGACATTGAGCGGTGTTCTCACCAAATACGGGCGATATCGCCCGGGCCCCCGATAACCCCCATATCCTCACTTATCGTGCGTGGTATCGGAGCTAGGTGGCCACGGGCGGAAGGGCGCTCGTGATTGCCGGTTATCGCGTAGGTGGGGGTGCGCCACATGGTGTGGCTGCATGAGTGATATGGGCGGCTGCAGGAACTGCATGATCCGTCGGGACCGTCCTAGCGTCTGGCTGGCTCCGATACTGAATGGAGCAAATGGTGAGTTCTGGCCCGTTCCCCCACACTGAAGGAGTGCTGATGACGCGAGCGGCTCTGGTCCTGTGCGTGGTGGTGCTGACTAGCTGCACGGCCGACACCAGCAACGAGGCTTCGAGTTCGACGTTTCGGCCCACCGCGTCCACCACCACGACAGTGGCCAGCCCAACTACGCCCCTGGCACCGACCTCAACGACAACGACTGCCGATCTACCGTGCGTTGCTGAGGTAGAGAGAACACCGGATCTCGCTGAGGATGAGGTGGGGATTGCGTTGTATTGCTTCGGGGAAGACGCGCTCGTGGGACTAGTGCCCCGAAGCGTTCCCCCTGGGGTAGAGGACGAGATCCAATGGACGCTTGCGCAGCTCATTGACAACGGGGCGACGCCCGAGGAGCGCGCAGAAGGGTATTTCTCGGTATTCACCGACATCTCGATGGGGGCGCTCCTCGACGTTCTCACCGAGGGTGACACGCTGGTGGTGAATCTCGATCCCGCCGTACAGAACGAGACCGGCTTTTTCACTCTTGCCGGTGGGGTTTGGGCCCTGGTCTCGGCTACGGGCCTCCAGTTCCCCGGTATCTCAGAAGTGGTGGTGCTTGTCGGGGGTGTGGAGTACTGCGAGGTCGTCGATGACCTGGCTTGCGCACCGTGAGCGGGACCAGACGTTGCAGCATTCCCCCAGATATGGGCGATATCGCCCGAAACTCAGGGTGAGCGATATCGGCACTTCGAGGAGCGGTTGTCCGCGCACTGGTCGACCACCGAACATCACTCGCGGTGATGGCCAACGGTTCCTGCAGATAGTGAACGGCGATGGCACACATCTACCGAAGGTCGAGGCGCTCCCGCCGGGGAACCGAGCAGTGAGATGTAGCGTCATAGCAACAACATGATTCGGTGGATAGCGGTCGTCTTGGCGTTCTCACTAGTGGCGGCCGCGTGCGGTGATTCACCGAATGCCGAGCCCACCGTGCCCGACTCGTCAACAACCACGGCTACGGTCCCCCTTCCGCCGGCAACGGTTCCGAACTCCTTTGCACCCACTGCCAACTTGACACGTTCCGTGCCGGCGCCAGAAGCTCCGGTGGCCGGTCTGTCTGCGGGTTTCAACGAGGCCGGGTTCGACCTCCTCCGTACCCAAGCGTTGGAGGGAAATGTCATCCTGAGTCCCGCCAGCGTCGCGCATGCGTTGCTGATGGCACGAGCTGCCGCCGACCAGCCCACAGGAGCCGCTATCGACGCTGCCCTCCAGCTACCGGATGGAGTCTCGGCACACCAAGCCTGGAACGCTATCGATCAGGCGATCAGCTCGGCGGCCGCGGCCGAAGTGGACATGACGATCACTCTCGCCGACCGGATCTGGCCCCGCCTCGACATCCAACCCGACCAACAGTGGATCGACCTACTGGCCACCGAACATGGCGCCGACGTCCAGCCCCTCGACTTCACGAGGGATCCGGATGGAAGCACTGACGTCATCAACGATTGGATCAGCGACCAGACCCAAGGATTGATCCCCGAATTGCTTCCCCCCGGGTTCATCGATCCAGCCAACACCGTCCTGGTGCTAACCGACGCCCTCTACTTCAAGGCCCGTTGGGAGACCATCTTCGGCAAGTACGGGCCCGTACCCGGCACCTTCACCCACCTGGATGGAACCACTGAACCGATCGAGTTCATGCAACAGCTCGAATTGCCCGGTCCCCGGGGCCGAGGAGACGGATACGTCGGAGCCGAGCTCCCCTACACGGGTGATCAGTTCTCGATGCTGATCATCGTTCCTGACCCGGGACGATTCGATGAGCTACGCGAGCGTCTCAGCCAGAACCTCCTCGACGAGATCGACAACTCCTTCACCATGGGTCCCTATGAGCTGCGGCTTCCCCAATGGTCCTCAACCACCGAGATCGACCTGATTCCCTGGCTGACCGACATCGGCGCCGCCCCAGGCCACTACCCAGCCATTGCCGATGGCGTATTCCTCGGCGATGCAGTGCACGGAGCCGACATTGCGGTGGATGAATGGGGCACAGTCGCCGCCGCCGCCACCGCCTTCGGTTTCGCAGACTCGGGACCCCCCGAACCCGAGCTCGCAGTATGGGCCGACCGGCCGTTCCTCTACCTCATCCGCCACATCGACTCGGGCCTCGTGCTCTTCGCCGGCCAGGTAACCGATCCCACCACTGAATAGCGGAGTCCCGAACGTCTAGTGACCGCTATCCGCCCCAGATCACCCTGATCCCGGACGAGAACGATCGCGTCGCCGAATAGCGCCGAGCGGCACCTCGGCGTTCGGCTCTCCGAGGACGGGTTGACCACCGCGTGCGTCATCTGACGTGATGTCCACGGATGGCGGGTTGTCGGGCGGTGCACCCCGGGAGTATGGGGATTACCGTGATCGTATGAGGTGGCCTGCATTGATCTTCTTCCTACTGGCCTCTGGGGTGCTCGTGGCGTCGGGTTGCAGCAGCCAAGATCGGCCTGCAGAGACGTTCAGGACCACCACCACGCCCCCGGCGCCCCCAGGGCCAAACGCGTTCCTACCGTGCCCCGACCTCACCGACTTCGCGTTGATCCCTGAAGCCGATCAAACCGCCTACCTGACAACCGGGGTGCCCTGCGACAGGCCTGATCTGTGGAAGGCGATGGGCAACCAACTGCTTCGACAGGCCGAGAACCCCATCTGCGCCTACGGCTGGGACCCACCGATGGTGGCGGTTCGTGACGAGGCAGCAGCCGAAATCCTGCGAAACCAGTTGCCGGAAAACATTCGGGACGACATGGAGATCGAGATCGGCTGTGGCTCGTTCCTCAGCCCAGATGTCTCCGGTCCCGTCAGCAACGAACCGGATCTCGGGGATGAGGACGCAAACACGATTGCACGGGAGATGCTGGCCATTGGCGCTGACCTCGGTGTCGGCTGTCCTTGCGGTGTGGCAGTGAACCCGGACGGCTCCATCGTTGCAACGAGCGGCGACCAGGCACTAGCCGACGCGATAGAAGTGCGGGCGAAGGAACTCGGGATCGAGGTGACGGTTCTTGGTCCGGGGGAATTCACTCCCCCACAGCGATACGGGCTCTGAATCGAACGTTTACCTTCGAAGCCGTGCTCGTCGAGATCCAACAGTGCTGAACCGGTCTCGAAGAGACCTACGTCCCCTTAGAGCGCCCGAGATCACCAAATATGGGCGATATCGCACATTCCGCCGAGTGCACTGTATCGGCACGTAGCGCTCGGTTCTCCTCCACTGGTTCATCACCGGCGTGACGTTCGGGTCGTGCTCCAGGGATCCGCGCAGATCGTGAGCGGCGACGGCGCATAACTGCCGGATCTAGTGCGCTTTCAACGCCGCCGGGAGGGTGAGGCGACCGTGATTATGCGTGCCTTCCCCCGATGGTTGACCGATCTCACAGATAGCGGCAGAGCTAGCGCCGAATGCCGGTTGCTTCTCGGTCTTGGGTGGCTGACAGGGGTGGGTGGGCGTGGTTGCGGGCTACCCGCACTGAAGCTCGGCGAGGGTTGCGAGAATGACGGGCGAAGGATCGAGTCCGTGTCATCATGAGAACATGTCAGCTTCGACCTTCGGAAAGCTAAACCCGCGGTCAAGTTGGCCGTTCTTGTTTCTCGCCCTCGCTGTTGGAGGATGCGCCGAGGCAGACCTTGGTTCGGAGTCGACTACCTCACTTCCAACATCTACATCCGAGACAGGTCAGGAGCGATCCACGACCACCCGACCGACCGCAGCGACGACTTCCTCGATCCAAGATTCAGACGATCCGTTTGCCGACAAGAAAGAGCTACTGAACTCCATAGAAAGGACCGTTGCACGCCGCACCGCGTCCTACGAACTGAAGATCACACAGACGCTCCCAGTATCCGGTGAGAACGGAGCAACAACATCGCGGACGGGTAGTTTCGACGATTCGACGCTGACGGGAAGGGGGACCCTGCGATTCGCCGCAGAATCGGATGAGATTGCCCGGTTGTTGGGAGAGGGCGAATTCGAGTTTCGACTGGTCGATGACACGTACTGGCTGTTCAATCCGATCGCAGAGCCGTCGGGGTGGGTGGGTTTCGATGTCTTCGAGTACGCATCGGCCGTTGGCGGCGATCCCACACTCTCGATGGATGGCGACCTCTTCATCCTCGTCGTCGGAGACGCACTCATTGAGGTGGTTGAGCGGGAACTCCTCAGTGACGGATCGGTCAGCTGGACCGTCCGAATTCGGGCCGATGATCTGCTCCCGCTCGTGACCACAGGCGGTGTCCAGCAGCGACTCTCAGCAGCAGGGTTCGAGGGTTCGACCCAAATCGACTCCATTGCGGTTGTCACCGTGGACCCTGAGGACATGGTGATTGCAGTCGACATGGATCTCGACGAGTGGTGGGACCAAGTAATGGCAACCGTGCTGCCGGAGGGACCAATCGACGCGACAATGCGAGTTGAGTTCACTCTGGGGATGTTCGACCAGTCAGTTGAAGTCCTGGACCCCTGTCCGGACCCCGTGGAGTTCTCCAACCCTGGAGCGCCTGATGGCCTTACCTGCGATCCGTAATAGCGAACTGCTCGCACCATTGGGTGTACCTACGCCGCTCAGATCGCCCTGATCTCGCACAGTAACGATCACCTTGACGAGTGCTCTGGATCGGCATCCCTGAGCGGGGCTGAGTTGTCAAGGGGCCTTTTGTCCGGGTTTTCGCGTGGCGGAGGGGCGGGTGAGGTGTTGGAAGCGCGTTGAGGTGGGCCGGCGATTCCGGCCGGGGGTAGTTCGGGTTGTCAGGGTGGTGCGGGTGAGTCTCCTCTGGTGGCGGACACGACGGGTCCTGCTCCGTGCCCGTGAGTGGGCGGGAGGCGAACCGGGTTCGGTTGCCTGGGCATCCCTTCGCCACGCACCACAAGCGGGGTCAGCCGATCCAGCGAGCTCGCAGCCGGGCCGTGTCCGAACCTCACGCCGCCTCCTCCTTGTCATGGTGGAGGCAGCGGATCTCATGGTCCCGGAGCCCGTAGAACACCAGCGTTAGCAGTTTGCGGGCGGCAGCCACCCGGGCGATGTTGCGGCCCCGACGGTCAGCAATCCGTTGGTAGGAATCCCGGATGGGGGCGCCACCGTAATAGCGGGAAACCGCCTCGACCGCTGACCAGCGCACCAGCGCTGATCCCTGCTTGGTTATCCCACCCCGGTAGGTCTTGGTGTCGGACTCACGCAGCCGGGGAGTAAGTCCGGCCCAGGAACACAACCGTCGCGGGTTAGGGAACCGGGTCACGTCACCGATCTCAGCCACGAACACCGCGGCGTGGACTCGACCTACCCCGTTTAGCTGTTGAATCGCCCGATACCCGGGATCGTCTCTGAGCTTGCGATGGACGAGGCCGTCGAGCTGTCGGATCTCACCGTTGAGGGTTTCGATCAGATCCCGCAGCGACTCGAGACGAATCGCATAGGCCTCACCCAGGTTGATTTCGTTCAGGTAGCCAAACCCGGCCGGACCCCACATCTCCCGTAACTGCGGGATCACCCCTTCCTTGCCCAACACCGCATGCACCTGGCACTTCAACCCGGTACGCAGTCGTGACAACTTATTGCGATACCGCACCAGTTCCCGCAGCTGCCGGACCGAACCAGGCGGAATCCACGACTCCGGCAAGCTCCCCAACCGCAACAAGTCAGCCAGCATCGTCGCATCAACCAGGTCGTTCTTCACCCGCCGGTTCTCATAGCCCTTGATACCCAACGGATGCGCCAGATGCACCCGAGCACCCATATCGGCGAGCACATCAGCCGCCCAATACCAACCCCAGGTGGCCTCCAGGACCACCTCCGGGTCCGGGCCAGCCTCCGACACCACCTCGGTCAACGTCCGAGGCGAGTTCTCAAACCGCTTCCACCACCGCCTCTCACCCGCCTCGTCCAAACACACCGCCAACGATCGACGACGATGCAAATCAATACCCACGTACGCTGTCATCCGGGGCCTCCTCTACTCGATGGATACAGCAACCCGGATACTGACCGGGTCACCGACGAGCGGGGAGGCCCCGCCCGCTCATCGCATCACGTCTGGGTGCGGCAGGCTGGGGCAGGGGTATCTTCATCGAGGAATGACCTATTCGTTTGATGGCGATCCATCGGTGCAGGACCGGGAGTGTCCGGACTGTGGGGAGACCCACGCGTCTGCAACAGGCTTCGTGCTCCAGGATGGTTCTGTCCACGCCGTGTACTTCGCCGATTGGTATCCGCATACCCATGAGGCGTGGATCGACGTGATCCTCGGTCCATGGGAGGAACCGGAGTACCCGAACCAAGTGACGTTCGGATGCCGGATTGGACCCGTCCCGAGTCGAGAAGCACCCGCTGCCTCTCTCGTGGAGGGTGGCCGGATGCGATCGGACCATCCGATGTTTGGTTCGAAACTCGATCGGTCCTCAGCCCTTGAGCACCCGGAGCTTGCCGAGTTCTGGTCAGTTGTCGATTGGCTCGTTGTCAACGACCAGACATTGCACGAGAACGTCTACCACATGGAAGTAGCCGAGCCAGATCAACCGTTATGAGCGATATCGCCTACCGCAGGAGATGCGCGAGATCGGCACATATCTAGCGGGGTCCGTGGTCCGCGGTCGAATGAGGTTCCTCAGCCCCCGATGGTGAGATCGTGCTTGGGCCTCGGGGCCAGGGTGGCGG
>CAMYMH010000011.1 GCA_947259275.1 uncultured Acidimicrobiaceae bacterium | reverse complement strand
CGCCGAACGTGAGGACGCGATCCGCCAAGCCGGATACAACTCGTTCCTGCTGCGCTCCGAAGACGTGTACATCGACCTCCTGACCGATTCGGGGACCTCGGCCATGTCGGATTACCAGTGGGCCGGAATCATGCTGGGTGACGAGGCCTACGCCGGATCCCGCTCCTTCTATCACCTCGTCGATGCCGTCCATGACGTCTATGGCTATGAGGAGGTTGTGCCCACCCATCAGGGCAGGGGCGCCGAGCACATCCTCAGCCAAATCCTCATCAAGCCCGGAGACGCGATTCCCGGCAACATGTACTTCACGACCACGCGGTTTCACCAGGAGTACGCCGGCGGCAAGTTCTTCGATGTGATCATCGACGAGGCTCACGAGCCGGGCAACCTCCACCCCTTCAAGGGCAACATCGACCTCGGCAAGCTGGCAGCCGTCGTTGACGAATACGGCGCCGAGCAGGTGCCCTACGTGTCATTCGAGACCAATGTGAACCTGGCTGGCGGCCAGCCCGCCTCGATGGCGAACTTGCGTGAGGTGTACGAGTACTGCTCGGCGCGGGGCATCCTGGTCATGCTCGACGCCACCCGGGCGCTGGAGAACGCCTACTTCATCCAGCAGCGCGAGCACGGCTACGCCGAACGCTCGATTCACGACATTCTGCGGGAGATCTGCTCGTACTCGGATGGCGCCACCGTGTCGTCCAAGAAGGACAACCTCGTCAACATCGGCGGGCTCCTGCTGCTGCGCGATCCCGAGCTGGCTCGCAAAGCGCGCTCGTTGCTGGTGGCCTTCGAAGGTCTCCACACCTACGGTGGCATGTCGGGCCGCGACATGGAGGCACTCGCCCGCGGCATCGAAGAGATGGCCGCCTCGGACGATCACGTGCGTTCGCGGGTCGGCCAGGTCGAGTATCTGGGCGACGGCCTCATCAAGCGGGCAATCCCGATCGTGCGCCCGGTCGGTGGTCACGCGGTGTTCCTCGACGCGCGGGCGATCCTCGACCATCTGCCCCAGGAACACTTCCCGGCCGCCGCCCTCACCGCCGCCATCTATCTGGATGCCGGGGTACGAGGCATGGAACGCGGGATCGTGTCGGCCGGCCGTGACCGGGAGACGGGCGAGAACCACCATCCCAAGCTGGAACTGACCCGCCTGGCCGTTCCGCGCCGGGTCTACACCCAATCCCACATGGACGTGACCATCGAATCGATCGCCCGGGTCTACGAGAACCGGGACGATGTGAAAGGCCTCCAGTTCGCCTACGAACCAGACGAGCTGCGATTCTTCCAGGCGCGGTTTGAGGAAATCGCTCCCGCGTAGCGGGAGCTGCCAACCGCCAACCGGCCACGCCCAACGGCAACCGGCACCCGGCAACCGGCAACCGGCAACCGGCAACGTACTCCTAGGAACACCGAAGGTGTTCCCCTGCACGACATCTTCACTTGGTCGGTGAGACTCCTCCATCTCCAATTCGTACGGTGGTGATGAGACCCTGCGCCGACGAAGGAGACCGAGATGACGGCCGGATTGAGATCCGTGGATTGCGCGACGACTTCCCCTTGGACGACTCGAGAGCCGAACGGAAAGACCGTGGTGCTGGCCGCCACCTCGGATCCCCTTCTCCGTACCGAGGTGATCCATTTCTCGACCACCGCGCCGAACGAGTTCTGGGATCTCACCCGCCTCGTGCACGAGGTGATCGATAGGTCGGGACTGACCAATGGACAGGCGACCATCTACACGCCTCACACCACCACCAGCATCGTGGTGAACGAGGCGGAAACGGGGTTCCTCAACGACTTTCGGCGGCTGCTCGAATCCCAGGTCCCGGCCGGCGTCTACTACGAGCACGACGATTACGAGCTCCGGACCGAGAACCTGCAAGAAGACGAGTTCGTGAATGGCCATGCCCATTGCCGGGCCATGCTCGTCGGGTCCCCAACCGTGATCGTCCCGGTGGTGGAGGGTGAGGCCTTGCTCGGTCGCTGGCAACGGGTGATGTTCGTCGAGCTGGACCAGGCCAGGGCCCGGCGGGCATTCGTTCACGTCCAGGGCGTGTGACGTGCGAGTGAAGATGATCCTGCCGGCGCTCATCGAAGCGACCGGCCCGGGTTGGCGGCCGATCAAGTACTCGCTGGTCCCTCCGCTCGGCTTGGCGACCCTGGCGAGCCACCTCGACCCCGACGACGAGGTGGTGCTGCAGGACGAGCACGTTGAGACGCTCGACCTGGGCGACGAGCCGGACCTGGTTGTGATTCAGGTGTACATCACCTCTGCCCGGCGGTCATACCAGATCGCCGACCTCTATCGCCACCGCGGTGTGCACGTGGCGATGGGCGGGCTCCACGTCACCTCTTTGCCGGACGAGGCTGCCCGCCACGCCGATTCCATCTTCCTGGGGCCCGGCGAGGCCACCTGGCCAGAGTTCCTGGCGGACTTCCGGGCCGGGAATCCCAAGCCCCGATACGAGTCGTCGGTGCGCACCCTGGTGGGAATCCCTCCGGTACGACGAGATCTCATCAAGCGCAACCTCTACCTGTGCCCCAACTCGATCGTCGTATCGCGCGGCTGCCCCCACCATTGCGACTTCTGCTACAAGGACGCCTTCTACACGGGTGGCCAAGGGTTCTACACCCAGGCGGTTGACGACGCCCTGGCCGAGATCGAACGGCTGCCGGGGCGCCACGTGTACTTCCTCGACGACCACCTGCTCGGCAAGCCCAGCTTCGCCCGCGAGTTGTTCGCCGGGATGGGCGGCATGGGCCGCCTGTGGCAGGCCGCCTCCACGGTCGACGCCGTGCTCCGGCCGGGTCTCCTGGAGGAGGCGGCGGCGGCCGGCATGCGGAGCGTGTTCATCGGGTTCGAGACCCTCAGCGCCGACAACCTGGCCGGCCATCACAAGCCCCAGAACCTCTCTCGCGACTATGGCGAGGTGGTGAAGCGGGTTCACGACCTCGGCATCATGGTCAACGCCAGCTTTGTGTTCGGCCTCGACCACGACGATGCCGGCGTTTTCGACCGCACCGTGGAGTGGGCGGTTTCGGCCGGGATCGAGACGGCCACCTTTCATATCCTTACCCCTTACCCGGGAACCAGGCTCCACACCCGGCTGCAGGCCGACCGCCGCATCCTCACCGACGATTGGGATCGATACACCACCCGCGACGTCGTTTATCAACCTCGGGGCCTCACGCCCGGTCAGCTACTGGGCGGATACCGTGGTGCCTACCGGGACTTCTACCGGTGGGGCTCCATCCTGCGCAGCGCCGGCTCCCACGACAACCGCGGCGACTGGCTTCGGCACCTGGCATACGCCGGTGGGTGGAAGAAATTCGAGTGGCTGTGGGACCGGGTCATCTCGGCCCGCCAGGTCAATCGGGCCCTCCCACTTCTCGAAGCCGTGCTGGGAGGGTCCGGCACCCACCCACCCGGGAAGGACCAAGATCCGATCGCACCGGAGCCACCGAGACCGACAGATCTCCCGATCTACCGCCAAGCGGCCTAGAGCTGCACAGGATCTTCACGCCGGCGGCCAGACACTTCCCCGAGTTTGCCCGTAGCCTGAACAGCGATGGCCGGGACGATCCTCATCATCGAAGACGAACGCGACATCGCCGAGGTGGTGGCGGCGCGGCTGCGAAGCGAGGGGTTCACCACCGAGATCTGTGCCGATGGCCAGAGCGGGGTGGAGCGCTGCCTGTCACTGCGTCCCGATCTCGTGGTGCTTGACCTCATGCTGCCCGAGCTCGACGGCATCGAGGTGTGCCGCCGGATTCAACGGGAGCGCCGCACACCCGTCGTCATGCTGACCGCCAAGGACGACGAGACCGACATGCTGGTTGGTCTGGGGGTGGGAGCCGACGACTACATCACCAAGCCGTTCAGCCCGAGGGAACTCGTGGCCCGCGTTCAGGCCGTGCTTCGCAGAGCTGCCACCGAAGTGCCGTCTGCTCCCCGGCTAACGGTCGGGGAAGTCGAGATCGACGAGGCAACCCGGACGGTGAGTCGAAACGGCAGCCCGGTTCACCTGACCGCGACCGAATTCGACCTGCTGTACACCCTGGCGGCGGCCGGCGGCGCCGTGCTGACCCGCGAACAGCTGCTCGGCCGGGTATGGGGATACCGGGATGGCTCGGGCGCCCGTACCGTGGACAGCCACATCCGGGCGGTCAGGCGCAAGCTGGGCGATGGGGTCATCCGCACCGTGCATGCCGTCGGCTATGCCATCGCACTGCCGGAGGAAGCCTCATGAACCGGACGCGACAGTCGATCGACACCACCAATTCCCGGCTCGAGCGGCTCATCGGATGGATCGACCGGGTTCTTCCGTTCAGTGCTCGGCGGCCCCTCGACCGGATCCCGTCGGTCAAGCTCAAGCTGAGCATCGTGATCGGTGCGGCCATCGGAGTGACCATTGTCACGCTCAGCATCGGCTACTCCCTCGAACTCCCGGCTGTCTGGGGGGTCGCCGCCGCCGTGATCGTGGCCACCGTACTGGTTCAGATCCTCGCCCGGGGCCTCACCGCCCCCCTCACCGAGATGATGCAAGCCGCCGACAACATGGCCGACGGCAACTACGACCAGCGGGTGACCGCCACCGCCGCCGACGAAGTCGGCGAGCTGGCTCGCTCGTTCAACGCCATGGCCGCCCACATCGCCGATCTCGAGCGGCAACGCCGCGACCTCATCGCCAATGTGAGCCACGAGCTGCGCACTCCCATCGCCGCCCTGCACGGCAACGTCGAGAACCTGCTCGACGACGTCGTTGACGATCGCGCGCAGACGCTCGCCACCATGCTGCGACAAACCGGGCGCCTGGGCCGCCTGGTCGACCAGCTCATGGATCTGTCTCGCCTGGAGGCAGGCGCTTCGCCGATCCGGGCAACCCGGTTGGACCTGATCGAGGTGATGGAAGAGGTGCTGGCGGAGGCGCGGCTACAGGACCCGGAGGCCAAGATCGAGGTTTCAGCTCCCCAGCAGCTCGTCATGGATGGCGACCCCGAACGACTCCATCAAGTGATGGCCAACCTGCTGGACAACGCCATGCGCCACAGCCCGGAGGGTGAGCCGATTCACCTGGCCATCGAGGCAGCTGGTCACCAGGCCGTCGTGATCGTAGAAGATGGCGGGCCCGGGATCCCGGCGGGTGAGCTCGACCGGGTCTTTGAGCGGTTCTACCGTGCAAGCCCGGACCGGGCTGCCGCCACCGGCGGCTCGGGTCTGGGGCTGGCCATCTCGAGGTGGATCGTCGACCTCCACGGCGGCAGCATCTCGGCCGCCAATGCCGATCCGAGCGGGTGCCGTATCACGGTACATGCTCCCAGTGCCGATTCGACGTCCGCGCTTTCCCTCGCGACCACATCTCGGCCATGACCCGGGCGGCCGCCGCCGAGTGGGCCGACATCCTGGCCGGCGAACAGGCGACCCTTCGCCAGCGACCGCGGCCGGATCGGTGGTCGGCCCTCGAATATGCCTGCCATGTTCGCGACGTGTTTGCCCTGTACGACCAGCGGTTGGAACTGATGCTTACCAAGGATGGTCCCCGCTACGCCAACTGGAATCAGGACGAGACGGCCATCGAGAAGCGATACGGCGAGTCGGATCCCGTCGACGTCGCGGCCGAACTGGCCGCCAACGCCGATCGGGGAGCAGGTGGGACCGAACCGGATTTCGGGGCGACGGCGCCGCCTTCACTATCGAGTCGTTCGCCCGCTACCTCATTCACGATCCGCAGCACCATCTCCATGACGTGAGGACGGGGCTGGCTGAACTCGGTTGAGTTGAAGCGAACGCCTCAGCTTTTCGCGCGTGAGGATTGCCCAACGCCATGTCAACGTGTATGCGTGGGTTCAGCGCCCGCGGCTTCGTTCCCGTGAACTCCACCCCTGCTGCCGGGCAGCGGGCCCCTCCCGTTTCACGGGAGGGTACGGAATATGACAATACCTCACTCAGGTTATACTTCACGAATCGACTAAAGAGTTCTGAGAAGGAGAAGCAAGCACATGGCTCGCGCAGTAGGAATCGACCTGGGAACGACCAATAGCGTCATCGCCACCATGGACGGAGGCGAAGCCACCGTCATCGCCAATGCCGAAGGACACCGCACTACCCCCTCGGTAGTGGCCTTCTCGAAATCCGGCGAGGTGCTGGTAGGCGAGGTCGCCAAGCGCCAGGCAATCACCAACCCCGACCGCACCATTCGCTCGGTCAAGCGCCACATGGGACGCGACTGGGGCATCAAGATCGACGAGAAGGACTACACGGCCCAGGAGATATCGGCCCGCATCCTCCAGAAGCTCAAGCGCGACGCCGAGGCCTTCCTGGGGCAGCCGGTGACCGAGGCGGTCATCACCGTCCCCGCCTACTTCGGGGATGCTCAGCGCCAGGCAACCAAGGAAGCCGGCGCCATCGCCGGCCTCGAGGTGCTTCGCATCATCAACGAGCCGACCGCAGCCGCGCTCGCCTACGGGCTCGACAAGGAGGAGCACGACCAGACCATCCTCGTCTACGACCTCGGCGGCGGCACCTTCGACGTTTCGGTGCTCGAGATCGGTGAGGGCGTGTTTGAGGTGAAGTCGACCTCAGGCGACACTCAACTCGGTGGCGATGACTGGGACCAGGCCGTCATCGATTGGATGGTCAAGGAGTTCAAGAACGACAACGGCATCGACCTGAGCGCCGATCCCATGGCACTCCAGCGGTTGAAGGAAGCCGCCGAGAAGGCCAAGATCGAGCTGTCGAGTGCCCAATCGACCGAGATCAACCTCCCGTTCATTACTGCTTCGGACGCCGGCCCGCTGCATATGCAGCAGAACCTGACTCGCTCCGAATTCCAGAAGATGACCGAGGATCTGGTCGAGCGCACCAAGGCGCCGTTCCACCAGGCGATCAAGGACGCAAACATGAAAGTGGCCGACATCGACCACGTCATCCTGGTGGGCGGTTCCATCCGCATGCCCGCCATCCAGGAGCTGGTCCACGAGCTCACCGGCCAGGAGCCGCACAAGGGCGTCAACCCCGACGAGGTCGTGGCCTCTGGTGCAGCCCTCCAGGCCGGCGTGCTCAAGGGCGATGTCAAAGACATCCTGCTGCTCGACGTGACTCCGCTCACGCTCGGAATCGAGACCAAGGGTGGCGTGTCCACCAAGATGATCGAGCGCAACACCACCATCCCCACTCGCAAGGCGCAGATCTTCACCACCGACGCCGACAACCAGCCAGAAGTGGAGATCAACGTGCTGCAAGGCGAGCGGGAGATGGCCCAATACAACAAGTCGCTCGGCCGCTTCAAGCTGACGGGAATACCGCCCGCCCCGCGCGGCACTCCCCAGATCGAGGTCACGTTCGACATCGACGCCAACGGCATCGTGTCGGTGAACGCCAAGGACCTCGGTACCGGCAAGAGCCAGGCGATGACCATCACCGGCGGGACCGCCCTCTCTCAGGACGAGATCGACCGCATGATGAGCGACGCCGAGTCTCACGCCGAAGAGGATCGCCAGCGTCGCGAGGCGGTAGAGGCCCGCAACAACGCCGACAATGTCGCCTATCAGACCGAGAAGCTGCTCAAGGAGCACGAAGATCTTCTCTCTGATGAGGAGAAGGATGAGATCAACGTGAAGCTCACCGAGCTCAAGGCGGTGCTCGGCAACGAAGCGGCCGAGGCGAGCGAGCTGGGCGAGAAGGCCGATGCCGTTATCGCCGCCTCGCAGGTCTTTGGACAGCGCATCAACGAGGCAGCCCAGGCCGCCGCCCAGGCGGAAGCAGCCGCCGGCGGCGAAGGCGCGGTCGAGGACGACGAGGAGGTCGTCGACGCCGAGATCGTCGACGAAGACGAGTAATGCCAGACGAGACCCGACCCACCGACTCGACTCCGGTGGCCGAAGCAGAGGCCGCTGAGCTGTCGCTCAGCCTGCCCGATGACCCGGAGGCGGCTCGGGATGTGCTGCTGGCCGAGCTGACCGTCGCCCGGGGGGAAGCCCAGAGCTATCTGGATGACCTCAGGCAGGTGAGCGCCGACTTCGAGGACTTTCGTGCCAATGCCGTGGCTCAAGACGAGGCGCAGCAGTATCTGGACGACCTCAAACGGGTGGCCGCCGACTTCGACAACTACCGCAAGCGCACCCAGCGGGAAATGGCCGAGAACGTCGAACGAGCCAGCCAGCGGGTAGTGGCGGGCCTCCTGCCAGTGCTCGACAGCTTCGACCTTGCCGTAGCACATGAGCCGGAAACGGACAGCGAGGCCAAGCTGCTCGGCGGCGTCAACGGGACCCGCCAGCAGCTGCTCGACGCCCTGACCCGGGAGGGCCTGGAGGTGATTCCCTCCGTCGGCGAACTGTTCGATCCCGCAGTGCACGAGGCGGTCACCATGGAGGGCACGCCCGAGCACCCGGTGGTCGTCGGCGAGATTCGGCGCGGATACACCCTCCACGGCCGGGTGATCCGGGCCGCTCTGGTCGCGGTCGGGGAGGACCCGCTGGCCGAGAGCGAAGCTGCCGACGATGGATAGGGAGTGGTTCGAGAAGGATTTCTACGCCATCCTCGGCGTTCCCAAGACCGCCTCGGCCGGTGAAATCAAGAAGGCCTACCGTAAGCTCGCCCAGGAATACCATCCGGACGCCAACCCCGGCAACACCGCCGCCGAAGAGAGATTCAAGGAAGTCTCCCACGCCTACTCGGTGCTGTCGGACAAGGAAACCCGCCAGCAATACGACCAGGCCAAGGAGTTGTACGCCTCCGGCGGCGGGTTCGGGCCGGGGACAGGTGGATTCGGCGGCAGCGGCTTCCAGGTCGAGGACCTCGGTGATCTGCTCGGAGGATTTGGCGGACTCGGCGACCTGTTCGGCGGACGACGCCAGGGCGCCGGCCCCATCCCGGGTGAGCACCTGTACAGCACCGTCAATCTTGCCTTCACCGAGGCGATCTCGGGCACCACTGCCACCGTGGCAGTCGATGGTCCGAGCGTGTGTCGCACTTGCTCGGGCTCCGGCGCCGAGCCGGGCACCGCCATGACCACCTGCCCCCGCTGCGGCGGCTCCGGTTCGATCGCCCTCGGGCAGGGGCGATTCTCCATCAGCCAGACCTGCGACGTGTGCCATGGGACCGGGAGGACCGTCACAACCCCATGCCATACCTGTGGCGGCAATGGCACCCAGCACCGGGTGCGCTCGATCAAGGTTCGCATCCCGGCCGGCATCAAGAACGGCGCCACCATCCGGGTAGCCGGCAAGGGGGCACCCGGCCGCAACGGCGGGCCGGCCGGAGATTTGCATGTCCGGGTCCACGTTGGGCGCCACCCCTTGTTCACTCGTCGCAAGAACAACCTCCGCATCACGGTGCCGGTCACATTCACCGAAGCCGCGCTGGGAGCCGACATCGTCGTACCCACCCTCGACGGCAAGGTGACGCTGCGGGTTCCGGCCGGAAGTGACAGCGGCAAGACCTTCCGCATCAAGGGCAAGGGAGTTCCGAGCGCCAAGGGCGGCCGGGGGGACCTGCTCGCCACCATTGAAGTGGCGGTGCCCGACGAGCTGGACGACGACACCCGAAGCCTCCTCGAGCAACTGAAGACGCGCGAACCTGCCAACGTACGCTCTCACTTGGAAGTCACGTCATGAGCAAAGAAGAAGCGGTCTACATCATTTCCGTAGCCGCCGAGCTAGCGGGAATCCATCCCCAGACGCTCCGCATCTACGAACGCCGTGGCCTGCTCAGCCCCTACCGGACGCCGGGCGGTACCCGCCGCTACTCCGAAGAAGACCTCGAGCGATTGAGTGCCATCCAGGCACTCACGGCCGCCGGAATCAACCTGGAAGGGGTCAAGCGCATCCTCCAGCTGGAAGGCGCGGTCGAAGCTCTGCAGGGCCAGCTCGATCAGATCAAGAAGCAGCTGGCAGCCGCCAGGGCAGACGCCGCCGAGTCACTCTCGAGCCTCCCCGACATTCTGCGACCCACCATCCAGCAGATGCTCGAGGAATAGCCCAAGGCGCGGGAACCGGCCCAGCACTCTCTACCGTCAGACCGCAATGAAGCGATCGCTGGCTGCCGCCCTTTTCGTCCTGGTCGCTGCGTGTGGCGCAGAGGATACGAGCGGACCGGCCACCACCGCAGGGCCGGCCGTGACGACCACCACAAGCACCACGACCCTCCCGGGGGCCACTCAGCAAGAGCTGCTGGCAGAGGCCCGGCTGGTGTGGAAGGCCAACCGGCCCGATTCGTACGAGGTCACCTACTCGCTCGCCTGCGAATGCGACGGCGGTCCCTGGTTCGCACGGGTGGACGGCACTGAGATCGTCGCCTCTGGCCGCATAGGTCCCGAGGTCGGCGGCGAGGCGCCCTACCCGTCCATCGACGCCATCTTCGACGAGATCGAGGCCACGATCGCGCAGGACGAGTTCCCCGTCGACGTCGAATACGACCAGGACTTTGGCTATCCCCGCTCCTACATCTTCAACGAGCCGGAGCTGCCGGTGGACGGCGGCTTCATCCTCACCGTAACTGCATTCGAAGCGAATCCGTCGCCCGGCGACCCCGCCGCGCGCCAGGCGTTTGAAGAGGCGCTCGCTCGCTGGGAGGACGCCGGCCTCGCCGACTACGACTACACGTTCACCCGTGGATGCTTCTGTCCTGAGGAGTGGATCGGGCCCTACCAGGTAGCCGTCCGCGTCGGCGAGATCGTGCGCGCATCCTTCAAGGGAATCGACCTCTTCGACGTCGAGATGCTCGAAATCGGACGTTACGACGAGATCATCAAGACCGTCCCCGCGTTGTTCGACGAAGTCGAGCGAGCCCTCCGAGAGGCCGACAGCTTCACCGCCGAATATCACCCCCGGCTCGGATACCCAGCCAACGTCTACATCGACTGGATTGCCAACGCCGCCGACGAGGAAGTGAGCTACTCGATCGAAGGCTTGCGGGAGCCGATCGAGGATCTGAAGAATTGCTCGACGACCGGCCTCGATATCGTGCTCGAGCCGCAACCCGAACTTCCCGAGCCGGTTGCCGAGACTCGTCGAGCCATCTTTGAAGCTGCCATGGATTGCGATGTGGCGGTACTGGCCGCCATGACCAACGGACCGGACGGCTTCTCGAGCAGCTTCGAAAGCAGCGATCCCCCACTGGTCCAGTGGTATGACGCAGAAAGGAGCGGAGACGGGGTACTGCTTCGTATGGTGCAGCATCTGAACCTCGATTACATCGCGCTTGCCGGAGATGAGAGCCAGTACACCTGGCCCTCGGCATTCCCTCTCCTGAAGTCGGCCGATGGAACCGGACTCTCGTCTGAGGAATACGCCAAGCTCCTGAGCATCTACCCGATCGAAGACCTCGACGAAATGTTCGTGCTCTACGACAGCTACGCGGGCTACCGCATCGGGATCAGCGGAAGCGGACAGTGGCTCTACGCGCTGCAACCGCCGGCATCGGGGTAGTGCTCTCCCGAGAGCACGGGAACGTGCTTGGCAACCCAACTCCTTAGCCGGGCGAAGCCCGGCCCTCCCCCAGCCACGCCCTTGACCTGGATCCGTGGTTGTTGGGTGAGCAGTTGGCGTGCTTTCCTCCCCGTCCTCGAGCGCGGGGTGGCCGAGCGTTAGCGAGGTCGGGGTGGGGGCAACCCTGCGGGTTGCGAGGCAGTTGCTACGCAACTGCCTACCTGATGGAGTTACGAAGCCCGGCCCTCCCCCCATCCGTCCTCGAAGCTTCGCTTAAGGAACGCGTAGCGTTCCCGTCCACCTTCCCCTCGAGGGGAAGGAAGAGCGAGTCAAGATTCCCAAAGCACGGGTATGAGCTGATTTCCCCGCGGCAGCAACCGCGGATTGAGGCCAAAGGTAGGGGTGCTCAGCGACGGCTGAACAAACCGCGCTTGGAAGCGCCTTCGACTCGCACTTTCGGATAGAAGGCGACGTAATCCTTGATCATCGAGGCTCGATCGCTCGGGTCCTTATAGGTCCAAGCCACCGCTTGGGCTCGCTCACCCTCGACCTCGACGTCGTAGTAGCTGGCGAGCCCCTTCCACGGACAGGTGGTGTTGTAGCCGGGAGTCTCGGAAAGGAACTCCTGATTGATCGACTCGGGCGGGAAGTAGTGATTGCCCTCGATTACCACCGTCTCGTCGGCTTCTGCAATGACGACGCCGTTGAATACTGCCTGGGGCATTGCCATCTCCTGAGTGATCCTGCAGTCGATACAACCGCTGAGAGCCGGGATTGTTCCCCGGCTATGGTGCTTTCATGGAGTACCACCTGGCGCAGGTGAACATCGCTCGGTGGAAGGTCGACCCGCAATCAGCAGACGCCGCGACCTTTTTCGCCGCTCTGGAGCGAGTGAACCGGCTGGCCGACACCAGCGCTGGTTTCGTATGGCGCCTGCAAACGGATCAGGGTGACGCCACCTCGATTCACGTCTTCGACGACCCCGGCTTGCTGGTCAACCTCTCGGTGTGGAAGAGCATCGACGCTCTCAAGGCCTATGCATTCCGCAGCGACCACACCGCCATCATGCGCCGACGCGGCGAATGGTTTGAACGAATGGACCAGCCGCATCTGGCGCTGTGGTGGATGCCGGCGAACGCACTGCCAACCGTGCCGGAAGCTGAGCAACGCCTCGTGCACGTGCGAGAACACGGCCCAACCTCGGAGGCCTTCACGTTTGCGAAGGCGTTTCCGCCACCAAATCTGCTGCACTGAGGTCCAACGCCGGGGAAGGCGACAGCCGGACGCTCCATAGCAAAACGCCCCCGAAGGGGGGCGCTGTGCGTGGGCTGGGGTCGGTTACCTGGTGTTGGCCGCGATCTCGCGGAGCAACGTGATGTCCTCCGGAGGCGGTGCCGCCTCCTCGGAACCGGCCTCGACCCGGGCCTTGTAAGACTGGTACGGCTTGACCACGAACAAGAACACCGCGAGGGCAATGGCGATGAACGTCACGAGCGCGGTCAAGAATGATCCGAACCGGATGACCGAGTCGTTGATGGCCGGATCCAGTACTTCATCGAAGCTGGGCTGTCCGAAGATGATTCCGATGATCGGCATCAGCACGTTGTCGATGAGCGCCCCGACGAGATTCACCAACGCCAAAGCCATCACCAAGCCAACGGCGATTTCTACGAGATTGCCACCAAAGGCAAATTCCTTGAATTCCTTGAGCACACATCCTCCTCGATGCAGAGTTCCTTCAAATGCTAGGAATTCGACACTAAGGGTTGCAAATAGTTTCGCGTTCTTGGCTAAGTCGGAACGCAGGAACAGGCGATAACAACCTGTGGACAACACGTCAGACCTCCGCGTCCTGCTTGGATCTCGCCACCCACTGCTCTTCGTGGAGACCCAGGACGAGGAGCGGTTTCTTGTGCTGCTGCGCGATGCTGCCTGGGACCTCGACCTGCCCGTGTGGACGTGGACTGCAACCAAGGGGCTGGCCCGCGACGAGAAGGACCCCCAGTATGGGACCCGGGACCCCTCCCGCGCATTCGAATGGATCAAATACCTCGACCAACCGGCCGTCTTCGTGTTTGCCGACATCCATCCCCACCTCGACAACCCTCAGGTAGTGCGCGCCGTCAAGGAATTGGCCCAGGATGCCCGGGAGGGGCAGACCATCGTCCTGACTGCCCCCAATCGCACCATCCCGGCCGAGTTGAACGGGCTGGCGCTACCGTGGAATCTGAGCCCCCCCGGCGAGGACGAGCTCCATCGGCTCATCCACCGAACCCTGGAAGACCTCACCGAACGCCGCTTCACGGTGGACCTCGACGACTCCGACGTCGACCGCCTGGTCGTCGCGGTACGCGGGCTCAGCCTGCGCGAAGCAGAGCACCTCCTGCAGCAGGCTGCCTTCCGCGACGGGCAGCTCACCGGCGAGGACATCGCCGACGTCCGCCGGGCCAAGGCCGAGTTGCTCTCGTCGGACGGAATCCTCGAGCTGGTCGAGGCCGAGGTTGGCACCCTTGACGAGGTCGGCGGCCTCGACGGGCTCAAGCAATGGCTCAGAGTGCGCCGGGCGGCCCACGAGGACGGAGGAATGGAGCCGGCCCGCGGCATCCTGCTGACCGGCATCCCCGGCTGCGGCAAGTCGTTCGTCGCCAAGACACTGGCCCGATCCTGGGATCTCCCGCTGGTACTGCTCGATCCGTCCCGGCTGTATCGCCCCTACATAGGAGAAACCGAGCAGCGGCTGCAAGAGTCGTTGCGCAGCATCGACGCCCTCGCCCCCGCCGTGCTGTGGATCGACGAAATCGAGAAGGGCTTCGCGGCCGGTGGGATGAGTGACTCTGGCGTAAGTCAACGGTTGCTGGGCACGTTTCTGCGGTGGATGCAGGAACGCAAGCCCGGAGTCTTCCTGGTCGCAACCGCCAACGACGTCTCCCAGCTTCCGCCCGAACTGCTCCGCAAGGGTCGCTTCGACGAGACTTTCTTCGTCGATCTGCCAGACACCGCGGCGCGTCGGGCGATCTTCGCCCTACATCTCGCCAAGCGGGACATCGAGCTGACCGAGCACGAGCTGGCCCGTTTGGTCAAGAACAGTGACGGGTTCTCCGGAGCCGAAATCGAGTCCGCGGTGGTCGGCGCGGTTTACCGGGCCTTCGGAGCCGATCGCCCAATCGCCGGCTCGGACATCGAAGCCGAGATGGCCGCCACGGTCCCCCTGTCCATTTCGCGCTCCGAGGACGTGCTCGCCCTCCGAGCCTGGGCCTCCGACCGGGCGGTTGCTGCCTAAAGACCGGCTCTCAGCTCTCGGACGGACCCTCGCCCGCGGGCCACGCTTGTTGCTCTGCCCGATGCTTCTTCCCCGCCCTTGAGGGCGGGGCGGCTCCGCCGCAGGCGGAGACGGGGTGGGGGAAGCCAAGAACCCCTACCGATCCATTGGTGTTGGTCGGGCGCCTCCCCCATCCGTCACCGGCCCTGCGGGCCGGCGCCACCTTCCCCTCGAGGGGAAGGAAGAACTCGGTAACGGGTACGAGTCTCCGGCGCGGGCAACAGATGAGGTAGAATCTGAGCGTATTCCACTTAGATTACATGGCATAACTCTGCTATGATTTAGGTTGAAATGGCCATGGACATCAACCGATTCACGCAGAAATCCCAGGAAGCGATCGTCTCGGCCCGGGTGAGTGCCGAAGATGCCAATCACCAGTACGCCGAGCCCCTGCACCTCCTCGGATCACTCCTCGGCCAATCCGACGGCCTGGTGCTTCCGTTGCTGGCGCGGGCAGGTGCCAATCCGGCTCACCTCCGTGAGGCCGTCGACACCGCGCTCGGGACCCTTCCCAATGTTTACGGGGACACCGAGGTCGGTCTCTCACCGGCCTCGATGTCCGTCATGGAGTCCGCCGACAAGCAGCGCCAGAACCTCGGCGACGACTACGTCTCTACGGAACACCTGCTGCTGGCGTTGCTCGAAAACCGGGGTGACACCGGGAGAATCCTCTCCGAAGCCGGTTTGACCCGTGACTCGCTCACGACGGCTCTCAACGACTTGCGAGGAAGCCGCCGCGTAACCACCCAGAACCCCGAGGCCACCTTCGACGCCCTCGGGCAGTACGGACGCGACCTCGTCGAGCTCGCGGTGTCCGGCGAACTGGACCCGGTGATCGGGCGCGACGACGAGATCCGCCGGGTCATCCAGGTGCTGTCGAGGCGTCGCAAGAACAACCCTGTGCTCATCGGCGAACCGGGCGTCGGCAAGACCGCCATCGTCGAGGGCCTGGCACAGCGAATCGTCGACGGCGACGTTCCCGAAGGCCTGAAGGACAAGCGCATCATCGCCCTCGACCTGGGCGCACTGGTGGCCGGCGCCAAGTTTCGCGGCGAATTCGAGGAGCGCCTCAAGGCCGTCTTGACCGAGATCAAAGAGGCCGAGGGACAGATCATCACCTTCATCGACGAACTCCACACCGTTGTCGGCGCGGGAGCCGCCGAAGGGGCAATGGACGCCTCGAACATGCTCAAGCCGATGCTGGCTCGTGGCGAGCTGCGAATGGTCGGCGCCACCACCCTCGACGAGTATCGCAAACACATCGAGAAAGACGCCGCCCTCGAGCGTCGTTTTCAGCCGGTTATCGTCCAGGCCCCGTCGGTCAATGACACCATCGCCATCCTGCGGGGCTTGACCGAGCGGTACGAGGTCCACCATGGCGTGCGGATCACCGATCCCGCCCTAATCGCGGCCGCAGTGCTCTCCGATCGCTACATCACGGCCCGGGAACTGCCCGACAAGGCCATCGACCTGATCGACGAGGCGGGAAGCCGTCTCCGCATCGAGATCGACTCGATGCCCGAAGAGATCGACGACGTAACCCGCCGGCTCAAGCAGCTCGAGATCGAACGCGCCGCCCTCCAGAAGGAAACCGACGAGGCGTCGCGGGAGCGCCTGGCCAACCTGGAACGGGAGTTCTCCGAGCTGCGTGAAGACGCCGACCGGCTCACCGCCCAGTGGGACCTCGAGAAACAGGCCATCGACCGCCTCCGCCAGACCAAGCAGTCGATCGAGGAGGCTCGGGCCGGCGCCGAGCGTGCCGAACGCGACGGTGAGCTGGAACGGGCCGCCGAGCTCCGCTACGGCACCTTGCCAGGGCTCGAAAGGACCCTCGGCGAACAGGAGGCCGAGCTCACCGAGCTGCGCGGCGAGTCGCCCATGTTGAAAGAAGAGGTTGACGAGGAAGACATCGCCGAGGTCGTCGCTCGCTGGACCGGCATTCCGGTCAGCAAGCTCATGCAAGGCGAGGTCGAGAAGCTGGTCCACCTCGAGGAGCACCTCCGGGTGCGAGTGGTCGGCCAGGACGATGCGGTCACCGCGGTGTCGAACGCGGTCCGCCGCTCCCGGGCCGGCCTCTCCGACCCCAACCGCCCGATCGGCTCATTCATCTTTCTGGGCCCGACCGGCGTCGGCAAAACCGAGCTGGCACGGGCGCTGGCCGAGTTCCTCTTTGACGACGAGCGGGCGATGGTCCGGCTGGACATGTCCGAGTACATGGAAAAGCACTCGGTCAGCCGGCTCATCGGCGCCCCACCCGGCTACGTGGGATACGACGAGGGCGGCCAGCTGACGGAAATCGTCCGCCGCCGGCCCTACTCGGTGGTCCTGCTCGACGAGATCGAGAAGGCGCACCCCGACGTGTTCAACGTGCTGCTGCAGGTTCTGGACGACGGTCGATTGACCGACGGGCAGGGGCGTACCGTCGACTTCACCAACACCGTGCTCATCATGACCTCCAACCTCGGCTCAGAGTTCATCGACCCCGAACTCCCCGAGAATGTGGTGAGTGATCGGGTCAGGGGAGTGGTCAACACCCACTTCCGCCCCGAGTTCCTCAATCGGGTCGACGAGATCCTCGTGTTTCACCGGCTCAGCCGGGACCATCTGGCCACCATCGTCGGGCTGCAGGCCGCTCAGCTGCTCGGCCGCCTCGCCGACCGCAAGATCACCCTCCAGATCTCGGAAGCCGCCGCCGATTGGCTGGCGGACGAGGGATACGATCCGACCTTCGGAGCCAGGCCGCTCAAGCGACTCCTGCAAACTGCGGTCGCCGACCCGCTGGCAATGGCAATACTGGAGGGCGGGTTCCGCGAAGGCGACACGGTCGTGGCCGACGCCTCTCCGGAAGGAATCGTCCTGCGCAAGGTCTAGCCAGCCGGCGAAATTGAGTACGCCCGTCGCCGGGCGTCAGAGGTAAACATACGCTCCGGTCCCTGGCTGCGCTAGAAATCGGGCATGGCCTTGGGTCTCTTCATCCTCCTGTTCGGAATCGTTGCCCTGGCCGGGTTCGCCTTTTGGATATGGAGCCTGGTGGATGCGATTCAAAGGCCGGACGCCGAGTGGGAACAGGCAGGCCAGAACAAACTGATCTGGATCCTCGTCATTGTCCTGATTGGCTTCATCGGCTCAATCATCTACCTGCTGGTCGCTCGACCGCAGCTGGAAGACGCCAAGCGCGGACTCTAAACCGGGGCGTATTCCAGACGAATCGCGCGACTTTCTGGTATCACTGGTGTCCTAGTCATGGCTAATTGGAAGGAGCCATTCATGAGTTTCTGGGATACGCTGACCGACCGGCTCGAGCAAATCGGGGCCGACATCGGCAACTGGGTGCCAAAGATCCTTGGCGCCGTCATCATTCTGCTCGTCGGTCTCTTCATTGCCCGCATCGTGCGGCGCATCGTGAGAAAGATCCTCGAGAACGACGCGGTTGAAGGAGTTCTCGACAAGGCGGGGATCGGCCCGGCGTTGAGGAATTCGGGATATTCGGCAGCCAACCTCGGTGCCACGCTCGTTTATGGGTTGATGGCGATCGTCGTTTTGTTGCTGGCCGCCACCGCCCTCGAGGTCCAATCGCTCGTCGATCTGCTCGAACGCCTGATCGGGTTCATCCCGGTGGTTTTCGTGGCCATCCTGCTGGTCGTGATTGCGGCTGCCATCGGCAGCTTCCTGGCCGACCTGGTGCGTCCGTGGGCGGAAACTCACAACAACACCTGGGTCCCGACTGCGGTGCGATGGGGCGTGATCGTGTTTGCATTGCTCACGGCCTTCGACCTGGTGGGGATCGGACAGGTCTCCGAGGACGTGCGTCGTGCGGTCCTGCTGGCCGCCGGAGTCGCCTTCGCGGTTGCATTTGGCGTCGGCGGAATCGATACCGCCAAGAAATGGTGGGCCAAGTACCTGAGCCCGCGTGATTCGTCCTCTTTCTAGGGGACCATCGCCACAATAAGAGAGGGCCCCGGGCCGGGGCCCTCTCTCGCGTCCGGCCCGCCACCGGCTCGGTCCCCGGTATGCTTGACGCCGTGGATATAGACACTGAGGCGTGGCGCTGGTTCTGGACGGTTCTGGCGGCGATCCTCGTCGTTGGCGAGATCTTCTCGCCCGGGTTCTTCCTGCTGCCGTTCGGCATCGGAGCAGCTGCTGCCGCCATCCTGGCATGGCTCAACGTCAATGCCGGAGTGCAGTGGGCGGTGTTCCTCATCGTCTCGATTGCCGCCCTGCTCAGCCTGCGGCCTCTCATCCGCAAGCAAGACGAGGGCGAGCCGGATGCCGTCGGCGCCAACCGGTATCTGCGCAAGCGGGGCATTGTGCTGGAAGCCATCGACATGCACGCCGCCACCGGAATGGTTCGCATCGACACCGAGGAGTGGCGTGCCATCACCGAGGGAGAGCCGATTCCAGCCGGTTCCGAGGTCGTTGTTTCAGGGATAACCGGCTCGCGGCTCGTCGTTGAGACGATCGACCGCGAATCAAACTAGGAGGTTCCGTGGGAGCTGCTGTTGCATTATTGGCCATCATCGTTCTCGGGCTCTTCGTCGTGGCCGCGACCGGGCTCAAGATCGTGCGGCCCTTTGAGAAAGGCCTCGTGGAGCGGCTCGGGCGGTACCGGGAGACACTCGACCCGGGGCTGCGGTGGATCATCCCGTTTGTTGAGCGCATCATCAAGGTCGACATGCGCGAGCAGGTGGTCGACGTCCCACCCCAGGAGGTCATCACCAAGGACAACGTGGTGGTCACCGTCGACGCGGTCGTCTACTACCAGGCAACCGACCCGGTCAAGCTGAAGTACAACATCAACAACTTCATCCAGGCCGCTACCAAACTGGCCCAGACCAACCTGCGTAACCTGGTTGGTGACCTGCAGCTCGATGAGGCGCTCACGTCTCGCGACATGATCAACACCGCCCTCCGGGAGATCCTCGACGACGCCACCGATATGTGGGGAACCAAGGTAATCCGGGTCGAGATCCAGCGGATTGAGCCGCCACCCGACGTCACCGACGCCATGCACCGCCAGATGAAGGCCGAGCGCGACCGGCGTGCCATCGTCACCGAGGCGGAGGGCGACAAGCGGTCTCGCATTCTTCAGGCGGAGGGTGTCCGGGAGTCCGCCATCCTCGAGGCCGAAGGCCGCGCCGAGGCGATCAAGAAGGTGGCCGACGCCGACGCCTATCAGAAGGAGATCGTGGCCGAAGGTGAGGGACGGGCCGTCGAGCGCGTGTTCCGGGCGATCCATGAAGGTGACCCGACACCGGATCTCATCGCCATCAAGTACCTGGAGGCACTCGCCCAGATCGCCGACGGGAAGGCGAGCAAGGTGTTTATCCCGCTCGAATCTGCCCGAATTCTCGGCAGCGTCGGTGCGGTGGCCGAGTTGTTCGGCGCCGACGGCGACCAGCCGGCCGGTCAGGACTGACCGGCGCCAACCGCATATCGCCCACCGCGGTGTCTGATGCGCGCCCCTCCCCGGATCACCGCCTGATTCCGCGCCGGTGGGCGGTGGGCGGTGGGCACTTCTAGAGTCTCCCCATGCATTGGCTCGCTTCGATTCCATCGCCGGATGTAAACGGCTTCGACCTGGGCCCGCTGCGGGTCAATTTCTACGGCGTTGCCATCGCCCTCGGGGTCATCGCCGCTATCTGGCTGGCCACCCGCCGATTCGAACAGCGCGGCGGGGATCCGAAGACCATCGAGCGAGCCAGCATCATCGCGGTGATCTCGGGAATCGCCGGTGCTCGGGTCGGCTATGTGATCACCCATCCCCAGGCCCGCCAACCCGTGGTCGACGCCCTTCGGATCTGGGACGGGGGCCTCGCTTTCTTCGGCGGCCTGTTGGCCGGCGGCATCGCCATGATCTGGGTCATGCGGCGCGAGGGTGCCCGCATCGCCGACGTTGCCGACTCGGTGGCGCCGGCCATTCCCCTCGCCCAGGCGATCGGCCGCTGGGGCAACTACTTCAACCAGGAGCTTTACGGACGGCCCACCGATCTCCCGTGGGCGGTGGAGATCGCCCAGGAGAACCGGGTTCAGGAGTACCTCGACTCAGCCACGTTTCACCCGACGTTTCTGTACGAGTCGCTCCTGAATCTCGTGGTGGTCGGCATGATCCTGTGGGTCGAGAAGCGCTTCAAGCCCGCTCCGGGGAGCCTGTTCACCGTATATCTAGTTCTGTACGGAATCGTGCGGTTCCTCATGGAGCTCCTCCGCACCGATACCGACTACCGCTTGGCCGGAATCAGTCGCAACGGATGGATCGCGCTCGCCACCGCCGTCGGCGGCACCATCGCTTACGTCATCATGCAGCGACGGGTCCGCTCCGCCTCGTGAAGAGAGTAATTGTGGCGGCGCTCCTGCTGGCCGCCTGCTCGGGAGGGGACAACGCAGGAACCCTGCTCAGCCCGACCACCGTCGCCTTCCCAGACGCGCCGACCACCTCGACTACCGAGCCGCCGCCAACCGTGGTGGCCTGCGATCCGGCTCCGTTCGTGCCGGCCGAACTGCCCGACCGGATATCGACTGAGCTGCCGGCCACCCGTGACATCCCGTACAACCTGTACACCATCATTTCCGGCACCTCCACCAGCGTGTGGAGCCAGGAGGACGGCGCACCGGTGCTGGCCATCATCCGGGGCTCGCTTCCGCCGGTTCGCTGGCTCGAGACTCCCGACGTCATCACCGTGCGAGACGTTGATGCCGCCTTGGGGCCTCTTCCCGACGGCGTGTGGGGTGTCGCCTGGTTCGAGGGCCCCGACCGGTGCGACGAGTACTCGATCATCCTCTACCCGCCGGCCGGCGCGGACGACGCCAGAGCGGTCGCGGAGAGCTTGGTCGCAGGCAGCCGCTCGCCGTAGGCGAGCAAGCCCACCGCCCACCGCCGACCGCCGACCGCTGAGGGGTCAGAGCCGATCGCCTGGCCTGGTAATCAGGCCCGCAAGCATTCGCCTCACAGTCTCAGCATCGCGATCGAGCTGGCCGAATTCAGCCGTATCCAGCAACCCAAGATCACGGCTCAGAAGCAAGTGGTTGCGAAGTTCGGTGACGGACCCGGCCGCGATTGAGATGAACCGCCTGAAGTCCCGACTGGTATCGCGCCCGCAACCCTCGGCGATGTTGGCACCTATCGAGCTGGCACATCGCCGTATCTGCGAAACGAGACCAAAGCGTTCTGTCGGAGGAAATGAGTCGGTAAGGCGGTAGCAGTCCAAGGTCAATTGGTGGGCCCGCTGCCAAACCCGAAGTCGCCGAAAGTCGCGCATCTGGGCTGGATATCAGACCTCGCGTTCCACCTCAAGACCCACGGTGGGCCGTGGGCGGTGGGCGGTTTGCGGTTGTCTCAGATCTTGTGAGCTTCGCTCACAAGATCTGGCTCAGGAACAGCTTGGTGCGGTCGTGCGAGGGGTTGGTGAAGAAGTGCTCCGGGGTGCCTTCTTCGACGATGGTTCCGTAGTCAAAGAAGAACACCCGATCGGCCACCTCCCGGGCGAAGCCCATCTCGTGAGTGACGACGATCATCGTCATCCCGCTAAGGGCCAGCTCCTTCATGACGTCGAGGACCTCCTTGATCATCTCGGGGTCGAGAGCCGACGTCGGCTCATCGAACAGCATGATGCGGGGCTCCATCGCCAGCGACCGGGCGATTGCCACCCGTTGTTGCTGACCACCGGACAACTGCCCGGGGAACTTGGCCGCTTGCTCGGGGATACCGACCCGCTCCAGCAGCGCCATCGCCGTGGCTTCGGCCTCCTCGCGTGGTTTCTTGCGCACCCACATCGGAGCCAGGGTGACGTTCTGCAACACGGTGAGGTGCGGAAACAGATTGAACTGCTGGAAAACCATGCCGACTTCAGAGCGGATCTTGTCGATGTTGCGCACGTCGCTCGACAACTCAACGCCGTCGACGATGATGCGGCCCTCCTGGTGGACCTCGAGACGGTTGATACAGCGAATGAACGTCGATTTGCCCGACCCCGATGGGCCGATGACGACGACGACCTCTCGCTCCTTGATATTGGTGGTAACACCTTTGAGCGCCTGAAAATCACCAAACCACTTCTTGACGCCTTCGCAGATGATGATGTCGTTTTCGCCGAGGGTCTTCTCGGTTGTCATAGTGCCTCCTTAGCGCTCGCCGACTCCGAGCTTCTTCTCCAACCGTTGGCTCGCCTTGGACATGGAGAACGTGAAAATCCAGTAGAAGAACGCGGCAAAGATCAGCATGGTCCGGAGCGAGCCTCGGTAGAGGGGCTGGCCGGGAACGGTGCCCTGGGCCAAGGCCAGGAAGTCGAGTAACCCGATGATTGCGACCAGCGACGTGTCCTTGAAGGTGGCGATGGCCTGGCCGACCAGGGCCGGGATCACCGTACGCAAGGCCTGAGGCATCGTGATGAAGATCATGGTTTGCACCGTCGTCATGCCGAGAGCAACCGACGCTTCCTTCTGGCCGGCGCGGATGGCCTGGAGACCTCCGCGCACGTTCTCGGCCATGTAGGCCGCCGAGAACCCTGCGTAGAACAAGATGACCAAAACGAAGTCGGGGACATTGGCACCGATCGGTAAGGCAAACGGCATGAAAATGATCGACATGATGAGCCAGGTAATGAGGGGGACGCCGCGCACAACTTCGATGTAGGCCACCGACATGAGGCGGAAGATCGGCATGGTCGACGTACGGCCCAGCGCCAGCAGCACGCCAAACGGGAACGACAGCAGCATCACAGACACGAAGATGATCATGGTGAGAACGAAGCCGCCGAATGGTGACGGTGTCTGGGTCTCGACAGTGTTGCCGCCCTTGACGAGGATGAAGAAGTAGGTGAGGAAAACCATCAAGCCTGCCCACAACAACAGGTAGCGGCGGCGGACCTGGGTCGCTCCCCCGAACGTCTTGGCTCCGAGGACGAAGAGCAGGACCGCAAAGAGGGAGAACCGGATGAACATGAGCATGGAGACGGACCATGAGAAGACGATGGCCACTCCAATTGCCGCCACTATCGCCGCCGACCATTCACCAATCGCCGGGTGCGAAGCCGCCCAGATGACGAGGCCACCCACGACCAGAAAGGCTGCGCCGATCGTCAGGTAGTTGCCGAGGCTGAATCCGGGTGCCACCACCTCGTCCCAGCCGGGATCTCGCAGCACCGCCATGACCAGCACCGGGAAGGACACGAGCCAAGCGAGCGTGAGCACCCGGGTTCCGGCCCGGTCGGGGATCACCCGGCGCAGACCCACCCCGACCCAATAGCTGAGGAAGGCAACGCCCAGCATGATCGTCCACGGCAAGGTTGTCGTCTCCTCAATCGGCTGGAAAACCTTGGGCGCGCCCGGCTCGGTCCCTGACAGTCGGGGCAGCTCGATCACCCACAGCAACCCGACCACGACTACGGCCAGCGCGCCCAGCAGACCGATGACGGAGATGGTCTCTTCCTTGCCCCGATCACCCATTGCCCGGTCGACCAGCAAGCCCCCGCCGAGTAGCACCACGCCGACGAGGATGGTCCAGAAGTGCACTTTCGTCGAGAACTGCCACTCCCAGCCACCGAAGTCGAAGCCGAAGAGAACCCCAAAGACATAGTCGAGAATCGTCACCCCCAAGAACACGAACAGCAGAAATCCACCCGAGATTTGCAGGGTACGAGTGATTCTCTTCGGAGCCATCTTCCCGCCCACCCGCCAGAAGACGAGGCTCAATGCAGTCAGGGCGATGACAACGCCCAGGCTGATCCAAACCCGATGCATCTGATTGATTGGCTCCCCGGCAGCGTCCAAAATGCGCTCGCTGGTCCCATTCGGGTACAGGTACACCATGAGGAGCTTCATGTTGTCGGTAACGGCATCCCAGCGGCGCTCGGCGTAGTTGAAAACGAAGCCAGTGAAGCCCTTGGTAAAGACATAGGCGACATAGAGACCGACCACCGTGAGGAAGCTCGAACGCGGCGTGCTGAAGAGGTTGTCCTTCATCCACACCACCGGCCCCTTCGGGGGTAGCTCGGGTGCGAACTCCAGCTCAGGAATATCCGGGAGGATGATTTTTCCGGTCATCGTTCCACCAACTGCAGGCGACGGTTATAGAAGTTGACGATCGAGGAGAGGATCAGGCTGCCCCCGAGGAAGAAACCCATCCAGATGAGGATCACCGGGACGGTCTGGCCGGTCTGGTTGGTGATGGTCTGGCCGACGGCGACGATATCGGGGAAGGCCACCGCCAGGCCAAGCGATGTGTTCTTGAACAAGTTGAGGTACTGGTTCCCCAGCGGCGGGAAGATGATCCGGAAGGCCTGGGGAAGCACGATGAACCGGAGGGATTGTGACCGGGAAAGCCCGAGCGAGCTGGCAGCTTCGGTCTGGCCCTTGGAAACCGCCAGGATTCCAGCCCGCACGATCTCGGCGATGAACGACGCCGTGTAAAGAGTGACTGCGATCCACACGGCAAAGAAGCCGCGCGTGATTACGATGCCACTGGTGGGCGACAGATCGAGGAAGCCGTCCCGCGGGGCGAAAACCTCTGCCTTCGACCAGCGGAGCGGAGCGTTGGCCCGGTCCTTGATCTTCTGCAGTTCGGCGCCCGCCTCGGCGGGGGTAATCAATCCGTCGCCGAGTGCCTCGTCGATCTCAACCGCCACGCCGGCGGTAAGACCATCCACGAGCTTCTTGGGCGGAACGAATACCAGCCGTTCTCCCCAAGGATTCGTATCCTTCCGAGTCCCGTCCGGGTTGTTGATCTCGGCTTCGTAGATCCGCCTCGCGGTCAGACCCGAGGCCAGAGCCGCGTCGATGTCCGCCCGGGACAGGTTCAAGAGCTCTGCGTTGAGGAGCAGCTCTTGCTCGGCGGCGATGTCCTCCAGCAGGAGCCCGGACGCTAGCTGTGCCTCGATCTCACTGATCGGGAGGTCGACCACGTTGGTGGTCGAGTCGAACTTGGGTGCCAGCCACCGGCCGAAGAAGTCCTCGCTCACGTCGAGGGCGCCCCGAGCCAGTCCGCTGAACATGAGGAAGAAGGCGGCGAATACGAGCGCCAACAGGGCGGCGGTGATCATCCGGAACCAATCGTCGTCGGTCAGCTTGGCGAGCCCTGCCGGGGTCCGCCGCTCATCCAGGAAGCGGTTGATCCACCAATACCCGAGGAAGATCGCTGCAGCCGCCAGGGCGATCTGCAGCCCAATCGTCGGTATGGCGCCGATGATGGTGGCGATGAACTCGGCACCGTGGCCGACAAAGCTGAAGACCGGGTGGGCGAACCAGCCGATGACTGCGAAGACGAGCAGGACGCCAAGTGCTGAGAGGTTGGGGTACGTCTCCTGGCCGGTCGTTTCCTTGATCCGGAACTGGCGCTTGTGAACGAAATACCCCGCCACGGCACCAATCAGGAGCCAGATGGCCCACTGATAGAAGCCGCCCCAGGGCTGGATCCAGGCGGAACCGATGCCTTTGCGGGTGAAGGTCAGGAAGTAGCTTCCCGCCTCGACGCTGCCTTCGAGGGTCGGGTCGATGATGTTGAAGAAAGCGACCACGGCGATCCAGAAGAACATCCACAGCAGGAGGGGGATGTTGCGGATCGTCTCGATGTATAGGGACGCGAGCCTGTTGACGAGCCAGTTGCTCGAGAGGCGGCCGATGCCGATGATCGTTCCGAGGAGGGTGGCGGCAATGACGCCCGAAATGGTCACCCGCAACGTGTTGACGGCTCCGGTCAGGATGGTGCGGGCGCCGGTATCGGGATCAGTGTCGATGCCCTCTCGAATGAGAAAGCCGAGGCGGCCCCGCAGCCAATCCCATCCGAAGGTGAGGTTCTGTCCCTCGAGATTGTCCTGAACCTGCGGAATGACGACCGCGGCGATGGCTATGAACCCAAACAGGAATGAAAGCTGCGCCGCCCATTTCAGAATGGTGGCATTCCGCCAGAACGGCGGGCGTTCCTGCTTGCGAACGATTACGGCCAAGTTCCGCTGCCTCCCTTTCAACCCGGTCGGGGGCACCATCGGCCACCCGACTGGCGGTTGACTCTAAACGAAAAAGAGGGGCGCCGCTCGGGCGCCCCTCTTTCTCACTAGTTATCGGGTCGGTTTACCGGAATGGAGGGGCGTAGATCAGCCCACCTTCGGTGAACAGTGCGTTCAAGGAACCTGCCTGAACGAGACCAAGCGGCGCCAGGTTGCGCTCATAGATCTCGTTGTAGTTCCCGATCTGCTTGATGACCTGCAAGAAGCCATCGGTCGCGATTCCGAGGTCGGCAACGATCTCGGAACTCTCCAAGCCAGCAATCCGCAGCAACTCCGGATCATCACCCGCTGCGATCGCAGCATCGATGGTGGCCGATGTCACGCCCTTCTCGGCAGCGATGAAGGTGACGAACACCGTCCAGTCGATGATGTCCGCCCACTCGTCGTCGCCCTCACGGTAGGCAGGACCGAGGGGCTCCTTGGAGATGTTGGTCGGCGGGAAGATGACCCACTCGTCGAGGAATCCACGGGTGAACCGCTCGCCAACCAGGTTGGAGGCGTCGGTCGTGACCATGTCGCAGCTACCGTCGATGAAGGCGGTATACACGTCCTCGTTGGTCTCGAGGGTCTCGAGTCGGATGGTCGCCCCACCCAGCGAGGCCCATTCGGCCACATTCTTCTCACTCGTGGTTCCGGCACTGGTGCACAGCAGCAAGCCGTCTACGTCTTCCGGCTCGGAATCGGCGCTGAAGCCCTTGGAAATCGGGCCCATGACGCCCTGGCCGTCGAAGTAGGTGGTCGGACCGAAGTTCATGCCCACGTCCGTGTCACGGCTGGCGGTCCAGGTCGTGTTACGGAAGAGCACGTCGTACTGACCGGCCTTCAGGTTGTCGAAACGAACCTGCGAGCTCACCGGGAAGAACTCGACCTTGTTTGAGTCACCAAAGATGGCGGCGGCCACTGCCCGGCAGTAGTCGACGTCGATTCCTGAGAAATCGCTGCCATCGATGTTGGTGAACCCGGCAGCACCCTCACTCACTCCACAGTTGAGCACGCCGCGTGCCCTGACTTCAGCCAGGGTGCCGCCACCCTGCCCACCGTCGCCGCCGGTAGTTGTGGCAGTTGCGCCGCCGCCACCGCCGGCCGTCGTCGTGGTGGCGGCGCCCGGCTCGGTAGTGTCACTCGTGCTGTCGTCTCCACAAGCAGCCGCCACGAGAGCGAGTGCTACCAGGAGTACGAACAATCGTCTAACCATAAATCTCCTCCAGCCTTTGTGATCCGATTCACATGTATGGGAAAAGGGGGCAGCCCCCCATTCATGGCGTCCAACATAATCGGCTTTCGACGATGGCGGCAACTGAAACTACTCTCTGCGCGACCCATCGCGCTGAAAGTGATGCCAGGGTTGGGGCGGCGAGGTCGTCGGTCGCCAAGTCACCCACGTCAGACCGCCAATCCCATCGGTAGAAGCAGGCGATGGGCGGCAGCTTCAGACGACTGAACTCAATTCGGGAACCCGGGCTAGGCGCCCTGCGTGTGCAACACGGTTCGACGCGCCCGAGGCTGGTCGAGCTCGAGGAACAGGATCCGCTGCCACTGGCCGAGCACGAGCTCGCCTTCGACTATCGGAACCGTCAGCGTGGTGGCACCGACGAGCATCTGGCGAACATGGGCATGGCCATTGATGTACTCGTCTTCCTGGAGGTTCTCGGTGCGTACCTCGTGGTCGTCGTGCTCGTAGTAACCCTCCACCGGGACCATCTCGCCGACGGCGCGACGGAAGTCATTCAGGAAGCCAGTTTCGGATTCGTTGATCGCAACTGCGGTGGTCGTATGCGGGCTCAACACCGTCACCTGGCCGTGTCGAATCCCCGAGCGCTCGACATGTTCACGAACATCTTCGGTCAGATCTAGAAACTCGTTGGCAGCCGCCGTGTCGAAGTGCATGACTTCAGTGAGGATGCCGGCTTCAGGGGTAGCGGCGAGCACGGCTACGGTGGCTACCGGGCGCTGCGTCGCCCTCCGGGTGGTTTCTTCCACGGGTCTGGGTCCTCGAACAGTTAGGAAATCCCGGCAACGATAGTCACGCCGATGGTCGTAATCGAAGCTCCGTTACGATGCCTCCGACAAGGAGCAGCATATGCCCGCCACAGTGATCGCCGGAACCCAGTGGGGCGACGAAGGCAAAGGGAAGGTGACCGACGTATTCGCCGAGCAGGTGGACTACGTCGTCCGGTATCAAGGCGGTAACAACGCCGGCCACACCATCGTCATCGGAGACGAGCGCTTCGCTCTCACCTTGATCCCAAGCGGCGTCCTCAACCCCGGGGTTACCCCGATCATTGGAAACGGCACGGTTATCGACCCCAAGGTATTGCTGGACGAGATGGCCGCGCTCGAACAACGCCAGGTGGACGTTTCGCTGGTTCGCCTCTCGGCCAACGCCCACCTCATCATGCCCTACCACCGCAAGATCGATGCGCTCCAGGAGCGGTTCCTCGGCTCCGGCCAGATCGGTACCACCAAGCGCGGCATCGGCCCCGCCTACACCGACAAGTTTTCCCGCCACGGCATCCGGGTGCAGGACCTGTTCGACCCGAAGATCTTCCGGGACAAGCTCGACGCCGCCCTCAAGGAAAAGAACAAGATCCTCGTCAAGATCTACAACCAGCTCCCGATGGAGGCAGCCGCCATTGCCGACGAGTACCTCGAATACGGACGGCGGCTGACCGGGCACGTGACCGATACTGCCCTGCTGCTGGCCGATGCCTTGGCGGCCGGGAAGGAGGTGCTGTTCGAGGGCGCGCAGGGAACCCTGCTCGACGTCGACCACGGCACCTATCCGTTCGTGACTTCTTCGAACCCGACGGCAGGCGGCGCCACCATCGGCAGCGGGATCGGCCCAACTGCAATCGACCGGGTGGTGGGCGTCACCAAGGCGTACATCTCCCGGGTAGGCAGTGGCCCCTTTCCCACCGAGCTCGACGATGCGGTCGGCGAGACCATGGTCGATGTGGGCGGGGAGTACGGAACGGTGACCGGGCGACGGCGCCGTTGCGGGTGGCTCGATGCGGTTGCCCTCCGCTACGCCACCCGGATCAACGGCCTCACCGAGATCGCCCTCACCAAGATCGACGTGCTCTCCGAATTCGATACGCTTCGGATCTGCATCGCCTACCAAGCCGCCGGGGAACGATTCGAAGAAATGCCCCGACAGCAGCGTGTCCTGTATCGCTGTGAGCCCGTCTACGAGGACCTTCCCGGCTGGAAGACCGACATCTCGCAAGCCGAATCATTCGATGACCTGCCGCCGGCTGCGCTCGACTACATCGCGCGGGTGGAGAAGATCGCCGGAGTGCCGGTGTCGATGGTGTCGGTCGGCCCCCAACGGAAGGCGACCTTGACTCGATGATCGAGCGCTACACCCTCCCCGCGATGGCGGCAATCTGGTCGGAGGCTCGGCGCCTCGAGTCCTTCCAGGAGGTCCAGGCACTGGCGTCGGAAGGCTGGGCCAAGCTCGGCGCGGTTCCCACCCACGTGGCCGGCGCCATCCGCGAGGCTCCGCCGGTTGACCCGGTGGCGATGGCGGAACGTGAAGCCATCACCCATCACGACGTGGCCGCATTTGTCGATCTCCTCGCCGGGTCACTCGCCGAAGGTGGGGAATGGGTGCATTACGGCCTGACCTCCTCGGACATGATCGACACGGCCCAGGCGACGGTTCTCGCCGCTTCGTGTGACCAGCTTCTCGGCCGGGTCCGGGCGCTGTTCGATGTCGTACGCCGGCGGGCCTTCGAGCACCGAGCCACGGTGATGGTGGGTCGCACCCATGGGATCTGGGCCGAACCCACCAGCTTTGGCCTCAAGCTCGCCACCTGGGCATTCGAGCTGGAACGGACTCTTCAGCGGCTCGTTGAGGCGCGCCGGGCCGTGGCGGTTGGGAAGATCTCGGGAGCGGTTGGCACCTACGCCCAGGTTCCGCCGTCGGTGGAAGAGCACGTCTGCCGGGGCCTCGGGCTCGAGATCGAGCCCGCCTCGACTCAGGTAACCAGCCGGGACCGGCACGCCCAATATCTGAGCACGCTCGCCCTACTCGGTTCGTCGTTGGAGCGCTTCGCCACCGAAGTCCGGAACCTGCAGCGCTCAGACATCGGTGAGGTGATGGAGGCGTTCGCCGAGGGTCAGAAGGGGTCATCGGCTATGCCCCACAAACGCAACCCGGTCCGATCCGAAAACGTCACCGGCTTGGCGCGGCTGCTCCGCGGCTACGCCCAGGTCGGATTCGAGAACGTTGCCCTGTGGCATGAGCGAGACATCAGTCATTCCTCGGCCGAGCGGGTGGTGTTGCCGGACGCCTCGATCGTCGCCGACTTCGCCCTCGCCCGGATGACTGACATCATCGATCGGCTGGTTGTGAACGCCGACCGCATGGAAGCGAACCTCCAATCAACCCGGGGTTTGGTGTTCAGCCAGCGGGTACTGCTCTCACTCGTCGCCTCCGGCCTCGGCCGTGACGAGGCCTACCGCGTCGTCCAGCGCAACGCCATGCGAGCCTGGGAGCAGGGAACTCAGCTACGCCAACTCCTCGAGGACGACCCGGAGGTGCAGCTGTCCGAGACCACGCTCAACCACATCTTCGATACCCACAGTTTCCTGCGCAACGCCGAAGCGGTGTTCACCCGGCTGGAGGCGGTTGAGCTGTAGCCAAGACCCAAGACCCAAGACCCAAGACCCAAGACCCAAGACCCAAGACCCAAGACCCAAGACCCAAGACCCAAGACCCAAGACCCAAGCGAGGATCACGCGTTCTGGCTTGGGACTTGGGACTCTGGACTTGGGACTTGGGACTGGAGGCCGAAGGCCTCCATCATCAGTTAGCCTCCCAGCATGGCGATTGACCCTCAGCTCCTGAGCATCATGGTGTGCCCGGTCAGCCACGCGCCGCTGCGTGAGGTTGGAGACTGGCTCGTGTCAACCGATCCAGCAACCCGGCTTCGGTATCCGATCCGTGACGGTATCCCCGTCATGCTGGTGGAGGAAGCCGAGGAGATGCCACAATCGGAGTGGGAAGCAGCACTGGCGTGAGCGAATTCATCGACCGCTTCGTCGACGTCGTCGCACCGGTGATCGGCTTCGACAACGGCCTCGAGATGGTCGAAGCTCGGGGCGCTTGGCTGACCGACGCGACCGGAAAGCAGTATCTCGACTTCGGCACCGGCATTTCGGTGACCAACTGCGGACACAACCATCCCCGCATCGTCGCCGCCGCCCACGAGCAGATCGACCGGGTGTGGCACGGCGGGGGCACATTCCGGTACGACTCCTATGTCAGCGCCGCCGAGCAGCTGGTGTCGGTGGCTCCTGAGCCAATCGACATGTTCTTCTTCATGAACTCGGGCGCCGAGGCCGTGGAAGCAGCCGTCAAGCTGGCCCGTCACACCACCGGTCGCCAGGGGGTGGTGGTGTTCCGCGGAGGTTTCCACGGACGGACGATGGGGTCGGTTTCCTACACGACTTCCTCCGTGAAGTACCGCACCGGCTACCACCCGTTGCTTCCGTCGGTATTTGTGGCGCCGTTCCCCCATCCGTTTCGCGAGGGCCTCAGCGAGGAGGAGTCCACGAGCCGGGCACTCCATGAGCTCCGGGAAACCTTGCGACACGTCGTCGCACCCGGGGACATCGCCTGCTTCCTGATTGAGCCGGTCCAGGGCGAAGGTGGCTACTACCCGGCACCGGCCGCGTTCCTGGACGAGCTTCGCGACGTCGCCGACCGGCACGGAATCCTCATCATCGCCGACGAGGTCCAAACCGGCTTCGGGAGAACCGGCGCCTGGTGGGGCGTCGATCACTACGACCTCCGGCCGGACATCATCGCGATCGGCAAGGCAATCGCCAACGGCCTCCCGCTATCGGCGGTCGGGTCCTCCAAGGATCTGTTTGGCAAGTGGCCGCCGGGGGTTCACGGCACCACCTTCGGCGGCAACGCAGTCGCGTGTGCGGCGGCGGTTGAGGTGGTCAATGTGGTGAATCAGGCCTTGCCATCGGTTCCCGCGCTGTCAGAGCAGGCCTTCGCTGCTCTCCGAGGCGTGCAGGCAAAACATCCCACCGTGGGAGACGTGCGCGGCCTCGGCCTGATGATTGGGGTGGAACTGGTAAACGGCGAAGGACTTCCCGACGCCAACGCACTCGAGTTCGTGCGCTCCCACCTGTTGGAAACCGGCCTCATCTTCCACCCTTGTGGGCCCGATCACAACATCATCCGCTTCATCCCACCGCTGGTGATCTCGGCCGATGATCTCGACCGCGGGGTAGCGCTCATCGACGATGCCGTCGGCGCCTGGGAGAGCCGCTAGCAGAGGCTTGATGTCGGTCTCGGACAATTCGTCCGGCTAGGCGTCCACCTCGGTTTCGGAAGCCGCGGATCTATCCCGCCGCCTCTGCAGCCACTCCGCGGTCACCACCGCCCCCCCTGCGGCGATGGCCAGATACTGGAGCCAGTCACCGAAGCGGGCGTAGGGTGTGAGGCCTGAGGTCCGATAATTGGCGGTGCCGAGCAGGATGTCGGCCTCGAAGGCCTCGGTGCGCGATTCGACCTCTCCATCTGCGCCGATGAACGCCGAACGCCCGGTGATAGCTGCGTGCACCACCGGCGTGCCGAGCTCGGCCGCTCGCATGCGGGTCATAGCGATGAATTGATCGGACACCGGCGAATCACCGAAGCTGGCCTTGTTGGTCGCAACCACCAGTAGCCCGGCGCCCGCCTCGACCAGCGGACGGGTGGACCGGGGGAAAGCCCCCTCGAATGAAATGATTGATCCAAGCGTTCCCTGCGGAAGCTCGAAGACTGTGTCCTCCGTCCCACGGACCAGGTCTCTAGGCACCTGGTCGAGCGCCGGGATCCAATCGAACAGGGGCCGAAGCGGAACGTACTCACCGAACGGGACCGGGTGCTTCTTCCTATACTCGCCGACGATCTCGCCCTCGGAGTCGAGGACGAGGTTGAGGTTGGTGAACGATTCGTCATCCAGTGTGCGCTGCGAACCAACCAGGAACCAGGCATCGAGCCGCCGAGCCTCCGCAGCCACCTGGGCGAGACGATCGGGATGCGTCGCCAGCTCGACCGAGCTCCCGGCCGAGCTCTCCGGCCAAACCACCAGCCGGGCCTGTCCCGGGGTAAGCGTTCGGGTGAGCTCGAGGTGGGAATCGAAGATCTGAACGTTCTCGGCAGGACAATGCTCGCCCGGACACGGACTGTTCCCCTGAATGATGGCGACCCGCACCGCCTCGCCATCGGCACTCGGGGGTGCCACCGCGCCGGCAATCGAAAGCACGGTCACCACCGCCAGTGAGAGCACCAGCCAGCGGGCCGGTCGGCGCCGGTCGGTGACGAAAAGCGCCAGCCCGGCGGCGATGGACACGAACCCGACCGACCAGCCGGTGGTCCCGATCAGCTGGGTTGCGCCACGGGTCCAGTCGTACTCTCCCGCCGGATAGCCGAGCAGCCCCCACGAGAAGCCCCCGAAGGGAACATGAAGCCGCACCAACTCGATCAGGGCCCAGGCGCCGATAGCGGTAAGCCACCAGGCAGTGCTGCCCCAGCGGCGGGCCCGGAAAACCACCAGCGCGTAGAGGGTGGAATATGCGGACAGAAGTAGAACCAGGGCGATGACGGACAGGTAGCCGGTCGCTTTCACCCAGAACAGCAGCATCGAATAGAAGGCCACCCCATAGGCGAACCCGATGGCGGCGGCTCCCCGGCGAGTCTCGACCCGCCGCAGCGCCGCCAGCAGCGGGGTGGGGGCAACCACGGCCAGCACTCCCCAGCCAAGTGGGGGGAAGGCTGCCCACATGAGGAAGGCGGAGAGCAACGGCGCGAGCTCTATCAGCATCGGTGAGAGAGTACTCAGCCCACCGCCCACCGCCCACCGCCGACCGCACCTCTGAAACGGGCCCCGGGGACTCGAGATGCCGATCTAGGGTTCGCCTATGGATGATCTCGACGTGGCACTCACTGCGGCCCGAGCGGGCGCCGACATCATCGCCGATTCATTCGGGAACATTCAGACGGCTGAGTTCAAGGGAGTGGTCGATCCGGTCACCGAGATCGACCATCAATCGGAAAGGGCCGTCCTCGGACTGCTCGGAGCCCAACGCCCGCGCGACGCGGTTCTCGCCGAGGAGGGCGGAGGCTCCCGCGACCTGCGTGGACGGCATTGGATAGTTGATCCCCTCGACGGGACCGTCAATTTCCTCCACGGAATCCCCCAGGTGGCGGTGGCGGTCGCTCTCTACGAAGACGGCCAACCGCGGATCGGCGTTGTCATCGACCCCATCCGCCATGAGGAGTTCGTCGCCCAGGCCGGGTCGGGTGCCACCTTGAATGGGCATTCAATATCGGTATCGGACCGTCCTCTCGGCGAAGGCGTGATCGCCACCGGATTCCCTTACGACCGCCGGGACCGTGGCGCCGCCTACGCGGCCATCGTGGGGACCGTGCTCGAGCGCGTCCGAGGCATTCGCCGCTTCGGGTCCGCCGCCCTCGACCTCGCTTGGGTGGCATCCGGTCGCCTGGACGGCTACTGGGAGTTCGGCCTCGGACCCTGGGACATTGCGGCCGCCATGGTGCTGGTGCAGGAGGCGGGAGGAATCGTGACCAATCACCTCGGGACACCGAGCACCGTCTTCGACTCGTTGTATGTGGCCGGAGCTCCTGCTCTGCAGGAGGAACTACGCGGCGTCGTGGGCTCCGCGCTGCCGAAAGGCTGGCCCGAAAACCGCTGAAGACAGGTCCCCGCCGGGTCGATGGCAAGGTCCATGGCGCCGCTTCGCATCCCCGCTGCCCTCGTGTCACTCGTGCTCGTCTTGTCGGCCTGTGCCGACGCCAGCGATGGGGCCGGCTCAGAGGTCACCCGGGCTCTCCTGCCTGCAGCCGAAACGGCCGCGCCCGAACCGGCCACTACCACCACCAGCCAGCCTTCACTGAGCCCCACCGAGGCCGACCAGCTGGCGCGGACGCAGGTACGAGCCGTGTTGGCGGCTGCCGAGGAGATCTTCGCCGAGCGGGGCACCTATGACGCAGACCTCGGGACCGTCTCCGAGCTGGCCGCCGGCGTCAATGTCGTTGCTCTCGAGCAGGCAGCCCTCCACGACGCGGTGGCCTATGACTCCCATGATCAGCGGCTCACGCTGCATCGACAAAGCGCCAGCGGGCGCTGGTTTTGCATCGACGTGACCGACGCGGGAGAAGACCACGGAGTGGGGGACAGTTTCGAGCAGGCGTTGGAATCTTGTACCGATGGGCTGCAGGCGGGCGGCTGGGGGGACGTGTTTTCGCCCACCGGATCCGACGAGGCAGCCATCTCGGCACTCCTCCGGGCATTGGCGGGCGCGGTTGCCGGTGGCGATGGTGCGGCCGCTCACGCCACCTTCGATCAACAGACCTCGTGCTCGCTCGCGGAGTTGCATGCGGTGTGGCCGGACGGCGTTGCTCTCGCCGCCAACGACGACGAATTCGAACTCGAGCACATTTCGGTTGTCGGGGAGAGGGCCACCGCGGTCGTGTCGTTTGGCCCGGTCTCGGACACCGCCTGGCCACTGGTCAAGCGAGGATCCAAGTGGTTCAACAACTCCGATCCGTGCCGGCGGTTCGGTGAGGTGGCGACTGATCGGGCAGTAGCGGCAGCTCGCGAAACACTCGAGCGCGGCCTGTTCGCAGTGCGAAGCATCTACGTGGCCCGGACCACCTTTTCGTTTGCGCCCCGGGTTCTGGCAGAGCTCGACGCCGATCTCGTTCTGGTTCCGAGCGAGGAGATCACCTTCGGAACTCTGGTTTACCAGGGCACTCCGACCGAGGGCCTCCTGATCACCGCGGCCGATCCGGATCGGTTCTACTGTGCGGTCGAGTCGACTTTTGCGACCACCGTGTACGGCGAGGGTTCGGCGATCGGCGAGGTCGACACGGTTGCGAAGTGCAAGTCGCACGCCACACCGTAGGTAGTCGCCCGGTCGATGGCCTCAGCGACCGCGACGCACCTATCGTCACGGCTACTCGCTACCAACAGGAGACATTCATGGAATTACCCGACGGGCTCAAAGCGCTGCTCGACGGCAAGAACTTCGCCACGCTGGCAACCGTGATGCCCGATGGCTCGCCCCAGGCCACCACCATGTGGGTCGACCGTGACGGCGACCTGATTCGGTTCAACACTGCGGAAGGCCGGACGAAGCCACGCAACCTGGATCGAGACCCCAGGGTGGCGGTGTCCATCTACAACGCCGACGATCCGTACGAGGCGTACGCCATCCAGGGGCGGGTGATCGAAAAACAACATGACGGGGCGGACGCCCACATCGACGCGCTCGCCAACAAATACCTCGGATCCGACTATCCATGGGGAACGCCCGGGATGGTGCGCGTCATCTACGTCATCGAGGTGGAGACGATCGTCGCCCATTGAACGCTCCCGCCCCTAGAGAACTCCGGGAAGCAACCGCTTGGTGACGCGCAACTGATACTCCCGGTACCCGTCGTATTGCTCGGCCAGGTGGCGCTCCTCAAAGGTGCTTTTGGCATAGAAGAACGGCACCAGCCCGAGCGCCAACCCCAGGCTCAACCACTCTCCGCTCCGGACCGCAATCCCCACCATGCCAATGATGACGGCGGTGTAGATGGGATGGCGCACCACCCGGTAGAGGCCGTGCTCGACCATCGTGCCGGATGCCAACGGCTTCGGGTACGGAGTGAGGCTGCCACCCAGGGACATTGAAGCGGCGACGCCCATCACGAGGGCGAGACCGATGAGTGACCATGCCAAGAAGCGGCGGCCGCCGAATGAGAACGCGGCAACATCGAGCCGACCGATCCCGACGATGCCGACGATGAGGACGAACTGCGCCGCCACCCAGATGCCACCGCGCTGTACGAACCCGCTCATGGCACGACAGAATACGGAGGTGGCTCCGCTTGGTCTGGATTAATCGGAGAGCGTTTGGTCGGGTTCCTTCACTTGGCCTCCAAGAACCCGTGTTCGATCATCCACTCGTCGCTGAACACCTTGGAGACATAGCTCCGGCCCGAATCGGGAAGAATCACCACCACCAGCGCGTCGGGAGACTCGGAAGCAGCTTGCAGCGCACCGACCACTGCCATGCCGCCCGAAGACCCCACCAGAATCCCTTCGGTGGTGGCCAGGCGACGGGCCATGCCATAGGCGTCCGCATCGGACACCTGGATGAAGCGGTCGACCAGAGTTGGATCGAACGTCTCCGGCCAGAAATCCTCGCCAACCCCCTCCGTCAGGTACGTGTGAACCTCATCATCCGACTGAGCGGTGTAAATGGAACCGATCGGATCGACCCCGACCACCTGGACACTCGGGTCCTGCTCCTTCAGGTACTGCGCTGTGCCCGTCGCCGTGCCCCCGGTCCCCACCCCGAGTACCAGCACATCGATGCTGCCATCGGTCTGGTCCCAAATCTCGGGACCGGTGGTTTGGTAGTGAGCGGCGGGGTTGGCCGGGTTGGAATACTGGTCGGGGCTGAACGCCCCGGGAATCTCTTCGACCAGCCGGGCCGCCACCGAGTAGTAGGACCGCGGGTCTTCGGGCTCGACATCGGTCGGGGTCACGTGCACTTCTGCCCCGTAGGCCCGCAAGCCGTTGATCTTCTCGAGTGACATCTTGTCCGGCATCACGCACACCAGCCGGTAACCCTTGATGGCTGCCGCGATGGCCAAACCGACACCCGTGTTGCCGCTGGTCGGCTCGACGATCGTTCCCCCCGGCTGCAGCGATCCGTCCCGCTCGGCGGCCTCGATCATTATGAGGCCGATCCGGTCTTTGATCGATCCGCCCGGGTTCACGTACTCGATCTTGGCCACCAGGTTGCCGTGCGGATGAAGCCGGGCAAGCCGAACCAGCGGCGTGTTTCCGATCGTATCGAGGATACTGGGCCGGATATCCATACTCGGCGAGTCTACGAAGCGGGAATAGGAACGACCGGGACGGGGATATCATCTCAGACATGGAAACCAAAACAATCTCAGTTCCCGATATCTCCTGCGACCACTGCAAGATGTCGATTGAAGGAGCCACCGGCGACCTGAACGGCGTCGACAACTCTTCCGTGGACATTCCGGGCAAGACGGTCACCGTCACCTACGAGGCCGAAAAGGTTGATCTCGAGCAGATCGTCTCGGCCATCGAGGAGCAGGGCTACGAAGTAGCCCAATGATCGAAACTCCCGCTGGAGTAGAAACACCGACCGAGCCGGTCGCAGTCTCCTTCGAGGTCGACGGCATGACCTGTGCATCGTGTGCAGTGCGCATCGAGCGCGTCCTCGGCAAGCAAGCGGGGGTTGAGTCCGCGGTGGTCAACTACGCCGGTGCGGAGGCAGTGGTCCAACTCGACCCCGGGTCCAACGTCGGCACGCTCACCGCTGCCATCGAGAAACTCGGCTACCACCTCACCGAGATCACTCCGGACGAGGCTCGCGAAACCCCAACCCATCGTTATGAGCGCGAATTTCTTTTCCAAAGGCGGAATCTTGCCTGGGCCGCGGCCTTCACCATCCCACTGATCCTCATAATGCTGCTGGGGGACGACGGCAACGGTGCCAAGGTGGCCATGTGGGTGCTGGCCACTCCGGTGGTATTTGTCTTCGGATGGCAGTTCCACCGCAATGCCCTGCTGAGACTCCGTTCCTTCGGCACCAGCATGGACACGCTGGTCTCCATGGGCACCCTGGCGGCCTACGGGTACTCGGTGTGGGCGGTATTCGCCAGGGAGAAGGTCTTCTTCGAGACTGCGGCGCTCATCATCACCTTCATCCTGCTCGGCAGGTTCTTCGAAGCCCGTGCCAAGGGAAGCGCCTCCCAGGCAATTAGCAGGCTGCTGGAGCTGGGGGCCAAAGAGGCCCGCATCCTGCGCAACGGCGTGGAAACCCGGGTGCCGGCCGACACCGTCCGCCCCGGCGACCTGATGGTCGTGAACCCCGGCGAGAAAGTCCCCACCGACGGGCGTATCAACGCCGGGAGGTCGTCCTTCAACGAGAGCCTCCTGACCGGCGAATCACTGCCGGTCGACAAAGGCCCCGACGACATCGTGTACGGGGCGACCGTCAATCATCAGGGGCGGGTGATTGTCGAGGCAACCGCCGTGGGTTCAGACACTGCCCTCGCCCAGATCGCGCGCATGGTAGAGGCCGCCCAAGCCAGCAAAGCACCCGCCCAGCGTCTCGCCGATCGGGTGTCGTCGGTGTTCGTCCCCATCGTGATCCTGGTGGCCGTCGGCACCGGCCTGGTGTGGCTGGCGGTGAGCGGTGAGGTTGAGACCGCGTGGCGCAACGCGGTGGCAGTGCTCATCATCGCCTGTCCGTGCGCGCTCGGGCTGGCGACACCGACGGCCATCATGGCCGGCTCTGGTCGAGGGGCTGAACTCGGGATTCTGTTCAAGACGGCCGAGGTGTTCGAGCGGACCCGGACCGTCGACACCATTGCCTTCGACAAGACCGGGACCATCACCAGCGGCCGCATGACGCTCGATGCGCTGGAGACCACCGTCGATTCCGACCGCTTCCTGACCCTCGTCGCCTCGCTGGAGTCGGCGAGCGGACATCCGGTGGCTCGGGCGCTCACCCTGGCCGCCGAGGAGAAGGGTCTCGAGCTGACCACTCCGTCCGAGGTTGAAGAGCTTCCGGGCGGCGGCATCCGCGGCACGGTCGACCAGACCGGGTTGATCGTTGGGAGCACCGCCTTGATGGCATCGGCTGATCTGGAGTTGGCCCCGGAAGTTCGCGCACGGGTGAGCGAGATGGAAAGTAAAGGGCGCACCGTCTTTGCCGCCGCCTGGAACGGAGCAGTCCGGGGAATCGTGGCGGTTGTGGATGCCCCGCGACCCGAGGTCCGGGCTGCCATCCGTGAACTGGCCGAGATGGACATCGACCTGGTGATGGTGACCGGCGACAACCCGGTGACCGCCAACGCGGTGGCCGAAGAGGTCGGTATCCAACGGGTCCTCGACCAGGTGAGGCCGGCCGAGAAGGCTGCCGCCGTCGAAGCCCTCCAGCAAAAAGGAGAGATCGTTGCCTTCGTGGGCGATGGAGTGAACGATGCCCCTGCTCTAACTCAGGCAGATCTCGGATTGGCGGTCGGTTCCGGCACCGACATCGCGATTGAAGCGGGCGATGTGGTGTTGCTGTCTGGTGACCCCAAGCTGGTCGTCACCGCCGTGCACCTCGCCCGCCGCACGCACCGCACCATCAGCCAGAACCTGTTCTGGGCGTTCTTCTACAACGCGGCGGCAATTCCGCTGGCAGCGCTCGGCCAACTCGACCCGAGCGTCGCCGCACTCGCCATGGCTTTCTCGAGCGTGAGCGTTGTGGCCAACAGCGTCCGGCTCAAGCGCTTCGGGCGATAGCCCCGCCGCGGGCCCGGTTCAGTTCCCCTTCAGGAAGTCCTCGACCTCGGTGATCAGCTCGGCGGCATCCGAGCGGCTGAACTCGGTAGCGGCCTCGCCGGCCAACGATTCGAGGCGCCGCACGTACTCCGAAAACTCCTCCGATGCCGCCATGGCTGCGTCCACGCGGGACTCGAATTCGCCGGCTTCTTCGGCGAGCTCGGTGGCGTCGACCGAAATGTCGAGGATCCTGGCCGCCCGCTCCAGGAGCGCCAGCATGGCTTTCGGGTTCGGGTTGGTGCCGAGGTAATGAGAAGTGGCAGCCCACAGGCTGAGAGTTGACAGGCCCTCCTCACGGAACAGGTGAGACAGCACCCCGACGATCCCGGTCGGGCCCGTGTAGTTGGCCCCGGCCAGTCCGAGCGCAATCAGCTCGTCGGCCGATGCCGCAGTCCCGATGACCGGCACGGGCGCAGTGTGTGGTACCTGGCCGAGAAACGCTCCCAACAGCACAACCTGCTCGACGCCGATCCGGCGGAGCTCGTCGATGAGGAGGCCACCATAGGTTTGCCAGCGCAGCTGCGGCTCGTCTCCGAGGACCAGGACGAGGTCGTGCTCTCCCTCGTCGAGATGGACTCCATACATCCGGGTGGCGGGCCAGGCGAGCTCCTCGGTGGCGCCATCTTCCACTTTGATGATGGGCCGGGTCTCGTGGAAATCGATGAATTCCTCCGGGTCGATGATCAGGAAGGGCTCGGCGTCGAACTGACCGATGATGTAGGCGATGGTTCCCGAGGCGGCGTCGCTCGCATCGTTCCAGCCCTCGAACGCCACCAGTGCAACCGGCTTGTGAAGGTCGGGCTCGGACAGGCGAAGGACAGGATCCATGAGTTCAGAGTACCAAGAGCCGACCGCCTAGCGCTGGCCGTAGCCCGCACCAGCTGCCGGCTACCAGCTACCAGCTGAGAGAACCCCCTACCTCCCAACAAAGAGTGGTTTGCCTAGGCCTGGCGGCTGCTCTACGGGCAGCTTGGCAGTTGCTACGCAACTGCAACCTCCCAAGAAAGAGTGGTTTGCCTAAGCCTGGCGGCTGCTCTACGGGCAGCTTGGCAGTTGCTACGCAACTGCAACCTCCCAAGAAAGAGTGGTTTCCCTAGGCCTGGCGCCGGCGGCGCCGGCCGTCGATCAGCTAGCCGTCCGGCGGCAGCACTCGCATTTCTCCGCCATTGACGCAAAGGTGCTGAGAACGCGGCGGAGAAATCGAAAAGAAGTAATGCCCTAATCCCCTAGGCTCAGCGTTACTTCGTCTAGCAATCTTGGATTGTGGAACCGATCACCAACGCCCAGTGCCATCGCCTGCTTGCCGAGGAGCCGGTTGGCCACCTCGCCGTCATCGCAGGCGAGGAGCCCTACGTCACACCTATCTCATTCGTTCACATGAACGACGCCATCTACATCCGTACCGGCCCCGGTCGACGCATGTCGGCTCTTTTCGAGGGCGGTCGCTGTTGCATCGAGGTGAGCCGGTACTCAAACGAGCAAGGCGACTGGGAGAGCGTCCTGGTGTGGGGAACGCCGAAGGTGGTCGAAGATTCGGGCGAGGAAGCCGACGCTATCGGATTGCTGCTGGTCAAGTACCGAAACGTGTTCGGCTCGGCGCTCGCCTTCTCCCGTCCCACCCCACTCGCTCCCAAGGAGGTGGTGATCAAGATCCCCATCGAGGAGATGAGCGGAAGATCATCCGGCGCCGGATTCACCCCGCGCACTCGCCCGGGCCGGCTCTAAGACGAGTTGCCCCGGGGCCAATCGACATCGATTGCTGAATAGGCCTTATTGGCCGGCGGTTTGCTGCGCCTGCATGATGTCGAAGACGTTGCCCTCGGGATCGGTGCAGGTGTTCCACTCGAAGTCATGCCACTGCTGCCGGTCTCCGACACCTCCCCCCAGTGACCGAACTCGCTCGAGGGCGGCGTCGAGGTCGGCCACGACGAAATCCAGGTGCACCCGGTTCTTACCGGCCTTCTCTTCGGGTACTTGCTGGAGCCAGATGGTGACTTTCCGGTCGGAGGCATGCGCCAGAAACCCGAACTGCTCGACGGTGGTGAACTCGACATCGAGCAGTTGCCCCCAGAACCGGGTCATGCTGGCCAGATCAGCGCAGTCGATGGTGGCCGCGATCATCAGTGGTACGTCGACCGATCGCTCATTGTCCATCGCCGCAGCCTACGCCTTCGACGGGCGTCCGCGACACAGCCGCGGCAGTGGTCGTCGCCGATGGTCTTCTCGTTGGAATCGTCCGCTGGCATCGAGACCTCGCTCGCGGAATCTGGAGCCGCCAGGGCTAATTGTCGTGATATCCTTGGTAGTGATAGGGGAGTATCCTCAAACGAGCGCAGTCGTCAATACGGCCGTCAGGCCCGGCGGCGCTGGCCCCTCCTGGGGCGGGAGAGACCTTCACGACAAGGTGACCGTGAAAGTCGACGTTCTCAGTAGGACCAATGGTCGCTACAACTGCCCGTTTCGCACCGAATACCCTCACCAGCCTCGTTGACCTTTCGCCGGCCCGCCGAGAGTCGGTGGCGCGGTCTGCCGATGCCTTGCGCATTGAGGCCGCAGATGCGATCAGCCATCCCAAGCCGGACCTGACGGCGTCGTTCGTCGACTTGACCGCCAGCGAGGCTGCCAGGTTCACCGAGTTGCTATGACGAGCACCGTATCGACTCGAGAGGAAGCCTGGTGGACTCAAGATGCCGACCAGGTGGTCGGTGAACTCGGCACCGACATCACCCAGGGGCTCTCCAACGCCGAAGCCCGCAGACGGTTGGTCGAGTCAGGTCCCAACGAGCTCGCGGAAGAACCGGTCCGGGCTCCGCTGCTCATCTTCGGGGCACAGTTCGCCAACACCATGATCGTCGTGTTGCTCATCGCGGCCGGTGTAACGGTGGTAATCGGCGACCTCAAAGACGCCTTCGTGATCGGCGCCATCGTGGTACTCAACGCAGCAATCGGGTTCGTACAGGAACACCGAGCTGAGCAGGCGATGGCCGCCTTGCGAACCATGACAGCCCCGAACGCGCGGGCGGTGAGGGGAGGAGTCGAATCGACCCTCTCCGCGGTTGAGCTAGTACCCGGTGACATGATCATTCTCGAGGCCGGCACTGTGGTCCCCGCCGATGCCCGACTTGTCGAATGCCCCAACTTGCGGGTCAACGAAGCTGCCCTCACCGGCGAATCCGTCCCGGTCGACAAGACAACCGAGTCGCTTCCCGAAGACGTCGGCGAACTGATCGGTGATCGACGCAACATGGTGTTCAAAGGCACCGCGGTCGTCTACGGCCGCGCCCGCGCCGTGGTGGTCGTCACCGGCATGCGCACCGCGTTGGGGCGAATCGCCGGACTGCTCAAGTCCCACCAGGCGCCGCGTACCCCACTGCAGCGACGACTGGCAGTTCTCGGCAGACGCCTCGCCGCCGCCGCGATCGGGGTCTGCATCGTCGTGTTCACGGTCGGGGTGCTGCGTGGAGAGGACGTGAACCTGATGTTCCTCACAGCAGTGAGCCTGGCTGTAGCTGCCATCCCCGAGGCTCTCCCCGCCGTGGTGACGATCGCGCTCGCACTCGGCGCACAGCGCATGGTCCATAACCACGCGCTGATCCGCAAGCTCCCGGCGGTCGAGACGCTCGGGTCGGTCACCGTCATCTGCAGCGACAAGACCGGCACGTTGACCCAAGGGGCGATGCTGGTCGAACGGTTGTGGACGCTCGACGGTGAGGTCGAAATAGCCGGCTGGGGATACGAACCGGCGGGAGACCTCACCGTCGGTGGGCAGTCGGTTGACGTAGCCGCAGGCAGCCCGGTTGCCCGGCTCCTCACCGGTGCGGGACTGTGTAACGACGCCGCGCTCATCGCACCCACCGAAGCAGACGGGGAGTGGTCGATCGTAGGTGACCCTACCGAAGGAGCGTTGCTCACTCTGGCGGCGAAGGCCGGCTTCGAGCCCGATACCCTCTGCGACCAGTTCCCCCGCATCGCTGAGATTGCCTTCGACTCCGACCGGAAGGCCATGACGACCTTCCACCGGAGCCGAGACGGCGCTTCCGCGCTCATCGCCACCAAGGGTGCGATCGAAGCGGTACTCGAGACAACCAGCACCGTCGCTGCCTCTGGCGGTGACTACGACTTGTCCGAAGCCGTTCGCGCCCGCTTCGTCGAGCAAGCCACGACCTATGCAGCCGGCGGTTATCGGGTGCTCGCCATCGCGGGACGTGTGATCACCGACGGTCAGCTCGACGACCTGGTCGCGGCCGAACGAGATCTCACCCTCTACGGGCTCGCTGCCATGGCCGACCCAGCCCGGCCTGAATCCGCACTCGCGGTGTCTTCCTGCCGCGCCGCCGGGATCACGCCGGTCCTGATCACCGGCGACCATCCGGCCACGGGCCAGGCAATCGCCACCCGGCTGGGCATCCTCGACGGCAAGCAGATTATGACCGGTACCGCTTTGGCCGAGGAGCATGCCGAGGGCCTGGCCAGCCACGTCGACCGGATTGCGGTCTACGCCCGCACGTCCCCAGAGCAGAAGCTCGATATCGTCCAAGCCTGGAAAGCCCGGGGCGACATCGTTGCCATGACCGGAGATGGCGTGAACGATGCGCCGGCGTTACGAACCGCCGACATTGGCGTCGCCATGGGAGTCGCCGGCACGGAGGTCGCCAAAGAAGCCGCCGACATGGTGCTCACCGACGACAACTTCGCCACGATCGTCACCGCCGTCGGGGAAGGCCGACGCATTTACGACAACATCCGTCGCTTCGTCCGCTACACACTCACGTCCAATTCAGGGGAGATCTGGGTCATGTTCCTGGGGCCGTTCGTGGGTCTCCCCTTGCCGTTGCTTCCCGTCCACATCCTGTGGATCAACCTCGTCACGGACGGCCTGCCCGGCCTCGCTCTCGGTGTCGAACCCGCCGAACGCGACGTCATGAAGCGGCCGCCCCGTCCGCCCACCGAGAGCGTGTTTGCTCGCGGCCTTTGGCAGCATGTGGTCGTGGTCGGGCTGCTGATGGGCCTCATCCCGCTCGGACTGGGACTCTGGGGAAACGCCACCGGCCGCCCGTGGCAGACGATGGTGTTCGCATCGTTGGCTCTACTCCAACTGGGCCACGCCCTCGCCGTCCGTTCCGACATCGACTCGCTTCGCACTCTCGGTGTCGGCTCCAACCGTCCTCTGCTTCTGGCCGTCGCCGGGACCATGGCGCTGCAGCTGGCCGTTATGTACTGGCCGGCCACTCAGGAACTCCTCAGCATCGAGAGCCTCACCTTCATGGAACTCGGAATCGTCCTCGTGGCGTCCACCGGCGCCTTGTGGGCAGTCGAGCTCGAGAAGAGCATGCGCCGCCGCTTCGCCGGCCGGGCGGGAAGGAACCGTCGATGACCCTCGATATCGCTCTCGGCACCTTCGCCGTCACCGCGGCTGTGGTGGTCCGGCGGGAGACAATCTCGCCGCCGGCGATAGGGGCCTATCAGCTCTGTGAACCGGGATTCGCAAACAACAACGAAGACACCGGTTACCAACCGGTCGATTGAGGAAAGGGTGATGTGATGGATAGGTTCAAGAGCATCTTGGTGGCGGCGTCTCCGGGGCATCTGGAGCTGGTCACCCTCCGCGCGGCTGTCAAGCTCGCGGACGCCAACAATGCGCATCTGACCGTCTTGGACGTGCTTGTGCCGCTGCCGGGGTGGCGAAAGAAGACAAATGTGGAGGGCCGGGTCGTCGATGTCGAAGCCGCGCTGCTGCGCGACCGGGAGGAGCGAATCCGGCATCTGATCGAGAACACTCAGGGCGGACCGGACACGAAGGTGATTGTCACCCAGGGTGAGCCGTTCCTCGAGGTGATCCGGCATGTCCTCGACTATGGCCATGACCTTGTCATGGTGGGAGAGCCTGTCGCTGAGCGGGGTACCGACGCTCATCTCAGCAGCGGGGTGATGCATGTACTGCGCAAGTGCCCGGTCCCAGTGTGGGTGATGCGCCCATCCCGGGCCCGCAAACTGCGGATTATGGCGTTGATTGACCCGGGTTCTGGTGATCCGGTTCATGACGACCTCGACGACCTGGTCATGGAGCTGGCAACCTCGCTGACCCGTCGTGAAGGCGGGGAACTGCACGTGGGACACGCCTGGCATCTGTTCGGCGAATCCACCCTGCGTTCCTCTCCCTACTTGGAGCTGCCCGGTCCTATGGTCGATGTCATGGTCCAGGACGCCGAGGCCGTGCATCGTGACCAGCTCGACGCGCTGACTGGCCGCCACCACGTGGGGGAACTAGGCGGTGCGATCCACATGGTGGCGGGTGAACCAGCTGAGGTGTTGCCCGGCTTGGCGGACCGTCTCAACATCGGTCTCATCGTCATGGGCACCGTCGGCCGTACCGGACTGAGGGGTCTGATCATGGGCAACACTGCCGAGACCATCCTGCGGTCGGTTCGCTGCTCGGTGTTAGCGGTGAAACCCCAAGGGTTCCACACTCCAGTCAAACCTCAGCGGCGGTCGGACTGAACCAGCATGGAGTCGTTACCGCCACGAGCACTTGCGGAGAATTCCATCGTGCCGGCTGATTCAGGCGCTGAGGATCTGGCACCGTCGACGTCCATTAGCACCGAGGCCGCCAGCGTTTTCGAGTTCCTGGCCTGTCTGCCCGCCGCGCCAGACACCAGCCTCGACTATCACGGTCCGCGAGGCGACCCCGCCACGTGGGTAGCCGGAGCGATAGGCGACGAGGTCCTATCCATGCACCCGCGCAAGCTCTCCCAGCGACGGCTCGGCGGAGCTGAGCTACGTCAGGCGCTCGCACAACGCGTCGAGCACCGTTATGAAGAACTATGGACGCGCCGGTGAAACCGTCCTGTCGCCTCCCCGACTTGCTCGGCGAATTGCGCTCGCGCACGACCAGTGAGCCCGGCGATGAAACCGCGAGGATAATCGGTCGGAGGGTGGTCGGCTGATGATCGCTGTCTGGCTCGTCGTGGTGGTCGTCGGTCTGGCGATGGCCATCATTGCCAGTGGCCGGGCGGTTGGGTACGCCTCCGATCTTGCCTTCGGCTTCAACGTTCCCCCATTCGTCGTCGGGGCCATCGTGGTAGGGATCGGTACCGACTTACCCGAAATTGCCCACAGCTTGATTAGCGCCCTCTCCGGCTATGGGGACTTGGCCGCAGGAAACGCCATCGGATCGACCATCACCCAGATGACGCTCGTGCTCGGCCTTCTTCCGTTCGCGGGGATCGCGATCGCTGCCAGTCGCCCGTTCACGGCAACATCCATACCCACCAGTGCTGACCGGATCGTGTTGCCCGGTAGCCTGATGGTCGTTGCTCTGCTCCTGGGCGCATGGTTCGGGGCCGATGACTCTCTCAGCCGAACCGAAGGGCTCGTACTGGTCGGCTTTTGGGTCATCTCGGGATTCCTCTTGTACCGGCAGACGCCGACCGCCGGAGTCCCCACAATGGTGATACCGGAACTCAGACCTGCGCAAGCGCTGTTCGGCACACTGGTGTCGCTGGTGTTCGTAGGAGTGGGGGCAACGGCAGCCGTCACTGCCTTCATCGAAATCGCAGAAGCGCTCGACGTGCCCGTATTCCTGCTCAGTTTCTTTGCCGCCTCCATCGGTACATCGCTTCCGGAGCTGGTCGTGGACGTGACTGCAATTCGCAGGGGCGAGAAGGACATCGCCATCGGCGACATTTTCGGGTCCTCACTGATCGACGCCACTCTGGTGCTGGGACTCGGTCCGGTAATCGTCCCGCTGGTGGTGGACGGTGACCTGGTAGTTCGCAGCGCCCTAGCCGCGGCGGCCATCGTGGCGGTGTTGACCATCGTGCTGGCCCGCCGGCGACATCACACCTGGGCCACCGGCTTGGGGCTACTGGTGGCCTACACCGCCCTCTACCCAGTATTGCTGGCCTGAGCAACGCAGGTCAGGGCTAGCCCGAAGCGTTGGGTGGGTGGTCATCGCCTCCCTCCTAGCAAACCGCCCATGGACCCGGAACCTAGAGGCGTTTGGCCAATCGGCTACCCGCCATTGGGCACGAGGCTCATCAGTGACCGCCGGCAGCCGATTACAGCGGCAGCAAGACCTCGACCGTGGTGCCGTGCCCGCTTGCCGAGGTGATGTCGGTGTAGCCACCAAGGCCGGAGGCGCGGGTGCGCAGGTTTTCGAGGCCGAGACCGTGGGTAGCCGCCTCGACATCAAACCCCACTCCGTCGTCGATGGTGCGGATAACCAGATGGTCGGATCGACGATTCACCATCACGCTCACGTGGGTCGCATCGGCGTGGCGAAGGGCGTTGCTGAGCGATTCGCGCACGATCGGCAGAACCTCGTCGACCAGCCGGTCCGGGAGGTCGTCTACTTCGCCGCGAAACAGGACCTCGACGGCCACATTGTGTGGCTCGGCCAGCGTATCGGCCAGATCGACGAGCTCCTCACGAATTCGCCGCTGGGCCCAAACCGGCGGACGCAGGTCGAAGATGAAACGCCGCAGCGAGGTGATCGTCTCATCGAGGCGGGTGGCCGCGTCCCGCAGCTCGTCGGAGAGGTCCGAGTCGACCACGCGCGAGGAAGCCGATTGCAGACAGAGTCCGACCGCGAAGATGTCCTGAATGATGCCGTCGTGGAGGTCGCGGGCGATTCGTTCTCGATCTTCGACGATGGCCACGGTGCGCAGTCGCCGGGACATACGAGCAGTGGCAATTGCCGATCCACCGATGGTGGCCAGAGCCTCGATCAGGGCCTCGTCCTCGTCCTGGAAACCCCCCTCCTTGTCGGTCAGGTAGAGGTTGCCGTACACCGCGTCCGCCACCCGAATCGGGACGCCCAGAAAGGAACGCATCGACGGATGATGCTCGGGAAACCCGACCGCGTCGGTGTGCTCGGCGATGTTCTCGCTCCGCACTCCTCCCCCAATCCGGGTGATGGTCCCGAGCAGGCCATGCCCGGCGGGCGGGGCCCCGATCCGCTCGGCGACGTCCCCGTCCAGGCCCATGTGAATGAACTCGGTCAAGAAACCATGCGATCCGAGGACTCCAAGCGCACCATACCGCGCTCCGGTCAGCTCCATCCCCTTCTTGACGATGGCCTCGAGGGTGCCGGTTAGCTCGGCAGCACCGGCCACCGCGGCGGCAGCGCCGACCAGGCGGGCCACGTCGGCCGGGGTGAAGCGGGAATCGTCCATGCAAAGAGGCTAACCCCGGTGACGCCGGTCGGCTGTGTGACTAGCGAGGCAGATGCTTGGCGGTTTTTTCGGCTGTGACTTCTTGCCCACAACATTTGGGCCAAGTGGCCGCTGCATTCAGGGGTTGGGGGTGCGATACGCTGGCACGACCTGCTGGGAGCTGTGGATGAAGGTTGTGCTGGTAGACGATCATGAGGTAGTCCGACAGGGTCTCAAGACCCTGGTGGACAGCCAGGAAGATCTCGAGGTGGTTGGTGAGGCCGGCGACGTCGACAACGCCATCCGTCAGGTGGGCTACCACTCACCGGACGTGGTGGTCATGGATGTGCGCCTACCGGACGGCACCGGTGTGGAGGCGTGTCGGGAGATCCGATCGCGCTGGCCAGAAGTCAGAGTGCTGATGCTGACGTCGTATGCCGACGAAGAGGCCCTGGTTTCCTCCATCATGGCCGGGGCTTCCGGCTACGTTCTCAAGCGGATCGACTCAGGTGATCTGGTCGATGCCGTGCGGCGGGTCGGTAACGGTGAGTCCCTGCTCGACCCCAACCTCACCGATCGATTGTTCGCCCGCATTCGGGGAGACGAGCCGGACGATCCGCTGCTCGCCCGGCTCTCGCCTCAGGAACGGAAGATCCTCGACCTGATTGCCGAGGGAAAGACGAACCGTCAGATCGCCGAAGAACTGTTCCTGGCCGAAAAAACGGTCAAGAACTACGTGTCGAACCTGCTCTCCAAGCTCGAGATGAGCAGGCGAAGCGAGGCCGCCGCCTACGCCGCCCGCCTCCAGGCTGATCGCGCCAAGAAGTATCCACCCGAGGAGTGGAGCAAAGCAATCGGCTGACCCTGGGCCCACCGTGAACCGCCCACCGGACGCACATGGCGGACGCAGTGGGCGGTGACCGGTGGGCGGTCTGCGGAACGCCGAAGGCGTTCTCTACTTCTTGCGCTTGTGGCGATTGGCGCGGAGTCGTTTGCGGTATTTGTGCTTCGACATCTTCTTGCGCCGCTTCTTTATCAGTGATCCCATTGGGTACAGCTTGGCCCGCGGGGCCCGGCTACGCAAACGCCCATCTAGAGTCTCTTGGACAATGACACCCGTAATCGGCATCACCGCCCAGCAACGAGACGTCGCCACCAGCTATGGCGCTCAGCCCGCCATGACGGTAACTCGGTCATACTCGGATGCAGTCGCCGCCGCCGGCGGGGTTCCCCTGCTGCTTCCGATTCTCGATCCGGCCACGGTCCCTCACGCTCTCGACCGGCTCGACGGCCTGGTGCTGACCGGCGGTGGCGACGTGTCACCCGGCCTCTACGGCGGTGCCGGTCATGAGGCGGTGTATGGAGTGCACGACCCGCGCGATCAGTCGGAATTGGCGATCGCCCGTTATGCGGCCGAAAAGAAGATGCCGGTCCTGGCAATTTGCCGGGGCATTCAGATCCTCAACGTGGCGCTGGGCGGAGACCTCATCGCCGACATCCCGAGCCAAGTGGATGGAGGCTTCGAGCACTTCGTTACCGGCGACGGGGCGGCTACCGAGGCCCATCAGGCTATCGAACTAGAGGAGACCTGCGGACTGGCACGGCTGTTTGGCACGTCTTCTTTGAAAGTGAACTCGTTGCACCACCAGGCGATTGCCACGCCGGCACCCGGGCTCCGGCCGGTCGCCTGGAGCGAGGACGGCGTCATCGAGGCAGTTGAGCCTGAGGACCCGTCGTGGCCGCTGCTGGCGGTGCAATGGCATCCCGAAAACCTGGTGGAGACCGAGCCGGCCGCCCGCACTTTGTTCGACGAGTTGATCGCCGCCGCCCGGGGGGCGAACCGCTAAAGGCGGCTCGGGCGAGGGTCGATATCCCTCACCATGCGCACCGTCAATCGCCACGCGACCGTCGTGTTGCTTGGACTGGCCCTGGTTGCCTCAGCCTGCTCTGGTGGTGGCGAGGAGGCCGCAACCACGCCGATCACAGCCGCACCCGCCGCCGAGCTTCCCGACGCGGTCGGCGACGCCCTGTTCGACATGCTGTTCCAGAAGCCCCCAACTACCTCAACCACCACCCCCGAAGAGCGAGTGGTCGCAGAGGCGTTTGTCTCGGATCTCACCAAGACCTACTTCCAGGCGGCGGCCGCCGGTCAATGGGACGCTGTATACGATGCCTCTGCCGTCGAATTCAAAGACACCTGTACCCCCGAGGAATTCTCAACCGTCACATCCACCGCGGTCGAGCCGGTCGAGCTCACGTTCGGAACCACCGACATCCAGGTGGTGGGGGATTTCGCAACCGGCTCATTTGAGGTGTCCGACGATGAGGGCTCATTGCGGGTGGAAGGCCTGCTCGCCTATTGGGAGCCCGACGGTTGGCGCATGGCACTCGACCCGTGCGACGTTGCCGGGCGGGTTGCCAGTGGCGACTTCAGCTATCCGGTCGTGCTCACCACCACCACCGCGGTGGCTGAGATATCGCCCGATGCCGACGGCGCCGCCGATACTCCCTCGCTCGAGGCGCCGATTGACCCTGCCATTACCCTCCCGGAACCCGACGCAAGCACGACCACCACCGTCCCCGACATCCTTGGCCCGCCCCCCATCGGAGGGACCACCACGACGACGACCACACTGCCCCCGATTCCGCTCTCGGCCGCCGAGGAGATCGAGATCGAAGCCGTGATCCAGCAGTTCATCGTCGCCGAGGCGACCCAGGACTACGTTTCGCTCCACGCCGCGGTGCCGCCGCTGTTCGCCTGCACCCCGGCAGATGCCTCGCTTGCGCTCGACCCGTTCCCCTGGAGCCCGACCGGTGTCACCTTCGGACCGTTTGAAATGATTCGGGGCAACGTCGGCCACAGCGATGAGGCGTTCGCCACCTTCGACGTCACCTACCTCGACAGCGGTGAGACGCTCACCATCACCGACTTCGGCGTGTGGGAATGGGGCGGCACCTGGTATGCGGCTGTCCATCCCTGCAAGTGGGTGCTCAACGCCGGCGAAGCTGGAACCGCCAACGAGCAGGCGGTCGGCTTCATGGAGGAGATCCTGCTGGTGGCTCGCGACTTGTACGCCGGAGCCGGCGACTATGACATCCCCACCTCCACCCTCAACGCCATCTTCATCGACGACGCGCTCGACTTCGTCGGCACGCCCGACCAGGCCGGCGTTGGCACCTTCGCCTACGTCGACGGCGGCCAGGAAGTACATGTGGTTACTCAGAGCGCGAGCGGCCGCTGGTACTGCTTCGTCGATAACGCAGTCACCGGAGCCCACTTCGGTTCTTCGTTCCTACCCAACACCATTGACACCCCGGCCGGCTGCCGCTCGGTGACACTGGCGGTCCCCTGGAGCCTGCTCTAGAGGACGCCCTCCGCCGCGATGGCGGGGCTGAGCAGAGTGCCTTCTCCCACCGCATCGCCGAGCGCTTCGGTGACGGCTTCCCGCGATTGCTCGGTCACGATGGCAAGCACCGACGGGCCGGCCCCGCTGATGGCCGCGAAGGGTGCCCCGGCCTCGGCGGCCGCACTCAGCAGCCGCCCGATCACGGGACGGAGCGCCACTCGAAATGGCTCGTGCATCTCATCGGGCCCGATGGAGCCAAGTACTTCGAGGTTGCCGGTGCGCAAGCCTTCGACGAGGCGAATCGCCCGCCCACTCGTCCGGGCCGCTGCCTCGAATGGCACTGCTTCGGGCAGGGCAGCCCGCGCTTGGCCGGTCGGAAGGGTCTGGTTGGGAACGGCGACCACCACGGAAAGCGAAGGATGCATTTCCATCCGGTGCACCGATCCCGACCCGGCCAGCACCAAGCCGCCGTAGACGGCGGCGGCTGCGTTGTCGGCGTGTCCCTCGGCGGCTGCCACGGCGTCAAACACTTCTGCATGCTCGACCGGGTTGCCCCACAGGCGCCGGACGGCCGTCTCGAGCGCGGCCAGCAGCGCCGCACTCGATCCGAGGCCTTTACCGACCGGTATCTCGGACCGAACCTCGATCCGGAGGGGGTCTTGGCTGATGCGGGTGGCCGCGGCCTGCACGAACCCTTCGGGATCGTTTGCGATCTCCCAACTGGCGGCTTCGGCCACGTCGACTCGACAGCGAAGTTCGAGCGCCAGCGCCAGCGAGTCGAACCCGGGTCCGAGATTGGCAGACGACGCTGGTGCCGACGCGTTCATCGCGCCGACTCGAGCTCCACGAAGATCTGGGTTGCTTGTGGGGCCACTTCGCGCACGGCCGCCTCGACTTCATCGATGGTGGATTCCACCTGGTTGGCCGAGAGGCCATCCTGGAAGTCGACGTCGAGGTTGACAACGATGTCGGTTGGTCCCATGTGCATGGTGAGCAGCCGACCGATGCTCTCGACGTTCGGGTGGGAGAGGACCGCGGCGCGGATCTGTGAACGGACTTGCCGACTGGCGCTCTCCCCGACCAGCATGCTCTTGACCTCGTAGGCGACCAGAAACGCCACCAGCGCCAGCAGCACGCCGATGGCCATGGAGGCGGCGCCGTCCCATCTTGGGTTTTCCGTCCACTCACCCATCAGGATGCCGAAGGCGGCGATCATCACACCAGCGACGGCGGCGGCGTCTTCGAACAGCACCACCATGAGCGCGGGGTCCTTTGATTCACGGATCGCCCGCCAGGCGTTGCGGCTCCCCCGCCGGTGATTGAACTCCTTGAGTGCCGGCCAGAAGGCGATAACGATCTCAAAGACGCCCGCCGCCGCCAGGACCCCGAGGCTCCAGGCGAGATGGGAGGTCTCTTCCGGGTGCCGGAACCGCTCGTAACCCTCGAAGAAGGACACGACCGCGCCACCGACAAAGAGGAAGACGGCCACCATCAACGACCAGAAATACAGCTCCTTGCCACGCCCGAACTGGTAACGCACGTTTGGCCCGTAACGCGACACGGCGGCGCCTCGAAGCAGGAAGAGCTGATTGCCGCTATCGGCAGTCGAGTGAAACCCCTCGGCCAGCATGGCGGCAGAGCCGGTGATGGCGGCCGCCACGAACTTCATGATCGCGATGAGAATATTGGCGATGAGGGCGAGAACGACGAGCGTCCGTGATTCCGATGATCCGGCCATGGAAGGAGAGTCTACGGTCGGGGCAAGCTGCTGGTTCAACCTCAGCTCTCGGTAGCCGCGAGAATGAAGCATCGTGCCTGAACTTCCGGATATCACGATTTATCTCGAAGCGCTCAATCGCTACGTAATGGGCCAGAAGCTCGAGCGGATCCGCATCGCCGGAATCTCCTTGCTCGGGTCATACGATCCGCCGATCGACACCGCAAACGGCAAGACGGTGATCGGCCTGCGACGCCTCGGCAAACGGATCGTGTTCCAACTGGAAGACGACCTCTTCCTCGTGCTTCACTTGATGATCTCGGGTCGCCTGCGTTGGAAGCCGAAGGGGACGACCGTACCCAAGCGGGTCGGCCTGGCTGCTTTTGACTTCCCGGACGGCACCATCTTGCTGACCGAACAGAGCACCAAGAAACGGGCCACCCTCCACCTGGTTCGGGGCGAGGAGGCCCTCGCCGAGCACGACCGCGGCGGCCTCGAGGTTCTCACCGCCACCACCGACGAGTTCGTCGAGGCGATAACGGCCGCCCGGCACACGGTCAAGCGGGCACTCACCGATCAGCGCCTGTTCAGCGGCATTGGCAACGCCTACTCGGACGAGATCTTGCACCGGGCCAAGATGTCACCGTTCAAACTCACCAGCCAGATGACCCGGGAGGAGGCCGAGACCGTCTACGACGCTGCCGTCGAGATCTTGACCGAATGGACCGACCGGCTGCGAGATGAACTGGGTGACGGCTTTCCGGACAAGGTGACTGCGTTCCACGCCGAGATGGCGGTCCACGGAAAGTTCAAGCAGGAGTGCCCGGTGTGTGGATCGCCGATCCAGCGCATCGTCTACGCCACCGCCAACGAGCTCAACTACTGCCCGGGCTGCCAAACCGGCGGCAAGATCCTCGCCGACCGCTCCCTATCGCGGATCCTCAAGGACGAATGGCCCAAGACATTGGAGGATCTGGAGTGAACCGGAAGATCCTCCGTTGATGGGTCTTGGGTCTTGGGTCTTGGGTCTTGGGTCTTGGGTCTTGGGTCTTGGGTCTTGGGTCTTGGGTCTTGGGTCTTGGGTCTTGGGTCTTGCGACTGGCGACTACTCGGGCGGTCAACCCGCACACACCTCGTTCAGCCACCGAGCGAGCGTGGCGGCACAGGCTTCGACCTCATCGAGCCGAACGTACTCGTCGGCGGCATGGGCGACCCGAACATCACCGGGCCCGAACATGACGGTCGGCGTGTTCCCCTCGTTGATGAACAGGCGCATGTCGGCACCGTACGGGACTCCGACTCTCCCGGTGTCCCGTCCCGTGACGGCTTCGAAGGCCGCCGCCAGGCCGATCGGCAACTCATGGTCGGGATCGATCGAAGCCGAGTCGAACCTGGCTCCCCACACCCGGAACCCGACCGGTCGATCGGCGAGAAAGGGATGGGCCTTCCAGGCCTCCGTCACCACCGACCGCAGCTCCTCGGCGGCCCCGTCGCATTCCTGACCGAGACGGACTCCGTAGCGCCCGTGGGCGACCACCCGATCCATGACAGTGGACGCCCAAGATCCGCCCTCGACCTGCCCGATGATCGTGGGATATGGCAGCCCGATCGCCCGCATGAGCGGATGTGTCTCCGCTTGGTTGCGGGCTCGCTCGTCATCGGACAGCGCCGCATTCAGGTATTGGAGATGCTCGAGGGCCGAAACCCCTTCGCGGCGCATCGAGGCATGGGCCGCCTTTCCCGGCACCTCCAGCGTGAAGGTGATGGCACCCGCATGCGCGACCACGATCTCCAGCCCGGTCGGCTCGGTAATCACACAGGCGTCACCGGTGTACCCGGCGCGGATCGCCGAGAGCGAACCGGCCCCACCGTCCTCCTCTGACGGAACCGCCAGGATGATGACTTCACCGACGAGGTGGCCGCCCTCCTCAATCACCCTCCGCACGGCCTCGACGGCGGCGACCAATCCCCCCTTCATGTCGCAGGCACCCCGGCCGTAGAGACGGCCATCCTCCACCCACGGCTCGAATGCCGGCCGCGACCACGCGGCCGCGTTACCCGGTGGGACCACATCGACGTGACCGACCAGGATCACCCGCGGGCCCGGATGACCGGTATCGAGATGCCCCGCTACCACCGGGAGCCGCGTCCGCGGCATCTCAAAGCCGGGAAAGGCAGGATCAGACATGAGGGAGGTCGGATCGGTTTCAATCCGCTCCACCCGGAGACCGCGATCCGACAGCCATTCGGCAACATGGTCCTGGCAGGCGGCCTCGTCGCCCGTGACCGATGGAATCGACACCAGCGTGCGGAGATCGGACTCGATACGGCTCACGATGCTCCCTCCAATCCCGGATTGCCATACCCACGCTAGGCGGTGGGCGGTAGGCGGTAGGCGGTAGGCGGTAGGCGATAGGCACGGTTCCTCGCCCACACTCCCGGGGTATCTTGCTTCGATGATGAGGATTCCCTTCGCGCTCCAGCGGCCCTGGCTGCTGATTCAGAGCTCACGAACCGACCGCGACCGGCCGGATCTGGCCCAGCTGGGCGCGATTGAGGACCCGGATCGCTTCGTGTGGGCGATCCTCCCTCATGCCGCCCGCAGCTTCGCCACCAGCATCCTGATGCTCCCGTCTCGACAGGCGCTCACGGCGGCGGTTGCCTATCTCTACTGCCGGATGCTCGACAGCTACGAAGATGTGACCGGCCCGGCCGACCGGGAAGCCGCTCTCTCCGCCTTTGCCGCCCGGATGCGAACCCTGGAGCCTCCCCCCGCCGTCAAGCCGACCCCGCAGGACGATCGGGACCGCGCCCACTTGCTTCTCATCGACCGGTGCGCCCTGATCGATACGGTGTTGGCGTCGTTGGACGATGTCGACCGGGAGAGAATCATCGGTCTGGTCGAGGCGATGGCCGACGGCATGATCTGGGCTTCCCAACGATTTGCCGAACAAGGCGGCGTGCTGATCGACGCCGAGCAAGTCAGGCGCTACTGCCACTATGTCATGGGTGAACCGGCCCTTTTCACTTTGCTGCTGCTGGGAGGGACGGACCTCACCGGTAATCAGCATCGGGACGCACTGGCGTCCAGCGAGCTGATCCAAATCGCCAATATCACCCGCGATATCGAGAAGGACCTCGTACGAGGGGCCGGATATCACCCCGTCTTGCTTCCTCACTTGGGCCGCCTCGATGCCGTGGACCCCGTCCGCCGGGCCCGCCGACACCTGATGGCGCAAGCGCTGCCGCAGGTATCCGCCTACATTCGGCTGGCCGGGCAATTGCCCACTCGCCGCTTCAGCCCGGCCCGTGCCTCGGCGGTGCTGATGCTCCTCCGCACCGACCGGCATTACAGCTGGTGCGCTCAGAAGGTTGGTATGTCCGGGTGGCGAGGGCCGGGAACGACCACCGCCATCGTTCTTTCCTCGCTGCCGGCCGCCCTCTCCCGGCGCTGGGCCACCCGCATGATGCTCCGGGTGGAGCGGGACCTCCTCGGGTCTGCATCCGACTTGTAACCCAGAGCGTCGCCCCCGTCAGTGGTCGAGCGACCGCACCTCGTCCTTCACCACCCGGCCCCCGAGCTCGACGGCGAGACCGTCCCAGGTCAGGTGGATTTCGGAGAGAGCACCCGGGAGGCCCTGGACGATCTGGGCCGCGCCGGATTCCCGACCCAGCAAGCGGGAGACCGCGCACAGCGCCACCGCCGCCGAACCGGTGGCCGGGTCCTCGTCGACCCCGAGGCGGGGCGCGAAGAACCGAGACCGGGTCAGGCCATGGCCGTGGAAGACGTAGAGGCCGTCCGCCGCCTCGGATACCGCCTCGAGATCCGGCTCGGTCGTGACCAGGTCGGCCTCGGATGCGACTTCGGCGACGAGATAGTCGGAGGGCACCGCCACTCGCCAGGCCCGGGTGGCTTTGACGCCGCAGCTTGCGGCCTCATCGACAGACGCCTCTCGAGTGGGCTGGTCGATGGGAGGCGGGCTCACCCACACGAGTTCATCCTCCATGCGAACGCCGACCTCGCCGATCTGGATGGACATCGTGTCGACCCCGGGACCCATCTGGTTGAGTACCCAGGCGGTTCCCACCAGCGGGTGGCCGGCGAAGGGCATCTCGGCCGCCGGCGTGAAGATGCGCAGCGTCGGCATTTCGCCCGACGGCCAATCAATGAACACGGTCTCCGAAAACCCGAGATCGGCGGCGATCCGCTGCATGGCGCCCAAGTCGAGACCTGTCGAGTCGGGGATCACCCCGAGGGCGTTTCCGCCCACGGTCCCCACGGTGAATACGCGAACCACGTAGCAATGACGCATCGCCCATCACCCTAGACCGCGAGTCCTCTGGCAATTATTGGGACGCCTAGGACCGAAAGCCCACTGGTTAGGAAACTCACGGGGCACTAGCCTCGGGTATGGATCGTCCCCCGCAGGGTGGGTGACGATCCCTAACAATGAGGAGGACACGAAGTGAGACGCTTCAAATGGCTGGCGCTGCTTCTAGCGCTGGCGATGGTCGCCGCAGCCTGCGGCGACGACGACACGACTGACACCACAAGCGGCGGAGGCGGAGGCAACGGAGACGGCATAATGGCCGGGGCCGATTTCTCCCTTTTCGGGGCGCCGACAGGAGACGAGGGCGACGCCTTGCAGGGGTTCCTCGATGTCTACAACACCGAGATGGGTTCGGAGCTCCAGTACGAGGGCTCGGACGCGTTTGAGCAGGAGATTGTGATCCGGGTCGACGGTGGAAATCCGCCTGATGTCGCATTCGCGCCACAGCCGGCCAAGATCGTTGAGTTCGCCGACCAGGGCGAGTTGGCATCGTTGGAAGACATGGGCTTCGACATCGCCGAGATGGAAGCCAACCACGGCAAGTTCTGGATGGACCTGGGCATCGCCGCCGACGGCGAGCACTACGCCATCCCGTGGTTCCCCAACTTCAAGAGCATCATCTTCTATCACGAGCCCACCTTCACGGCCAACGGATATGAGATCCCGGCAACCTATGAGGACCTGGTCTCGCTGAGCGAGAAGATCGTGGCCGATGGGATGACACCCTGGTGCTTCGGGTTCGGGCAGGACGCCGGCCCTCCGGGCTGGCCCGGCACCGACTGGCTCGAGGACATCGTCGTCCGCAATTCCGGCGGTGAGGTCTTCGCTCAGTGGTTCAAGCATGACATCCCGTTCAACGACCCCGAGATCATCGAGGCTTTCGACCTCTTCGGCGAGATCATGTTCGGCGAAGGCTTCGTGCTCGGCGGAGCAGATAACGTGGCAGGGGTGAGCTTCCAGCAGAGCCCGCTGCCGTTGTTCAACGACCCGCCCAGCTGCCTCATGCTCAAACAGGGTTCGTTCATCCAGAACTTCTTCCCCGAGGGTGGAACCGACATCGTGAAGTTCTTCCCCTTCCCGACCATCGGTGGCAACACCGGTGCCCTGGGAGGCGGCGACAACCTGATGGTCTTCAATGACAGTCCGCAGGTCGTGCAAGCCATCAAGGACTGGATCACTCCTGAGTGGGGATGCGTGCTCGCCTCGGCCAGTGGCGGGACCGCCAGTGCTCTGGGCGGACACGGTGTGGCGGGCGTCGAGCGACTGCCGGGCCACAAGGACATCTCGCCCGACTGCTACGAGACGGAGGGGGCCAAGGCGATCGCGACGTCGATCACCGGGGCGCTCGCCTCGAACACATTCGTGTTCGACGCCTCCGACTTGATGCCCTCAGAGGTCGGTGCAGGCACCTTCTGGGAGGGTATGGTCGACTGGGTCGAGGGCAAGTCAGCCCAAGAGGTAGCCGACGAAATCGAAGCAGGCTGGCCAACCGGCTGAGCCTCCGCGACCACAAACAACTACCGGAGAGGCGGCCCGACGGGCCGCCTCTCCGCGTGCTAGGGTCGCCGAGTAGCACGCACGGCGGATCGTCGGGAGGCGGGTTTTGACCGACAAGGGTCACGAACCACCGGTCACAACGAAAGAACCGCGCTCGAGCGGACCTCGCGCCTTCTCCGAGGAAGCGCAACAGCGGGGACCGCTCGTCTATGCCCTCCGGGTCGCCTTCGCGCTGGCCATCCCCATCGCGGCTTTCTTCCTCCTGTGGGTGACATTCGACTTCTTGCGCGACGCCGAAGCCAACCGCTTCCTGGTGATGGCAGTCGCCATTCTCGTCGGCGTCTTTGGCGTCTTTGCTCTCTACTTCGGCATGGACACGGTGGTCAACCTGCTCCCCGAGCACGTCCGGGAATCGGTGCGGCCTTTCGTGTTCGTCGGACCGGCCCTGGTCATCTTGTCCGTCTACCTCGTGTACCCGGCCATCAACACCACCATCCTCAGCTTCAAGGACCGCGACGGTGAGAGCTTCGTCGGATTCGACAACTTCCAAGAGATATTCACCAACGCCGACACCCTGATATCCATTCGCAACAGCGTGTTGTGGGTGATCCTGGTGCCATTCTTCGCCGTTGCCATCGGACTGGGCTTCGCCGTCCTGGTCGACAAACTGAGCAGCCGAGCGGAGAGCCTCTCGAAATCGATGATCTTCATGCCGATGGCCATCTCCTTCGTAGGCGCCAGCATCGTGTGGCGGTTCGTCTACAGCTTCCGCCCCCCCGGCTTTGGTGAGCAGATCGGCCTGCTCAACAGCATCTGGGAGGGGATTGGCTTCGAAGCCATCGACTGGCTCAGACAGGAGCCGTTCAACAACCTGTATCTCATGGTGATCCTCATCTGGCTCCAGACCGGCTTCGCCATGGTCATCCTCTCGTCGGCCATCAAGGCGGTGCCGGAAGACATCCTCGAGGCCGCGCGCATCGACGGTGCCAACGAGTTTCAGGTGTTCTGGCGGGTGATCTTTCCCACCATCGCCTCGACGATGGTGGTGGTGACCACCACCATCGTCATCACCGTCTGGAAAGTCTTTGACATCGTCTTCGTCATGACCGGAGGCCAGGACGACACGTCGGTAGTGGCCGAGCGCATGGTCACCGAGTTCTTCACCTTCCGCAATGACGGGGTGGGGGCCGCCCTGGCGGTGGTTCTCTTCCTGGCGGTGATTCCCATCATGTACATAAACGTGCGTCAATTCCGGGCACAGGAGGAGCTGAGATGACAGCCATCGCGGACGCTCCCGTCGAGCACGACGTCCAGGCCGCGCCGGAGCCAAGTTTCTGGCAGCGACTGACGAACAAGTGGCCGGTCAAATTGGTGGTGCTCGCCATCATCGTGATCTGGCTGGTACCGACCCTGGGAATGCTGATCACTTCGTTCCGGCCCCGGGCGGACATCGACAGCTCCGGCTGGTGGACGGTGTTCGGAAATCTGTTCGATTCCGGCTCCTGGACCCTCGAGAACTACGACGAGGTGCTCAATAAGCGCGGATTTGGCAACGCCTTCCTAAACACCCTGTCGGTGACGGTGCCGGCCACCGTGATCCCGATTACGGTGGCCGCTTTTGCCGCCTATGCCTTTTCCTGGATGAACTTCCCGGCCCGCAACCTCATCTTCGTGATCGTCGTCGGCTTGCTGGTCGTTCCTCTGCAGATGGCACTCATCCCCATTCTGCGCCTGTACACGGGTGGAGGCCACTTCCTCGGTGTCACGATCTTTCCCGATCTCAACCTCAATGGCACGTTTCTGGCGGTGTGGCTCGCTCACACCGGCTTCGGTTTACCCCTGGCGGTGTACCTACTGAGGAACTACATGGGGTCGTTGCCCGGCTCACTCATAGAGTCGGCTGAGATTGACGGCGCCACCCATTTCCAGATCTTCACCCGACTGATCGTGCCGCTCTCGGTCCCGGTCCTCGCCTCCTTTGCGATCTTCCAGTTCCTATGGACATGGAACGACCTGCTGGTAGCCCTGATCTTCCTCGGCGGCGACTCCGACGTAGAAGTGATAACCAAGGCGCTCACCAATCTGATCGGGGGCCGGGGCGAGGCATTTCACCTGCTCACTGCCGGGGCGTTCATCTCGATGGTCTTGCCCTTGGTGGTGTTCTTCTCGTTGCAGCGCTTCTTCGTGCGCGGCCTCACCGCCGGCGGCGTCAAGGGGTAATCCGGCCGGCCGAATCGCATTCCTCAGCACTACGCTGGCTCTGCCGTGACAACCGACCAAACCAAATCCAAACGGCTGGCGCGCCAAAAATGGTGGGCGATCGCGGTAGGAACCACCCTGATGCTGGCCAGCTACTGGGCAATTGTCTTTGCCTTCGTGGCTTCAGAGTTCGAAGACGGTCCCCCGCCGGGCCCGGCCCTTGCCTTCGGGCTTGCGCTGATGCCGTTTGTATTCGTGGCGCTGGGAGCCATTTCTCGCCAGCCGGAGTTGGGGGGCGCCACCGTGGCCGCCCTGCTGTTGGCGGTGGCCGTCGCCTTACCGGTATCAGCCCTGGCCCGGGACGCCGTCACCGGCTTGGTGGCAGGCTTCGGTGCCGGCGGAGTTGTCGCCCTCCGCCGAGAGGTGCATCACAGCTGGCAGGCCCGTTCCTTGGCGATAGTTGGGGTGGCAACCTTCACCCTCGTGGCGCTGAGACTGGTACCGGTATTGGGAGTCATCGCGGCTCCGATCATCACATTTCCGAGCATCGGCGCAGCAGATCTCTACGTAGACTCCAAGTCAGCGCAGGCAGGCCGGGAGTCGGAGGAGAGCGACGAAGTCGGCAGCGAGGCCTAGAGGCCGGGCAACGTCAACCCGTTCACTCGAAGACCGTTTACCGGGAGAAGTCGGTGTCGACGGTCGTACCTTCTCCCGGCCTATCGCCCCGCTGCTCCCCTACCAAAGCGGAATAATCGACCGGCCGGGTGTGGTCGAGGACCCGGTTTGCCGGCGGCATCGGGTATTTGAGGCCATGACCGCAGTTGAAGAGCACGACTCGCTCGCTCTGCTGGACGCGGCCGTCCGCCAGTGCCTGCTCCAGGCCCGCCAGCGTGGCAGCTCCTTCCGGACTCATCATCAGCCCGTCCCCCGAGGCGGCGGACTTCTGAGCTTTCTCAATGGACTCGTCGGAGACTGCGATGGCAAAGCCGCCGCTCTCTCGAATGGCTTCGAGAATGAGGAAATCCCCGATGGCGGCGGGCACCCGGATTCCGGCGGCAAGGGTGGTGGCGTCCTTCCAGGGTTCGGCGTGGTCGGCTCCCTCCTCGTAGGCCCGGACGATGGGAGCACACCCCTCGGCCTGAACCGCGATCATGCGCGGCAGCTTCGAAATCCAGCCCATGGCCTCGAGCTCGACAAATGCCTTCCACATCCCGATGATGCCGGTCCCTCCCCCGGTCGGGTAGAGGATGACATCGGGCAGGTC